>NZ_JBNYXQ010000010.1:0-176787 GCF_051380735.1 Janthinobacterium longum
TCGCCCGCAAGGGCGATGGCGAACCGGGCGTCAAGACGATCTGGCTTGGTTTGAAGGATGTTCATGTGGCGGCGCAAACAATACGCACCCTACGTGAAATGGGGGCGCTCAACAGTTATGTATAACGAGGTGCCCTAAACCGCCACCTGTCGCGACCGCCGCTTTACCGGATGTGTCTATCATGTCATCGGGTCTCCATGATCGATTGTCTGGCCGCTTCAGTTCTTCTTGACGTTTTTTTGTCATTCTTAAATTGCTTCCCATAACCCCTGGCAAAAAAATTATGGGAATTATTTTTTTGGGCGGAACCGTCACGTCATGACGCACCGTATCTTTTATCTCGGTCAGGTTGACCGTATATTCAGCCCAGCCGCCGACAGTCTGATGAAACTCACCCTGATGATTGCCATGCTCATTCAGATCATCATCGTCGCTCACGGCAGTTCTCCCTTGTAACGTATCGTGTAGTTGTCCATGCCTTCTCCTTTTTGTACGGGTGTGTGTCCATCGGCGTTACTGGTGCCGCTTATCTTGTTGCCGTCGTCACGTATCAGCTCGAAAGCGATATCGGCTGCCGGTTTGCCGTTGACCTCCAGCAAACGGATGGCCTGATCAAAACTGGTATGGGGCCTTTCATTGAACTCCTGCGACACACTCTTCGGCGCCAAGGTTTCCAGATTGCCGTTGAACAGCACCGGCGATGACGTGAAGAACTGCACCTTGTCGCTGATTTCCAGCATGTGGTTGGCGCCGTGCAGGCGAATGCCTTTCTTGCCTTTGATATTGACCCAGTCCGCTTCGCTGATCAGCGACAGCACTTTGCGGGCGATGATGTCGACTTCGTCGTTGTGGGCTTCGATGGCGATCTTGCCGGAGGCGGCGATCAGTTTCATGCCGGCCTTGTGGACGAAGATGCGCAGACTGTGGGCCACGCTGGCAAAAAGACTGTGGCCGCTGGCCAGGGCGATATCCTTGCCGCTGGTTAGCGCCACATGCTCGCTGGCGCCCATATGGACCGAGGCCGCGCTCGACAATTCGATGCCGGCCGGGCTGGCCATGACCAGGTGCGGTTCGGACAGCTCCGGAAAATGCTCTCCGCTGCCCTTGATGGCCTTGTTTTGCTGCTTGATGGCGTCAGCCACGGCGCCTTGCTCGCTGGCGCTGTCCTGGGCGCCGGCGTCGACTGCCATCTCGGCCAGGCCATGCTGCAGTTCCCTGGCCTGCGCCAGCCGGGCCAGGGTATCGTCGAGCTGTTTTACGGCGCCTGTACCGCCCGGTGTTTCGGTGGTGATCAGCAGGCCTTTGCTGGCGCGCAGCGCGCCCCAGGCGTTGGTGGCCAGTTCAAAGCCGGTGCCGCGCGCTTCCTTGCGGCCGGCGTGGTCGTCGATGCGGGCGATATTGCCGAGCGACAGGCGGCTGTCCTGGTGGCTGCTGCGCAGCTGGGCCTGGCTTGCCTGCTGCGTATCGTCGAGTACCAGGTGATTCGCACCGCTAGCCCCCAGCTCGCGGCTGCGCAGGCCGGACAGGGCGCGCTGCTGCGGCAGTTGCCAAGGGGGCGGGTTGGCGCTGTTGTACACCACGCCGGTCACGATGGGGTGGTCGATATTGCCGTCCTGGAATTGCACCACCACTTCCTGGCCCACTCTTGGCAGCGCGATCTGGCCCATCTGCGTGCCCGCCATCGGCATCATGACCCGTATCCATGGCGAACTGCGCTCGTCGAATTCTCCCAGGCGGTCCCAGTGAAACTGCAGGCGGATGCGGCCCAGCGCATCGGTGTGGATTTCCTCGCCGGCCGGGCCGACTACCAGCGCCGTCTGCACGCCAGCCACCAGGCAAGGTTGGCTGTTGTAGTTGCGGCCCGGACGCCAGCGCTGGTCCTTGCGCACGCAAACAAAACCGTTTTCGTAATGGGACGGCGCGTCGCTGCCGGCTTGATAATTGTTGCTGGCGACATGCTCGACCGACAGGATCAGGTATTCGCGCGCTTTGGCGTCGTCGCGGCGCGGCTCGCCGCGCTGGTATCGCCTTTCCTGTGCGCTGAAATGGCCGGCCAGGGTAAAACAGCGGCCCGCCTGGGCCTGGCGCTGGTTGCCTGCCGCCTCGAAATACAGGCGCAGATGATCGCTTTCTTCCATGCGGCGCTGGGCCAGCAGTGCGCCATGGTCGCTATCCCGGTAGCCATAGGAACCGGTGTTTTCATATAGTTCATGGACGGCGACGTCGCCCTGGCGGTTCAGTGAGTGGCCTGTGGCGCGTTGCGGCCGCGGGTTTTTATAGTCGAAGCTGGCCAGGGTCAACAGGCCGGAACCGAGCTGGCGCACGGCCTGCCATTGATGTACGCCATCGTCTTCCATCGAGCCGGAGCCGGCATGAAACTGCATGGCGCCCTTGGCCTCGCCATCGATCAGCTCGGCCAGAGTGCTGTCGTCGGCCAGCCAGAGTGTGTGGCCGTCCGGGCGGTGTTCATACCAGTAGTGCCAGCCCAGTGCTTCCCAGCGCCGGTGCAGATGGTTGTAGTCGGTTTCGTTGTGCTGATTGGCGCAGGACAGTTGCGGATCGTCACCTTGCAAACAGGTCTTCCAGTCACGTTGCTGGTAGTGCGCGAACGTGGTTTCGGTCAATTGCATCACGCTTTGGCCATGGAACGAGACATTGTCCTGGCGCAGCCTGGCAAACGCCAGCCAGGGCTGCAGCAGCATGTGGTACCAGGCAAAACCGCCATCGGCGCGCAGCAGGCGAAATTCCCCCACATAGCCGTTGAAGTGCCGCAGGCTGCCATCGTCGCGCACCATGCTGATGGTCACCATGCGCCCCATCATGGCGCTCAAGGCGATATGGGCGTCGTCGGACAGCATTTCCACCTCGAAACGAAAGTCGCGCGACAGCGCTTCCTTCGCCTGAATGGAGTTGACCAGCAGCACGGTATCGGCAGGACCGTCGCCATGCGGAAAATCCAGGCGCAGCAAACGCCGCTCCTGCGAGGCCGAACCGAAGACGGACAATGCTGCCAGGATGCTGTTGTTCATGCTGCGCTCCACTATAAAGAAGTGATCAGCCTGGCGCCGCAAGCCGTCTTGTCGCCGTCGTAGGCATAGGCGCGGCCCTGGTGCCTGGCGCCGTCGCCGTCGGGCTGGACAGGAAAACTGCCCTTGCATCTGGGGCAGACCGTCATGTCGCCGGCCAGCACCGCCGCCACACCCATTACGATGGTGCTTGAGGTTGCGCTGCTGACCGTGCCGCCATGGTCGGTCTTGTCGCCCAGGCGTATCACGCCGCGTCCCTGATGTTTCATGTCGTCCTCGCTTGCCTCAAGAGATAGCGCACTTCGGCGCCGCGCACCTGGCCCTGGCGGCCTGGCAGGAAAGTGCTCCAGCCCAGCCGGCGCTGCCTGGCCGGATTGCTGGTCAGCACCAGTTTGCTAATGCAGGGCTCGCTCAGCACCAGCCGTATTTCGACTTGCAGGCTGGGCGCGCCAAACAGTGCAAGCATTTGCGCCAGTGCCTGCGCACCGGCACCGTGCGGCAGGAAACGTTGCAACTCGGTCTCGTCCACCGGCCCGACATGCAGGCGTACGCGCCGGTCGTGCCGCCAAAGGCGCAAGCCGACGGTGGCGCCAAAGCCCAGCACGAAATTGGCGCTGCCAAGCCGACTCAAGCGGTCTGGCGGCAAGTAGTCCCAGGCGCCGGCAAATTGCTCCAGCACCATGGGAATGCGGCAATGGTCGGCCAGCACCTTGACAATCGCGTGCGCCGAAGCGGGGCGGTTGCGCAACAGCCCCGCATACCAGGGCGCCGCACTGGCTGCATCACAGGCGGCGGTAGCATGGACGCCGGCCAGCGCCAGCAGCATCGGCAGTTGATCATCCCTGGCCTCGGTCGCCAGCCGGTGTTCCAGCCGGTATTTGCCGCACGCCTGGTAAAACAGCGTCACCAAGCGGTGCGAAAAAATGTCCAGGAAGGCTGAAGCGCCATCGTCCCTGGTGGCGGCCTGGCTGATGGCGATGCCCTGCGTATGGTGCAGGGGCAGGGCACCGCTGTTGCCGAGCAAACCGATAAAGGCTGGCGTGATGGCGATACTGCCGTCGTCCTGCTGCGACAGGCGTTCGAGCTGACTGGCCGGAAAGCCCAGCGACAGGCTGTTCCGGAAGCGCAGCACTTCGTCCAGCGCCTGTTCCGGCGGCACGCCCTGCTGGCGCAGCCAGCGCAGTAGCAGGCCCACCGCCTGCATGAACTTGTAGCGCCATGGTTCGGCCATCAGGTGTGCGATCACACCAGATATTGCATGCCGTTTCTTGGTTTGCATCGGATCAGCTCCTTTCCGCTTTGCAGCGACAGCACCACCAGTTCGACAAAGCTGTTGATTTGCACATACAGGCCCAGGAACTGGTCGATGACCCGTACGAACAAATGCATGCTGGCGCCGACGAACGCTTCTTCGTCGAGCGTCAGGCGCACTTCGAGGCCATGCACCAGCGACGCGCCACGCGGGTGGCGCAGCCAGGCGGTGGCCGGGCGCTGTTCCAGCGCCACGATGCCGCCTATCTGGCGTTGCGAGGTGGCGCTCTGGGCCAGGTCGTACAGCACCAGCATTTCGCGCAGGGCAGGCAAGCCTTCTTGCGTCAGCGCATGATGATTCAGCGCCAGGTGCGATACCAGGCGCCAGTGCATGCCTTGCCCCGGCGCGTAGCGGCGTGGCGCACTGGGCCGGCGCAGCAGCCGCAGTGGCGCGCCGTCGCCGCAAGGCTGCAAATCGCCTCGCGGCTGGCCGTGTTTGAGCAGCAAAGGCAGGTCGCGGTTGCTGCAGCTCAGCATCAACGACAGGGTGGCTTTTTCCGGCACTAGGGGATTGAAGTCGCCATCGACCAGGCTGATGGTTTTTTCATGGCCAGCGCTGTTGAGTGCCACGGCCGGATCTTCGCGCATGACCCAATACGGCCCCGGCTGCGCCGCGTCTTCGCCATGGCGCAGGCTGTACAGGGGACGCACTTCGCTCGCGCTGGCGTCGCCGTTGCGCTGGCGCAGCATTTGCACCGATTCAATGCCCAGGACCTCGTAGCCATGCGCGTGGGTGGCGTGGGCCAGCACGGCGTACTCGGTTTTCTGCTGCGTGACCGTGACCGGCACGCCGGTTTGCGGAAACAGGTTGATCACGGGACTGCAACCGGGCAGCAGGTTGGCGCTCGACAAGCTGGCCAGCATGCGCGCGCTGTCGCCGTCAGCCGGCATGCCGGTCAATACCAGATGCAGGGTATAGCCGCGAGAGCCGGCCGGCAGGCGCGCTTGCAGGGCCGCGGTGTCGATATCGACGAAATTGAATTTTTCCGGGTAGGCAAAATACTCGGCCAGGATGCGGTAGGCGCTGTGCGAACGTGCGCCAAACGGCAACATGGCGTCCGCTTCGGCAAAGCCCACCGGCGCCAGCGGTGGCGCAGGCAAGGCCAGCCATTGCCCGTCGGTACCTTCGACCCAGGCGCTGCCCGCATGCAGGAACAGCGCGTCGTACAGCGCGGCGGCAAACGACGGCTCGCCATCGATAAACAGGCGTAGCGTCGTCGGCGGCTTGCCGTCATGCTCGATGGCGATGCCGATCACCGCGCTGGCGCCCGCCGGCAGGCGCACGGCGGGCGGCGCCTTGATGCGGGTGTCGAAGGTGGCTGCCGTCAATCTCGCGTCGCCGGCCGCGATATTGTAGACGGCGCTGAAACGGCAGCGCACACCGCGCACGGGAGCCGAATCCATCAGGCTGCCGGCCGGCAAGCGCAGCACCGTGCAGCCCTGCGCGGGCGGCGGCAGGCGCACGATCGCGCAGGACGGGAACGGCCGCAAATAGTGCGGAAACAGGGTCTCGAACAGGGCGTGCGTGAATTGCGGATAGTCATCGTCGAGACGCTTCGAGATGCGCGCCGCCAGCAAGGCCACCGACTCGATCAGATGTTCGACGTGGGGGTCTTCGCAAGCCTCGCCCGACATCTGCAGCTTGCCGGCGATGCGGGGATAGCGCTCGGCAAACTCCCGGCAATGGCGCCGCAGCAGCACCAGTTCACGTTCGAAATACGGCAGCAAGGTTTCCATGCCTGTGATGCGCCTGGCAGCGCCGGTGTCATGTGGAAGTGCCAGTATCGAGGTGTTTTCTCAAAAGCAATTTGCGATTACGCAAAATTCAACAGTACTTGCTGCGCAAGCTCAATGACTTTCATCCTGGCAACTTCAGACTGGAGGAAGAGGGCGACCTTCAACCATCACCGGGGAGAACAGCGTGACATTGCCATCAAAATTATTATGGTCGGAAGGGCTGGCCATCAGCCCGCAGCAGTTCCAGCAACTGGACCTTTATCATGAAGCGCGTTTGCAGCGGCTGGTGTCCTTGATCAGCCCGCATTTGTGGGGCGTGCACGTGCTCGACTGGAATGCCGATGCGCTGGCCAATAACAGCTTGCGCGCCGACACCCTGTCGCTGGTGTTCCAGGACGGCGAGATCTATGAAGCGCCTCTCGGCGATGCCTTGCCGGCCGCGGTCGACCTGTCGCGGCTGCCGTCAGATGAGCACAGCTTTACGTTCTACGCGGCGCTGCCGGTCATGAAAGCGCATGGCGGCAACCTGGCGTCCGGTGCGCGTTATCAACAGGCAGATATCGAAACGCCCGACCTGTACAGCGAAGCCGTCAGCATGCCGGTGGCCTACCTCAAAAAAACCGTCCGCCTGCTGTGGCACGGCGAGCCGCTGCAGGACTATCTGGTGATGCCGCTGGTGTGCCTGCGCCGCGGCGGGCGTGGCGGCTTCGAGATCGATGCTTCCTGGCTGCCGCCGTGCCTGACCATCAATGCGGCCACGGGATTGCAAAAGATGCTCGATTCGCTGATCGAGCGCCTGGGCGCGAAAATAGCCTCGCTGTACAGCCGCCATCGGCAGCCGGGCCATCATGCGGTGGAGTTTCATGGTGGTGACATGTCTTCGTTCTGGATGCTCAATACTCTCAGCACGGCGATTGCCACCCTCAGCCATTGCGCCACCCATGGCCGCCACCATCCGGAGCAGTTGTTCGGGCACCTGACGGCGCTGGCCGGCGGCCTGATGACGTTCTCCAGGAAATACGCCTTGAAAGACCTGCCGCGCTACCTGCATGACGACCCCGCGCCCGGCTTTGGCAAGCTGGACTTCATCATCCGCGACCTGGTCGACACGGTGCTGCTGTCGCGCTATTTTCCGATCGCGCTGGAAATCGATGCGGAAAAAAGCACCCACTATCATGGCGTGCTCGATGCGGCGCAGGTCAACCTGCAGACCACCTTGTGCCTGGCCGTGAATGCCGATTTGCCGGCGCTGGAACTGGTTGCGGTGATACCGCTGCAATTGAAGATTTCTTCGCCCTCGCAGATCGACGTCCTGTTGGCACGCGCCTTGCCCGGCGCCGCGCTGCGACATATGGCTCAGGTGCCGGCGGAAGTGCCGGTACGGCCGCACACTTATTATTTCTCGATCGAAAACAAGGGCGCAATCCATGAAGCAATAGTCAAGGCGCAGGCGATCACCATCTATGTGCCGTCGGGGATCCGGGGATTGCAGTTGGAATTGTTCGGTATCAGTGCCGCTGGTCACGCGTAGCGCACCCGCCAGATGATTCTTTAAGGAATGGACTTGCCCACGTTGTTGACGTTATCATGTTTTTGCAAGTGTCAGTGACACACGATAATGGACAAGGCGGGCATGGGCATGGCAGGCGATGCAAGGGGTGGGCTGATGCCTGGCGCCGGGAAACGACGGGCGGTGCTGCGGCGCTGCAGCCGCGCATTGCTGCTCGTGCTGGCCTGTGGCGCTTGCGCCCATCTCGCCGCTGCTACCGCCGCTGCTGTGCCGGCCACCCTGCATGGCAAGCGCGTGCTGATTCTCAATTCATATGACTACGGCCGCTCTGGCGTGGAATCGTACACGCGCACCTATATGAAGGCCATGAAGGACGGTGGCCTGGCCAGCGAAGATGTGATGGTGGAATTTCTCAACCTGAACACCCTGAGCGAGCCGGTGCTGCGCGCCAAGATGCGCGAATTGTTGCTGTTGCGATACAGTAACGGGTCGGACCACCAGGCCGACCTGATCGTTGCCATGCAGCAGTCGGCGTTTGACTATCTGCTGGCCGAACTGGCGCCGCTGGCGCAATCGACGCCGGTGCTGGCGATCAATACCTCGGGCAAGGCGCTGCCGGCCGGCACCCGGCCCACCATCTGGCAGCAGCAGGCGACTGTCGATTTCGCCGGTACCCTGGCGCAGGCGATGGCGCTGTTCCCGAACACCCGGCAGATCGTGATGGCGGTTGGCGCCAGCGAGGCTGACCAGGCACTCAAGCGCCGCATGCAGCAGGCGGCCCAGGCCAGGCTGGCCAATGTGCCGGCCTTTGGCCTGTATAACGCCAATCTGGGAAAGGGCATCCTGGGCGGCTCGATACTCGATATCGAGAGTGCTGCGCAGCAGGTGGCGCGCCTGTCGCTCGGTGTGCTGGCCGGCCGGGTGCCCGGTGCGCCGGGCGTCTTGCTGCCGACGGTGCGCCCGGTGCCGATGTACGACTGGCAGCAATTGCAGCGCTGGGACGCCGATATCAAACGCCTGCCGGCGCAGGCCGTGTTCCTGAACCGGCCGCCGAATGTGTGGCAGGAACACAGCCTGGCCGTGCTGGTGGTCGGTGGCGTGTTCCTGATGATGGCGTGTCTGCTGAGCGCCTTGCTGCTGCAGCAGCGCCGGTTGCGGCGCGCGGAAAGCGAGGCGCGCGAAAGCGAGCAGCGTTTCCGCATCCTGGTCGAGCATGCACCCGAGGCGATCCTGGTATATGACCTTGATCTTGACCGCTTTGTCGACGCCAACAGCAGTGCGCAGCAGATGCTGGGCATGTCGCGCGAGGACCTGCTCGCCTGCGGGCCGTTCGATCTGTACAGCAGCGAGCAGCCGGATGGCCTGCCGCTGGGGCTGGTAGTGAAAGACCATTTGCGCCGCATCATGCTGGGCGAGGCGATCAATGTGGAGCGCAATATCCGTCGCGTCGACGGCAGCGTGTTTCCTGCCGAAGTGAGGATGGTTCGCCTGCCGATGGACGGTCGGCGACTGGTGCGCGGCGGCATCGTCGACATCAGCGCGCGCAAGCTCGGCGAACTGGAGTTGCTCGGCTACCGCGACCATCTGGAAGAGCAGGTGCAGCAGCGCACGGCGGCGCTGTCGGTGGCGGTGACCGAGGCGCAATCGTCCAACCGGGCAAAAAGCGTTTTCCTGGCCAATATGAGCCATGAATTGCGCACGCCCTTGAATTCGGTGATCGGTTTTTCACAGATGATGGCCGACTCGACCAGCATGTGCGAGGAAGAAAAACAGAACCTGGCCATCATCAACCGCGCCGGCCACCATTTGCTCACCCTGATCAACGACATCCTGGAATTGTCGAAGATCGAAGCGGGCCGCATGCAGCTGCAGACCGGGCCGGTGGATCTGAACGGCGTGCTTGACGAGGTGCTGGAAATGGTACGCATGCGTGCGCGCGAGCGAGGCATTGCGCTATGCGTGGAACGCGCCAACGTGCCGCCGCTGGTCATGCTCGACGGCGCCAAGCTGCGCCAGGTGCTGCTCAACCTGTTGTCGAACGCGCTGAAATTCATCGAACGGGGCAGCGTTACCCTGTCGCTCGATTGCCAGCCCGATGGCAACGGCCAGGTATTGCTGGCGTTTGCCGTACGCGATACGGGGAGCGGCATCGCCGAGGCCGACCTGGAGCGCATTTTCGAACCCTTCGTGCAGGCCGACAGTGCCGCAGCGCAGGCCGGTACCGG
Organism: Janthinobacterium longum; assembly: GCF_051380735.1. Taxonomy (NCBI): domain Bacteria; kingdom Pseudomonadati; phylum Pseudomonadota; class Betaproteobacteria; order Burkholderiales; family Oxalobacteraceae; genus Janthinobacterium; species Janthinobacterium longum. The sequence goes on from NZ_JBNYXQ010000010.1 coordinate 9,810, forward strand.
CCTGGGCCTGAGCATTTCGCGTGAGTTCGTGCGCCTGATGCAGGGCCAGTTGCAGGTCGAGTCGACCCTGGGCCAGGGGTCGGTATTTCATTTTTCGCTGAACGTGCCGATGGTGGTGGCGACACCTGGCTTGCCGCTGCCGCCTGGGCGCGTGTGCTGCCTGCCGCTGGCCCAGCGCGGCCGCGCGCTGCTGGTGGTGGACGACGATGTCAATTGCCGCAAGCTGCTTGCCGGCCTTTTGGCGCCGCTCGGTTTCGTGCTGCAGGAAGCGGGTGGCGGTGCGCAGGCGCAGGCGATGCTCGCCGCGCAGCGTTTTGACCTGGTGCTGACCGACTGGCGCATGCCCGAGATGGACGGCTTGCAGCTGACGCGCTGGCTGCGCGCGCAGGTGGGCCTGGCGCAACCTCGGCTGGCGATCATGACGGCATCGGCCTTTGAAGAGGAAAAGCAGGAAGCGCTGGCGGCCGGCGCCGATGCTTTCTTGCGCAAACCGATCGAGCAGGAGCATCTGTTTGCCATGCTCGAACAGCAACTGGGGCTGCGCTTCCTGCGCGAGGAAGCGTGCGCCGCGCCTGCCGTGGCAGGGCTCGCCGGCGAACTGCCGGCGCTGACGCCTGGCGAGCTTGCGCTGCTGGCCCCGGCCGAGCGCCAGGCACTGCTTGAGGCAATCAGCGCGCTCGACCTGCGCCGCAGCGCCATCGTGCTGGCCGGCCTGGCCACGCGACTGCCGCAACTGGCCGCGCGCATGGCCGCCATGCTCGAGCAGCACCAGTACCGGCAATTGTGCCTGTGGCTGGCGCAGGATGCCGATAAAGGGCAGGCATGAGCGAGGCAACGATCAAGGTCAAGGGCCAGTCCGGGCGCCTCGATGGCATCTCCATCGTGCTGGCCGTCAGCGTGGCGCTGACCTTTGTAGTGACTTTGCTGCTGCTGGTGTTCGCCGTGCTGTTCTACCAGTCCGAGCGCGCGCAGCGCTGGCAGCAACTGCACCGCACCGTGTCGGTCAGCGCCGACCAGCTGGCGGTAGCGGTCGAACTGCCGCTGTGGAATCTCGATGAAAAGCAGATGCAGGCCATCATGCGCAGCATCCTCGGCAACCGCGAACTGTATGCCATCGCCCTCACGCCGGCGATCGGCAAGGACACCATCATCCTGCGCCGCAACGTTGATGGCGCCATCGACAGCCTGCAACTTGAACCGGACGATCCGTCGCTGCTGGCCGAGCGGCGCATGGTGACCCTGGGCGGCCAGATCATCGGCGCCGTTGCCGTGTACGCCGAGCCGTCGGTGCTGCATGCGCAGCTGCGCCAGCGCGCGCTGGCCATCGGCGCCATTATCGTTGCGCTTGACGTGATCCTGGTGGCCAGCATCTGGCTGCTGATGTGGTGGCTGATGCTGCGGCCGCTGAAGGCTATCGGCCAGTATGCAGCGGCCGTGCGCGCCGGCCAGCCGGTAGCGGCCGGCATGCCACCGAAGACCTGGTTCCTGGGCGAACTGCGCACCTTGTACCGATCGATCCGCGACATGGTGGCACTGCTTGACAGCCGCTACCGGGCTTTGCAGCGCAGTGAAGAGCGGGTGCAGCTGGCCACCGGGGCGGCCAGCATCGGTATCTGGGACTGGAACGTGGCCGACGACGAACTGGAATGGGACGACCAGATGTACACGCAGTTCAAGGCCGATCCTGCGGCGGGCTTGCCGCCATCGACAATCTGGCGTGACTCGCTGCTGCCGGAGGATATTGAACCGACAAAACAGGCGCTGCGCGCGGCGCTCAAGGAAGGCCACGCCTTCAAGCATGAATACCGCATCGTCTGGCCTGACCAGTCGATCCGCTATATCAAGGTGGACGCGGTGCTGTTTCGCGATGCCGCCGGTAAGCCCCTGCGCCTGGTGGGCTCCAACTACGACATCACGGCCCACCGCGAGGCCGAAATGGAGCTGCTGCGTCACCGCCACCACCTGGAAGAACTGGTGGCCGAGCGCACCGGCGCGCTGTCGGTGGCCGTCAATCAGGCGCATGCAGCCAACCGGGCCAAGAGCGTATTTCTGGCCAATATGAGCCACGAACTGCGCACGCCCTTGAATTCGGTGATCGGCTTTTCGCGCCTGATGGCCGATTCGGTCCATATGCATGCCGATGAAAAGCGCAACCTGGCAATCATCCACCGCTCGGGCAAGCACTTGCTCAACCTGATCAACGAGATCCTCGAATTGTCAAAGGGTGAAGCGGGCAAGCTGTCGCCGCAATGCGAGGTGGTGGCGCTGGCGCCGCTGCTGCAGGAAGTGATGGACATGATCGAGCTGCGCGCCGAGCAGCATGGCCTGCTGCTGCGCCTCGATTGCGCCGGCCTGCCGCCTGCGGCCTGTGTCGATGGCACGCGCTTGCGCCAGGTGCTGCTGAACCTGATGACGAACGCCGTCAAGTTTGCCGGCTGCGGCACGGTGACCTTGCGCGCGCGCGGCGTATGCCTCGGTGGGGACGAATGGCAGCTCGACTTTGCCGTCAGCGATACCGGCGCAGGCATCGCCCCGGCAGACCAGCAGCGCATTTTCGAGCCTTTCGTGCAGGCCGACAGCGACGGCCCGAAAGACGGCACGGGCCTGGGCCTGGCCATTTCGCGCGAATTCGTTTGCCTGATGAAAGGCGCATTGACGGTGGAATCACAGCCGGGGCAGGGCGCAACGTTCCGCTTTGCGATTCCTGCGCGCGGTGCCGAGTTGCCACCGGTGGCAGCGTCCCAGGCTGCGCTCCCGGCCACGGTGATGGCCAACCCGGCACGCGTGCTCAGTGCAGGTGACCTTGCCGTGCTGGTGCCAGACGAGCGCGCGGCGCTGCTGGCGGCGCTGCGCGAACTGAACCTGATGCGCGTGGGGCTACTGCTGCAAGCCTTGCCGCAGGACGCGCAAACGCTGGTCGCGCCGCTGCAGGCGATGCTGGAGCAGCACCAGTATCTCGAGTTGTGCGCGCTGCTGGAACAAAGTGACGGGCGCCTGCCGACGTGATTGTGGACTGACAACATCGGCCAGGATAAAAAATTCGTAAAAAGCCAGTTGTGCAGTGGTGCTAATTTGCAATGAAGATTATGATGATAGAACGTAGTTCACTGCAAAACGAGTCTTGTCCAGCGCGCCGGCAATCGCTGCGCCTTATCCAGAGCTGAGAGAACTGCTACATGCATCGCGATTTTCCGGAAGTCAATACGAAGGGCGAAGTACTGATCGTCGAGGATACCCCGGCGTCGCTCAAGCTGTTGAGCGACCTGCTCGGCGCCGCCGGCTATGCCGTGCGCCAGGCGCCGAATGGCGAGCTGGCCCTGTGGACGGCGCAATCACGTCCGCCCGACCTGATTCTGCTCGATGTGCGCATGCCCGGCCTCGACGGCTTCGAGGTCTGCCGCCGCCTGAAGGCCTCGCCCGAACTGTGCCAGGTGCCGGTGATTTTCCTGTCGGCGCAGCACGACACCGACGACAAGGTGCGCGGCTTTGCGCTGGGCGCCGTCGACTTTATTGCCAAACCCTTCCAGGCTGAAGAAATACTGGCCCGTACCGACGCCCATGTGCGCCTGCGCCGGGCGCAGCTGCAACTGACGCAGGAACGCACCACGCTGGAGCAGCGGGTGGCCGAACGCACGGCCGAACTGGAGCAGGTGGCCAGCAACCTTGCGCGCGAAGTGCAGATACGGCGCGCCAACGAAGACCTGCTGCGCTTGTCCGGCCAGGTGTTCGAGGCCACCCAGGACGCCATCCTGATTACCGACCCGCAAGGGATCATCCTCACCTCCAATCCGGCATTCACGCGCATCACCGGCTATACGGCGCAGGACGTGCGCGGCATGGACATCATGCGCCTGCACGCCGGCGAGGTGGGCGAGGTGGGCGAGGCAGCCCTGGAGGCGCTGCGCCAGGGCTTGCGCACCAGTGGCTGCTGGTCTGGCGAGGTGCAGACGCGGCGCAAGAGCGGCGACATCTACCCCAGCCACCTGAGCGCGACCACGGTGTATGGCCCGCACGGCGACGTCATCAATTACATCGGCGTATTCCTCGATATCAGCGAGCGCAAGGCCGAGCAGCACCTGATCGATTTCCTGTCCTGGCACGATGCGCTGACGGGGCTGCCCAACCGGGCGCTGGTACGCGAGCGCTTTGAGCAGCAGCGCCCGGCTGCCATCCGCGAGGGCCAGCAACTGGTGCTGATGTGCCTGGACCTGGATCGCTTCAAGAACATCAATGACTCGCACGGCCAGGCCGTGGGCGACAAGGCGCTGCAAGTGGTGGCGCGCTTTCTGACGGGCTGCGTGCGCGAAGGCGACACGGTGGCGCGCCAGGGCGGCGACGAGTTCCAGATCCTGCTGCAGGACGACGCGCTGCTGGGGCGCACGATGGCACTGGCGCAAGCCATCCTGGCCGGCCTGCGTGAAGAACTGAGCGTGGGCGGCGACCGCCTGGTGCTGAACACCAGCATCGGCATCGCCATGTGCCCGGCCGACGGCGATACTTTCGACGATCTGCTGCGCCATGCCGACACGGCGCTGGTGCGGGCCAAGGAACTGGGGCGCGACCACTACGCGTTTTTCACCGAACGCATGGGCAACGATATCCGCGCCCGTCTGGCCATGCAGCAGCAACTGCGCGGCGCCATCGCGCGTAACGAATTCGAGGTGCATTACCAGCCGCAGATGTGCTTGCGTACGGGCGCCATGCTGGGTGCCGAAGCGCTGCTGCGCTGGAATAATCCGGTGCTGGGCAAGGTGCCGCCGAACCTGTTCATCGCGCTGGCCGAGGAATACGGCCTGATCACGGCCATCGGCGAGTGGGTACTCGACAGTGTCTGTGCGCAGATCAGCGCCTGGCAAAGTGCCGGCCTGGGCAGCATCAAGGTGGCCGTCAACCTGTCGGGCAAGCAGTTCGCACAGGATCGCACCGTGCCGTTCGTCAAGGCGACCTTGCACAAATACGGCCTGGATCCGGCCTGCCTGGGCATCGAGATCACCGAAAGCACGGTGATGGGCGACCCGGACAAGGCGGTCGCCGCGCTGACCAGCCTGAAAGATATCGGTGTGAGCATCTCGCTTGACGACTTCGGCACCGGCTACTCGAGCCTGGGCTACCTGAAGCGTTTTCCGATCGACGTGCTGAAGATCGACAAATCATTTGTCGACGACGTTACCACCAGCAGCAGCGACGCGGCGATTGCCCTGTCGGTAATCTCGCTGGCGCACAACCTGCACATGCGGGTGATCGCCGAGGGCGTGGAGACACGCGAGCAGGTCGACTTCCTGACCCGCCATGGCTGCGATGAAATGCAGGGATATTATTTCAGCCGTCCGCTGGCGCTCGAAGCTTTCACGGCGTTGCTGCGCGAGCAGGGGCCGTTCTGCGTCATATGATTGCCGTGATCTTCAAGGGCTGGCCGAAGTCCATGGCGTCGATGAAATAATCAGGTTGGATATGAGCACCGCGCGTAGCGAACAGAAAGGATCATTATCGTGCCTGGCCGCGCAGATGGAGTTGTCTGCATGAAGTCACTGATGACGTTTCTGCTGGCACTGTTGTGGGGAACCGTCGCAGCCGCCAACGGCGTGCCCGTTGTACAGCCTGTCACCGCGAGCTTTCGGGTAACGAGCGAATGCGGTGTCGCGCAAGACTTGCGCCTCGGTGCGGACGCCGCGCTGACCACTTGTGCCGGCAAGGCCTCGGAAGTCGCTGCGGTCATGCCCGCTTTGGTAGTGGCGGGGCGGCGTCTGTATCTCAACGCCGACCTGCGTTTGAGCACGCCCGATGCCATCAGTCTCAGCATCCTGATCACCGCCTATCACGGCGACCAGGTGGCCAGTCATAGTGGCGGCAATTACCTTTTCAGTGGCGGCCTGCTGCAGGCCAGCGCGTACATACCCCCGGAAGCGGACAAGGTAGGTGTTTTTATCCAGGTAAACAGCGGACCGGCCCAACTTCATATCCATACACTGTCGCTCAGCAGGAGCAGCGCGGTGTACGCACCGGGACAGATGAGCAAGGACAGTGCGGCCTATCTGGAACAAGCGTTCGACAAGCTGACCAACTACTATCTGTACTACGATGCGGACCGGCTGCGCACCTTGCGCCAAAGTGCCGGCATCAGCGTCAGCGGCGCCGTGTCGCCAGCCGACCTGAGTCTGACGCTGAAGGACGTGGTTCGCCTGCTTGGCGACCCGCATAGCCGGTTCCTCACGGTCGAGGAAATTCGCATCCTGGACGCCAGCAAGGCACGCGAGCGTGCCGGAAGTCCGTCTGACGACCACGCAATTGACGCCATACTGCTGGCGCCTGATCTGGCTTATGTGAAGCTTTTCAGCAAGGCGCCCGTCACCCGGGAAGCGCGGCAACGCTACGCGCACCAGGTGCGCGACGTGCTGCGCGACATGCATGAGCGCGGCGCGCGGCGCTGGATTGTCGATTTGCGCGAACAAAGCGGCGGCAGCACCGGGCCATTGATTGCCGGCTTTCGCCCACTCTACGGCAACATCGATGTCGGTTATACGGTCGACCGTAACGGCAAGCGCCGCCGCTGGGCCTTCGGCATTCCAGCCGATAGCGACGACCAGGAACCGTATTTCACCGGCGCCGATCCCATATTCGATGGCGTGCGTGAGCCGGTGGCACTATTGATCGGCAATCGCACCGCCAGTGCCGGAGAAGCCCTGCTGACCGCTTTTCTGCAGCGCCCGCACAGCGCGACCTTTGGCGCCGCCACTGCGGGATTGACCACCAGTGTGTTCGACCGCCCCTGGCCGGATGGAGCCAGTCTGGCCATCAGCACTGGGCGTTATGCCGACCGAAATGGCCAGGTAATCCTGGGAAAAATCGCACCCGACCATGCGCTTGATACCCAGCCTGAAGACCACCGGGACGCGGTGCTTGAGGCCGCCCTGCAATGGATCAGGCAGCTCTGAAGCCTTCCCGGTTGACTACGAGAGACGATCCCCATTGCAGAACTGGCACCGGCTTGGGTGCATCGCGTCCAGCAAGCGCCCCATGATGGTGCAGCCGCCACACGGCGGTGCATGATTGTCACTTCCTCCCTCCCGCTGCCAGTTCAGGCATTGGCACGCATCGTGCTTTGATCAAGCTTATTTGCTTGTGCACTGACTACCGCCATGCCTGATTGCAGCACGTCCATATTGACGACCGACGCCGAGCCCTCCCATGGGGCATGGCAGGCACAGCTGACGCTGGGCTTTGCCTTGCACGGCGACGTCAGTCGCCTGGTCGAGCGCCGTCACAGCGGGCCGCTGCGCGTGCAAAAGCCGCTGTATCCGGAAGGCGGCGCGGTCTGCCACGCCATTATTGTGCACCCGCCGGGCGGTGTGGTCGGTGGCGACCAGCTGGCCGTCGACGCGACGGTTGGCGATGGGGCGCACGCCTTGCTCACCTCGCCGGGCGCTGCCAAATGGTACCGCGCCAATGGCCATGTCTCGGGCCAGCACATCGTGTTGCGCGCGGGCGCGGGCAGCGCTATCGAATGGCTGCCGCAGGAGAGCATTTTCTTCGACCAGGCCTGCGTGCGCCTGCGCCATGAAGTCGACCTGGCGCAAGACGCCAGTTACCTTGGCCTCGATATCGTTTGCCTGGGCCGTAGCGCCTCGGGTGAATCATTCAACACCGGCAGCATCGGCCAGCACACGCAGATACGCCGCGGCGGCAAACTGCTGTGGTGGGAGCAGGGCACGCTGGTCGCTGGCGGCTCATTGATGCAAGGCGCGCTGGGTATGGCCGGCCACAGCGTGTGCGCGACCTTGCTGGCGGTCGGCATGCAGTTGCCGGCACAAGTGCTGGCGGCGCTGCGCGCACTGGCCGTGCCCGAGGGCGCGAAGTTTGGCGCGACGCAAATGAAATCGGTGCTGGTGGTGCGCCTGCTGTGCGACGACAGCGAGGCGGCGCGCCGCGTGATGCTGGCCGCGTGGAAGTTGCTGCGCCCGGCCTTGCTGGGGCGCGCCGCGGCGGTTCCCCGCATCTGGAATACCTGACCATACAAAAGGACAACCATGGATTTGACACCACGCGAAAAAGACAAGCTGCTCATTTTTACGGCCTCGCTGCTGGCCGAGCGGCGCCTGGCGCGCGGCCTGAAACTCAATTATCCGGAAGCGGTGGCGCTGATCAGCGCAGCCATCATGGAAGGCGCGCGCGACGGCAAGTCGGTGGCCCAGTTAATGTCGGATGGCGCGCAGATACTCACGCGCGACGATGTCATGGACGGCATAGCCGAAATGATTCCCGATATCCAGGTCGAGGCGACCTTCCCCGATGGCAGCAAGCTCGTGACCGTGCATAACCCGATACCGTAGTCACCGCAGCATTTTTACAGGAGCCGGACATGATCCCAGGCGAATACAGATTGGAAGAAGGCGAAATCAGCATTAACGCGGGCCGTACCACGGCCACCGTGGTGGTGGCCAATCGCGGCGACCGGCCGATACAGGTCGGCTCGCATTTTCATTTTTTCGAAGTCAACCCGGCGCTGTCGTTCGAGCGCTGGCGCGCCTATGGCATGCGCCTCAATATCGCCGCCGGCACCGCCGTGCGCTTCGAGCCGGGCCAGCAGCGCACAGTGGAACTGGTGGCGCTGGCCGGCGAGCGCAAGGTATTCGGCTTCAATGGCGAGGTCATGGGCGAATTGAAAGATACTCCACCCGGAAAGGAATGAGATGGCCAGTATTCCCCGCAGCGCCTATGCCGAAATGTTCGGCCCGACCAAGGGCGACCGCATTCGCCTGGCCGACACGGAATTGTTCATCGAAGTCGAACACGATTACACCATCTATGGCGAAGAAGTGAAATTCGGTGGCGGCAAGGTGATCCGCGATGGCATGGGCCAGTCGCAGCGCAATGCGGCAGAGGTGATGGATACCGTTATCACGAACGCCGTCATCGTCGATCACTGGGGCATCGTGAAGGCCGATATCGGCTTGAAGAATGGCCTGATTTTCGGCATCGGCAAGGCGGGCAACCCCGACATCCAGCCCGGCGTGACGCTGGCGATTGGCGGCGCCACCGAGATCATCGCCGGCGAAGGCATGATCGTCACGGCCGGCGGGGTCGACACGCATATCCATTTCATTTGTCCGCAGCAGATCGAGGAAGCCCTGATGAGCGGCGTGACCACCATGCTGGGGGGCGGTACCGGGCCGGCCGTCGGCACGGCCGCCACCACCTGCACGCCGGGGCCATGGCATCTGCATTCGATGCTGGCGGCGGCCGACGCGTTCCCGATGAACCTGGGCTTTATGGGCAAAGGCAATGTCAGCCTGCCGACGCCACTCGAAGAACAGGTGCGCGCCGGCGCCATCGGCCTGAAACTGCATGAAGACTGGGGCAGCACCCCGGCCGCCATCGACAATTGTTTGTCGGTGGCCGAGCGCATGGATATCCAGGTGGCGCTGCACAGCGACACCCTCAACGAAGGCGGCTTCCTGGAGCACACCCTGGCCGCTTTCAAGGACCGCACCATCCACACTTTTCATACGGAAGGGGCGGGCGGCGGCCACGCGCCGGACATTATCGCCGCCGTCGGGCAATCGAACGTGCTGCCATCGTCGACCAATCCGACCCGCCCATTTACCGTCAACACGCTCGACGAACACCTGGACATGCTGATGGTATGCCATCACCTGGACCCGGCGATCGCCGAAGACGTGGCCTTTGCCGAGTCGCGCATCCGCCGCGAGACGATTGCCGCCGAAGATATTCTGCATGACCTGGGGGCTATTTCGATGATGTCGTCCGATTCGCAGGCGATGGGCCGCGTCGGCGAGGTGATCATGCGCACCTGGCAGACGGCGCACAAGATGAAGGTGCAGCGCGGCTCGCTCGCCCCCGACGGCGCGCGCAACGACAATTTCCGCGTCAAGCGCTATATCGCCAAGTACACCATTAACCCGGCCATCACGCATGGTATTTCGCATGTGGTCGGCTCGCTGGAGCCGGGCAAGATCGCCGACATCGTGCTGTGGAAACCGGCCTTTTTCGGCGTCAAGCCGTCGATGATTTTAAAGGGTGGCATGATTGCGGCGGCGCAGATGGGCGACCCGAATGCCTCGATCCCGACCCCGCAGCCGGTGCATTACCGCATGATGTTCGGCGCCTTTGGCGGCGGCCTGAAAAAGTCGTTTACCTTTGTCTCGCAGGCGGCCTATGACCTTGATATCGGCCATCAGCTGAAGCTCAATAAAACGCTGATCGCGGTGAAAAACATGCGCGGCCTGCGCAAGCGCGACATGATACATAACGGCGCCACGCCGCAGATGGAAGTCGATCCGGAAACCTACGCCGTGCGTGCCGACGGCCAGTTGCTGGTGTGCGAAGCGGCCAGCGTGCTGCCGATGGCGCAGCGCTATTTTTTGTTCTAGGACTCATTGAGAATCACGATGCTCACTTTGCATACCAAATTGACGGCCGACGACAGCCACGCGATTATCGGGCAACTGGTGCTGCCGTATGACCAGCGCGAAAAATGCCGGCTGCGCGCCACCTTGTCCACCGGCGAGGAAGTGGCCGTCTTTACCGTGCGCGGCACGGTGTTGCGCGATGGCGAGCTGATGACGGGGCCAGATGGCCGCGTGGTACAGATCGTCGCCGCGCGCGAACCGACCTACCTGGTGCGCTGTGCGGATGCGCATACCTTGCTGCGCTGCGCTTTCCACCTCGGCAACCGCCACACGCAGGCGCAGGTGGGCGATGGCTTTCTGCGTATCCGCAAGGACCCGGTCCTGAAGGAAATGCTCGAAGGCCTGCAGGCGCTCGTGACGGAAGAAAGCGCCCCATTCGAACCCGAGGCGGGCGCTTATGGCGGTGGCCATGGCCACCACGAGCACGGCCAGCATCTGCTGGCGCCGGTACCGTTGCGCCAGAAAATCCACCGTCCCGGCGACGCGGCCTGATGCAGGCGTCCGCGCTGCTGCACTTGCTGCAGTTCGCCAGTCCGGCCCTGCCGATTGGCGCCTACAGCTATTCGCAGGCGCTGGAAGCGGCGCTTGAAAGCGGCGCCGTGCGCGATGCGGCCAGCGCCCGCCACTGGATCGCCGAACATCTGGCGAACGTGGTGGCGCGCTGGGAAGCGCCTTTGTGCTGGCGCCTGATGCAGGCCTTCGAACAGCAGGACTTTGACAGCGTGCGGCGCTGGAGCGAGCGCTTTATCGCTTCGCGCGATACGGCGGAGTTTCGCGCCGAGACCATACAGATGGGCTATTCGCTGACCAAGCTGCTGGGCGAACTTGGTGTGGCCGACGGCGCACTGATCGCCATGCTCCAGAGCGAAGCGGAAGTTGCGCTGCCGACGGCCTATGCCTGTGCGGTGGCGGCGCTGCAGATTCCGCACCAGCAGGCCTTGCTGGCAATGCTGTTTGCCTGGGCCGAAAATCAGGTGCTGGTGTGTGTCAAATCGGTGCCGCTGGGGCAGGTTGCCGGCCAGCGTTTGCTGCTGTCGCTGCGCTCCGATCTGGAAGCGGCGGCCGTCACCGCGCAGAGTTTGCAAGACAACGAGATGGGCAACTGGACGCCGGGCCTGTCGCTGCTGTCGATGCGGCACGAAGTGCAGTACAGCCGGCTGTACCGCTCCTGAATCATTCAATGAAAGACTAGAAAATGACATCGACAACTTCCAATCCGCTGCGCGTGGGCATCGGCGGGCCGGTAGGCTCCGGCAAGACGGCCCTGTGCGAAATGCTGTGCAAGGGCATGCGCGAACGCTATGACATGGCCGTCATCACGAATGACATCTATACCAAGGAGGACATGGAGATCCTGCTGCGCGCCGACGCCTTGCCGGCCGAGCGCCTGATGGGCGTGGAGACGGGCGGCTGCCCGCACACGGCGATCCGCGAAGACGCCTCGATCAACCTCGAGGCGATCGCCCGCATGCAGGCCGATTTCCCCAACCTCGACCTGATCCTGGTCGAATCGGGCGGCGACAATCTGGCCGCCACCTTCAGCCCGGAATTGTCGGACCTGACGCTGTATGTGATCGACGTGGCCGGCGGCGAAAAGATTCCGCGCAAGGGTGGCCCCGGCATCACGCGTTCGGACTTGCTCATCATTAACAAGACCGACCTGGCGCCGCACGTGGGCGCCGACCTGGACGTGATGGCGCGCGACGCCAGGCAGCAGCGCGGCAGCCGGCCGTTTGTGTTTACCAACCTGCGCAGCGGCGACGGCGTGCAGGCCGTGATCGATTTTATTCGCGAGCAAGGTCTGCTCGATCAACAGGAGACGCAATGAATACCTTTTCCCTGAAACACACGGCCGTGCTGGCCACGCTTTCCATGCTGGCGCTGCCGGCCATGGCGCATCCGGGACATGGCGAAGCGCTGGGCTTCCTGGCCGGCGTGGCCCATCCGTTTACCGGGCTCGACCATCTGCTGGCGATGCTCGGTGTGGGCATTTGGGGCGGCCAGCAGCGGCGCAGCCTGGCGCAGCCCGCAACATTTCTGGGCATGATGTTGCTGGGTGCACTGGCCGGCATGGCCGGGTTCGGCATTCCCGGGCTGGAAATGGGCATCGCCGCCACCGTTGCGCTGACCGGCATGGCTATCGCTTTGGCGCTGTCGCTGCCGAACTGGCTGGGCGTGGGCCTGGTGGGCCTGTTCGCGCTGGCGCACGGCAATGCCCACGGTCACGAGTTGCCGGCCGCTTCGGCCGCTTTCGGCTTTATGCTGGCCTCCGCCATTCTGCTGATGACTGGGCGCTTTATCGGTCAGGTGATGGCGGTGCGCATCGTGCGCGTTGCGGGTGCGGCCATGACGGCGGCCGGCCTGGTGCTGATGGGCATCAGCTGAAGCTGACTTCAGCCGGGGCGCTTTTCGGACAGCACGATGGGCGAGGCATTTTCAGGATGCAAGCCCTGGTGTCCGGCATACGCGGCGGCTATCGCCGCCATGTCGGCTTCCTTGTCGCCCGTCAGGTATAAATGGTCGACCATGCCCAGCACCTTGCTCGGGTAGTCGATATACACCAGCAACAGCGGCACGTTGGCGGCCAGCGCCAGGTGGTAAAAGCCGCTGCGCCAGTTCGGGCGGTAGCTGCGCGTCGCTTCCGGTGTGATCGCCAGCCAGTACCAGTCGGCGGCCAGCATGCGCTGCGCCTGCCGTAGGGTAGTGCCGCTGGTGGTGCTGCGGTCCACCGGTTCGCCACCCAGGTAGCGCATCAGTTTGCCCAGCGGGCCGCGGAACAGCGCGTCTTTTGCCAGCCAGCGAAACGGCAGATCCAGCGCCCACTTGGCAAACAGGCCGATCGGAAAATCCCAGTTCGAGGTATGCGGGTACACCACCACGATGCCGCGCGGGCCGGGCAGGGGCCGAAAGCGCACGCGCCAGCCGAACAAATGCAGCATGCGCAAGGCGCTGCGGCGGCGCCAGGTGGGCAAATCATCTGTTTGCACAAAATGCTGTTCCATGAAGTGTCGTCCTTGTTGTCGATAGTGGGCTTGGGCGGCAAGCGCAGACGATTTCTCCACAGCAAAAAAACCGCGCAGGCATTCTATCTGCCAAAGACGGCCACGACAAGCATGGCCATGCCAGTTCTTGCTTTCAGGCTGTACAGCTTGCTGTTTGCAGGACGAAGGGAGGAGGGGGTGATGCAGGAACAACGGTGGCGGCCACGCCCGCCGCGACTGTTGGCGGCGTGGCCGATTGATGGCTCAGGGATCAGGCCAGTGCAGGGTAGTCGGTGTAACCGGTGGCGCCTTTGGCGTAGATCGTCTCGGCGTTCAGCGCATTCAGTGGCGCATCGGTTTGCAGGCGGATCGGCAGGTCCGGGTTGGCGATAAACCACAGGCCGAAAGCGACCGCATCGGCCTCGCCCTTGTCCAGCAGCGCCTGGGAAGCGGCCTTGTCCATTTTTTCATTGGCAATATACACGCCGCCGAACTGTTCCTTCAGGTAGGGGCCCAGGCGGTCGTCGCCCAGCGCTTCGCGTGCGCAGATGAAAGCGATGCCGCGCTTGCCCAGTTCGCGCGCCACGTAGCCGAAGGTCTCGCGCGGTGTGGAGTCGCCCATGTCGTGTGAATCGCGGCGCGGCGCCAGGTGCATGCCAACCTTGTCGGCGCCCCATACGGCGATACAGGCGTCGGTCACTTCCAGCATCAGGCGGGCGCGGTTCTCGATCGAGCCGCCGTAGTTGTCGCTTCGCTGGTTGGTGCTGTCTTGCAGGAACTGGTCCAGCAGGTAGCCATTCGCACCGTGTACTTCCACGCCGTCAAAGCCGGCTTTTTTCGCATTTTCCGCACCCTTGCGGTAGGCCGCCACGATGCCGGGGATTTCTTCTGCATCGAGCGCGCGCGGCGTGACGTATTCCTGCATCGGGCGCACCAGGCTGACATGGCCGGCCGGCTTGATGGCGCTTGGCGCCACGGGCAGGTCGCCGTCCAGGAACAGCGGAGCGGAGATGCGGCCCACATGCCAGAGTTGCAGCACGATCTTGCCGCCGGCCGCATGCACGGCGTCGGTAATTTTCTTCCAGCCTGCCACCTGTTCGTCGGACCAGATGCCCGGCGTATCGGCATAGCCCACGCCTTGTGGCGTGACGGCGGTCGCTTCGGAGATAATCAGGCCGGCCGAGGCGCGCTGCACATAGTACTCGGCCATCAGCTCGGTGGGCACCCGGCCCGGGTTCTCGGCGCGCGAGCGCGTCAGCGGCGCCATGATGACGCGGTTTTTCAGTTGCAGGCTGCCGATGGTGATCGGGTCAAATAAAGTGGTCATGTCGTGTGCTTTCATAGGGTTGGCCGCAGGACGGCTGGTGCTTACAAATCTTGCTGCATATGCTCAAGAAACGCCGCGATGGCCGTATCGTCGCGTTTGAAAAAACTCCATTGGCCGACCTTTTTGGTCGACACCAGTCCGGCCTTTTGCAAGGTCGCCAGGTGGGCCGATACCGTCGATTGCGACAGTCCCAGCCGGCGGTCGATCAGGCCGGCGCACACGCCCAGCTCGAGCGGCAGCGATTGCTCGCTGAAATGCTGCTCCGGCTGTTTCAACCATTGCAGTATTTGTCGCCGCACGGGATTGGCCAGCGCCTTGTGGATGGCGTCGATGTCCATGGTATGTATCGGGCCTTTCGGATTTCAATATCGCAATATCGCAATATTACGATATAAACGAAAAGCCTGCTGGCCGCGCGCGGCCAAGGCAAGGATCAGGCGAAGTGATGCAGCAGCAGGGCAATCACGGCCGGCACGGTTTGCAGGTACAAGATGCTTTTCTTGACGGTGGCCGCGCCCCAGATGCCGGCCACGGCGATGCAGAGCAAGCCATAGATGGTAAAGGCATGGGCAACGACTGGATCCCGATGCAGGAAACCGGTCGCCAGCGCGGCGACCAGGAAGCCGTTGTAGCAGCCCTGGTTGGACATGGCGGCGCGCACGACCTCCGCTTTTTCCTTGCTGAGCGCAAACGCCTTGCGCCCGCGAGTGTCAAACAGCACGGTTTCAAGCAGCACGATATACACGTGCAGCAGCAGGATCAGGGCGGTAACGATCTGGGCCAGAACTGACATGGGGACTCCCGAAGCAAGATAAAGCATTGATTATCGGGCAAGCCGGCAGGCAGCGGGGATTTTTTGCCTGGAGCAAATATTCTAGCCAATGGTATAGTGCCGTTTTGCTCCTGCGGGGACGACCCCGCCCGATAATGGGGCTACATGGCAGGGACGACCCTGCCACCTGTTTCAGGAGAAAAATATGGCATGGTTTATCTTGGTATTGGCCGGTTTGCTGGAAGTGGCCTGGGCCATCGGCCTGAAATATACGGCAGGCTTTACCCGCTGGCTACCGTCAGCACTGACCCTGGCTGCCATGCTGGGCAGCGTACTGATGCTGGGCCTGGCCTTGCGTACCTTGCCGCTGGGCACTGCCTATGCGGTCTGGACCGGCATCGGCACCGTTGGCACGGCCATCTTCGGCATCATGGTGCTGGGCGAGCCGGCCGGCGCGGCGCGCATCGCCTGCATCGCGCTGATCGTCTGCGGCATCCTCGGCCTGAAGCTGCTCAGTTCGCACTAAACCCGGGCAGCGCCAATCAGAAACTCGGACTGACACGCGCCAGGTAATACCACTCAGCATTGGCTGCTGCGTTGACGTCAGGGAACAGAATGTAGGCGTCGAACTCGGCCGTCACCGGCGTACCATCAAAACGCACGCCGATTTGCTCTCCTTGCTTGACGCTGTCAAAGCTCGACCAGCTCTTGATGAAGCGGTCGCCAGCGTGCAGCTTGTCGTGCACCACTACCATGTTCAACGCTTCCATGTCGGCGTCCGCAATCGGCGCCGGCTGTGGCGCGTCGATCAGTCCCAGGAAGGCCAGGGTATTGATGATGGCGCGGTAAGCCACGTCGGGTGCGGCCGGGTCGGCGTGCTGGCCGCATTCCAGGGTCAGCGCATAGCCGCCCGTCGAACGCATGTATTCGGTGGTGCCCACGCCATAGCGCAAGACCAGGCCGACCTGGTCGCTGCCGGCAAGGCGGCGCTGCACGCCGGCGCCATAGGTTTGCAGCCAGCCATCGACAAAGCGGCGCACGCCCAGGCGGCGTGCCAGCGCCCGTTCTTTCTCTTCATGCTGGAACGGCTGCAGCGGGCCGTCGTTGTTGCGCGGACCGACCATCACGAAGGGCTGGCTGTCGGCATTGAACGAGTGCAGGTCCAGCAGCACGTCGTGCTGGCCCAGTAGCGGGCACAGCCAGTTGGCGATGCGGTCTTCGAAATCTTGCGGATTGTCGTTGGGGAACAGGTTGCGGTTCAGGTTGCGGTCGCCGCTGCGCACGCCCTTGGCGTAGGCCAGCGGGTTGGTAATCGGCACGAAGGTCACGCTGCCGGCCAGGATGGCCAGTGCTCCACTGTCGATTTCCGCCATCACGCGCTGTATGCCCTTGGTGCCGCAGGTTTCATTGCCGTGAACTGCTCCGGTAACGATCAGGCGCGGGCCGCTGCCCTGGCCCGTGTAGTTGATGGATTTGAAGTGGAGTGCGCTGCTCATGCTGGTTTCCTATATGAAAAACGGGTCGCCATATTTTAGCGGCAATCACGCCAGGGGCCGCTGAAAATGTGGGCGGGCAGTTCTCGCACGTGGCATGATCTGCGCCATTGCCTGCTTTTACCGCCGCTGACCATGACCAGTTCCCCCATGAATCCCCGCCTGTACGGCCTCGATACTCTGCGCGCGTTGGCCATCGTGCTGGTGTTTGCCAATCATTACGAGCTGTTTGTCAGTGCCGGCGTGTTCGGTTTCTGGGGCCAGACAGGCTGGATTGGCGTCGACCTGTTTTTTGCCCTGAGCGGCTATCTGATCGGCAACCAGATCTTTGCGGCTTTGCGCCGCAAGCAGGGTTTTTCGCTGCCGCATTTCTATGCGCGCCGTTTGCTGCGCACTTTGCCCAATTTTTACTTCGTGCTGGCGCTGTATTATCTGTGGCCTGCGTTCTGCGGTGATTTTGCGCTGCTGCCGCTGTGGAAGTTTTTGACCTTTACGCAAAATATTAATCTGACGCCGGGCACCGCCTTTTCGCATGCCTGGTCGCTGTGCGTGGAAGAGCAGTTCTATGTGCTGCTGCCGCTTGTGGTGCTGGCGATTGCCGCCCACCGCAAGTCCTTGCGCTGGGCGTGGGTGGCGGTGGCGGCCAGCTTCGCCGCCGGCATGCTGGTACGTGCGTATATATGGGATGAGTATGTGCAAGTGCCGCGCGGCGGCCTGGGCTACTACAAATATATCTATTACGCGTCGTGGTGCCGCTTCGACGAACTGGTGGCGGGCGTGGCGCTGGCGCTATTGAAGAACTATCATCCGGCCGCCTGGTCGCGCATCACCGCGCATGGCAACCGCACCCTGCTGGCCGGCCTGGCCGGTGCGGCCTTGATGTTCACGCTATTTTTCTACCACCATTTCGATTATTGGGTGACCGTACTCGGCTATCCGGCGTTGGCCATCAGCTTCAGCCTGTTGCTGGTGGCGGCCATGAGTCCGGGCAGTGTCTTGTATCAGGTGCGTGTGCCAGGGGCGGCCAGCCTGGCCCTGTGGTCGTATGCGATTTATTTGCTGCACAAGCAGCTGTGCATTTTGCTCAGCCCTATCTTGCAGGGCCATGGCCTTGCGCCGGACGGCTTGCCGGCGGTGCTGGTGATGGTCGCCGCCAGCATCGTCAGCGGCTGGCTGCTGTATAGCCTGGTGGAAACGCCGTTCATGCGCTTGCGTGCACGCTACTTTCCGGCCAATCACCGTTAAGCCGGCATATCGATCACATCGATGCCACGCGGCGTGCCGAGCAGCAACTCCAGTATCGCGTGCACTCTCGGATTAGTTGCTTCGTGCTCGGTGTCGCGGATCAGCGCGCGCAGGCCCGGCACGGCTTCCATGATATGCGGGCTGTCATAGGCGTGGATCAACAGCAGTACCAGGTCGGTGGCGCCTGTGCCCGGCTGGCGGCGCAGGCGGTCGTGGATCATGTTCAGCAGGGCGCGCTGCATGCGCGGTGTGGGATTGGTGATATAGGCAAATACGCTGGGCGTGTTGCTGATCGCCGCACACAGGCGCCGTTCGATCTCGTCCGGCTTGACGTCGGAGGCGATATCGAAATACGCCGCATCCCAGTGCGTGCGCGCATATTGGTGACCGGGCGGAAACGAATCAGCCGTTTCAAAACCGCAGATGCGGCTCAGGGTTTTGAGCCAGCTTAATAAGGTCGATGATAGAGTGGAGTTCATATGGCGATTTTAACGGCATTGGCGGTGCATCGGCATGGCGCCGGCGAAAACGGCTGACGCCCGGGAACTGTTAAAGTTTCCCGTAAAACAGCCCTTGTCATTCCGGGAAAGCCTCTCTATAATGCTGGTCTTCGGGGCGGTTAGTTCAGCTGGTTAGAATACTTGGTCGACATCCAAGGGGTCGGGGATTCGAATTCCTCACCGCCCACCAGAATTTTGCAGCAAGCAGTTTCAGCAGGTAATCGCGCAACAAGCGATCGATAAAAAGTTTTAAGGGCGGTTAGTTCAGCTGGTTAGAATACTTGGTCGACATCCAAGGGGTCGGGGATTCGAATTCCTCACCGCCCACCAGAATGCAGTAATCAAGAAAGGGTCACCGGTTATGACACCGCGAACTACTACCAGGTTTTGGGAGTGACGCTAGTCGAACGGGTTTGCTTTGTCCTGAAAAAGTGAAAAACGCGGCTAGTCCGCGTTTTTTTGCGTCTGCGTTTTCCTTTCAGTATTTTTCATCTGCACACACTGCAGTTTTACCTGGCGCCAGCGCCGACATGGAGATCAATATGCTTACAATCCGACTTCCCGATGGTTCCGCCCGTCAATTTGACGGCCCGGTCACCGTGACCCAGGTTGCGGCCAATATTGGTACTGGTCTCGCCAAGGCGGCACTGGCCGGCAAGGTCGACGGCAAGCTGGTCGATACGTCTTTCCTGATCGAGCAGGACGCCGAACTGGCCATCATCACCGACAAGGATGCCGATGGGCTGGACGTGATCCGCCATTCGACCGCCCACTTGCTGGCGCATGCCGTCAAGGAATTGTTCCCGGATGCGCAAGTAACCATCGGCCCGGTGATCGACAACGGCTTCTATTACGATTTCGCCTACAAGCGTCCGTTCACGCCGGAAGACCTGGTGGCGATCGAAAAGAAAATGGCAGAGCTGGCCAAAAAAGACGAGCGCGTCACGCGCAAGGTCGTCACGCGCGATGAAGCCATTGCGTACTTTGCCAGCATCGGCGAAGCGTACAAGGCCGAACTGATCGCCGCGATTCCGGCCGACCAGGAAGTGTCGCTGTATTCGGAAGGTTCATTTACCGACTTGTGCCGTGGCCCGCACGTGCCGTCGACCGGCAAGCTGAAAGTCTTCAAGCTGATGAAGCTGGCTGGCGCCTACTGGCGCGGCGACTCGAAAAACGAGATGCTGCAGCGCGTGTATGGTACGGCCTGGGCCAAAAAAGAAGACCAGGAGCTGTATCTGCACAACCTGGAAGAGGCGGAAAAGCGCGATCACCGCAAGCTGGGCAAACAGCTCGATTTCTTCCATTTCCAGGAAGAAGCACCGGGCCTGATTTTCTGGCATCCCAAAGGCTGGTCGATCTGGCAGCAGGTCGAGCAATACATGCGCAATGTCTACCAGGTCAACGGCTACCAGGAAGTCAAGGCGCCGCAGATTCTCGATCGTGGACTGTGGGAAAAAACCGGCCACTGGGACAACTACCGTGAAAACATGTTCATCACGGAATCGGAAAACCGCTCGTATGCGCTGAAACCGATGAACTGCCCCGGTCACGTGCAGATCTACAACAACAGCATGCGCAGCTACCGCGACCTGCCGCTGCGCTACGGCGAGTTCGGCCAGTGCCACCGCAACGAGCCATCGGGCGCCTTGCACGGCATGATGCGCGTGCGCGGCTTTACCCAGGATGACGGTCATATTTTCTGTACCGAAGAGCAGATCGCCGGCGAAGTAACGGCCTTCCACCAGCAGGCGATGGATGTCTATACGGCGTTCGGCTTTACCAATATCGACGTCAAGCTGGCCCTGCGCCCGGACAGCCGTATCGGCACCGAAGAATCGTGGGACAAGGCGGAAGAGTCGCTGCGTTCGGCGCTGCGCGCCTGTGGCGTGGAATGGACAGAGCTGCCGGGCGAGGGCGCGTTTTACGGTCCGAAGATCGAATACCATCTGAAAGACAGCCTGGGCCGTGCATGGCAGGTTGGCACGGTGCAGATCGATCCGTCGATGCCGGGCCGTCTGGGCGCCGAATATGTGGCGATCGACAATACGCGCCAGGTACCGATCATGCTGCACCGCGCGATCGTCGGTTCGCTGGAACGTTTCATCGGCATCCTGATCGAACACTATGCCGGTGCAATGCCTTTGTGGCTGGCGCCGATGCAGGTATCGGTATTGAATATCTCGGACGCGCAGGCCGATTATGTGCAGGAAGTGGCAACTAAACTACGCAAAGCGGGCATACGCGTACAGGCTGATTTGCGTAACGAGAAGATTACCTATAAAATACGTGAACATTCCGTACAAAAATTGCCTTACATCCTGGTGGTGGGCGACAAAGAGCGGGATGCCAATACAGTGGCCGTGCGGGCGCGGGGCAATGTCGATATGGGCGTCATGTCCGTCGATGCCCTGATAGAGCGACTCAAACATGAAGTCGACACCAAGGCCTGACGAGGAAACTCGCTGCACGACCGTCTTATCAGATTTTTAAAGGAAATTACAATAGCTACTGACAAGTCACATCGCATCAATGGCGAAATCACTGCCCCTGAAATGCGTTTAAGCGGGGTCGATAACGAGCCACTCGGTATCGTAAGTTTGGCTGAAGCCTTCCGCCTGGCGGAAGAGGCAAACGTCGATCTGGTGGAAATTGCGCCTACCGCGCAGCCACCGGTGTGCCGTTTGATGGACTACGGCAAATTTAAGTATTCGGAGCAGAAGAAGGCTCACGAAGCGAAATTGAAGCAAAAGATCATCCTCGTCAAGGAAGTCAAATTCCGTCCGGGGACTGATGATGGTGACTACAATATCAAGTTGCGTAATCTCATCAAGTTCCTTGAAGACGGCGACAAGACCAAGATCACCTTGCGTTTCCGTGGTCGCGAGATGGCGCACCAGGATATCGGTTTCCGCATGCTTGAGCGTCTGAAGGCTGATCTGGAGCCGTTTGGCCAGGTTGAGCAGTTTCCGAAGATGGAAGGTCGCCAGATGATCATGGTCCTTTCGCCGAAGAAGAAAAAATAAGTTACAATAGCGTTTTACTGTGAATCGACATCGGTGCGCCAGGCTTGGTGCAAGACGTGATTCCAGGCAGAATTTTGAGCGGCCCGGCCAGTGATGTCCGGGCCGCTCAAACTGTAGTGGACTCGCATCCGCTGCACAACATGTGAAAGCAGGCATCTAAGCGCAGCGTCGTGTTGCCACCTGCAATCCTGTTATAAATGGAGCTGTCCGTAAGAGGACAGATTGCTATGCCTAAAATGAAGACCAAAAGCTCCGCGAAAAAACGTTTTCGCGTGCGTCCAGGTGGAACAGTCAAGTCGGGTCACGCGTTCAAACGCCACATCCTGACCAAGAAAACCACCAAAAACAAACGTCAGTTGCGCGGTACCCGTAACATCAACGCATCGGATGTCACGTCCGTCATGCGCATGATGCCGACTGCTTAATCTCACACTCAATTTAAGGAGTTACTATGCCTAGAGTAAAACGTGGGGTTACAGCTCGTGCCCGTCATAAGAAGATTCTTGTTCAAGCTAAAGGCTACCGTGGTCGCCGCAGCCGTGTATACCGTGTTGCCAAGCAAGCAGTCATGCGCGCTGGCCAATACGCTTACCGCGATCGCCGCAACAAGAAACGCGTTTTCCGCCGCCTGTGGATCGCCCGTATCAACGCCGCTTCCCGTGAGCATGGCGTGACGTACAGCGTATTCATGAACGGTCTGAAAAAAGCAAATATCGAACTGGACCGTAAAGTCCTGGCCGATATGGCTGTGATGGACAAGCCAGCGTTCGCTGCGATTGTCAATGCAGTCAAAGCAAAAATCGCTGCGTAAGCACGGTCATTGCACAACGTCACTCGCAAGGTGACGTTATAAAGAGCGGGGCAGGGGTGGACAACCACCTTGTGCCCCGTTTCCGTTTTTGATTGCTGGGTTCTGTATGACACAATCCAGGATAGATTTCCAAAACAGGAAAAGCCGTATGAACTCCCTAGAACAACTCGTCGTCTCGGCCCAGGCTGACTTTATCGCCGCCGCAGACGCTGCCGCCCTTGAAAACGCCAAGGCCCGCTATCTGGGCAAGACCGGCCAGATTACCGAAATGATGAAGGGCCTGGGCAAGCTCGACCCGGACGCGCGCAAGGCGCAAGGCGCCCTGATCAATGCCGTCAAGGTGCAGATCGAAGACGCGCTGACGGCGCGCCGTGATGCGCTGGCCTATGCACAGATGCAAGGCCGCCTGAACGCCGAAGCGATCGACGTCACCATGCCAGGCCGTGGCCGCATGCCGGGGGGCATCCATCCCGTGATGCGCAGCTGGGAGCGGGTCGAGGAAATCTTCCGCTCGATCGGTTTCGACGTGGCCGACGGCCCCGAAATCGAAAACGACTGGACCAACTTCACTGCGCTTAACAGCCCGGAAAACCATCCGGCCCGTTCCATGCAGGACACCTTCTATATCGACGGCAACGACACCGACGGCAAGCCGCTGCTGCTGCGCACGCACACCAGCCCGATGCAGGTACGCTATGCGCGCACGCATACGCCGCCAATCAAGGTCATCGCGCCGGGCCGTACCTACCGCGTCGACAGCGATGCCACCCATTCGCCGATGTTCCACCAAGTTGAAGGCTTGTGGATCGCCGAAGACATCAGCTTTGCCGACCTGAAGGGCGTGTACCTGAACTTCGTCAAGGCCTTCTTCGAGACCGATGACCTGCAAGTGCGTTTCCGCCCGTCGTATTTCCCGTTCACGGAACCGTCGGCCGAGATCGATATCGCTTTCGGTTCGGGCCCGTTGAAAGGCCGCTGGCTCGAAGTGTCGGGCGCCGGCCAGGTGCATCCGACCGTGGTGAAGAACTTCGGCCTGGACCCTGAGAAATTCATCGGCTTTGCTTTCGGCTCCGGCCTGGAACGCCTGACGATGCTGCGTTACGGCATCAACGACCTGCGCCTGTTCTATGAAGGCGACCTGCGTTTCCTGAAGCAATTTAACTAAGCTAAGCTTTGTTCCGTATGATTCATGGCGCTTGAGCGCCGCTTGTGCTCGCGCCGTGAGCTTTGACCCTTTGAAGGCTTGATTATGCAATTTTCCGAAAACTGGCTCCGTACCATGGTCGATCCGAAGATGACTTCGGACGAACTGGCCCATCTGTTGACCATGTCCGGTCTGGAAGTCGAAGACGTCGATCCGGTCGCGCCTGCGTTCTCGAACGTGGTGGTGGGCCTGGTCCTGGAGATGGAGAAACATCCGAACGCCGACCGCCTGAATGTGTGCAAGGTCGATGTTGGCACCGGCACCATGCTGACCATCGTCTGCGGCGCGCCGAACGTGCGCCCGGGCCTGCGCGTGGTGTGCGCCAAGGCCGGCGCCATACTGCCGCCTGGCGCCGACGGCAAGCCATTTGAAATCAAGGTCGGCCAGTTGCGCGGCGTTGAGTCGCAAGGCATGTTGTGCTCTGCGCGCGAACTGAAATTATCGGAAGAAAACGCCGGCCTGATGGAGTTGCCCGACGACGCGCCGATCGGCCAGAACTTCCGCGATTATTACGCCTTGAACGACCTGAAATTCACCATCAAGCTGACGCCGAATAAGGCGGACTGCCTGTCGGTGCTGGGCGTGGCGCGCGAAGTGTCGGCCTTGACCGGCGTGCCTTTGACGGTACCGCAGTTCACTGTCGTCCCCGTGTCGAGCGATGAAGTATTGCCGGTCAGAGTCAGCGCGCCGGACCTGTGTGGCCGTTTCACGGGTCGCGTAATTCGCGGCCTGAACGCGAAAGCCGGCACGCCGGACTGGATGAAGCAGCGCCTCGAGCGCAGCGGCCAGCGTCCGCTGTCGGCCCTGGTCGACATCTCGAACTATGTGATGCTGGAACTGGGCCGTCCCAGCCACGTGTTCGACCTGGCCAAGATCCATGGCAGCCTCGATATTCGCTGGGGCAAAGCTGGCGAGTCCGTCAAGCTGTTGAATGGCAACACGGTCGCTGTCGATGACTGGATCGGCGTGATTGCCGACGAGCAGGAAATCGAATCGCTGGCTGGCATCATGGGCGGCGACGCCAGTTCGGTCTCGGACGATACCGACAGCATCTACCTGGAAGCGGCCTTCTGGTGGCCGAACGCGATACAGGGCCGTGCGCGCCGTTTGAATTTCTCGACCGATGCGGCGCACCGCTTCGAGCGTGGCGTCGATTTTGCGACCAACGTCGAGCATATCGAACGCATCACGGCCCTGATCGTGGAAATTTGCGGTACCTCCGCCACTACCGTCGGCCCGGTCGACGACCATGTGGTCAACCTGCCGCAGCGCAGCCCGGTGACCATGCGCACCGCGCGCGCGCAAAAAGTCATCGGCGTGCCGCTGAGCGACGCCGTCGTTGCCGACATCTTCACCCGCCTGGCATTGCCGTATACACTGGCCGACGGCGTCTTCTCCGTGACTTCGCCCAGCTATCGTTTCGACATCGAGATCGAGGAAGACCTGATCGAGGAAGTGGCGCGCGTGTACGGTTTCGAGAATATCCCGGCCTTGCCGCCGGTGGCCGCCAACGTGATGCAGATTGCGCCGGAAAACACCCGTTCGCTGTTTGCCGTACGCCATGAACTGGCCGACCTGGGTTTCCAGGAAGTGGTCAACATGAGCTTTGTCGACAGTGCATGGGAGCGCGATTTCTCGGGCAATACCACGCCGATCAAATTGCAGAACCCGATTGCCAGCCAGATGAGCGTGATGCGCTCGTCCCTGATCGGCAGCCTGATCGCCAATGTGCGCTACAACCTGAACCGCAAAACGAGCCGGGTGCGCATTTTTGAAGTGGGCGCCATCTATCAGCGCGATGAAGCGGTGCAGAACGGTGCCCTGTCGGTGGCTGGCTACGCCCAGCCAAAACGGGTGGCGGCCTTGGCCTACGGCCCTGTGGCCGAAGAGCAATGGGGCCAGGCGGCGCGCACGGTTGATTTCTTCGACGTGAAAGCCGACCTGGAAGCGTTGTTCGCGCCACAGGTGCTGCGTTTCAGCAAGGCGGAACACCCGGCGCTGCACCCGGGCCGTTCGGCCAATGTGGAGCTCGATGGCAAGGTGATCGGTTTTATCGGTGAAATTCACCCACGCTGGATGCAGAAGTATGACCTGCCGCAAGCGCCGGTGCTGTTCGAAGTCGATGCCGAGGCCCTGACGCAGCGCGTGGTGCCCGTGTACGCGGAAATTTCCAAGTTCCCGGGTGCCAGCCGCGACCTGGCGGTGCTTGTCAAGCAGACGGTGGCGGCGCAAGATCTGCTCGACACCTTGCAGGCGGCGGCGCAGGCCAGCGCGGCAGCGCGTGTCTTGCAAGCCATTGTTTTATTTGATGAATATCGCGGAAAAGGGCTGGAAGCGGATGAAAAAAGCCTTGCTTTCCGGATTAGCTTGCAAGATACTCAAAACACCCTGCAAGACGATGTGGTCGACAGCCTGATGACCGTGCTGATCGAGGCGGCAAAGCAGGGCCATGACGCGAAACTGCGTTCGTAACATAGCGATAAGCAAGGCCGGCGCACTGCGCTGGCCTGTTTGTCGTTCAATGATATTGTCCCGTTCGTGCCATGCGGCACGCGGGCGCACAGAAAAGGCAGGGCAGGAAAATTAATAACAGCGACGTTGATTCCGCCGTACTGCAGTCCGCATTGGCCGCCGATTTGCACCGTGCCATGCTGGTTGCCAAAGTGCGCCAGGAAGCGGAAAAAGATCTACCCACCTTGACCAAGGCGGAACTGGCCGAACTGCTGTTCGAACAGGTCGGCCTGAACAAGCGCGAAGCGAAAGACATGGTCGAGACCTTCTTTGACGAGATCCGCAACGCGCTTGAGCGCGGCGAAGCCGTCAAGCTGTCCGGCTTCGGCAATTTCCAGCTGCGCGACAAACCGCAGCGTCCGGGCCGCAACCCGAAGACCGGTGAAGAAATTCCCATCACTGCGCGCCGCGTGGTGACTTTCCATGCCAGCCAGAAGCTGAAAAGCATGGTCGAAGAGACCAGTCCGCTGGCCCGTGCTGCCTGAGTGAGTGGCGATGAACGAGCGCATCAGTAAAACCGAGTTGATCGCTTTGCCGCCGATACCGGCCAAGCGCTATTTCACGATCGGCGAGGTGAGCGAGCTGTGTGGCGTCAAGCCCCATGTGCTGCGTTACTGGGAGCAGGAGTTCTCCCAGCTGAAACCCGTGAAACGGCGTGGCAACCGCCGCTATTACCAGCACCACGAGGTGCTGTTGATACGCCGCATCCGCGAGCTGCTGTACGAGCAGGGCTTTACCATCAGCGGTGCGCGAAACAAGCTCGACAGCCGTGGCGGCCTGCATTTGGCGCCCGGTATCGAACTCGACAACGGCGCTGTTCCGGTGCCGGACACCAGTCCACCGCTGCCCCAAGAAGTGCCGCTGGACCGCGAGTCGATACGCAGCGAATTATTTGCGATTCTCGCCTTGCTAAAACCGGATTAGTACCCATATGGGTCGGGTCGTTTGATAACGCTGTTTTTTGACTAAAATGGTGTTACGCACGCCATGTAAGGTGCGCCGTGCGCAATTTACTTATAATACGATAGTTGCGTTTTTGTTAGTGACGCTGAACCGGTGCTGCTCCATGCACCGGTAGTCTTTCCCAAGCCAGGAAAATTTAAGGGGAAACAATGATACGCGTTGCCATTTGTGATGATCACCAAATAGTACGAGCCGGATTCAAGCAGATTTTTTCATCGTCTGACGATTTTAATGTGGTGGCGGAAGCCGGTACCGGGCGTGAAGCGCTTGATATCGCCCGCCGCGAAATATGTGATGTATTGCTGCTCGATATCGCCATGCCTGACCAGAGTGGCATCGATACGCTGCGCACGATCCGCCAGGGCCAGCCGGAATTGCCGGTGCTGATACTGAGCGGCTATCCGGCCCAGCAATACGCACTGAACCTGTTCAAGATGGGCGCCAATGGCTATCTGAACAAGGAGTGCGAAGCCGACGAGCTGATGACCGCCGTACGTACCGTCTACCAGGGCCGGCGCTATGTCAGCTCGACCGTGGGCGAGTTGCTGGCGCAGTCGTTCGACCGCGATACCAACGCGGCCCTGCACACGGAGTTGTCGGACCGAGAGTTCCAGGTCTTCCTGCGGCTGGCGCGCGGCGCCACCGTGTCCGATATCGGCGTGGCGCTGTCGCTGAGCATCAAGACGGTGAGCACCTACCGCACGCGCATCATGGAAAAGATGGGTTTGCAATCGAATAGCGACCTGACGTATTACGCCATGAAAAACAATTTATTGGATTAAGCGGGCAGCATGGCCATGTGATCATGGTCGTCCAGCCTACCAGCCGGCCATAAGGCCTGGCCAGGTAGCGTACGGTGCGGCACTTTGTAGCAGGGTTATAATTGGCCGGCGCGGGCGTTCTCTGCCGCGCTGAACCTTGCTAAGG
Source organism: Janthinobacterium longum (assembly GCF_051380735.1). NCBI lineage: Bacteria > Pseudomonadati > Pseudomonadota > Betaproteobacteria > Burkholderiales > Oxalobacteraceae > Janthinobacterium > Janthinobacterium longum. The sequence goes on from NZ_JBNYXQ010000010.1 coordinate 37,994, forward strand.
ATGCACACCAGGATGTATTTCACCGTCGAACCGGCGCCGTATCATCGCCTGCCTCTGTATAAGACCATCCTTTGTGTCACCTGCGCCTTGTTGCTGGTGCTCAATGGCTTCAGCTTGTACCACAACCTCGCAACCCTGAAGAGCACGAATACCTTGCTGGCCCAGAGCGCCAAGGTGGCTGATCGCCTGCAATACCTGAACGTGCTGGTGCTCGATGCCGAAAGCAGCTTGCGCGGCTATTTCATTTCCAATGCAGACGCCTACCTGGGGCCGTCGCGTACCGCCACCGCCGAAATCGACAATGAGTTGAAGGGCCTGGAGATCCTGCTGCAGGGCAGTCCAAGCCAGCTCAAAAACCTGCTCCAGCTCAAGACCCTGATACGCCGCAAGATGATGACCCTCGACGAGACCATCAATGTCTACAAGCAGGGCGGCCTGGCCGATATCGTCAATATCGCCAGGGTCAGTGACGAGCGCGCCACCATGGATGAAATCCGCCTGCAGGTGGTGATCATGGTACGCGAGCAGAACGAAGCGTTGGCGGCCGGCAGCGCTGCCTTCTACCGTGAGTACCAGAAAGCCGTGTTGCTGGGGATCGGCATCAACGGCCTGGCGATCCTGGTGCTGATCATGTTTTACCAGCTGGTGCGGCGCAGCTTCCAGAATCGCGCGGCGGTCGAGTTCGCGCTGAAAAACGCCAATGACACTCTGGAGTCAACGGTTGTCAAGCGTACCGAACAGTTATCCGTATTGTCGCGTCATTTGATCAGTGTCAATGAGGTGGAAAAGGCGCGGCTGGCGCGCGAGTTGCATGATGAACTCGGTGCCAATCTGACCTCGATCAGCATGGACTTGGGCGCCGTCACGCAGCAGCTGGCGCAGTCCCATCCCGAACTGGCGGCGCAACTGCGCCACGCCAAGGCCACCTTGCTTGAAACAGTGGCGCTGAAGCGGCGCATCGTCGAAGATCTGCGCCCCAGCCTGCTCGACAACCTGGGACTGTGTGCCGCCATCGAAAGCTATTGCGAGGATTTTGCACGCATGAGCTCCGTGCGCTGCGATACCGATGTCGCCATCCATATCGACAACCGCGAAACCACCCTGGCGATCGCGTTGTTCCGCATCGTGCAGGAGTCGCTGACCAATATCCTGAAATACGCCAAGGCAAGCATGGTCAGCGTCAGCCTGAAGCGTAATGAAGCGGGGCTGGTGCTGCGCGTGATCGATGATGGTATCGGCATTACCGAAGAGGCTTTGCAAAAGCCGATGTCGCACGGCTTGCTGGGCATGCGCGAACGAGCCTTGCTGCTCGGTGGCAGCCTGACCGTCAAGCCCGGGCCGCAAGGCAAGGGTACTTGCGTCGAGGCCTTGATACCACTGCCCCTGGCGCCAGAACCGGCCGGAAGCTAGCGACACCGACAACGAGCTGTTCAAAAGAAAATGGCCGTACATGCAAGCATGTACGGCCATTTTTGTCAGCGTTCAGCTACCGTGATCAGCAGCGCGCGACGTCGCGCAGCAGACGGTCGTATTCGGTCTTGGCAACCTTGTAGCATTCGCCGGCGTACTCTTCCAGGCCAGCGCGATCGAGCACCGTGATATTGCCGCGGCGATAATGGATCAGGCCTTCATCCTGCAGCTTGCCGGCGGCAGCGGTAATACTTTCACGGCGCACGCCCAGCATGATGGAGATCAGTTCCTGGGTCACTTTCAATTCGTTCGATGGCGAGCGGTCCAGGCGGTCCAACAACCAGCGGCACAGCTTTTGTTCGATCGAGCTGTGACGGCCGCCAACTGCGTTCTGTGCCATCTGGGCAAACAGTGCATTGGTATAGCGCATCAGCAACTGGGGCAGGGCGCCGCCTTGGTTGAAGGCTTCACGCAAGCTCTGCGTTTTCAGGCGATAGCCGTAGCCGGCGCTTTGTACGACAGCGGTGCACATGGCGCGTTCACCGGCTACCAGCGACACACCAACGACGCCCTCATGACCAACCACGGCGATCTCGGTGGTGGCGCCGTCTTCCATCACGTACAGCAGGGATACGATGGCGGTGGTCGGGAAGTAGGTGTATTCCAGGCAGTTACCGTAGGCATACAGCTCTTTGCCGAAAGGCATCTCGACCAGTTCCAGGTGTTCGAACAGCGATTCAAGCGCAGCACGTGGCAGGGCGCCCAGCAGTTCATTCTGTTGTGCGCTGCTCAGGCTGACCCGCGACCCAAGCTTGATCTCGCGTCCGGCCGCAGGCATGGCGTGCGGCAGCATCTGATTCTTTTGGACCGGGGCGTTCAGTTGAGTGTGGTTCATTTTGTTCCTCGCAGGCTTTTTACATCGGAGTGCGTCTGCTACTGGGTGGTGGATATCTTTTTGTCCGCCGCGCAGTGCAGATCGCGATGTCGCTACTTTAAGGGGGTATGTATTTGGCGAACATAAGATTAGCAGTCGCCACTTTGTAGTCTCAATTGAGGCGGCTTTGTAGTCCTGGTCCTACAGAGGTTCTGCTGATATCCATTCTTGCGACATCCCGCGAGATTTTGTGATAGCGGAGTTCCTGAAATTGAACATATGCAATAGTGAAAAAGACGGCTTGTATCCGCACATGCAGCCATATTTGCTGTTGCCGAGAGTGGAACAGTTCACACGGAAGGACGTTCCTTCTGTAAAATCGAGGGTTTTTTGCGAGGGCCATATCATGGTCACCAATATGGCCAACGAGAACGACATCAACACCCCGGATTCCACCGACATTCAGGACGGCGCAGAGCCTTCTGCCGCAGCCGCAACGGGCAGCAAGGCGCCGGCCGTGATCGCACGCGAAGTGCAGCGTCGCCGCACCTTCGGCATCATTTCCCACCCCGATGCCGGTAAGACCACGCTGACCGAAAAACTGCTGCTGTTCTCGGGCGCGATCCAGATGGCCGGTACCGTGAAAGCCCGTAAATCGGGCCGCCATGCGACCTCTGACTGGATGGAAATCGAAAAGCAGCGCGGCATTTCCGTGGCATCGTCGGTGATGCAGTTCGAGTTCCGCGACCACGTCGTCAACCTGCTCGACACCCCCGGCCACCAGGACTTCTCGGAAGACACCTACCGCGTGCTGACGGCGGTCGACTCGGCGCTGATGGTGATCGATGCGGCCAAGGGCGTGGAAGCGCAGACGATCAAGCTGCTGGCCGTGTGCCGCATGCGCAATACGCCGATCGTCACCTTCATGAACAAGATGGACCGCGAGACGCGCGATCCGCTGGACCTGCTCGACGAACTCGAATCGGTGCTGAAGATCCAGTGCGCGCCCGTCACCTGGCCGATCGGCATGGGCAAGAACTTCCGCGGCGTGTATCACCTGCTGAACGACGAGATCATGCTGTTCAAGGCCGGCGAGGAAAAAGCCGACGGCGCCTTCGAGATCATCAAGGGCATCGACAACCCTCGCCTGCAGGAGATGTTCCCGCTCGAGATGGACCAGTTGCGCATGGAAGTGGAACTGGTGCATGGCGCCTCGAATCCGTTCAACCTGGAAGAGTTCCTGTCCGGCGTGCAGACGCCGGTGTTCTTCGGTTCGGCCATCAACAACTTCGGCGTGCGCGAGATTCTGTCGGCGCTGGTCGACTGGGCGCCGGCGCCGCGCGAACGCGATGCCACCGTGCGTTCGGTGGCGCCGGCCGAGCAGCCGTTTACCGGCTTCGTGTTCAAGATCCAGGCCAATATGGACCCGGCCCACCGCGACCGCATCGCCTTTTTGCGCGTGTGCTCGGGGCGTTTCGAGCGCGGCATGAAGGTCAAGCACTTGCGCCTGGGGCGCGAGATCAAGGTATCGAACGTGGTGACCTTCATGGCCTCCTCGCGCGAACAGGTGGAAGAGGCGTACGCGGGCGACATCATCGGCTTGCCGAACCACGGCAACATGCAGATCGGCGACAGTTTTTCGGAAGGCGAGCTGCTGACCTTTACCGGCATCCCGTACTTTGCGCCGGACTTCTTCCGCTCGGTGCGGATCCGCAATCCGCTGAAGATCAAGCAGCTGCACAAGGGTTTGCAACAGCTGGGCGAAGAGGGCGCAGTGCAGGTCTTCAAACCGGTGCAGGGTGGCGAACTGGTGCTGGGCGCGGTCGGTGTGCTGCAGTTCGAAGTGGTGGCCAGCCGTTTGCTGAACGAATATGGCGTCGACGCCGTGTTCGAAGGCACCAGCATCAGCAGCGCGCGCTGGGTCAGCTGCGACGACAAGCGCATCTTGCAGGATTTCGAGAATGCGCTGGGTCACAACGTGGCCTATGACGCGGCCGGCAACATGGCCTACCTGGCGACGTCCGGCGTGAATTTGCGTTTGACCGAAGAGCGCTGGCCGAAGCTCACCTTCCACGCCACGCGCGAGCATTCGGCCAAATTGGCCTGATGCCCTGTACTGCAGGCGCTCAAGCCTGCAGTACAGCCGTCATCTGGCGGCAAAGTGGATGTCTCAGCCGGGCCAGGGTTTGCGCGCCAGAATAGCCGAACGCTCTGGTCCCGGCGGGCAAGTTCGTCCATAATCGCTCTGATAATCGTGGGCTTGTTACTGCTTCAAGCGGGCAGCCTCTTTATATTCATCAGCGAGGATATCTTGGAAAAAAAACCAAAAATTATTTTGTCGTCACAGGACCTGGAACGACTGGAAACATTGTTGTACGCAATGGGAAACAATCTGTCGCCCGACAAGGCCGCCTTGCTCGAAGAGCTGGGTCGTGCCGACGTGCTCGAGCCGCATGAAATTCCGCCCACCGTGGTGACCATGAATTCCACCGTGCGCTTCACAGTCGAGAACAAGGAAGAGTTTCGCCTGACCCTGGTCTACCCGAAAGACGTCGACGGCCAGCCTGACCGTATCTCGGTGCTGGCCCCGGTCGGCAGCGCGCTGCTGGGACTGTCGGTCGGCGACAGCATGGACTGGCCAATGCCGGGTGGCGTGGTCAAGGTCACTATCGAGGAACTGCTCTACCAGCCCGAGCGTGCCGGCGAATACCACCGTTAATGCCCTAGCTGTTCTGCTGCATCCGCACTACCAGCCACCCTGCCACCACCGTGAATGTCACGATAATGGCGACGATGATGGCAAAACCGTGCGGGTGCTGGGCCAGCGGGATGCCGCCCACGTTCATGCCCAGCATGCCGGCGATGATATTGATCGGCAGGGCCAGCACCGTGACTATGGTCAGCACATACAGGCTGCGGCTATTTTCTTCATTGACGCGCGCCGCGATTTCCTCCTGCAGCAGCTTGATGCGCTCCTGCAGCGAAGACATGTCGCTGAGTACCACCGAAAATTCCTCGGTCGACTGGCGCAATTCCAGGCTGTCCAGTTCCTGCACCCAGGAAGGTGGGCGCTGCAGCAGCCGGAACAGGGCCGCCGGCTCCGGCGCCAGCAGGCGCTGCAAGCGCACCAGCACGCGCCGCATGGCGCCCAGGTCTTCGCGCTTGGGCACCAGGCGCCCGGCCAGCAGATGGTCTTCGATATCGTCGACCCTGGCCACGGCATCGCGCACGATATTGACCAGCACATCGGCCTGGTCGCGCAGCAGATGCACCAGCAATTCCACCGATGAGCGTATCGGCTCATGATTCTTGATGACGGCCTGGCGCAGCCGCTCGATCGACTGCAGTGGTGCGCGGCGCGCCGTGATGACCAGGTCTTTGGCCACGCTGGCCCACATGGTGGAGATATCGGACGCTTCGAAGCTGAAGTTGTGCACCACATCGTTGACCACCGCGATCAGGGTATTTTCCGCCTGTTCGATGCGCGTCGAGCGCGAACCCAGATGCAGCGTTTCATAGAATTCGTCGGCCAGCCGGGTGTGCGCATGCAGCCATTTTTCGCTGGCCGCATGCGACAGATTGAAATGCAGCCAGACGAATTCGTTCGGCTGGCGTAGCGCGCCGGGCGCCAGCCAGGCCAGCGCCGCGTCCGAGTCCAGCGCCAGAGGCTGGGATTGGCGGCCAAACAGGAAGCCCCAGACCAGGCCCGAGGTGTCCGAGCCATAGGTAAAACCGGCAGTTTCCATCGCCATCTTGATTGTGTCCCGCGCAGATAAAATGATCGTCGTGCGAGTATGCGCCTGTTACATGACCGGAATATGACAAGGCCACCGCATGCGGTGGCCTTGTCGGTGTCAACTCAACGATCAATAGCGGCGCGGATCGTTGGGGCGATGGTCATCGCGGTTCGGCACACCATCGTGGTCGTTGTCGCGCCCCCGGCCATCGTTGTGGTCGTAGCGGTTCGGCACGCCGTCGTGGTCACGGTCGCCGTTCGGGCCACGCTGTACCCAGCGCGCCTCTTCCAGGCGCCAGCGGCCATCGCGCTGGTTCCAGGCTGGTGCCGTATAGACGTAGCCTGGACGTTCGGCGATCCACACGCCCGGGGTCCAGTCATACCTTTGTCCGCGCCATTCCCAGTGACCGGGTGCCCACACATAGCCGTTGCGCGGACGCGGTATCACTTCGCGCCGTGGTGGCGGTGGGGCGATGCGGATCTCTTCATAGCGTACCGGCTGCGCTACCGTGACCCACCCGCCACGGTCCAGGCGCCAGCGGTTGTTCTCCTGTATCCATTCGGCGCGGCGATACTGGTTGCCGCTGCGTTCGCGCAGCCATTCGCCATTGACCCAGACATGGCGGCGGCCGTCCCAGTTCCAGTAGCCTGGCGCCCAGACATAGCCGCGCCGCGCTTGTGGCACGCTTTCGAATCGTGGTGGAGGCGGTGCGTCGTTGACGACGATACGGACGCCGACCTGGTTTTGCGCCATGGCTTGCGCTGGCAAGAAGGCTGCGGTGCTGATGGCGAGCATGGCTGCTGCGTAGAGTGCGATTGGTTTCATTTCCGTCTCCATTTCGGTGATTGCTTGAAATGGACTATAGCGACTTGCCGGCGGTGTTTGCGGCTTTGAATTAACTTATTACAACTGACACAATGCTGTGCGCCTGTGTATCGGGCGGTGATACAACCGCATGGCCCGGCGCGGGGTGGCAGGCGCCGGGCACGGTACTGGTCATGCGCCGCTCACAGGATGCTGGCGGTGGTAATGCCTTGTTCTGCTTGGCGTTCTTCCAGCAGCGACAGCTGCTTTTCCTGCGCCGTCAGGCGTTTGGCGGTGACGGTCACGACATGCCTGGCGCTGGCCGACTGGGCCGCGCTGGCTTTGCCGGCAGGCGCTTGCATGAAACTGACATAGCTGGCCGAGCAGGCGATGGCGACGGCGACGGTGAAGATGGCTTCGAAGTTTTTCAGGGTTTTCATGATGCTTCCTTTCGGTTGGCGGGTGGGGATGTATGTACTGTAGCCATGCGCCCCGCATGCCGCCATGCACTTGCGACCAGCCGCGATTTTTGCGGCATCAACGGCAAAAAACGGGCGCTGAAATGCCTGGCCGGGGCCACCGCTTGAATTGAGGGGGAAACAGGCCTGTATCCTGCCCTATGAAGCTAATTGCCATGTGGCATCATTTACAACTGGGCAGGAGTGCGCGCGCGCGTTCGACGCGCCGCGCCGCGCTTCGCTGGCGCTGCTGCTAGAATCGACATCGCAGCATGCGCGGATCACATCATCATCAGGAGTCACACATGTTCCAATTGTTTGGTTTTGGCGGCGCCCGCTGCCCCCGTTGCGAACACAAGAATGCCGCAGCCGCAGGCTATTGCGCGCAATGCGGGCTGTCGCTCGGCACCCCCGGCAACGACGCCGTGCTGCATGCCAACCAGTGGCGCCTGGCCGACGACCAGCTGGCCCTGTTCTTCGGCGTGCGCGAGCTGTCGTCGCTGTTTGGCGACGCCCGCAAGCGCCTGCAGGTGTCCGCACAGGCACGTGCCTGGATCGTGCAGTCGAACGCTTTCACCTCGATACCGACCGGCGACTATGACAGCGCTGCCTTCTTTGCGCGCCTGCCGCAGTTGCTGCCGGCGCGTCCGGCTGAAGTGCTGATCGCGCGCGCCGCGCCGGTCTCGCTGACATTCGAGCTGCCGTCGCTGGCCAGTACCGAGCAGTTGCAGATCGCCGCTACCTTTCAGGTCGATATCGCGCTGGGCCAGCCCGACGCCTTTGCGCGCCAGTTCATGCGTGCGCCGGGCGCCGTCACCCTGGCCCACCTGCATGCCTTGCTGCTGCCCTCGGTGCGCCAGATCGCGCTGGAATTTACCGGCAGCCGCGCGCTGCGCGAGATGGATGCCAACGAGGACCTGCGCCCGCAGTTCAACGAACGCCTCCAATCGTCCCTGACCCAGCGCCTGGCTGCTTCGGGCCTGGCGGTGGCGCGCGTGGAGACGCTGGCGCTGCGCCACAACAAGCTGGCCGTCGACGAGACCTGCATCGGCACCTTGTGGCTGGGCGGCTTGCAGGCGCCGGACGGCGAGCAGGCGCTTGAGCGCAGCCGCCAGCTGGACCAGCTCTACGACGAAGAAGAACTGCAGCGCATCGCGCGCGAAGCACTGACACTGCGCCATGCACAGCGGCGCCTGGAACTGCAGCAGGACGCCAAGGTAGGCCAGGCCGAACTGGCGCACCAGGAAGCCGAACGCCTGCAAGCGCTGCGGGGCCGCCAGATCGACCTGTATGGCCGCATCCTGGAGGCGAAATCGCAGCGCCAGGCGCTCGACCATGGCGCCGCCGTGGCGCTGCAGGAGCTGAAACAGGAGCTGGCGAAAAAGGGCGCCAAGCACGCCGATGAAGCAGCCGAATGGCAGCATGTGCGCGCGCTGGCGGGTATCAAGATGCGCAGCGAACTGGAATTGTCGCAGCTGAGCGGGCGCGAACAGCTGCAACTGGCCCAGCAGCGTTTCACGCACCAGGTGCATTTGCAGGCCATCGCCCAGCAGGTGGAAAGCGCGCTGCTGATCGACGATGAAGCAGGTCGCCGCGCCCAGCTGGCACGCCTGCACAAGGCCGAACAGGATGCTGCGCAGCGCGAAGCGCAGCTGGAAGCAGAACAGCACAAGGCGGCCTGGCAGGGCGCCGTACTGGCCAACGCCGCGCGCAAGCGCGAAGCAGAGCGGCTGCAGGAGTGGGAAGACCAGATGCAGCTGGCGCGCCAGCGCGAACTGCTGCGCGCCGAAGCGCACAAGGATGAGCAAGCGCAGGTGCAGGCAGCCGAGATCGCTGAAAAAGTCGCCGTGCTGCGCCGTGGCGGCGCGCGCGAAGAAGCTATTGCCCAGCAAGAAAAACTGCTGCGCACCATCGAAGCCGACGGCGTGCATGCGCGCCAGTTGCACCAGCAATCGCATCTGGCGCAGCTCGACGCGCTGGCGATCGAAGAACAGCGCCAGCAGCTGCGCCAGCTGGAACAGGAAGCACAGTGGCAGCGCGACTTGCTGGCCATGTCGCAGCAGCGCGAACACGATTACGCGCGCTGGAAAAACGACTACGAAGCGCTGGTGGCGCAACAGGCGCATGCGGCCGAACTGGCACGTATCGATATCGACCGCATTGAAAAAATCGGCACCCTGAGCGACACCGGCAAGGTGGCGATGGCAGCCGGGCCGAATGCGGCCGTGCTGGCGCAGGTGCTGAAAACCCAGTTGCAGGCCGGCATGAGCGCCGAACAGATCCATGCGCTGGCCGCGCTGGCGGCAGCCGAGAACAGCATCGCGCCGGAACAGGCCATGCGCATGGCGCAAGACGGCGTGGCGCAGGAGCGTGCATACATGGAAGCGCAGGCCGAGCGCGAACGGCGCCAGCAGCTCGACCTGATCGCCTTGCAGAACGCGGCGCACAGCCACGGCTTGAGCGCGCAGGCACAATTGGGCGTGGCGGTGGCGCAGGCGGTGGCCGGCAGCGCACCAGCGCGCTGCTGCAGCAATGGCCACGCGCTGCGGGCCGGCCATCCGGAAGACAAATTCTGCGCCGCCTGCGGCGTGGCAGTGCAGCCTTGATGCAAGCCCCGTACTCCAGATGACACAAAAAGCACGAGACAAGCTGCGAGAACTGCGCGCCCTGCACGACGACGGACTGCTCAGCGAGCAGGAATTCGAACGCCGCAAGAACGCCATCCTCGACGCCGAATACGCGCCGCCCGGCGCCGCACCGGCAACGGTGGCGCCGCCGGTGCGCCAGGGAACGGAGCTCGGTTTCATGACGGGCCAGGAGATCGGCCCGCAAAACCGCCGTTACCGCCTCGAGCGCCTGATCGGCACCGGTGGCATGGGCCAGGTGTGGCAGGCCACCGACCTGGCCACGCATGCCGAATTGGGCAGCAGCGAAATGGTGGCGCTGAAAATCCTGCCGCCGCAGCTGACGCAAAGCGCCACCCATGCCCGGCTGCTGATCGAGGAGGCGACACAGGCGCGCAAACTGGCGCATGAAAACATCGTGCGTGTGTACGAATGGGCGCAGGACCCCGCCACCACCAGCTACTTCATCATCATGGAATGCCTCGACGGTGAAGACCTGGAGCATTATCTGGCCCGCCAGGGATCACTGGCACTGGCGGCGATACAGGAGTTGCTGCAGCCGGTCGCCGACGCGCTCTCGTATGCATGGGAAAAGCACAAGCTGGTACACCGCGATATCAAGCCGGGCAATGTTTTTTTGACCAGCAAGGGCGACGTCAAGCTGCTCGACTATGGCATCGCTTCGCGCGTGCGCAACGCCGGCAGCAGCCTGGGGCTGGAAACGCCGAACGCGGGCACGGAAGGCTATCGCGCGCCCGAGGCCGGCGCCCACCAGCGCCAGCCCAGCCCGCGCCTCGATGTGTATGCGGTGGCGGTGATGATCTACCAGATGCTCGAAGGGCGCATGCCTTTTGACGGCGTGCGCAATGCCGAGCAATTGCCATCAAAGCCGCCAGCGCTCAAGGCGGCCCAGTGGCAGGTGCTGCAGAACGGCTTTTCGATGACGCCGGAACTGCGTCCACAATCGGTGCTGGCCTTGCTGGAAATGCTGGAGCGGGCGGCCGGGCCGTCGCCCGAGGAACTGGCCGAACAGGCGCGCCAGGAACGTGCGCGCGCGGCCGCGCGGCAAAAGCAGGCGGCGCTGGACGCCGAGCAGGCCAGGGAAGAAGCGCGCCGGCGCGAGGAAGAGCAGGAGCAGCGCAGAAAAGCCGAGGCGCAAGCGGCGGCGCTGGAAAAACAGCGTCTCGACAAATTGCGCCGCGAGCAGGAAGCGCAGCGCCAGTTCGAAGCGGAAGAAGCGCGCAAGCTGCGCAAGGAAGCGCTGCGTGGCCAGCTGCGTGCGCGGCGCGAAGCCGATGCCGCCACCGCACTGCGCGAACACCAGCAGTTGCAGCGCAAGGCGATCCAGGCCAAGGCGGAAGCGGCCTACCGCGCCGAACAGGAAAGGGCGCGCAAAGAAGAAGCCAGCCGCGCCGCTGCACCGGCTGCTGCGGCTGCAACCGCGGCAGTGGCACCTGTCGCCGAACCAGAAACCGGGGTGGAGCCGCCCGCGCTGGTGGCTGCGCCAAGCGGCCTGCTGCGCGACGATTTTCTCGACGGCTCGGGCCAGGGGCCGGAGCTGGTATGCCTGCCCAGCGGCCGCTTCCAGATGGGCGCAAGCGAAGAAGAGCACAAGGCGGCCTTGCAGGCCGGCTCGCAACAGGGCTGGCTGGAGCGCGAAAAACCGCAGCACTGGGTCGGCATCGAGCGCGGCTTTGCGCTGGGGGTCCATCCGGTCAGCGTGGGAGAGTGGCGCGCCTTTGTCAAGGCGACAGGCTGGGAGAGGGCCGGCGCGGAAACCGACTGGGACAATCCCGGCTTCGTGCAGAACGAGCAGCATCCGGTGGTGGGCGTGAGCTGGAACGACGCCCAGCTGTACCTGGCCTGGCTCAGCGAAAAAACCGGCCAGCTGTATCGCCTGCCCAGCGAAGCGGAATGGGAATATGCCTGCCGCGCCGGCACCCGCAGCGCGTTCAATGTCGGCGACACCATCAGCACCGACGAGGCCAATTTCGACGGCCTGTACGTGTACAACGGCGGCCCGCGCGGCCAGTACCGGGGCGGCACCAGCGCCAGGAATACCTTTGCGCCGAATGCCTGGGGCCTGTTCGACATGCACGGCAATGTGTGGGAATGGGTGCAGGACATCGTGCATGACAATTACGACGGTGCGCCATGCGACGGCAGCGCCTGGGAAGACTGTGGCGACACCAGCCGGCGCATACTGCGTGGCGGCTCCTGGCTGTATCATCCGCGCTATCTGCGCTCGGCCATCCGCAACGGTTTCTCCATCGTGCTGTCGAACGATATCGTCGGCTTCCGCGTGGCGCGCCAGCTCGGTTGAACCCTTGACGCCCTGCCATCAGGCAAGCTGCGCAAGTGCCGCAAACGGTGTAAATTGTGGCTTTCCCAAACGCTGCAAGGAATGCCATGACCATCAAAGCCATCCGTGACCAGTCGCAACCGATGCGCCATATCGTGCACGTGCGCGACCATATCCTTTCCGCCGACGGCTCGGTGGCCGAAGGCGGCGGTGATTCCGGCCCGTCGCCGCACGACCTGTACGACGCTGCTTTGTCGGCCTGCAAGGCGCTGACGGTGGTCTGGTACGCCAGACACAAGGGCATACCGCTTGAAAACGTCGAGGTGTCGACCGAGCGTGACGCCAGCGAAGAACGCAAAGGCGTGTACCGGCTGGCCGTCAGCCTGCACCTGACCGGCGACCTGTCCGACGCGCAGCGCGATGAATTGTTGGGCGCGGCCGCCAAATGCCCGATCCACAAGCTGATGACGGCCGTGACGACTGAAATCACGACGGTGCTGGCATGAGCACGCCCATCCTCAAAAGCCACGAAAAAGACCTGGGCGGCGGCTTCGTGGTGCGCCGTTTGCTGCCGTCCAGCGTCAAGCAGACCGTTGGTCCGTTTATCTTTTTCGACCATTTCGGCCCGATCGACGTGGCGCCCGACGCCAACCATGATGTGCGCCCGCATCCGCATATCGGCCTGGCCACCGTCACCTATCTGTTCGAAGGCGCGATGGACCACCGCGACAGCATCGGCTCGTACCAGCGCATCGAACCTGGCGCCATCAACTGGATGACGGCCGGGCGCGGCATCGTTCATTCCGAGCGCACGCCGGGCGACCTGGCCGGCCAGCCGCATCGCACGCATGGCCTGCAGCTGTGGGCCGCGCTGCCGAAGGCCAATGAGGAAGACGAACCGAGTTTTACCCATACGCCGCAAGCCGACATTCCGGTAGTGACACTCGACGGCGCGGTGGTGAAAGTGCTGATTGGCACCGCCTTCGGCCAGACCTCACCGGTGCGCACCTATATGCAAACCGTGTATCTGGACGTGGCGCTGCAGCCCGGACAAACGCTGCAGCTCGATGGCTTGCCGGCGGAGGCGGCGATCTACCCGATCAGTGGCGAAGTGCTGGTCGATGGCGTGGCACTGGCGCCGCACACCATGGCGCTGCTGGAACCGAATGCGGTACCGGTGGTCACTGCCGGCCCCGGTGCCGGTGCCGGCGCGGCGCAGTTCGTGGTGATCGGCGGCGAGTCGCTCGACGGTCCGCGGTTCATTTTCTGGAATTTTGTCTCGTCGAGCAGGGAACGGCTGGTGCAGGCGGGCGAGGACTGGAGCGCGCAGCGCATGGGGCAGGTGCCGGGCGAGACGGAGTTCATCGCGCTGCCCAAGGCGCCAGCCAGGCCTGCGCCCCAGTTCCTGTAGAGTCCGACCCTGGGCCCAGCCGCCATTCCCGCAGACTTTGCACCATGGTGTTCCAGGCCGCTACCATCCATTCGCTCGACCATAGCGGCCATCGCTGTACGAAGTTGGTGGCGCGCTGCAAATGGATGCCGTCGAAAAAGACGTGATCAGCCACGAGGGTGGCGGCCAGCCAGGCGGTGGCAATCACGATCAGGTCGTGGCGGCCGCTCTTCCACCAGCGCAGCGAGTGGCGGCGGATAATCCACGGCACGCCCAGTGGATTGGGCCAGTCGGCCAGCAGATGCATGATGCCGCCGGCGGCAAAGCCGAACAGCGGTGGCGCCCATGCATGATGGGGCAGTTGCAAATAGGTGTAGACCAGCAGGGCGATCCAGGCCAGGCCCCAGTGGGTCCAGGTGCGGTGCGTGATCCACAACCGGCGCGTAGGGGCCCACCAGGCCACTTCCAGCCAGTCGGGCGCGGTGCCGCCCAGTGCGCCCATCGCGAAGGCGAGCATGCTGAGCAATTGATACGGGCCGCCAGCGTCCGCATGCGCCACCAGCGCTGCGGCGATCACGCCGGCCGCCCAGCCAGTGGCATGGTGCGCTTTAGTTGAAGCCATAGGAAATGTAAAACACGCTGTGCGCGCTGTGTAAAACGTCGGGGGAGTTTAGCTGGATGAATATACAGTACGCAAGGGCGTCATGCGAGGCAATTTGCACAAATCCAGTGCATTATTTGTTAAATCGCGGTGGTTTCAGCTTGTCTTAAGCTGGTGGGGTTGTCGCGCTGAACTGTGCTGGTGCTGGCTCAGGCGGTGAGCGCTGCGCTGTCGCACAGGCTGGCGCCTTCGGTGCGGATGATCCAGCATTCGGGATACGCTTCGCTGGCGAAACGGTTGTGGCGGGCAAAGCCGGCAAGTTTGTCGAGCGCGGTGGCGGGCGCCAGCGCGGTTTCCTTGCCGCTGGCGCAATCGAGGTGCCAGAAGCCACCGTTGCGGTGGAACAGCATCGGTAGCGCCGCCGCCTGTGGCGCGAGGGTGTGCGGCGCGGGCACGACGACCGGGCGCGCTTCGGGCAGCAGCAGGTAAAAGCATTCCGCATGCGCACCCTGGTCCAGGCGGTGCAGGATGACGCCGTGCTGCAGGATGGCCGATACGCCCAGCACCACGATGCCCTTGATGCTGGCCGTCAGTTCGATGCGCATGCCCTGGCGCAAGGCCACTGGCTTGTGCTTGCCTGGCCATACGCCGTCGAGCAGCATACCGTAGCGCGACACGTCTTCGATATCAAAACCCTGCGCGCTGCGGCGTATCACGGCATGGCGGCCGGAAAGCCGGCGCGTCAGGCCATTGTTGTCCTGGCCGTCGACGCTGAAATGGCTGAGCAGCACATCGGCCTCCGGATCGACCAGCTCGAATCGGCCCAGCATGCATTCTTCCAGCGCAAACAGACGGATCTGGCGCTGTTCGCCCGCTTCCGGCGCCGCATTGACGATGCAGGCTGCCACGCTGGCATGCGGGTGGCAGTCGCTGGCCGATGGCACGTCGACCTCGATCAGTTCTTCGTCCCAGGCGATGGTGGTAAAGCCCATGTCGATCTTGCCTTGCGGCGCCGACAAGTCCACATGGGCGATGCCGGCATTGCGCGCGGTGACGTCGAGATTGCAGCCGTCGCCGCCTGTCACGCGCGCGATCGAAGCGTCGTCGGCCATCACGCGCACGTTTTTATGGGTGCTGAGGAAAATCTGGTGGATTTCGGTCAGGGTGGCGTCGCGGCGCGGTACCAGGATGACAAAGGTGCACACCCATTTCTGCGCCACCGCGCCGTCCACGTGGCTGAGGACGTCCACCTCGATCTGGTATTGGCCGTGCTCCTTGTTGCGCGAGGAAAACTCGACAAACACGGGGCGCCAGTCGCCGCGCGTGGTGCGCACCACGTCATGCTGTACCTGGCCGCGCGCAATCAGGTCCGAGCGCAGGCGCAAGCTCAGCTGTGGCGCGCATGCGGCGTCCATGCCGCGCAATTCCATTTTCAGGGTTTGCCGTCCGCCTGCCGCGCGCGGATCGAAACCGCTGATATGCAGATGGGTAGCCACCGGCGTGGGAGTGACGGCCGCCGGCGCCAGGGCGGGGCGCATGACAGGCATGCTGACGGAGTTGACGGGCGGCGACACCGCCAGGGGCAGGGAAACCACGGACGCAGGCACGCCCACCGTTGCCGATAGCTCGGAACGGGCGCTGCGCATGGCGTTCAGCAGGTCATAGCTGGTGGGGGCCTGGACTGCCTGCGGGTGGTTGCCCGCGCAGACCTGCTCACCAGACAAGACCCAGAACGTACAATGCGGGTGCTCCGGGTTGCTGCATTTTTTCATGTGGTGGAAACTCGACCGGGTGGGAGCGTGGCGCCCTCTGTTATACATGAGAGCTTACGCCCTTTTGACCTTGCTTGGCAACAAGCATGATTGCGTCGCCGCCTGTTTTTTCGGCAGATGTGCGGTCTGGCCAACGCGCCGCCCAATATCTCCGGAAACCATTGCTTAAAATCACATTTTATGGATTTTAAGATAGTTATTTATTGCAAGAATATCGAGTCCTTCAGGTTCGGTTCTTGCACTTGCGCGTTTCTGGTCAGACCCTGTGGCGCGCAGATTGTTCGCCGCCTGTGTGCTGCCGTGCACGGACGTGGCTGACTGGCCTGGCGTAAGCTGGCTCCATTTCGCCAAACGACCTGAAAGCCACTGATGCCCGTCCTACGCCTGCCGCAGCTTCTTCTTGCTTATGTTGTGACCCTGGTCGCCTTTCTGGCGGTCGATGCCTTGTGGCTGGGCATCGTGATGAAACAGGCGTATGCCGCCTGGCTGGGATCCTTGATGCTGGCGCAGCCCAAGTTGCTGGCGGCCGGCCTGTTCTACCTGTTATATGTGGTGGGGCTGCTGGTGTTTGCCGTGGTGCCGGGCTTGCGTGAGCGCAGCTGGCGCGCGACGGCCTGGCGCGCCGCCTTGCTGGGGCTGGTGTCCTACGGTACCTATGACCTGACCAATCATGCGACGCTGAAAGACTGGCCCCTCGCGCTGACGGTGACCGACCTGGTGTGGGGCGCCGTGCTGTCTTGCCTGTCGGCCACGGCGGGTCATGCGGCCGCCAGCCGGTTCAAGGCTTGATGCGCAGCGCCACCAGGGTCAGATTATCGCTGTGCAAACCTGCCGGTGGGTGCGACAGGAAATCGGTGAACAGGGCCTCGCTGGCCTGCGCCGCCGTGCGGCCTGCGCACAGGGCCGGCCAGCGCGCCAGCACGCTGGCCGGGTCGAGACATGACCAAAAGCCGTCGCTGGCCAGCAAGTAAAGCGCATCGCGGCGCAGCCGCAGTGCGCGGCGGTCACCCATGCTGGCCAGGAAAGGTGGCAGATTGCGCTCATCGAGTGCATAGAGTCCGGTAGCAAGCCTGTGCGGGTTGACCATCACATTACCCAGTATAAAAGCTTGCGAGATTTGCGGTTGGTGTTCGCCATACACCTGGCTGCGCCATTGCCGCTCGCTGATCACGCCTTGCATGGCGTACACGGTGGCTGGCACATGGTCGATCGTCAGGGCTGTCACGGCGCCATCGGCCACTTCGTACAGGCGCGAATCGCCCACGTGATACAGCAGCGGCGCTTGCTGCGGCGCAATTTCAAGCAGGGTCAAGGTGGTGCCGGGCGGGCGCGACCGGGCCTCGGGGCCGGTATCGAAAGCAGCTTGCAGGCGTGCGTGCAACTGGTCCATCTGCTGCGCCAGGGTTGTCGTGTCGGAGCAAGCCGGCATAGCCAGCAAGCCCTGCACGGTGGCTTCGGCCGCCTCGCGGCCATGGCCATGGCCACCCATGCCATCAAGCACGGCCAGGCGCACATGGCCAGCCGGCCAGCCTGCCACCTGGCCCCGCCATGGTGTTTGCCCAACCAGGCAGGCGGCTTGGCCAGTGGCGTCGATCAGCAGGAAGTTGTCCTGGTTCTCGCGCCGCGCCATCGGGCCGGCACCCACGCTGCTGCCGGCTGCGGCATCCAGTCCCGGGCCGAAATCGAATTCGTCTTTGATAAAGTACATCGGTAATGGCAGCCCTGGTGAGTATCGATATTGATTATTAATATGGCTAGACTGATACAGCTTAGCCGATCTTGCCTGCGGGCGATACCTTGAACTGACCTGAAAAAAAAGCAAAAAACCTGCGGCAGCGTTGCTGGCGCAGGTTTTGTTCAGGTGCGGACGCGCTTAGCGGCGGTGTCCCCAGCCACGGTCATCGCGGTAGCCGCGACGGTCATCCCAGCGGTCGTGGTCACGGTAGTAGCCACGGCCCGGTTGCACGTACACCACCGGTGGCGGGCCGTAGTAGCGTGGTGGCGGCGCGTAGTACACGGGGCGCGGCGCAGGTTGGTAGTAGACGGGACGCGGCGCGGGCTGATAGTACACGGGCGGCGGGCTCTGGTAATACGTGCCGCGGTAGCCACGGTCATAACCACGATCGCCCGTGCGCAAGCTGTTGCCGACGGCGGCACCGATCACGCCGCCAACGATCGCGCCGTTGGTACCGCCAGTGTTGTTGCCGATCGCTGCTCCGACGACGGCGCCGGCAACGGTATTGAAGTCGCGGTCACCGGCGGCCGTTGCTGCCGACGAGACAGCTACAGCCGCTACCATTACCGCACCCAGGAGTTTCTTGTTCAACATGGCATTTCCTTCCAATCCGGCGAGATCACAGTGATCTGCATGAATGAACTATAGCGGCCGCACAAACCTTGATCCATGTCTAATACAACTTATTACAATCCGTCCATGTCCGTAACAAGTTAATCATGCGTGTGCTGCGTGGCGCGCCGGGCCTGCCACTCCGGCCGCAGCAGGCCATACATCCTGGCGTCGCGCATCACGCCGTTGATAAAGAACGCCTGGCGCAGCACGCCTTCCTGCGTAAAGCCGCATTTTTACGCAATCCGCTCGGAGCCGGTGTTGAGCGGATCCATCAGCAGCTCCAGCCGGTGATAAGGGTAGGCCTTGAACAGATAGTCGACCAGCAGTTGCGTCGCCTCGCTGGTATAGCCGCGTCCGTTGTTTTGCGGATCGAACAAACGGTAGCCAATCTCGCGGCTGGTCGGGGTGCGGCTCTTGAAATGGGTAATGGTGCCGATCATGGCCTGGTGCTGGTCTTCAATGATGAACAGCTCGCTGTCTTCGGTGACGAAGCCGGTTTGCATGAAGTCGCGCCGGATCGCCTCGGGCGACCTGAGCTGCGACGAAAAGAATGCCCCGCGCGAGGGCAGGTCGTTGACCAGGGCAATATAGGTGGCCAGGTCGGCGGCCTGCAGGTGGCGCAAGCTGCACAATGTTCCTTTGATCATGATATTTCCCGTAACAAGGCAGGCCCCATGGTAAGCGATAGCGGCCGCGGCAGGCAATCGGCGGGCTTCAAAGTTGCTGCAAACAAAGATCAAATGCGCTATCGTGCCGGGCTGCCCCATCCACTTTTACAGGACTCGCATGCCTTCAGTACCATTTCACCGCTCCCTTGTTTCCGTGCTGCTGGGCAGCGTCGTCAGTGCCGGTGCACTGGCCGCCGCGCCGGGCAATGACCCGGCTGCGCTGGCGCAAGTGCGCGACACTGCGCTGCAAAGCGACTGGGCGTATGCGCGCCTGGCCGACATGACCGACCTGATCGGTCCGCGCCTGTCCGGTTCGGCCGGCGCCGCTGCCGCCGTCGAGCAGGTGGCCGCCACCATGCGCGGCCTCGGTGCAAAAGTCAGCTTGCAGCCAGTCAAAGTGCCGCACTGGGTGCGCGGTGTGGAAACGGCGCAAATCGTCGATTATGCTGGCCGTCCGCAAGGTGTTATGCAGCGCGTGGTACTGACCGCCCTGGGCGGCTCGGGCGCCACGCCTGCCAGCGGCCTGACAGCACCCTTGATCATCGTCAAGAGCTTCGAGGAACTGAACGCACGCGCCGCTGAAGTGAAAGGCGCCATCGT
Source organism: Janthinobacterium longum (assembly GCF_051380735.1). Lineage (NCBI taxonomy): Bacteria > Pseudomonadati > Pseudomonadota > Betaproteobacteria > Burkholderiales > Oxalobacteraceae > Janthinobacterium > Janthinobacterium longum. Next base: position 57,584 of record NZ_JBNYXQ010000010.1, read on the forward strand.
GCTGATCGACGCGCCATTCGACCAGGAAATGGCCGAACGCGGCCTGGCTGGCGTCACCTACGGCCAGGGTTCGCGCTTCCGCTTTGGCGGCCCGAAAGCAGCGGCCGAACTGGGCGCCGCCGCCGCGCTGGTGCGCTCGATCGGCGGCGCCGATTTCCGCATTCCCCACGCCGGTGCAACCGGCCTGGAAGACGGCAAGCGCATCCCGGCCGCCGCCGTGACGGTCGAAGACGCGCTGCTGATAGCGCGCCTGGCTGCGCGCGGACCGATGAAAATGCATCTGACCCTGACCCCGCAAAACCTGCCCGACGCCGACAGCTACAACGTGATCGCCGACTGGCCGGGCACCGACAAGGCCGGCGAAGTGGTGATCGTTTCCGGCCACCTCGACTCGTGGGACCTGGCCACTGGTGCGCATGACGACGGCGCCGGCGTGGTGGCGGCAATGGGTGTGATCGAAACCCTGAAAAAGCTCGACTACCGCCCGCGCCGCACCATCCGCGTGATTGCCTGGATGAACGAGGAAAACGGCGGCCGTGGCGGCCAGGCCTATTTCGAGGCGAACCAGCAATCGCTGGCCAAACAGTACGCCGCCATTGAAATGGACATGGGCGCCGGGCGCCCGTTCGGCATCCTGGCCAGCGTCGGGCCGAAATCGGAAAAACTGTTTGCGCCCTTGCGCTCGGCCCTGCAGCCGATCGGCGCGCACGCCTTTACCCGCCGCGACGCGCTGGGCTCGGGCGATTTGCACCGGCTTGAAAAAGGCGGCGTGCCGAGCTTCGAGCCGCTGGTCGACAGCCATAGTTACTTCCACTACCACCACACGCCGGCCGATACGCTGGACAAGGTGGACCCGGCCAACCTGAAGCGCAACGTGGCGCTGATGTCGTCGCTGGCCTGGTATCTGGCCAATCTCGATGGCGAGATCGGCAGGGCGCCCGAGCAGGAGTAAGCGTAATAAACGCGGTTACTGCGCCCAGCCCTGGCTGAGACCGATGGTCTGGGCCGCTTTTTCAGCTTCCATCATGGTCCAGGTCGAGGAAGTCATCGTTCTCGGAATAATGATTGAGGCAAGAGACAAATTCGTCGATGCTGGCGTCATTTTTTTGCGAATAGGCCAGATCGATGACGTCCTGAAAATTCTGGCAGGAATAATGAAATTCCAGATGATTTTTCAGGACGTGGTCTGGATAGACCTTGTTGTCATTGGCATCAATTTCAACGCACGGGCCAACATATAGCATCGAGTTCGCGTTCAATTCCTCATTTTCAGCGATGTACACGTCGTACAGATTCTCCGGTATATAGCGTTCTTTTCCATTCTGGTCGAAGTCACGGTCGGCTTTGTTCTTTACAATTTCTACCAGTTCCTTGACGCCATATGACCGGCCAATGTCCAATTTCATTCGTATCCTTTGTTGATTTGTCTGCTCTTCAGCATGTTTATTGCATTAGGAGGGGTCAGAGGGCGTTCAGCGGTATTTTCAGATAGCGCACGCCATTTTCTTCCGGCTCGGGCAGCTTGCCCGCGTTGATGTTGACCTGGATCGCCGGCAATATCAATGCCGGCATGTCCAGGGTGGCGTCGCGACCCGTGCGCAGGGCCACGAACTGTTCTTCCGTGATGCCGTCGCGCAGATGGATATTGCTGGCGCGCTGTGCGGCCACCGTGGTTTCCCAGCGCGCCTCGCGGCCGGCCGGCGGGTAGTCGTGGCACATGAAGAGGCGCGTGGCCGGCGGCAGCGCCAGCAGGCGCTGTGCCGAGCGGTAGAGCAGGGCCGCCGAGCCGCCCGGAAAGTCGCAGCGGGCCGAGCCCACGTCGGGCATGAACAGGGTGTCACCGACAAATACGGCGTCGCCGATCTGGTAGGCCAGGTCGGCTGGCGTGTGGCCCGGCACGTGCAGCGCGCGCACTTCCAGCGCGCCGATATGAAACACCTGGTCGGGTGCGAACAGCTGGTCGAATTGCGAGCCGTCGGCGGGGGCGCCATGCTGGTGATAGACGTCGGCAAACGCTCTTTGCACCGTCTGGATGGCAGCGCCGATGGCCACCTCGCCGCCCAGTTGCCGCTGCAGATACGGTGCTGCCGACAGGTGGTCGGCGTGAGCATGGGTTTCCAGCAGCCAGCGGCATGTCAACTTGTGTTCGCGCACAAAGGCGATCACTTTGTCGGCCGAGGCGGTGGCCGTACGGCCCGCCTTGGGATCGTAGTCGAGCACCGAATCGATCACGGCGCAGGCGCCGCCTTCGCCTTCATACACCACATAGGTGACGGTGGCGGTGGCGGGGTCGAAGAAGGCTTGTATTTGGGGCATCATCATGGTGGCGTGGTGCTGGCAGGGATGCTCATTATATCGCCGTGATCGCTTGAGAAATATCTCGGATCGCGATTTGATATGTAAAAACCGCATATCAAGCAGGGCCTGCCGATGCAAGGTGCGCGCATGCGCCCGGGCTTCGTGCTAACCTGATTGTCACAAGGAGGAAGTCCATGAACGATACTACTGCACGTAGCGAACAGTACCGCGGTTTCACGATCTCGGTGACGCCGCAAAAGGATAATGACGACCTGTGGGATTTCACCTACCACCTGCAGCGCGAAGCCGGTGCCGAGGGCGAAGCCAAGGACATTGAGCGCAGCCGCACCCTGGGTGGTTATGCCACGCCCGAGACCGCTTGCACGGCTGGCCTGGAAGTGGCGAAAACGGAAGTGGACAATCTGCTGCGTCCTTGAGACGCCGGTTTTCTTTATTGCGCAAGGAGTAGCCCATGAACAGCAGTTCCAAGATCCACTATAAAGGCTGGGAAATCGTTCCCCTGGCCGTACCGACCAGCGATGGCAAATGGTCGGCCAGTTGCGATATCGAACGCGCCACCGCCGAAAGGCTGGAAGTGTTCGAAGGCTCGACCATGCAATTCGTGCGTGACGACGAAGACGGCGCAATTGCTGCCGCCTGCGAAGAAGCTGTACGCCAGATCGACAATATCATTGCCAACCCGCTGGTGCGCCTCGCCTGAGGCGGCCACGCATCGCCTGTCGCAGCCGGCACTCGCTGGCTGTTTTTATTTCAGCAACGTTTCACCTATGTTTCAAAGTGAAACTTGAAACATAAGTGAAACGTCATGTTGAAACGCCAGACCACTTTCTATTCCATACCCTTTATCACCTGCCACCCGCCAGCCGCCACCAGGCCGCCGTTTTCCCTATGGCGAAGCAATTTTGGGTAGAACAATGCGCTAGCTGGCACGGCATTTGCTGTAACGATGTTCATAGCAGGTCCATGAAACATTCGAACCCATAAGGTGAACATATGAGTCTTTACTCCGCAGGTGCCGCATTTCGCAAGGCCGTCCAGGAAGAATCCCCGTTGCAAGTGGTGGGTGCCATCAATGCCAACCACGCCCTGCTGGCCAAGCGCGCCGGTTTCAAGGCCATCTACCTGTCCGGCGGCGGTGTCGCGGCCGGCTCGCTGGGCTTGCCTGATCTGGGCATCTCCAACCTGGACGATGTGCTGACCGATATCCGCCGCATCACCGACGTGTGCGACCTGCCGCTGCTGGTCGACGCCGATACCGGTTTCGGCTCGTCCGCCTTCAATGTGGCGCGCACCGTGAAATCGATGATCAAGGCTGGCGCGGCCGCCCTGCATATCGAAGACCAGGTGGGTGCCAAGCGCTGCGGTCATCGCCCGGGCAAGGAAATCGTCAGCAAGGAAGAAATGGTCGACCGCATCAAGGCCGCCGTCGATGCGCGCACCGACCCGGACTTCGTCATCATGGCGCGCACCGATGCGCTGGCCGTCGATGGCCTGGAAGCGGCACTGGAACGGGCCGTGGCCTGCGTCGAAGCCGGCGCCGACATGATCTTCCCGGAAGCGATCACCGACCTCGAGATGTACACCACCTTCGCCAACGCCGTGAAAGTGCCGGTGCTGGCCAATATCACCGAATTTGGCGCCACGCCCCTGTTCACGGTGGACCAGCTGCGCGGCGCCGATGTAGGCCTGGTACTGTATCCGCTGTCGGCCTTCCGCGCCATGAACAAGGCCGCCGAAAACGTCTACATGGCGCTGCGCCGCGACGGCACGCAACAGAATGTATTGGACACCATGCAGACGCGCATGGAACTGTATGAATCGATCAACTACCACGACTTCGAACAAAAACTCGACGCGCTGTTTGCCGCGCAAAAGAAATAATCACACCTATATCCGGAGATCACAATGACTGCACCACAAGCTGCCACTTTCAAGCCTAAAAAATCCGTCGCCCTGTCCGGCGTTACCGCCGGCAATACCGCCCTGTGCTCGGTCGGCAAGACCGGCAACGATCTGCACTACCGCGGCTACGACATCCTGGACGTGGCCGACAGCTGCGAGTTCGAGGAAATCGCCTATCTGCTGGTGCACGGCAAGTTGCCGAACACGGGCGAGCTGAAAGGCTACAAGGCCAAGCTCAAGTCCTTGCGCGGACTGCCCGCCAATGTCAAGGCGGCGCTCGAAGCGCTGCCGGCCGGCGCGCATCCGATGGATGTGATGCGCACCGGCGTGTCGGTACTGGGCTGCACCCTGCCTGAAAAAGATGACCACAATGTGCCGGGCGCGCGCGATATCGCCGACCGCCTGATGGCCTCGTTCGGCTCCATGCTGCTGTACTGGTACCACTACAGCCATAACGGCAAGCGCATCGAAGTGGAAACCGACGACGACTCGATCGGTGGCCACTTCCTGCATCTGCTGCACGGCAAGAAGCCGTCGGCCTCGTGGGAAAAAGCCATGCACACTTCCCTGATCCTGTACGCGGAACACGAGTTCAATGCGTCCACCTTCACCAGCCGCGTGATCGCCGGCACGGGTTCGGACATCCACTCGGCCATCACCGGCGCCATCGGCGCACTGCGCGGCCCGAAACACGGCGGCGCGAATGAAGTGGCGCTCGATATCCAGAAACGTTACGACAGTGCCGACGAAGCCGAAGCTGATATCCGCGAACGCGTCGCCAACAAGGAAGTGGTGATCGGCTTTGGCCATCCGGTCTACACGATTTCCGACCCGCGCAACAAGGTCATCAAGGAAGTAGCCCGCTCGCTGTCGCAGGAAGCGGGATCGACCAAGATGTTCGATATCGCCGAACGGCTGGAATCGGTCATGTGGGAGATCAAGAACATGTTCCCGAACCTGGACTGGTTCTCGGCCGTGTCGTACCACATGATGGGCGTGCCAACGGCGATGTTCACCCCGCTGTTCGTTATCTCGCGTACCTCGGGCTGGGCGGCCCACATTATCGAACAGCGCATCGACAATAAAATCATCCGCCCCAGCGCCAACTACGTGGGCCCGGAAGACTTGCAGTTCGTGCCGATCAGCGAGCGCACATAATGAGCATCAACATGAACACACTGTACCGCAAGCCCTTGCCGGGAACAGGGCTTGACTACTTCGATGCGCGCGCCGCAGTGGAAGCGCTCGAAGCCGGCGCCTGGGCGGGCCTGCCATACACCTCGCGCGTGCTGGCCGAAAACCTGGTGCGCCGCTGCGACCCGGAGACTTTGAACGCCTCGCTGCGCCAGTTTATCGAACGCCGGCGTGACCTGGACTTTCCCTGGTTCCCGGCGCGCGTGGTCTGCCATGACATTCTTGGCCAGACCGCGCTGGTGGACCTGGCCGGCCTGCGCGACGCCATCGCGGCCCAGGGCGGCGACCCGGCCTTGGTCAACCCGGTGGTGCCGACCCAGCTGGTGGTCGACCATTCGCTGGCCGTCGAATGCGGCGGCTTTGACCCCGACGCCTTTGCCAAGAACCGCGCCATCGAAGACCGCCGCAACGAAGACCGTTTCGACTTTATCGACTGGACCAGGAAAGCCTTTAAAAACGTCGACGTGATCCCGCCCGGTAACGGCATCCTGCACCAGATCAACCTCGAGCGCATGTCGCCCGTGATCCAGGTGCAGGACGGCGTGGCTTACCCGGACACCCTGGTCGGTACCGACTCGCACACCCCGATGGTCGATGCGCTGGGCGTGATCGCCATCGGCGTGGGCGGCCTGGAAGCGGAGAGCGTGATGCTGGGCCGCGCTTCGTGGATGCGCCTGCCCGACATTATCGGCGTCGAGCTGACCGGCAAGCCCCAGCCCGGCATTACCGCCACTGACACCGTGCTGGCGCTGACGGAGTTTTTGCGCAAGCAGAAGGTGGTGTCGTCGTATCTGGAGTTTTACGGCGAGGGCGCGTCGCACCTGACCCTGGGCGACCGCGCGACGATCTCGAACATGGCGCCTGAATTCGGCGCTACCGCCGCCATGTTCTATATCGACGAGCAGACCATCAAGTATCTGAAGCTGACCGGCCGGGAAGACGCGCAGGTGGCGCTGGTGGAAACCTATGCGAAAGAAACGGGACTGTGGGCCGACAGCCTGGTGGATGCCCGATACGAGCGCGTCCTGCGCTTCGACCTGTCGTCGGTGGTGCGCAATATCGCGGGCCCGTCCAATCCGCATAACCGCGTGCCAACTTCCGAGCTGGCCGCGCGCGGCATCTCCGGCGTGGTGGAAAACGAGCCGGGCAAGATGCCGGACGGCGCCGTGATCATTGCGGCCATTACCAGCTGCACCAACACGAATAATCCGCGCAACATGATCGCGGCCGGCCTGATCGCCCGTAACGCCAATCGCCTCGGTTTGCTGCGCAAGCCGTGGGTCAAGTCCTCGCTGGCGCCCGGCTCGAAAACCGTCGAGCTGTACCTGCAGGAAGCGGGCCTGATGAACGAGCTCGAAAAGCTCGGTTTTGGCGTGGTGGCGTTTGCCTGCACCTCGTGCAATGGCATGTCGGGCGCGCTCGACCCGGTAATCCAGGACGAAGTAGTGGCGCGCGACCTGTACGCCACCGCCGTCTTGTCCGGCAACCGCAACTTCGACGGCCGCATCCACCCATATGCGAAACAGGCTTTCCTGGCCTCGCCGCCGCTGGTGGTGGCCTACGCGATCGCCGGCACGATCCGCTTCGATATTGAAAAAGACGTGCTGGGGACCAGCCCCGACGGGCAGCCGATACTGCTGAAAGACATATGGCCATCGGACGAGGAGATCGACGCCATTGTCGCTGCCAGCGTCAAGCCCGAGCAGTTCCGCAAGGTGTATATCCCGATGTTCGCCAAGCAGCATGACGACGGCATCAAGGTCAGCCCGCTGTACGACTGGCGCCCGCAGACCACTTATATCCGCCGCCCGCCATACTGGGAAGGCGCGCTGGCCGGCGCACGCCCATTAAAAGGCATGCGTCCGCTGGCGGTGTTGGGCGACAATATCACCACCGACCACCTGTCGCCGTCGAACGCCATCATGGCGGGCAGCGCGGCCGGCGAGTACCTGGCGAAAATGGGCTTGCCCGAGGAAGACTTCAATTCCTACGCCACCCACCGTGGCGACCACCTGACGGCGCAGCGCGCCACCTTTGCCAATCCCACCCTGAAAAACGAGATGGTCATCGAGGACGGCAAAGTCAAAGCAGGTTCGCTGACCCGCATCGAGCCGGACGGTACCATTTCGCGCATGTGGGAAGCGATCGAGATTTATATGGAGCGCAAGCAGCCATTGATCATTATCGCCGGCGCCGATTATGGCCAGGGTTCCTCGCGCGACTGGGCTGCCAAAGGCGTGCGCCTGGCCGGCGTGGAAGCGATCGTTGCCGAAGGCTTCGAGCGCATCCACCGCACCAACCTGGTCGGCATGGGCGTGCTGCCGCTGGAATTCCTGACTGGCGTGACGCGCAAGACCCTGGGGCTGGACGGCAGTGAAACCTACGACGTGGTGGGTGAACGCACACCGCGCTCGATGCTGACCCTGGTGATTCACCGCGCCAATGGCGACAGCGAGCAAGTGCCGGTGACCTGCCGCCTCGATACGGCCGAAGAGGTGTCGATCTATGAGGCCGGCGGCGTGCTGCAGCGCTTTGCGCAGGATTTTTTGGAGTCTTCGAAAGCCGCATAATTCACTGGGAACGCAACGTAAATCTGGGGTCAGACCCGTCGGGTCTGACCCCAGCTCTTTGCCTTTGGTTTTAATGACATAGTCAACGCAGGAACTTCAATGACCCATCCCCCCCAAATCAAAATCCCCGCCACCTATATGCGTGGCGGCACCAGCAAAGGCGTGTTCTTTCGCCTGCAGGACCTGCCGCCAGCAGCGCAGGTTGCCGGCGCCGCGCGCGATGCCTTGCTGCTGCGCGTGATTGGCAGCCCGGACCCGTACGGCAAGCAGATCGACGGCATGGGCGGCGCCACCTCGAGCACCAGCAAGACGGTGATCGTCTCAAAAAGCAGCAAAGCTGACCACGATGTCGATTATCTGTTCGGCCAGGTTGCCATCGACAAGCCGTTTGTCGACTGGAGCGGCAACTGCGGCAACCTGTCGGCGGCCGTCGGCTCGTTCGCGATCGCCAGTGGCCTGGTCGATGCGGCGCGCATTCCGGACAACGGCGTGGCTGTCGTGCGCGTGTGGCAGGCCAATATCGGCAAGACCATTATCGCCCACGTGCCAGTGACGAATGGCGCAGTGCAGGAAACCGGCGACTTCGAACTCGATGGCGTGACCTTTCCGGCCGCCGAGGTGAAACTTGAGTTTCTCGATCCGGCGGCCGAAGAGGAGGGCGGCGATGGTGCAACCTCTGCGATGTTCCCCACCGGCCAGCTGGTCGATGAGCTGGAGGTACCCGGCATCGGCACCTTGCGCGTCACGATGATCAATGCCGGCATACCGACAATCTTTGTGGACGCCGATGCGATCGGCTACACGGGCACCGAGCTGCAGGAGGCGATCAATGGTGATCCGGTGGCCATGGCGCGCTTTGAAACCATTCGTGCCCACGGCGCCCTGCGCATGGGGCTGATCAAGAACCTCGATGAAGCGGCCAGGCGCCAGCATACGCCGAAGGTGGCGTTTGTCGCCAGACCGGCCAGCTATGTCTCGTCGAGCGGCAAACAGGTTATGGCACAGGATATCGACCTGCTGGTGCGCGCCATGTCGATGGGCAAACTGCATCATGCCATGATGGGCACGGCGGCGGTGGCCATCGGCACGGCGGCGGCGATTCCCGGCACGCTGGTCAACCTGGCGGCCGGCGGCGGCGAAAAAAGCACCGTGCGCTTCGGCCACCCGTCCGGCACCCTGATGGTGGGCGCCGAAGCGACGCAGGTAGATGGCGACTGGAGCGTCACCAAGGCCATCATGAGCCGCAGTGCGCGCGTGCTGATGGAGGGCGTGGTGCGCGTACCCGGCAACACCGTTCCGACATAAAGCAAACGGCCGGGGCGCCGCCCTGGCCATAACAGATTTGCCACCGGAGGAGACATGGACTTTGCCCAGTTTTACCAGCGTTCAATCGACGCGCCTGAAGCGTTCTGGCGCGACGAAGCAGAAAAAATCGACTGGCACACACCGTTTTCACAAGTGCTGGACTATTCCCGCCCGCCGTTTGCCCGCTGGTTTGTCGGCGGCACCACCAATCTGTGCCACAACGCGGTGGACCGCTGGGTCGGCAGCCGTGGCGACGCGCCGGCCTTGATCGCCATTTCCACCGAAACCAATACCGAGCGAAGCTACAGCTACCGCGAGCTGCAGCGCGAGGTGGAGCGCTGCGCGGCGGTGCTGCTGTCGCTGGGCGTGGCCAAGGGCGACCGGGTGCTGATCTATATGCCGATGATCGCCGAAGCGGCGTTTGCCATGCTGGCCTGCGCGCGCATCGGCGCGATTCATTCGGTGGTGTTCGGCGGCTTTGCCGCCAACAGCCTGGCCAGCCGCATCGACGACGCGCAGCCGAAACTTGTGTTTTCCAGCGACGCCGGCTCGCGCAACGGCAAGCCGATCGCCTACAAGCCGCTGCTGGACGAAGCGATCCGCATTGCCGTGCACCAGCTTGAACATGTGCTGCTGGTCGACCGTCATCTGGTGCCGATGGCACTGGTTGCCGGGCGTGATGTCGACTACGCCACCGCGCGCCAGCAGCATCTGGAGGCGCAAGTGCCGATCACCTGGCTCGAATCGAACGAGGTCTCGTATGTGCTGTACACCTCGGGCACCACCGGCAAGCCGAAAGGCGTGCAGCGCGACGTGGGCGGCTATGCGGTGGCGCTGGCCTCATCGATGCAATACACGTTTTGCGGCAAACCCGGGGAGACTTTTTTTGCCACCTCCGATATCGGCTGGGTGGTGGGCCACTCGTATATCGTGTATGGCCCCCTGATTGCCGGCATGGCCACCATTCTGTACGAAGGCTTGCCGATTTGCCCCGACGCGGGCATCTGGTGGAGCATCGTTGAAAAATATCGGGTCACGCGCATGTTCTCGGCGCCGACAGCGATCCGCGTACTGCGCAAGCACCCGGTGGAACTGATGCGCAAATACGATCTGTCGTCCCTGAAGGCACTGTACCTGGCGGGCGAACCGCTCGATGAAACCACCTCGCAGTGGATTGCCGACGAACTCAAGGTCGATATCATTGACAACTACTGGCAGACCGAAACCGGCTGGCCGATTCTGTCGGTGGCCAGGGGCGTGGCCGACACGCCGACGCGCCTGGGCAGCCCTGGCCTGGCGATGTACGGCTACAAGGTCAAATTGATCAACGAGACGACCGGCGAGGCGTGTGGCGCAAATGAAAAGGGCGTGCTGGTGCTGGAAGGCCCGCTGCCGCCGGGCTGCCTGCAAACCGTGTATGGCGACGACCAGCGCTTTGTCGACACCTACTGGTCCACCTTCAGCGAGCAACAGGTGTACTCGACATTCGACTGGGGCCTGCGCGACGCCGACGGCTATTACTTTATCCTGGGCCGCACCGATGACGTGATCAACGTCGCGGGCCACCGCCTGGGTACACGCGAAATCGAGGAAAGCATTTCCAGCCACCCGAATGTGTCGGAAGTGGCGGTGGTGGGCATGGAAGACAAGCTCAAGGGCCAGGTGGCAATGGCCTTCGTGATCCTGAAAAATCCGCAAGGCGTCGAAAGCGTCGAGGCAAAAGCGGCGCTGGAGCGCGAAGTGATGGCGGTAGTCGACCGCCAACTGGGCGCCGTGGCACGGCCTGCGCGCGTGCTGTTCGTGGCGCAGTTGCCGAAGACGCGTTCGGGCAAGTTGCTGCGCCGTTCCATCCAGGCCATTTGCGAAGGGCGCAGCCCGGGCGACCTGACCTCGATCGAAGACCCGGCCTCGCTGCAGCATATCGAAGCGGCATTGTCCTGAGAATCTTTAGCAGAGTTTATCATCGGATAAACTCTGCATTCAGATCCGTTCGCTTTCCTTGCGCACTACGCGCCCGACGATGATGCATTCATTGCCCCGGCACATCTTGCGATGATATTTGCGCTGGTCCGGGTTGTCCGACGTCAGCCACCATTCGCCGATATCGCGCGCCAGCCGCTTGACCACCGGCTCGCCTTCGTAGTTGACTGCATAGACGATGCCGTCAACGGGGCGGATATCGGCCGTGTTGATGATCACCACATCGTCTTCATACAGGGACGGCTCCATGCTCTCGCCCTTGACCTTGATCGCCACCAGTTTTTCCGGGTGATAGCCATTGCGGTCGACCCAGCCGCGTGGCACGCTGATGGTACTGCCATCATGGGTTTCCGGTTCCACCGCAAAGCCTGTGATGCCCGCCGACAGCCGCAATTTTACCTTGCGGATATCGTAAAAGCGCTCGTCCTCGCCATCGTTGACGAACACCGGCTTGACACCGGCCAGTGCACGGGCGGCCATGGCAGCCTGGTCGGGTGCGGCGCCCTGGTCGAAGTACATGCTGTCCAGGCGCAGATCGGCTTCGAGCTTGCGCGCAATCTTCTCGCTGAAGGCGCGGCCCTCGCGGTAGGTGGGCGACAAAATCTGCGAAATGCGCGCCTCGCTCCAGCCGCTGGCGTCGGAAATTTTTTTGCGCGTGTGCTCATAGCGCTCGCTGATCAGTGCCAGCAGTCGTTCGCGTCTGTATTGATACATATCCATCTCCGCATTAAACCTGAAACTTACTGTTTGATAAATTACCAAATGCTTGACTTTAACATTAGCGATTGATAAAGTCCACTCGTTGCCTGTCGCAAATTCGCACACAGCGTTTCCCGGCAGGCCACTACAGGGAGGATGGAGATGTTGAACAGCAGTCAGGTGGTGCGTAGCGGAGCGCCGCCGCAGACAGGTCGCAGGATTTTGGGGCGCAGCAAGAAATCGCAGTTGCATATTGCCCGCATCGCGCAGCATATCGCCGAGCAGGGGCAGGCCAGCGCCGCGCAGTTGTCGGCCCTGCTGGGGCTTGATGCCGGCACCATGAGCCGCTACCTGCGCCATATGTGTGGCGCAGGACTGATCCACCTGGCGCAGCGCCACTGCACCGAGCCCGGGCGCCAGCGGCCCGCCCTGTATGCGCCGGGCGAGGCGGAAGATGAAGGCGAAGCCTGGGCCGAATTGCCGCCGCAGGTGCGGCGCATGGCCAGCTGGCCCGTCGGCACGGCCAGCCGCGATCCACTGGTGGCGGCCCTGTTTGGGCCAGCCAGCAGTCACCACGGCGCCTAGCGCGCCTCACCACAGGAACGGGCAACATGAATTTCGATATTACCGCCGCCGGCAGCATATGGATCAAACTGTTGGGCCTGCCGTTGCTGGCCGCCTTGCTGGCCACGATGCTGAGTTTCATGGTCATGTGGCCGCGCTCGAGGAAGGAGGCGGTCATCCGCATCTGTTCGAGCATTATTATTGCCACCTTTACCGGTCCGGTGCTGGTGGCGGCCGTGCTGTCCTGGTGGCCCGCGCTGTTCGACAGTGCCAATGCGGTGGCCGTGCTGTATGGCTGCGATCCTGCCACCGGCTTCCTGTTCATTGCCGCGCCGCTGATGGCGGCCATCGGCTTGCCGGCGTGGTGGGTGCTGGGGGCGTGTGTGCGCTGGTTTGATCGCCGCCGCGACAAGGACATCGGCGAGCTGGCGGCCGACGTGGCGGCAGCCGTCAAGGAGGTGCGGTCCGGACGGTGATGCTGGTGGTGGCGCTGCCATGGTGCGCATATGCATGAAAAAAGTGCAAGCCAGTCACGGTTTTCTGCTGAAGGCGCGCCAGGGCTTGAACTGGCGCGCGTGGTTTCTGGCACGATGCATGCATGGCAGGTCACATCCCTTTTCCATCGCCCACTGCCTGGAGCGCATCTTGCCAAAACCTCATTTGACCGCCATCCCCCGCCGTAGTGCAGCGCCTGCCGGCGACGCGCCGTCGCCCGTCGATGAAATGCTGCCGCCTGGTAAGTTGTTCACCCTCGGCCTGCAGCATGTGCTGGTGATGTACGCGGGCGCCATCGCCGTGCCGCTGATCGTTGGCCGTGCCCTCAAGCTGCCGCCCGGGCAGGTAGCGGCACTGATCAGCGCCGACCTGTTCTGCTGCGGCCTGGTCACCCTCATCCAGTCGCTGGGCCTGGGCAAGTATTTCGGCATCCGCCTGCCGGTGATGATGGGCGTCACCTTTGCCGCCGTCAGCCCCATGCTGGCGATGGCGAACAACCCCGAGCTGGGTATCACGGGCATCTTTGGCGCGGTGATCGGCGCCGGTATCGTATCGATGCTGATTGCGCCGTTGATCGGCCGCATGCTGGGCCTGTTTCCGCCGGTGGTGACGGGCAGCATCATCGCCGTGATCGGCGTGTCGCTGATGCGCGTTGGCGTGAACTGGGCCATGGGCGGGCCGCCATCGATGGCGAAAATTCCCGATCCCGCATTCGTCGCCACCGCCGGCAGCGGCATGGCGCCGCTGATCGCCAACCCCGCCTATGGCGCGCTGGACAATTTGGGCATCGCGCTGTTCGTGCTGGTGGTGATACTGCTGGTGGCAAAGTATGGCCGCGGCTTCCTGGCCAATATCGCCGTGCTGACCGGCATTATTGCCGGCACGGCGCTGGCGTTTATGTTGGGCAAGACAGACTTTTCCAAGGTGGCCGGCGCCAAGGCGTTTGCGGTCGTCACGCCGTTCCAGTTTGGCATGCCGACCTTTGACGCAGTAGCGATTCTGACCATGAGCCTGGTGATGATCGTGGTCATGATCGAATCCCTGGGCATGTTCCTGGCACTGGGCGAGATGACCGGCAAACGCATCGATCAGGCTGACATCAGCCGCGGCTTGCGCGTGGATGGCCTGGGTACGCTGATCGGCGGCATCTTCAACACCTTCCCCTACACCTCGTTCTCGCAGAATGTCGGCCTGGTCGGCGTCACGGGCGTGCGCAGCCGCTGGGTCTGCGTGGCCGCCGGCCTTATCTTGCTGGTGATGGGCGTGATCCCGAAAATCGCCCAGGCGGCCGAAGCCGTGCCAGTATTTGTGCTGGGTGGCGCGGGCCTGGTGATGTTCGGCATGGTGGCCGCCACCGGCATCCGCATCCTGGCCGGCGTCGACTACAAGAGCAACCGCAACAACCTGTTTATCGTCGCGCTGGCGATTGGTTTCGGCATGCTGCCGCTGGTCGCCGAGCAGTATGCCCAGCATATGCCCAAGGCCTTGTCGCCACTGCTGCACAGCGGCATCTTGCTGGCGGCAATCGCGGCGGTACTGCTGAACCTGTTCTTCAACGGTATCGGTTCCCGGGAAGAGGCCAACGCCAGGGCGCGCGACAGCAGCCATGGCAGCGAGTAGCTTATAGACTGCTGGCTCAGGCGTCGTGATACGCCGCTTCGAGTTCGTCCCGGCGCGGCGCTGCGGCGATATGCAGTATCAGCGTTGCGCGCAGTTCGGCGGGGTGCACGGCGCGATGCTTGGCGAACCAGAACACCTCGCTCAGCTCCTCATCTTCATGCCAGGTCGTCGCCAGCGCTTTGTCCGGCTCCACGTCGTCGTAATTGGTCGCTTCCAGATAAGCATCGTCGATGGCGTCATGCCAGGCTTCGCACTGCTTGCCCCAAACCGATGCGTACAAGCAACCTGCCGTGACCAGCGCACGGCATGTTTCCCACATCGTCATTTCCGCCACATCGGCTTCGATAATCAAGATGGCTTTGAATGGAGACAGTTCTTCCAGCACGGGGAAATCGCTGTCGGGCGTAAGATGCAGGTAGCGCAGGATTTGTTTTTGCATGGCGGGGAATATTGCAGAAATGAGTGCGCGCCACCGTTGCAGCCAGCATGTGCGCTGGTGCCCGGAGCCGGAATCGAACCGGCACGCCCTTACAGGCGGGAGATTTTAAGTCTCCAGTGTCTACCAGTTTCACCATCCGGGCAGCGCGGCAAGATTCTAGCACAAGAGGTAGCCTTTATGCCATCAGCGGCAGGCTGGCAGGAAAAATGCCGTCCGGCTTGCACCGAACGGCATCTTTGAGCCGATGGTCTTCGTCAGCGATCAGCGATCAGAACGTCGCCTTGAACTGCACCCCATAGGTGCGCGGTTCATTGACGATGCCCGTCAAATTGTCAAAATCGATGGCCCCCAGCGACTGGATCTGGTTGGTGATATTGCGCCCGTAGGCCGACAGTTCATAGCGATCCCATTTGTAGCCGACGCGCAGGCCGCCTTCGAGCAGTTCCTTGGCCTTGTATTCCTTGGCTTCGTACAGGAAGAAGTTGTAGCTGGTGCGGTAGGCCCAGTCGGTGTAGGCATAGAACTCGCCGTTGGCGACCGGGATGCTGTATTTCAGGGTGAAGTTGCCCTGCCATTCCGGTGCGCGTGGCAGCGGGTTGCCGTCGATATAGGCGGTGCCGGGGAAGGGGCCGCGCGGGTCGGTGACGGTGCAGCCGCTGGCGGCATTGTTGCTGGCGTTGCCGCAGCTTTGCACGAACAGGCTCTTGTCCTGGATCTCGGTATGGTTGTAGCTGCCGCCAAGGGTCATGCTCCAGGCATCGCTGAGGTTGGCCTGGAAGTCCAGTTCCACGCCGCGGCCGATGGCCTTGTCGGCATTGATCAGCTGGTTCATGTTGACGGCGCCACTGCCGGCCGTCAGCTGTTTGTCCTTGACGCGGTACTGGAACACGGCCAGGCTCAAACGGGCGCGCTTGTCGAACAGGTCCTGCTTGATGCCGGCCTCGACCGACAGCGCTTTTTCCGCGCCGGCAAACGAAGGGCGGTCGGCCAGGCCGTTCAAGCGGCCCTGCATCGACGGGGCGCGGTAGCCGGTGGCCACGCGGGCGTAGGCGTTGGTCGACGGCGTCAGCACATAGGTGCCGCTCAGGTCCCAGCTGATATTGTGCGAGGTGTCGTCCAGGTTGAACGGGCCGGCCGTGGTCGCTTCCACCCGCTTGGCGGAAAAGTCCTTTTCGTCGCGCGTGTAGCGCACGCCGGCGCGCAGTTTCAGCGCGTCCGATACCGTGTAGTTGAGCGAGCCGAAGGCGGCGTACGATTTCGAGCTCTGGTTCTGCGTCGAATAATTCGGGCTTTGCGGGTTGCCTGGCGACAGGCTGTCAAACGCGATGCTGTCGATCTGGATGTCTTCCTTGAAGTAGAACAGGCCGCCTATCCATTGCAGCGGACCTTTCGCGCTCGATTCAGCGCGGAACTCCTGCGAGATCTGTTTGTGATTCGGAATCACGTCGGCCGTTTCCACCACGAACGGAATGAAGCCTGGCCCCATCGGTGGCGCATACACGGCGCCATAGCCGCCGTCGACGTCGGCGCGGCTGAAGAAATCGAGCTTTTCGTAGCCGGTGATCGAGTGCAGGGTGACGCCTGGCAAGTCCCATTTCAGGCGCATGCTGCCGCCCTTGGTTTTCAGGTGCTGGCGGTTGATGCCGTCGGTTGGATAGTTGTCGTAGTCAAAGCCGTCAACCAGGTCGTTGGTGCCTTGCTTGAGGATATTGGCGCGGAACAGGGTGGCGGTGCCATCGAGGTTGCGCGCGTGCACATTGAACAGGGCGCTGAAGTCGCGGTTGGGCTTGACCAGTACCTGCAGGCGGCCGGCGCTGTCTTCATAGCCTTCGAAATCGCGCGTGCCGGTCGGGCGCGGATTATGCACGCGGTCGTCGCGGCGCTGGGTCTGGCCCGAGAAGCGCAGCGCCACGGTGTCGCTGACGGGCACGTTGAACGCGCCTTCCACGTTTTTCATGCCATCCTTGCCGAAGCCGCCGCTCAGGTAGCCTTCGGTCTTGAAGACCGGCTTGGCCGAATCGAACTTGATCACGCCGGCCGGCGAGTTGCGGCCGAACAAGGTGCCTTGCGGGCCGCGCAGCACTTCCACCTGGTCGACGTCGAAGACGGGAAAGCCCTTGAGCATGGCGTTTTCCATCACCACATCATCCATTACCAGGCCGACCGGCTGCGATGCGTTCAGGTCGAAGTCGGTATTGCCCAGGCCGCGAATATAGAAACGCGGGAAGGTGCGGCCATAGTCGGACTCGACCGATACGCTGGGCGAGCGGCTGTTCAGGAAGCGGATATCGGCGCCGCCGGCAGTCAGCACGTCGAGCTTGTCGCCCTTCAGCGTGGCGATCGACATCGGCACATCCTTGATGTTTTCGGCGCGGCGCTGGGCGGTGACGATCACGGTTTCAAGTTGGCCTGCGCCCGAGCTGCTGGCGGCGGGGGCGGCGGGCGGGGCGTCCTGCGCGACTTCCTGCGCCATGGCCTGCAGCGGGAAGGCGGCGGTAATTGCCAGGGCGATCAAGGTGCGGCGCACCATGCCTGCATGCTGTGTGATCATCAAACGACTCCTATCGGTCTGGTTTTGGGAATGGAAAGGCCGGCTTTCACGGTCATTAAAAGTCATGCTAGCACGGAAACTTTTGCCAATCGGACCATTTTTTGGACGATCAATTCATAGCAATTTCCTCTGAATCCACCAAGAAAATCGTATTTGTCGTTGCTTGCAGGCTGATGCATAGTGAGGAGCCAGCGCGTCCGCGACCAAGCCGGAAAACAGGCTGTTTCCGCCTGAATAGCCACGGAACGTGGTATTGCCCCACGCTTCCGAGACGTAAAAACAACAGTTTGGAATGGCACGGTGGTATGCGCCGCATGTTGCTGCAATGCGACATGCTCCTGTCTTGAAGGCATCTCTGCGATTGCTCCAGCCTTGCCATGCGTCACCGATGGCGAGATAGCTGACCGTCATGCACACAGGCAAGGCATCGCGTAAAATAGAAAATAATTTCACAAAAGAAATTTTAATTTCCACCATGCTAATTTCAAGCAGCACGCCATTGCCAGCTGACAGCATCAAGCTGTCCGAACTGATTGCCGCCCTGAGCCAGGCGCTGGACATTACCGAAGGGCAGCCTGAGGGACACTGCATCCGCTGCTGCTGGATCGGCATGCACCTGGGGCGCGCGACCGGCATGAACGAGGAAGACCTGTGGAACCTGTATTACACGCTGCTGCTCAAGGACCTCGGTTGCAGCAGCAACGCGGCGCGCATCTGCGAGCTGTACATGACGGACGACCTGGCTTTCAAGCAGGGCTACAAGACAGTCGGCGACAGCCTGCCGCAGGTGCTCAAATTCGTGCTCAAGCATACGGGCCTGAAAGCTGGCCTGGCCGAGCGGTTTCGCACCGTCATGACGATATTGCGCGACGGCACGCGCATCGCCCAGGAACTGGTGGCCACGCGCTGCCAGCGCGGCGCCGAGATTGCGCGCCTGTTGCGTTTCCCGGAAAGCGTGGCGGCCGGCATCTACAGCCTGGACGAGCATTACAATGGCCAGGGCAAGCCCGGCAAACTGGTTGGCAACGACATTCCATTGTTCGCACGCATTGCGCTGATGGCGCAGGTGATCGATGTGTTTCATACGGCTGACGGCGCCAGCGAGGCGCGCGCAGAAGTGCGGCGCCGCGCCGGCAGCTGGTTTGATCCGCAACTGGTTGACGCGTTCGAACGGGTGGCCGAATCGGGCGCGTTCTGGTCGATGTTGCGCTCGCAGGATATCGGCGCGGCGGTCGCTGCCCTTGAGCCGGCAGCGCGCATGGTGCCGGTCGATGAAGACTACCTCGACGATATCGCCGCCGCTTTTGGCCAGGTAGTCGATTCGAAAAGTCCGTACACCAGCGGCCACAGCGAACGGGTGGCGCTGTACACCGACATGATAGGCGAGGCGCTGGGGCTATCGGTGGAGCGGCGTCGTTGGCTCAAGCGTGGCGCCTTGCTGCATGACGTGGGCAAGCTGGGCGTCAGCAACAGCGTGCTCGACAAGGCAGGCAAGCTCGATGCCGACGAGTGGCTGGCGGTGCAGCTGCATGCGGGCTACACGGAAAAAATCCTGTCGCGCATCGACGCGTTTGCCGAACTGGCCGTCGTGGCGGCCGCCCACCATGAGCGGCTCGACGGCAAGGGCTATCCGCGCGGCATTGCCGGCGACGCCATTTCGCTGGAAACGCGCATTATCACCTGCGCCGATATCTTTGACGCGATTACTGCCGACCGGCCTTATCGCGGGCCGATCCCGGTGCCGAAAGCGCTCGACATCATGGCCGAAACGGTAGGCACGGCCATCGATGCCCAATGTTTCGACGCCCTCAAGGCGGCCCTCGCACGCTTGCCGCCACTGGACGCGTCGGTGCCGCTGGCCGCCTGATGATGGTTAGATTGGAAACGCGCCGGCGCCCGACACGTTCAGACAGGCCACTTTGTCGCTGGAAAAATACTTGGTCTGGCCCAGGCCGATGGCGTAGCAGCCCTCGGCCAGCGGCGAGATCGGCCCGGTGAGTTTTTCGCCACTGACCAGCGTCACCACCCATGGCGTGCTTGCCGACTTGCCCGCGTGGGCCAGTGCTTGTTGTACCAGATCCGACATGCTGCCTCCGATGAAAGATTGAAGATCAGATCATAGCAGCGACTGGCGCATGGCTTCAACGCGCCCGGCATGCGGGCGCGTCATAAATCGGCAGGCAGCACAAGATCGGCCAGTTGCCAGTCCAGCATGCCACGTCGGCGCAGCACGAAGCTGCCGGCCGCCTGATCGGCGCCGGCGCGCCGCAGCACCACCTCGTTCCAGGAACGGTAGAACATGCGGAAATCGTGGCGCCGGCCATCGGCTCCCTGCTTGCCGTGCAGGATCAGCACTGTCAGGCCGGGCGGCGAGACGATCCTGCCCAGCAACTGCCGAAGTTCCTCCTCGCTGCCCGCTTCACCGGCCGCGCGCAACTGCCGGGCCACGCTGGCGCGCAGGGCCGGCAGGTCGGCGTATTGGGCCAGGCTCGCCGTGCGCACCGACCTGGCGGCCATGCTGATGCGGTACATGGCGATATACGGGCTGACATACGTGAAGCCGACGGCGGCAACGGTAAAAATCGCCGCGACGGCGTGCTTTCTTTTCATGGCTCGATGCCGGGCTGATGGGAGTGGCCGTGATTTTACCCGGTGCGGCAAAGCAGATGGTGTAGCATGCGTGCCGGCGCGCACCATTGCGCCGTATTACAGAGGACATCCATGAATATCATTATCAACCAGGCTCTGCAGTCGTATGTCGACCCGCTGACCGAGAGCGAATACGCCGCGCTCGAGCGCAGCCTGCTGGCCGAAGGCTGCCGCGATGCGCTGGTGCTGTGGAACGACGTGCTGATCGACGGCCACAACCGCTACGCCATCTGCCGCAAGCACAATATCGAGTTCAGGACCATCCAGAACAGCAGTTTCGAGTCGCTCGACGATGTGATGCTGTGGATGATCGACAATCACCTGGCGCGGCGCAGCGTGTCGGATTTCCAGCGCGGCGTGCTGGCCTTGCGCAAGAAGGAAATCGTTGCCGCGCGCAGCCCGGCGCCGGCCGCCGACGAGGAAGCGGCGGAGGGCGAAGCTGTCGCCAGGCCGGCCATGAGCACGCGCGAAGACGTGGCCAGGGCGGCGCGCCTGTCCAGCAACCAGATCAGCCAGATTGAAAAGATCCAGAAGGCGGCCACGCCGGAGCTGGTCGAAGCGGTGCGTTCGGGCACCATCTCCATCAACGCAGCGGCAACGGTCGCTTCCTTGCCGCAGGACGAGCAGGTGGCGGCCGTGGCCGGCGGCAAGAAGCTGCTGCGCCAGGCAGCCAAGGAGATCCGCGAACAGCGCGCCGCCACGCGCACGCCGCGCGAACCCAAAACGCCGCATGTGTCGCAGGATACGCCCGAGACCGGCAACGAGCCATGGGCCGAAAACGCCGCCCAGGCGCCAGGCGAAGTGGAACGCCTGCGTGGCGAACTGGCCAGCCTGAAGCAGCGCGTGGCTCAGCTGCAGGCGGAAAATACGGAATTAAATCAGCGCATTGCGGCGCTGATTGATGGTTCCTGATCCGCCGGCACCGGCCATCAAGGCCATGGTTGCAAGGCAGGCTGTCGCGCTCCCGGCAACAGCCTTATAATGGCGCCTCCAGGAACGTGGTAAATCGTATTGAGACAGGGCAGGCAGCAGTGGCAAAACTTTATTTCAGGTATTCCGCAATGAACGCGGGCAAGTCAACGGCCTTGTTGCAGGTCGCGCACAACTATGAAGAGCAGGGCCAGAAAGTGCGCCTGTACACGGCCGCCATTGACAGCCGCTATGGCGTGGGGCGCGTTACTTCACGGCTGGGACCGCAGCGCGAAGTCGATATTTTCGACGCCAATACCAACTTCCTGCTCGATATTCCGCAAGTCGCCTGCCTGCTGGTCGATGAGGCGCAGTTCCTGACCACCCAGCAAGTGCAGCAGTTGCACCAACTGGCGCAAGTGAAGGGCGTGCCGGTTATCTGCTATGGCCTGCGCACCGATTTCAAGGGCGAACCGTTTCCCGGCTCGGCCTATCTGCTGGCGCTGGCCGACGATATCGAAGAACTCAAGAACATCTGCACCTGCGGCAAAAAAGCCACCATGAATATCCGCGTCGACGAGCAGGGGCGCCGTATCAAGGAAGGCGAGCAGATCAGTATTGGCGGCAATGAATCGTACCGCCAGGCGTGCGGCCGCTGTTTTTATTCCTGAAAAGCGCCCCGGCGCTAATGCCTCACTTGCTGGCCATGGTTGCCTGGGTCTGCTCCACCATTTTTTCCCATGCGATAACGCTGGGCCGTTGCTGCATGCGCTGATGCCAGGCGTGCAGCGCCGCGTATTCCGGCGGCACCGGCAGCTTGACGATGGCTGCAAAAATAAAGGCACCGATCACGGTAATATCCGCCATTGAGAAGGTCTCGCCGGCAACATACGGCTGCTTCTGCAATACCGTGTCAAAGTATTTCATCGCGCGCAAGGCGCGGTCGCGCTGGCGCAAGCCCCATTCCCTGTTCTGATACAGCTCTACCGTTGGCCCCAGGCCTGGCGTGGCGTGGTGAAAATAGGTGCTGATCGCGTCGAGCAGTTCCAGTTCGGCACGCCGGCTCATCATATGGATGGTGCCTTTTTCCAGTGGCGTGGTGCCGCTCAGAGTAGGCGTACCTGCCAGATTATCGAGGTACTCGGTAATGGCCGTGCATTCGGCAATCAGAGTGCCGTCAGCCAGTTCCAGCACGGGCAGGGTGCCGGAATAGTTTTTGGCCAGGAACGCAGGCTGCTTGTGTTCGCCGGTCCACAGATTTACCGCTTCGTAGCGGATCTGTGACTGCATCTGCTTTTCGGCGACAGCAATGCGTACCCGGGCCGGATAGGGCCCATCAAACCAGTCGTGGATCGTCATATTGGCAATAGTTGTGGTGTTCATGATCAGCTTCCATGTATCTACCTAACATTCGGTAGGTTGAGTGTAGGTGCTATAATCTGCACTGTCAACGTATTATTCAAAAGAGAAAGCAGGTAGAAAGAATGGCTGCAAATTATCGGGATGCCATCATGGACGCCGCCAGGAAGGCGGCGCAAGCCCATGGCTACAGCGGGCTGAACATGCGCTCGCTGGCAGACACCGTCGGCATCAAGAGTGCCAGCATCTACTACCATTTCCAGAGCAAGGCCGACCTTGCCGCTGCCGTGGCGAAACGTTATTGGGAAGACTCCGCCGCCGAACTGTTTGCGCTGGAGGAGGCGGGCGACGATCCGCTCGCCTGCTTGAAGTTGTATCCCGGCACGTTTCGGCGTTCGCTGGAGAACGACAACCGCATGTGCTTGTCCAGTTATATGGCGGCCGAATTCGATGACCTGCCCGAGGAAGTCAGGGCGGAAGTGAAGATGTTTGCCGATGTGAATGTGGCCTGGCTGGCCAGGATGCTGCTTGCCGCCGGCAAGGCCAGCGCGCAGGACAGCGGCGACAGAGCGCGTGCGATCTACGCTGCCATGGTCGGCGCGCAGCTGGTGGCGCGCAGCCGGGCCGATATCGCCTTGTACGATACGATGATCAACACTTATCGCGCGGTGGGCCTGCTGCCCGCTTGAACGCCATCATTTATGACAGGTAAGCGCCGAATAATTGATGCGCCTTTGCCCAATCCACGCCAAGCTTCCCTTGCCATCCGGCCCACGGCATTTCCATATCTGAACGGCCTTTGGTGTTATTCGGAGGCACTTCAGGATCTGCGATGTCTTCAAAGGCAGTCCAGGTGCCGGGATTCAATTGGATATGTGAATTGGGAAGAATCCCGGCAAACGACAAGGATTGCAGAACATCACGGCGCGTGCCCGCGTGACCTTTGATTAATTTGCTGGCTGTCAGGCTTTTCTCATACGAACCAGGCGTCATGTCCTGATCTGCCTGATCCAGCTGTTGTAACAGCTTGCGAAAGACAGCGATATCTTGTTTCGTCGGCGATATGGCCGGCAAACTCATGCGCTCTTGCAGATCAGTGTAAACGCCGATCAGGCTGTCATATAATCTTCCTTGATATAAAGCATAACGTATCGCGGCGATATTCTCGCAATGTTCTCGACCCGATGCAGCGTCGTGTTCCGGAAATCCGCAAATTCCACAGGCAAGCAAGCGACGGGCGGGCTGATATGCATGATCAGGTACATGATATGCAAAAAGCGTGCTATGCAAGACCGTCATGCCGCGAGGATAACTTCCGCCAACAGCCGCCACGAATTCGGCGCTCGCACGGGTCAGCGACAACGCCGCATGTTGCCCCCAGCTTCGAACGCATTGAACAAGGGAATCATGATTGACAGCCAGAATATCGTTGGCCTTCCATTCATCTTGTTCCAATTGCTGGCGTTCCTGCGTTGTCAATATGTCTTCTTGATAGATGCTGACATGACGCACTGGGTCATAGTGCGCATTTTGATGGTGGTACAGCTTTTTTAATATTTTTAATGAGGTGAGATTATTTGAAGTCGCCGGCTTCATTGTCTGTTTCCTTGAATATAAATACGACTTATACCATTTGCCTGTCATTCTCTCGCGGTGGGCTTGCCACCTGCCTGAACGCGATCAGCAATTTTCGGCAATCTTTTCAGGGCCAGGAGTTTTTGGGAAAGTTGTGCCTTGAAATCAGCCAGTTGCGATGCTGTCATGCCAAAAGTCACAAACCAGTCGATGCTGTCGTATAGCTGAGCTTCAGACAGGTAATTTGAAAGGTCCCTGATGAGAGCGTCACATTCGTCATCAAAAACATGCATGTTGAAGTGAAGCAGGTCTTTCAAGGGGTGATCGCCGGGTCCGCCTGCTGCCATTTCGTGTGCTTTCAGATCAAGGTGCTACTCGGCTACCGGCGCGCCCACGTCGGCATCGTCCGACAAGGCCAGGTCGCCGCGTTCGAACGCCGCCAGTATTTCTTTCGCGCGCGCCACGTCGTGTTCACGCACCATGATGCGCGCACCGCCGATGGCGGCCGCCAGCAGCATGTCGGCCTGCATATGCTGGTCGTCCGTCAGCAGCACGTCGATGTCCGAGGCGGCCAGGCAGCCGCGCAGCACGTGGGCGTCGGTGGGGATCATCAGGCGGGCAATCAGAACGTAGTCGTCGTGCATGGAAGGCTCCCGGCAGTGGCTGTGCCCGATCTTAGCATTACAGCTTGAACACGCCCACCATGCGCTGCATATCGTGCGCCTGCTCCTGCAGCGCATCGGCCGCCGCCGCTGCTTCTTCCACCAGCGCCGCGTTCTGCTGCGTCACCTGGTCCATCTGTGCGATCGCCTGGTTGACCTGGTCGATGCCGCTGCGCTGCTCTTCGCTCGCTTGCGCCACTTCCGCCATCAGGGCGCTGACCTTGTGGACGCTGTCGACCACCTTGGCGATGGTGGCGCCGGCCTGGCTGACCTGCGCATGGCCCAGGTCTACCGTACTGGTCGAGGCCTCGATCAGGTCCTTGATTTCTTTTGCCGCTGCGCTGGAGCGGTGCGCCAGATTGCGTACTTCGGTGGCCACCACGGCAAAGCCACGACCCTGTTCACCGGCGCGTGCCGCCTCCACCGCCGCGTTCAGCGCCAGGATATTGGTCTGGAAGGCAATGCCGTCGATCACGCCGATGATGTCGGTGATCTTGCCCGACGAGGCGCGGATCGCTTCCATGGTGCTGGTCACTTGCGCCACGGCCGCGCCGCCCTGGGCCGCCAGTTCGGATGACGTTTGTGCCAGGCTGCTGGCCTGCTGCACGTGCTCGACGTTCTGGCGCACGGTCGAGCTCAGTTGTTCCATCGAGGCGGCAGTTTCTTCCAGCGAACTGGCCTGCTGTTCGGTACGGCTCGACAAATCAATGTTGCCACTGGCGATTTCACCGGAGGCGGTGGCGATCTGGCCGGCGCTGCCGCGCACCTGGCCCACCACTTTCGACAGGTTGTCGCTGATATGGTTCAGGGCGCGCAGCAAGCGGCCGATTTCATCCTCGCTGGTGGTGTCCAGGTGCACCGTCAGGTCGCCGCCGGCAATCTGTTCGGCGGCCTTTTCGGCATGCGCCAGTGGGCGCGAGATGAGCTTGTGCACCAGCAGGTACAGCAAGATGGCAAACACCAGCAAAGCGATCAGGCCCGAGATGGCCAGCTGATTGCGCATCTGGCGTGCCTCCGCCGTAATTTCATCGGTAAATGTGCCGCCAGCGATAATCCATTGCCATTTTTTGAACTCGCGGTAATACAGCTGCTTTTCGCGCGCGGCAGTGGCGCTCTGGCCCGGTGCGCTCCAGGTATAGCGCATGGCGCCGGTTTTCTGCTTCAGCATGTCCTGGATAAACAGGCGGCCGTCGCTGCCCTTGAAGTCGAGCGCGCTCTTGCCTTCGCTGTTCGGATGCAGCACCAGGTGGCCATAGTTGGCCCCGGGCGCCGTGTCAATGATATAGATGTAGCCGGTCTGGCCGATCTTTACCTGGCGGATTTTTTCTTTCAGCATCGCCAGGTTTTTCGTGATGTCAAGGCCAATGAACAGCACTCCCACCACCTTGCCGGCGGCGTCGCGCACGGGGTCGTATTGCGTGATGTATTGCTTGCCGAACAGGGTCGCCATGCCAACATAGCTTTGGCCGGCGCGCAGCGGGGCGTAGCTGGGGTGGTTATGGTCGAGCTCGGTGCCGATGGCGCGTTCGCCATCCTGCTTCTTGAGCGAGGTGCTGATGCGCACGAATTCATCGCCGCTGGCAGCGAAAATGGTGGCGATCACGCCGGTTTGTGCCGTGTAGCGGTCAACCAGGGCGGTATCGAGATTAAGCACTTTGTCGCCATTGGACAACTGCGGCGTGGCCTTGCCTGCCACGGCCACCATGGTGGCACTGTCGACCGCGAACGGGCCGGGAAATTCCGCAGCAAACAGCCGGGCGAAGCTGGCTGCTTCATTCACCATGGCTGCATGAAAAACTTCAGTGGTGGTCATGACGCCGTTCAGTTCACTATTGACGGCAGCCTCTGCGCGCTGCTCCAGCACATGCGAGGTACGGAGGCTGGTCAGCGCTGTCAGGCTGGCCAGGATCAGGCTGACCAAGGCAAAGGTAAAAACGGTGATCTTGCCGCCGACACTCCAGTGCCGGGGATGAAAGGAAAATTTCTTCATGGGTAGTAAATTCAAAAAGTCAAAATGGCTGCGCGCGGTGCACGCACGATATGCCTCGCCGGTCAAAAAACAGGCAATGGCAAGCGAATGAAGCGCAGGTACAAGAGTGCTGAAAAAGGGGGTGGGACTGGCCGGTGGCGGTGTTGAAAGCACGGCGACCAAAGGCGGATGATATCACAGCAAGCACATTTGTGTTGCCATGTGGAATTATAAAGTTCAATGAATACAAGCACTTGAGATTAATGTAGGCAAGCATGCCATGTGCAGATGGCACTGGAAGCTGGTCTTTGTGCCAGTGACATCTGCGTGATAATGTTTCAGTTTGTAAGGAATACGCCTGGCTGTTTAACGCGCGCTTAAGCTTCCGGGAAGAAACTGATTGCCTGCCGTAGGCTGGCTGTGTGTATCCTGTAGAATAAGAGCCAGACCAGTCGCAACATCCCCATTTTTTACCGTCTTATAGGCAGCTGCAAGATCGTTATGCGATCAGTTGCACTGCCAGTAAATGATTTAACCAATTTTCGGAGAAGCCGATGAAGAAGCAATTAATCCTGGTCACCCTGGCGCTTGCCATGTCAGCGCACGCTGGCGCAGCCCAGACCGACAAGAGCGCCGCTCCTCCGCCCATCATGAAGCCATTGGCCCAGCAGACGCAAGCAGCGCTGTGGGCTTCGCGCGTGCTGTCGCGCTATCACTACAAGGCCACTCCGCTCGACGATGCGATGTCGGAAAAAATCTTCGACCGCTATTTCAAGTCGCTCGATAGTGAAAAGCTTTTTTTCGTGCAGGCCGATATCGACCGTTTCGCGCCCTTGCGTACCAAGCTCGACGATGCCATCAATGGCGAAGACCTGACGGCGCCGTTCGCCATCTACAATCTGTACCAGCAGCGTTTCGATGAGCGCATGGCGTATGCACGCGAATTGCTCAAGACCAAATTCGATTTCTCGGCTGACGAAAGCTACCAGATCGACCGTGAAAAAGCCGCCTGGCCGAAAAACGAAGAAGAAGTACGCGACCTGTGGCGCAAGCGTGTCAAGAATGACTGGCTGCGCCTGAAGCTGGCCGGCAAGGAAGACAAGGCCATCCGCGAGACGCTCGACAAGCGCTATGAAAGCTACACCGCGCGCTCGCGCAAGCTGAACAATGAAGACGTGTTCCAGATCTTCATGAACGCCTACGCCATGTCGATCGAGCCGCACACCAACTACCTGGGCACGCGCGCCTCGGAAAACTTCGATATCGCCATGCGCTTGTCGCTGGAAGGCATTGGCGCCGTGCTGCAGACGCGCGACGAATACACAGTCGTGCGCGAAGTGGTGCCGGGCAGTCCGGCTGGGCTGTCGGGCAAGCTGAAAGTCGGCGACCGCATCGTTGGTGTGGGGCAGGGCGACAGCGGCCCGATCGTCGAGGTGCTGGGCATGCGCATCGACGATGTGGTGCAGCTGATCCGCGGCACCAAAGATTCCACTGTACGCCTGGACATCCTGCCGGCCGATGCCGGCCCGGACGCCAAGCACACCATTGTGCCGCTGGTGCGCAAGAAGATCAGCATGGAAGAGCAGGCTGCGAAGAAATCCATCATTGAAGTGCGCGACAACGGCGTCAAACGCCGCATCGGCGTGATCTCCTTGCCGACCTTCTACCAGGATTTCGAAGCGCGCCGCCGCGGCGACAAGGATTTCAAGAGCGCCACGCGCGACGTGACCCGCTTGCTGGGCGAGCTGAAGAAAGACAAGGTCGACAATGTACTGATCGACTTGCGCAACAATGGCGGCGGTTCACTGAATGAAGCAGTGGAACTGACGGGCCTGTTTATCGACAAGGGACCGGTGGTGATGCAGCGCAGCGCCGAAGGCAAGGTCGACATTGAAAGCGATACCAATGCGGGCCTGGCCTGGGATGGTCCAATGGGTGTGCTGATCAACCGTGGTTCGGCTTCGGCTTCCGAGATTTTCGCCGCCGCCATCCAGGACTATGGCCGTGGCCTGGTAATCGGTGAAGGCAGCTTCGGCAAGGGCACCGTGCAGACGCTGATCAACCTCGACCGTTTTGGCGGCAGCGAGAAAGCGCGCCTGGGCGAGCTGAAGATGACGGTGGCGCAGTTCTTCCGCATCAATGGCGGCACCACGCAGCTGCGTGGCGTCACACCCGATATCAAGCTGCCGGCCATGTCGGACACCGACAACTTCGGCGAATCGAGCTACGACAACGCCTTGCCATGGGTGGCCATCAAGCCCGCGCCGTTCACGCCGACCGGCGACATGAAGGAAGTCGTGCCGCTGCTGGACAAAAAGCACGAAGCGCGCGTGGCCAAGGACAAGGACTTCCAGTACCTGCAGGACGACATCGCCCTGGTCGTCAAGCAGCGCAAGGAAAATCAGCTGTCGCTGAACGAAACCGTGCGCCGCAAGGAACGTGATGCCCAGGAAGCGCGTACCCGGGCGCGTGAAAAGCGCCTGATCGCGCAAATTTCCAACCCTGCCGACGACCTGGTGGTGATCCAGGATCCGAAAGACGTGTTGAAAGGGGCGAAAGCTGCCGCCAAGACCGCCAAGCAGATCGCAGCTGTCAAGGGTGCCTTGCGCACCGATGACGGCTTGCAGGGTGACGAGCGTGCCTTGAGCGCCGAGCTCGATGCCGAGTCCGCCGCCAAAAGCGCAAAAGACGTGTTGCTGAACGAAACCGTGCGCATCCTGGCCGACGAAGTGGCGCTGATCAAGGCCGATACCCGCCTGGCCGCCAAGGTGCTGCCATATGGCGCCGATACCAAGGCAACGCCGGTAGCGACCAAGTAACGAGCGCGCTATCGACTACCGGGCCGGAACCGCAGGGGACCGGCCCCGTTTTTCATGGTCGTACCGCAGTTATATCACTTGCCTATTTCTATCATTTCCATAATCAATTGGAATAATATGCCGCGATGCAGCATACTTCATTTGTCTCCTCTATTCTCCTCCAAGAAAATAGATTCAGCCCGCTCCCGTAGCGGGCTTTTTTTTTGCGCCTTTGATTCCAATCGAATCGTTCTTGCGAAAAATATAATTCTCATGCTAGCGTACAGTTCCCTTTCCTTGGAGATACTTTATGATCCGTCGCACCACCTTGTTGTCCACTATCGCCTTCAGCCTGTTGCTGGGTGCTTGCAGCAAGCATCCGGAAGCGGCTGACGCCGGGGAGGGCAAGCAGGCCCAGGCAGCCGCCGACGCTCAGGTGGCAGAAGCGCCCGCCGCCGAGCCTGCGCCTGAACGCAAGCTGGATTACTGGAAAGCGCTGGGGCCATTGCTGGCCGGCAGCTACAACGGCAACTGCCTGCGCATGCCGGACGGGCGCAGGATGGAGGCGCTGGTCACGATAGGCGCCGACGGCAAGGTCGCGTCCGGCGACATGCAGCTCGATTTTCATGCTGCGAAAATGGCCATGATGATGCGTTCGCGCGACGAGAAAGGCCAATACAGCACCGTGGGCACGCTCGCCATCGATGACGGCAAGACCGGCATGCTGTCGCTGATGTCCAGTCCGGCTGGCAAGGAAAGCACCATCAGCCTGTCGAGCGGAGACATCGGCCTGATGTGCAGCAATAACAGCGGCGTTGGCAGCTTCAACAATCAGGCACTGTTCCTGACTGCGGCAAAGCTGCTGAACGGCAAGAAGCAGAGCATCGGCTGCCTCGACACCAAGAACCTGCTGGTGCGCCGCAAGGTCGATGTCGAGGTGGTCGACGGCGTGATCAGGATCGGCGACGATGCCTTCGACATGAAGACGGCCGTCAGCGAAGGCTTTACGCTGATGGAGGGCGGCAGCTCGCTGATGCTGAACGTCGTCATGCCGCAGGAAAAAACCGTCAACGTCGCGTATGACGGCGCCGGCAAGCTGGTCAATGTGCAGGCGCGCGACAAGCAGGAAAGCACGCATTTTTGTTCTATTGAGAATTGAGGGGCCGCTATGGATCAAGCCACCGCCCAGAAACTCATGTCGCTGTACCAGGACATCGGTCTAGTCTTGAACGAAGCCGATACCGTGATCCGTACCTTGCCCGATGCCGAACGGCATCAGCATTTGAGCGGCCTGGCCGAGACGGTGATGCAGATATGGAGCAAGCTGCAGCTTCCGGTCGTACGACAGTATCCGGAACTCGACCCGGACCGAGAGCATTTCCGGAAATCATCGGACGCTTGAACCAGCGAACGCTTGAATCAGTGCCGGTCCGGCTGCTGCACATCCTCGTTTTGCGCCAGCAGCGCCGTCAGCCAGGCGGCAAACGCCTGTACTTTCGGCACGGCCAGCCGGCCTTGCGGCGCCAGCAGCGACATCGGCATCGGTGTCGGCGGGCAGTCTTCCAGCACCGGCACCAGCGCGCCGCTGGCCAGGTGCTCGCGCGCCTGGTAGACGGCCAGCTGGCCCAGGCCCATGCCCTGCAGCACGCACGCCAGGTTGGCCTCGGCATCGTTGATGGAGACCATGCCCGTCATCTGCACCCGCACCACTTCCCCGTTCTGCACGAAATCCCATTCGAAGGCGCGCCCGGTGCGGCCTGAAAAATGCATCACGCCACGGTGGCGGGCCAGGTCGGCCAGGGTCTGCGGCCGGCCATGGCGTTCAAGGTAGGCGGGCGCCGCGCAGGTAATGAAACGCATATTGCCGATGCGCTTGCCGATAAAGGCCGAATCCTGCAACTGCCCCACGCGCAGCGCGCAATCGATGCCTTCCCCGGTCAGGTCGACCAGTCGGTCCGTCAAACTCAGGTGCAGCTGCACGGCGGGGTAGGCGGCATGGAATTGGCCGATATACGGCATCACCAGGGTGCGGCCCACGGTGCCAGGCAGGTTGACGCGCAGCATGCCGCGCGGCTTGTTGGCGTCGGGGCCGCGAAACGCCTGCTCGGCCGCATCGACGGCGCCTAAAATCGCCAGGCAATGGTTGAAATACTCGGCGCCATCGGGCGTCAGCGAAAGGCGGCGCGTGGTGCGTTGCAGCAGCTGCGTGCCCAGGTAGGCTTCCAGCTTCTGCAAGGTGGCGGTCAAGGCCGCGCGCGGCAAGTTCAGCGTTTCGGCCGCCTTGGAAAAGCTGTTCGCTTCCACGATGCGCACAAAGGTTTGCATGGCCTTGATCTTGTCCATAAAAAGCACGGCTCCTCGATTGTTCATCTAATGTGAAATGTATAGAACGATTATGCACTAATTATCTTCTTCGATAAATTCCCTACAATGGCCTTACTTTATTCAACCGAGGAAATAACATGAACAAGGCCTCCAAAAATTCCACCAACGTCGGCGAGGTGCCCGATATCTCGTCCGGCATGGTGTTGCTGCTGGCGATCGCATCCGGCCTGATCGTCGCCAATCTGTATTACGCACAAACCCTGGTCGGCCCCATCAGCGCGTCGACCGGCCTGTCGGCCAAGGCGGCCGGCCTGATCGTCACCCTGACGCAGATCGGCTACACGCTGGGCCTGCTGTTCGTGGTGCCGCTGGGCGACTTGCTGGAAAACCGCCGCCTGATCATCACCGGCCTGCTGGTCACTGCCGTTGCATTGATTGTCGCTGCCCTCAGCACCGGCGCCATCGTGTTCCTGGCCGCCGCGCTGGCGATCGGCCTCGGTTCGGTGGCGGCGCAGGTGATTGTGCCGTTTGCCGCCCATTTGTCGAAGGAAGCGACGCGCGGCCAGGCCGTCGGCAAGGTGGTCAGCGGCTTGTTGCTGGGCATTATGCTGGCCCGTCCGGCCGCTTCGCTGGTGGCGGCCCATGCCAGCTGGCACGTGGTGTTTGGCGGCGCGGCCGTGCTGATGCTGGCCCTGGCCGCAGTGTTGCGCCGTGCCTTGCCGCTGCGCCAGCCGGTCTCGACTATCCGCTACCCAGCGCTGATGGCTTCGCTGTGGCATTTGCTGCTGGGCACGCCTGTGCTGCGCCGCCGCGCCGCTTATCACGCTGGCCTGTTCGGTGCCTTCAGCCTGTTCTGGACCGTCACGCCACTGGTGCTGGCCAGCCCCGCTTTTGGCCTGTCGCAAACCGGCATCGCCATCTTCGCCCTGGTCGGCATGGCCGGCGCCGTCGCTTCGCCGATCGCCGGCCGCCTGGCCGATGCGGGCCATACCTTGCCGGCCACGGCCGTCGCTTTGATCCTGGGCATGGTGGCGTTTGCCTTGCCGATGTTTGTACCGAAATCGCAACATCTGGCGCTGGGCTTGCTGGTGATCGCTTCCA
Organism: Janthinobacterium longum; assembly: GCF_051380735.1. Lineage (NCBI taxonomy): Bacteria > Pseudomonadati > Pseudomonadota > Betaproteobacteria > Burkholderiales > Oxalobacteraceae > Janthinobacterium > Janthinobacterium longum. The sequence goes on from NZ_JBNYXQ010000010.1 coordinate 90,569, forward strand.
TCGTCCTCGACATGGGCGTGGCCGCCAACCTGGTGTTGGGGCAGCGCGCCATCTTCAGCCTGGCGCCGGAAGTGCGGGGCCGCTTGAATGGCCTGTATTTCGCGCTGTTCTTTGCCGGTGGCGCAGCCGGTTCCGCAGTCGGCGCCTGGGTGTACGCCAGTTATGGCTGGCAAGCGACGTTGTTGACCGGCATGGCGTTTCCGGCGCTGGCGCTGCTGGTGTGGCTGGGAGAATTCTTGCCGAGCTTGTCGCGCCGCACCGCCTGAAAAGCGAGCGTTCGCATGGTTATCATGAAAACGCATTTCTATCATCATGAATGACAATTGGTTTTATATGCCGCGATGCAGCATCATTCAGTTGTCTCCTCTAACTCCTCAACGGAATTAGATTCAGCCCGCTCTCGCAGCGGGCTTTTTTTTGACGGGATTTTTGTCTACACCACGGAAATGCCCAGCTCGCGCACGAAATTGGCCGCTTGCGCATGCGTAATGACTGCGCCCTTGAACAGCGCCGCTTCCGTCAGCTTGAAGCCGTCGATATCGGCGCCGCGCAGGTCGGCGCCCTGGAACTTGGCCAGTTTCAATACGGCATTGCGCAAGCTGCCGCCTTCGAAGATCACGTCGCGAAAGTCGCAGCCGGCCAGATAGGCTTCGGAAAAATCGAGCTGCTTCAAGATGGACTTGCGGAAGGAAAAGCCGCGCAGGTCGGCGCCGATCAGCAGGCTGTCTTCGAAGCTGGCGCCCAGGTGCGCCACTTCCTCGAACGAGGCGCCGGTCAGCTTGCAGCCGCGCCAGGACGCGGAAGCGAGCTTGGCGCGCCGCCATTTGGTATTGTTCAGGTCGCAGCCTTCGAAGCTGGCGTCGACCGCGTCGACGGATTCGAAATCGGCGCCGCCGGCGCGGCAACGGCGCCAGGTCGTGCGAGCCAGCTTGCAGGCGAACAGGTTGGCACCGGTAAAGGTGCAGCGCTCGAAGGAGCAGCCCTGCAGGTCAAGCCGGGCCAGGTCGGCGTCGTCAAAGGCGCAGCCCTCGAAGGTGCGCACCGCTTGCGCCAGCAGTTGTTCCAGCGCGCTGCGCTCCAGTGTCAGCCCGGTCGCGGTTGTCTCGTGTATTGCCATCCGTTTATTTCCTTGTAAAAGCGGGGGAGGGATGGCGCGGCGGGAAGCGTGCACGGACCATAACGCAGCCCCCGACTGGTGTAACAGCCAGGATCAGCGCCGTGGGTCCGCGTGGGGCGGGAGCATGTTGTGCTTCAACACCTACCGGGTTACCAACCGGTTTGCTCATTTTCGACAGGCAACCATTGTAGCCTTTCAAACGTGCCCTTGCCAGCCTGAACGGCGCCAGGTTAGTATCGCTGCAGGTGCACGCAGTGCGCCAACGTCGCTCGGACGGATCCGGGCGCTTACGTACAGAGGTCTCATGACAAACAGCCAAACTCCGCGCAGCTTTTCGCGCATCAATCGTCTTCCCCCCTACGTTTTCAATATCACCGCCGAACTCAAGATGGCCGCGCGCCGCCGTGGCGAGGACATCATCGACATGTCGATGGGTAATCCCGACGGCGCCACGCCCAGCCATATCGTCGACAAGCTGATCGATACGGTCAAGCGCCCCGACACGCACGGTTATTCCGCTTCGAAGGGCATTCCGCGCCTGCGCCGCGCCATTTCCCACTGGTACAAGCAGCGCTATGAGGTCGAGATCGATCCCGACAGCGAGGCCATTGTCACGATCGGCTCGAAAGAAGGCCTGGCCCATTTGATGCTGGCCACCCTGGACCGTGGCGACACGGTGCTGGTGCCCAACCCCAGCTACCCGATCCATATCTGGGGCGCGGTGATCGCCGGCGCCGATATCCGCTCGGTGCGCATGGGGCCCGGCGTCGATTTCTTTGCCGAGCTGGAGCGTGCAATCCGCGAAAGCTATCCCAAGCCCAAGATGATGGTGCTGGGTTTTCCATCGAACCCCACCGCGCAATGCGTGGAACTGGAGTTTTTCGAGCGCGTCGTGGCGCTGGCCAAGCAGCACAATATCCTCGTGGTGCACGACCTGGCCTATGCCGACATCACTTTTGATGGCTGGAAAGCGCCGTCCATCATGCAGGTGCCCGGTGCGCGCGACGTGGCTGTCGAATTTTTCACCATGTCGAAAAGCTATAACATGGCAGGCTGGCGCATCGGCTTTATGGTTGGCAATGCGGAGCTGGTTGCGGCCCTGGCGCGTATCAAGAGCTACCACGACTACGGCAGTTTCACGCCGGTGCAGGTGGCGGCGATCGCGGCGCTGGAAGGCGATCAAAGCTGCGTGATGCAAATCTGCGCGCAATACCAGCGCCGCCGCGACGTGCTTGTCAAAGGTTTGCATGAAGCTGGCTGGATGGTGGAAACGCCCAAGGCCTCGATGTATATCTGGGCGCATATTCCGGCAGCGTATCGCCACCTGGGTTCGCTGGAGTTTGCCAAGCTGCTGCTGGAAAAAGCCAAGGTCAGTGTATCGCCGGGTATCGGTTTCGGCGAGTACGGCGACGAATACGTGCGCTTTGCCCTGATCGAAAACGAGGCGCGCGTGCGCCAGGCGCTGCGCGGCATCAGGAACATGCTGCGCGCACCGGCAATGGCCGGGGGAGAGGCCGCAAAATAATGCCGCATGGAATCAATGATTGCCACTGTTATCACTCAAGCGTATTTCCCATATCATCAATATAAAGTGGTTTTATAGCTTGCGATCCGGCATGATGCTTCTGTCTCCTCTACTTCCTCACAGGAAATAGATTCAGCCCGCTCCAGTAGCGGGCTTTTTTTTGCCTGCATTTTTGTGACTGTCCGGGTACCATGCGCATCCGTCCAATTATTTGCAGAATGCCAAATGTTCAAGTCCAAGGCCAAGGCCAGGTTTGCACGCCACTCGCCATCGTCCCTGCGCCGGTTGGCCTGGTTTTGCTGTTTGTCGATATTGACCGTGCCGCAGGCGTTTGCGCTGGACAGCCACTTCCGCATCGGCGACTACCGCCACGACGTGTGGGGCGCGAAGGAGGGTGCGCCAGCCATGACGACGGCAATGACGCAGACCAGCGATGGCTGACTGTGGCTGGGTACCACGCGTGGCCGGTACCGTTTTGACGGAACTACCTTCGAACGTTTCGTGCCGCTTCCCGGCGAAGCGTTGACCTATAACGGCATTTCCACCATGTTTGCGGCGCCGAATGGCGATTTGCTGATCGGCTACTTGCTCGGTGGCTTCAGCATTTTGCGCAATGGCCATGTGCTCAACCTGACGTCAGTCCAGAACCGGCCCTTTTCCACGCCTTTTTCCGTGCGTGCCGACGCGGACGGCACGTTCTGTGTCGGTGCCGGCAACGGCTTGCGCCGACTGCGCGGCACGACCTGGGAAACCATCGGCAAGAGCTGGGACTATCCCACCGAGAAGGTGGAAAACATGGTGCTGGACCAGTACGGCAGCCTGTTTGTCGGTGATGGTAAGCAGCTGTTTCTGCTGGACAGGGAAAAGCGCAAATTTCATCCGGTTGGCCCGTCCGGCGACAGTCCGGGCCTGATCATCTCGCCCGATGGCCAGCTATGGCGGCGCGAGGGCACGCAACTGATACGCTTCGATCTACCCCACGCGGGGCCGGCACTGGCGCGCCTTCCGCAGGCGGCCTCGGCATCGATGGCGGTCAACAAGTTGTTTGACCGCGACGGCAACCTGTGGATGTCCTCCTGCCCGGAAAAGGTCTGCATGGTCAGGCGCGGAGCGCTGCCGGCCGGGCCTGGTTCCACGCTGGAAATTGCCCTTGTCTATGCGCCGGCGCATTTCACGCTGCAGGTCACTGACGATGGTGGCGGCATCGATGCCGCCATCCTTGCCGCAGGCGGAAAATCCGCCCATTGGGGCCTGACCGGCATGCGCGAACGCGCGCGCGGCATCGGTGGCAAGGTCAGCATTGCCAATACGGGCGCTGGCACCGAGGTGAAGCTGCAAGTGCCGGCACGCGCAGCGTATGCCAGAGTTGACGGCAACTGGCGGCGCAAATTTCTGCCTTGGTGGCGTCGCACTTGATGGCGATATTGGTAGCACTCCCTTGCCTGATCCATGGACCAGGCCGTTTCCATGCAAGAAGATCGGGTCGTTAATCATTCCGGAAAAGTTGCATTTTTGAGTGCTAGTATCGCCGCACCTGAACGTCAGGGCCGTAAGCCAACTATCACCACCGGGGACCACCGTGAAAAACTTCAACTATCCATTCTCGATCGCTGCCATCATCGGCACCTTGTTTGCCGGCGTCGTTCCAGCGAGCCAGGCATCGGCTGCAGCCGTCAAGCCGACCATCATCCTCGTGCATGGCGCTTTTGCCGATTCGTCGAGCTGGGATGGCGTGACTGCCAGGCTGCAAAAAGATGGCTATACCGTGATCGGCGCAGCCAATCACCTGCGCAGCGTGAAAACCGACGCGGACTCGGTGGCACGCGTGATCAAAAGTGTGCCTGGCGACGTGATCCTGGTGGGTCATTCCTATGGCGGCTCGGTGATCAGCGCCGCAGCCCAAGCTGGCGCCAACGTCAAGGCGCTCGTCTATGTCGCGGCATTTGCCCCGGAAGCGGGCGAGACGGCAGCCGGCTTGTCAGGCAAGTTCCCCGGCGGCACTTTGGGTACGGCGCTGGGCAAGCCGGTGCCACTGGCCGATGGCAGCAATGACCTGTATATCGAACAGGCCAAATTCCACGCGCAGTTTGCGGCCGACCTGCCGGCAGACAAGGCGCGCCTGATGGCAGCGGGCCAGCGCCCGATCACCGATGCGGCCTTGAACGAAGCGTCGCCGGCGCCAGCCTGGAAGGATATCCCGTCGTGGTTTGTCTACGGCAAGGCAGACAAGAATATTCCTGCCGAAGCGCAAGCCTTCATGGCCAAGCGTGCAAATGCAAAGAAAACCATCGTGATCGACGGCGCCTCGCACGTGGTGATGACCTCGCACCCGGCGGAGGTCGCCAAGCTGATCGAAGAGGCGGCCAGCAGCGCCAGGTAAGGCAACCGTTGTCTGGTCCAGATATTGATGAAGCGTATTTCTGTCATCACAACAGATAATTGGATTTATATGCTGCAATGCATCAAGATGCACTTGTCTCCTCTACTTCCTCAAAGGAAATAGATTCAGCCCGCTCCAGTAGCGGGCTTTTTTTTGCGCCCGGTATCGGCGCTCTTGTCCCGGTGGCGCCGTGTTACTGGTAAAATAACGCCCCGGGCAAGGAAAGTGCGTTATCCATGTGGTGAGCGATGCCTGGCGATTCTGGCCGCCGCTGCCACTGATCGTGCCACTGCCGCGCAAAAAAAGCGACTCCACCAATAAAGTTGTATCACTATAGGAAATTCGATGGCAAAAGATGATGTCATAGCAATGCAAGGCGAAATTTTGGAAAACCTTCCCAACGCCACGTTTCGCGTCAAGCTCGAAAATGGACACCTCGTACTGGGCCATATTTCGGGAAAAATGCGCAAGAACTATATCCGTATCCTGCCTGGTGACAAGGTCAACGTGGAACTGACCCCGTATGACCTGAGCAAGGCGCGTATCGTATTCCGTACCAAATAAGCGACTCCCTGTGACGGGGGCGGCAAAGCCGCGTGCTGCGCTGCCGTTCATTCGAGCGAACTGCTCGCGCGTGCGAGCGCTCGATGTGGCTTGCAAGCAGATATAGGTTTTGCATATCGGCACCATAGGAAAAGATGATTGGATAAATATGCTGCGATGCGGCATGATTGTCCTGTCTCCTCTACTTCCTCACAGGAATTAGATTCAACCCGCTCCCGTAGCGGGTTTTTTTTGGCTTCACTACTTGTCAAGCTGGCATCAATGCTACACTGTCAACTTTTAACCTTGGGAAACTGTCAGATGATGGAATTGTTGCGTCATACGCTGGAATCGACGCCTATCCTGGCGCTGTTCCTGGTTATCGGCCTGGGCTATGCGCTGGGACGTATCAGTGTGTTTGGTTTTTCGCTGGGCGTCGGTGGCGTGCTGTTTGCCGGGCTGGCGCTGGGCGCGTTTGCGCCCGGTTCGGTGCCGCCGCCGCTTGTCGGCTCGATCGGCCTGTTGCTGTTTTTGTATGGCATAGGCGTGCAGTACGGCACGCAGTTTTTTGCCGGCCTGCGTGGCGCCGGGCAGAAACATAACCTGATCGCCCTGGCTGCCGTAATGGGCGGGCTGGCCGTGTCCATCTGGGGTGGGCAGTGGATCGATATTTCCCTGCGCATGGCCAGCGGCGTGTTTGCCGGCGCCATGACCAGCACTGCCGCGCTGCAGGCGGCGATGGAAGCGTCGCATGGCAATCGCGATGCGGCCGTCGGCTATGCGGTGGCGTATCCTTTCGGTGTGGTGGGCCCGATGCTGGGCCTGTATCTGGCCGGACGCGTCCTGAAGCCCGTGCTGGCCCCGCCGCCGGTGCCCATCGTTGTCTCTGAAATCGCAATTGACCGCGATGCGCTGGCGGGCGCCACCCTGTCCGAGCTGGCCGACGGCCCGCTGGCAGGCGTGCAGGTGATCGGCGTGCGCCATGGCCATCAGAACAGCCTGCCAGATCCCGGCCTGGTCATCGGTGTCGGCGACGCGCTGATGGTGGCTGGTACGGTGGCCGCCGTCGACGCTGCGCGCGCCGCGCTGGGCCATCTGGACCCGGGCCGGCTGATGAAAGACCGCCGCGATTATGACGGCATCGAGGTGTTCGTCTCGGACGCCGAAATCGTTGGCGTGCCGTTGGGCGAGCTGAACCTGTTCAAGGATTTTCCCGCCAAGCTGGCCTTTATCCGCCGCGGTGACGCCATGATCCTGCCGCAGCCCTTTCTGACGCTGGAGTTTGGCGACCGGGTGACGGTGATCGCGCCAGCCAGCCACGCGGCCGACGTGCGCAAGCTGTTCGGCAATTCGATCACGGCCACGGCCGAGTTCAGCTATGTGTCGCTGGGCATGGGCATGGTGCTTGGCGTGCTGCTGGGCCTGGTGCCGATTCCTTTGCCCTGGATAGGTTCGTTCAGCCTGGGCCTGGCTGGTGGGCCGCTGGTGATGGCGCTGATCCTGGGCCGGCTGGGCCGTGTCGGCAAGATCAGCTGGCGCTTGCCGCTGTCGGCCAATCTGGTCATGCGCAACTATGGCCTGACGATCTTCCTGGCCTCGGTTGGCATGGCGTCCGGCTTGCCTTTCCTGCAGCAGGCCGGCGCCGACGGTTTGCCGATGTTGCTGCTGGGCGCCGTCACGGTGCTGGTGGTGGTCGCGCTGGTGGTGTTGCTGGGCAAGTTCTTCCTGCGCCTGCCGTTCCCCGAATTGCTGGGAATCGCCGCTGGCGCCACTGGCAATCCGGCCGTGCTGGTGTTTGCCAACCGCCTGGCCAAGTCCGACCGGCCCAACCTCGGTTACGCCATGATTTTCCCCAGCATGACCATCGTCAAAATCATCGCCGTGCAAATATTGCTGCACCTGTACGGCTAAGTGCCCCTCGCGCCGGCGGCCTGAAAACCGCTGGCGCCACTCCCATTCTGTTGTACAATCCTTGAGAACGGTCGTGCTTTTTTTGTGCGCTGAGCTTTCTTGCGCGCAATCGCCACGCGACATATAACAAGAGGGAGACAGACATGGATTTGAATTATTCAAGCGACGAGATGGCGTTTCGCGACACGGTGCGCGCCTTTCTGGACAGCCACTTGCCGTTGGAGCTGCAGCGCAAGGTGCGTGGCCACTTGCGTTTGACCCGTGACGATTACGTGCGCTGGCACAAGATCGTCGCGCAGCAGGGCTGGGCTGCGCCGGCCTGGCCGGTCGAATACGGCGGCACCGGCTGGACAGCCGTGCAGCGCCATATATGGGAAGACGAATGCGCGCGCGCCGCCACGCCGCCGATTTTGCCATTCGGCATCAACATGGTGGCGCCCGTCATCATGGCCTTCGCCAGCGAAACACAAAAAGCCCATTACTTGCCGCGCATCCTCAATTGCGACGACTGGTGGTGCCAGGGCTACTCCGAGCCGGGCGCCGGCTCCGACCTGGCCTCGCTGAAAACCACGGCCGTACGCGATGGCGATGACTATATCGTCAACGGCCAGAAAACCTGGACTACCCTGGCCCAGCATGCCGACATGATCTTCTGCCTGGTGCGCACGGATACGAGCGTGCGCAAGCAGGAAGGCATCAGCTTCTTGCTGATCGACATGAAAACGCCAGGCATTACCGTGCGCCCCATTATCATGCTCGACGAAGACCACGAGATCAACGAAGTGTTTTTCGACAATGTAAGAGTGCCGGTGGCCAACCTGGTGGGGCAGGAAAACCGCGGCTGGACTTACGCCAAATACCTGCTGGGCCATGAGCGCACGGGCATTGCCGCCGTCGGCCGCTCGAAACGCGAGCTGGCCTTCCTCAAGCAGCTGGCCATGCAGCAATTCAAAAAAGGCCAGCCGCTGCTGCGCGACCCGGCCTTTGCGGCCAGGGTGGCCGGCGTGGAAATCGAATTGATGGCGCTGGAGATGACGGTGCTGCGCGTGATCAGCGAGGAAGGCAAGGGGCCGGGGCCGCAGGCCTCGATGCTGAAAGTGCGCGGCTCGGAAATCCAGCAGCAGCTGACGGAACTGATGGTCGAAGCGCTGGGCCCGCAAGCCTTGCCCTTCGATCCGGCCTATCTGGACGGTGAACAGGAACACAGCGCAGCCGGCAACGACCTGGCAGCACCGCTGGCCGGCTATTACTTCAATTACCGCAAGACGTCGATCTACGGCGGCTCGAACGAAATTCAAAAAAACATCATCACGCAGATGATCCTGGGCCTGTAAGGCAGACAAGGCAGACAAGGAACACAATATGGACTTTACTTTCAACCAGGAACAGCAGCAGTTCGCCGATGCGCTGCGGCGCTGGGCCGTCAAGGATTACCGTTTCGAGACACGCCAGGCCATTATTCACTCCGCCAGCGGCACCTCGGATGCCGCCTGGGCCACGCTCGCCGAGCTGGGCATGACGGCCTTGCCGCTGCCGGGCGAGCAGGGCGGCTTTGACGGCACGGCCGTCGACATGCTTTTGGTAATGCAGGAGCTGGGACGCGCACTGGTGGTCGAACCGTATTTCGCCACCGTATTTGCTGCGCACTTTTTGAAGCTGGCCGGCGGCCACGCCAGCGTGCTGGAGCAGGTGGCGCAAGGCAGCGTCAAGCTAGCCAGCGCCCTCGGCGAAGCGCAGTCGCGCCACGACTTGCACGATATCGCCACCACGGCCACCGGTAGCGGCGACGGCTTTGTCCTGGACGGCACGAAAACCGTGGTGATCCATGGCGCGCAAGCCGATTACCTGGTCGTCTCGGCCCGCAGCCACGGGGAACATCGCGATACGGACGGCATTTCGCTGTTCCTGGTGCCTGTCAACGCGCCCGGTGTCAGCGTGCGCGACTACCGCACCATCGACGGCCAGCGCGCCGCCAGTGTGACCCTGGTACAAGTGGTGCTGGGTGGCGATGCGCTGATCGGCGGCGCTGGCAAGGGCTGGCAGCTGCTCGACGCGGCAGCAGACTACGGCGCCACGCTGTTATGTGCCGAAGCCGTCGGCGCGATGGACGCCATCTTCGCGGCCACCCTGGAATACCTGAAAACGCGCCAGCAATTCGGCGCGCCGATCGGCAAGTTCCAGGCGCTGCAACACCGCATGGCCGATATGTTCATCCACCTCGAACAGGCGCGTTCGATGGCCATGCTGGCGGCCGCCAGGGTCGATACGGCAGAGCCGGTGGAACGGCGCCGCATCGTCTCGGCCGCCAAGGCCAGGGTAGGGCAGGCGGCGACCTTTGTCGGCCAGCAAGCCGTCCAGTTGCATGGCGGCATGGGCGTCACCAACGAAGTGCTTGCCGCCCACCATTTCAAGCGCCTGACCATGATAGGCCTGAGCCTGGGCGATGCGGACCATCATATCGAGCGCTTTGTTGCCCAACCGGGCTTTTTGCCATCGGAGAGCGCATGACTGCCACGGCGCCAAAACTGTGGTATTTCGAAGGTGAGGCGGCCAATGCATAATATTGATGGTATCGCCGGCTTCCGGGCGCTTGCCGGCCAGCATGTGGCCGTCTCCGAATGGATCAGCATCACCCAGCAGCGCATCGATGCCTTTGCCGCCGCCACCGACGACCATCAGTGGATTCATGTCGATCCTGATCGCTGCGCGCGCGAGTCGCCATATGGCTGCACGGTGGCGCACGGTTTTTTGACCCTGTCGCTGCTGCCGGCCATGCTGCAAAATGCCCTGCACATGGCCGGCATCAGCATGGCCATCAACTACGGCCTGAACAAGGTGCGCTTTCCCGCACCGGTGCCGGTCGGCAGCCGCTTGCGCGCGCGGCTCGATATCTTGTCGGTGGACAATTTGGCCGAAGGCGCCCAGGTGAACTGGGCAGTGACCATGGAGCGCGAAGGCGATGCCAAGCCGGTGTGCGTGGCGCAATTCCTGATGCGCTGTTACGCGTGATGCGACTTTCACGAGCGCTGTAACGAGCTGGCAGCAAGGTTGTCAAATCAAGCAGGCAAAGATATTTTCTTTAAGAAACAACACGTTCTGGAATAGAATGCCGGTGCAATACCGTCAGGCGCGTGGGCGTCGATTCTGTTGAGGAGCAAGCATGGCAAGGCCAGAGAAAGTTCGGCTCGGTGAAATTTTGGTGCAGCAGAACCTGCTGACTGAAGAACAGTTGGGCATGGCCTTGACGGAGCAGAAACGTTCGGGCCGCAAGCTGGGCCGCGTGTTCATCGAGCATGGCTATGTCACGGAAGAACAGATCTCGGGCGCCCTGGCGCGCCAGCTCGACATTCCCTATATCAACCTGAAGTTTTTCAACATCAATGCGGAACTGGTGCGATTGCTGCCGGAAACCCAGGCCCGCCGCTTCCGGGCGCTGGTGCTGGAAGACCGTCGCGAGGGGCTGCTGGTCGGCATGTCCGACCCCACCGACCTGTTCGCCTACGACGAGATCGCGCGCTTGGTCAAGCGCAATATCGAACTGGCGGTGGTCAACGAAACCGAAGTGCTGGCGGCGATCGACCGCATTTACCGCCGCACCGAAGATATTTCCACGCTGACGCGCGAGCTGGAGCAGGACTTGGGCGACGTCTCGGTCGACTTCGGCGCGCTGGCCGCCAATCCGGGCCTGGAAGAAGCGCCTATCGTCAAGCTGCTGCAGTCGGTGTTCGACGATGCGACCCAGGTGCGCGCTTCGGACATCCATATCGAACCGCAGGAAAGCCGGCTGCAGATCCGTTTCCGCATCGACGGCGTGCTGCACCTGCAGACGGAAGCCGATATCAAGATCGCGCCTTCGCTGGCGCTGCGCCTCAAATTGATGTCGGATCTTGATATTTCCGAAAAGCGCCTGCCGCAGGACGGCCGCTTCGCCATACGTGTAAAAAACCAGCGCATCGACGTGCGTATTTCCACCATGCCGACGCAATACGGCGAATCGGTGGTGATGCGTCTGCTGAACCAGGGCGGCACCGCGCTGCGCCTGGACGCGATCGGCATGCCGCCGGCGCTGGTCAAGAAATTTCGCGCCATCGTGCAGCGCCCGAACGGTCTGGTGCTGGTAACGGGCCCGACCGGTAGCGGCAAGACCACCACCCTGTATTGCGCGCTGGCCGAACTCAATTCGGTGGAAAAAAAGCTGATCACGGTGGAAGACCCGGTCGAATACCGCCTGCCCGGCATCAACCAGGTGCAGGTCAACGACAAGATCGAGCTGAACTTTGCCAGGGTGCTGCGTTCGGCCCTGCGGCAAGACCCGGACATCGTGCTGGTGGGCGAGATGCGCGACCAGGAAACGGCGCAGATCGGCCTGCGCGCCGCAATGACGGGCCACCTGGTTCTTTCGACCCTGCACACGAATGACGCGGCCAGTACCCCGCTGCGCCTGATGGACATGGGCGTGCCGCGCTATATGGTGGGCAGCTCGCTGCAAGCGGTGCTGGCGCAGCGCCTGGTGCGCGTGATCTGCGAAAGCTGCACCACGCCATACACGCCGACGCCGACCGAGGCCGAATGGCTGCGCATGGAGCTGGGTGAACTGGTCGACCGCACCCAGTACCACCATGGCAAGGGCTGCTCGCATTGCAACGGCATGGGTTACCGGGGCCGTACCGGCGTGTATGAACTGCTGGAAATGACGCGCGCCGTGGTCGATGCCGCCAACCATGCCGACCCTTCGCACTTCCTGAAGGCCGCCAACGCCGAGATGGCCGGCGAAACCCTGCGCCGCCACGCGGTGCAACTGGTGGTGCAAGGTCGCACGACAATCTCCGAAGCGATGCGCATCAGCAACCAGAACGAGGAGTAACGTGCCTTTTTTCGCCTACAAAGCCCGTAACGCCAGTGGCGAATTGCTGCAAGGCGTGATGGAGGGCGCCGACAGCGGTGCGGTGGCCAACCAGCTGTTCGCCACCGGCGCCACGCCGGTCGATATCGTGGAAACGAAGAAGGCAGTCACCACCAGCGGCGATATCGGCCTGTGGCAGCGCCTGACTGAAAAGAAAGTCACGTCGATGGACGTGCAGCTGTTCAGCCGCCAGATGTATACCTTGCTGAAAGCCGGCGTGCCCATCATGCGCGGCCTGGCCGGCCTGCAGGAGTCGGCCATCAGCCCCGCGTTTGGCCGCGTTATCAAGGATATCCGCGAGTCGCTTGATGCCGGGCGCGAACTGTCGGCCGCCATGGCGCGCCACCCGGCCGTCTTTACGCCGTTTTACCTGTCGATGGTGAGGGTGGGCGAAATGACGGGCCGCCTCGACGAAGTCTTCCTGCGCCTGTTCGATCACCTGGAATTTGACCGTGAAATGCGCGCCCGCGTGAAGTCGGCCACCCGCTACCCGACCTTCGTGGTGTTCGCCATGCTGGCCGCAATGGTGGTAGTCAACATGTTTGTCATTCCGCAGTTCGTCAAGGTATTCGACAGCTTCAATGCCGAACTACCGCTGATGACGCGCGTCCTGATCGGCACGTCGCGCTTCACCACCGACTACTGGCCTTTGCTGCTGCTGGCAGGCGCTGTCGGGCTGTTCAGCTGGCGCGCCTGGCTGAAAACCGCCGATGGTCGCTACGAATGGGACCGTATCAAGCTCCGCGTGCCGATCGCCGGCAAGATCATCCAGAAGGGCACCATGGCCCGTTTCGCGCGCAGCTTTGCCTTGTCAAGCAGCAGCGGCGTGCCCATCGTACAGGCTTTGACGGTGGTATCGCAGACGGTCGATAATCACTATCTGTGCGCACGGGTCGAACAGATGCGGGATGGCGTGGAACGCGGCGAGAGCATTTTGCGCACCTCGGTGGCGGCGAATGTGTTCACGCCGGTAGTGCTGCAGATGATCGCCGTCGGCGAGGAGTCGGGCTCGCTGGACGAGTTGATGGACGAGATCGCCGACATGTACGAACGCGAGGTCGATTATGAATTGAAGACCTTGTCGGCGCAGATCGAGCCAATATTGATTGTGTTTCTAGGCGCAATGGTACTGGTATTGGCTTTAGGCATCTTCCTGCCGATCTGGGACCTAGGCCGGGTAGCGCTGCATTGACGGCGATACGACAACGCCAGCGCGGATACACGCTGTTCGAACTCGGGGTGGTGGTGGCCGTTTTCTCGATCCTGGCGACGGTCTTGCTTAGTCGCCTCAGTTTTTACCAGGAGCAAGCTGAACGCGCGGCCGTCGCGCGCATGATCGGTGCGCTGCGGACCAGTTTGCGTGTGCAGGCGCTGCGGTTGGTAATTGATGGCAAGCGCTCTCAATTGCCGTTGTTGCAGCAGCAAAATCCGCTCGATTGGCTGGCTGAACGGCAATCGAATGACCTGGGTGAGCTGCAAGCACCTGAAATAGATACTTTGCCAGGAGGGAATTGGTATTTTGATAAAGCTGATCAAAAATTGGTGTATTTGTTAAGGGTAGGTAATATTTTTTCAGCTAAAAGTATTGTCCCGCTGAAATTTAAGGTAACCTTGCCCCAAGTTGATGCCAACATTGAGCAGCTGGCAAGCGTGCCTGACATTGTGGCGCTCGATGCGGCACAGTCTGGCAGGAAATAAGCCAGCGGCATGCCGCGTGGTGATCGGTTTCACGGATTTATTTTTTTGATTTTTGGAGAGCAAGCAATGAACAAGTCGTTACGCAGTTTCAAAAGTGGCGCCCAAGCAGGTTTTACCCTGATTGAGCTGGTGGTCGTTATCGTTATCCTGGGTATTCTGGCTGCGACGGCCATTCCCAAGTTTGTTGATATGTCGACCGACGCGCGTGTGGCCAAGATGCAGGCTGCCGCTAGCGCTGTTAAGGCTGGTGCGGCGCTGTATCATGCGCAATGGCTGGTCGCAGGTTCGCCAGCTGACGGTAGTACTGTTCAGATGGAGGGTACGGGTGTTGCTGGCGTGAATGGATATCCGGCAGCAAGCGTCACTGGTATCCAGTTTGCGTCCGGTCTGACGGCTACGGATTATGGTTTGACTGTTGCTGGTACCGGCGCTACAGCCACGCTGACCGTGACGGTCGATCCAACTGCTACTGCAAGCCGTGCAAGCTGCTCGGTGGTCTACACCGCCCCAACCGCAGCTAACGGCTCACCTAATATCGTGGTCAATGCAAGCACCACCACGTGCAAATAATGTTGTAGCCGTTTGACAGAATGGCATGGACAGTCCTGCCATTCTTTGCGTCACCAGCCCAACCCCAGGCCCCCGCCAGTTGGGCTTTTTTACGGGTCTTCCCTTGCAACCAGTATCAACACCCATTGCCTACCCTGACGCGCGCGGCTTTACGCTGATCGAGTTGATCTCCCTGCTGGTTATTGCGGGCATCCTTGCCACCTTTGCTGCCGGCCGCTTCTTTCAGCGCGAGACGTTTGATGCGCGCGCGTTTGCCGACCAGGCGACCGATATGCTGCGCTATGCGCAAAAGCTGGCCGTGGCGCAGAACCGGCCTGTCTACGTGCGCCTCGATGGCCAGAGCGTGGCCCTGTGTTTCGACGCGCTTTGCACTGCGGCGGCCAGGGTGAGGCCGGCAGTAGGAAGTAACAACGGCAGCAAGGAAACGCTGGCGTATTGCAGCAACAGCCCCGACTGGCTGTGCGCAGGGCGTCCGGACAAGGTAACCTTGTCCATCCTGGCGGTGACTCCGCCACACGGCAGCGGCTTTTATTTCGATGCGCTGGGCCAGCCTTATGAGACGGCCGATGTTTTCCCGGCCGCTTCCACCTTTACCCGGGGATTGACGTTGCGTGTGGCGGGCGACGGCATGAACCGCGATATCGTGGTCGAGAACGGCACTGGCTATGTCCACTAGAAGGTTACCTTCGCGCCAGAACGGCGTCACCCTGATCGAACTGGTGCTGTTCATCGTTATCATCGGCGTAGCCACCTCCGCCATCGTGGGAGTGATGAGCTTGACCACCAGCCGTAGCGCCGATCCGCAATTGCGCAAGCAGGCGCTGGCTGTTGCCGAAAGCATGCTCGAGGAAATCACGCTGGCGCGCATCACTTATTGCGATCCGACAGATGCTGCTGCAGAAACAGCGACTAGCAGCGCCGGCTGCACGGTTCCCGAAGGAATGGGACAGGAAGCTGGCGGTGTGCCACGTCCGTTTGACAATGTTAGCGATTATGGCAGCGCCAGCGGCGCGGCTGTCGAGTACAGCAGTGATGCGGCCGGTGTGCCATTTTCAGCCACCGGTGGCATATTGAAGCCTTTGGTCAAAATCACTGCCACCAGCCTGAATGGCCTGCCCGCCAGCGAGGTGCTGCATATCGAGGTGCGCGTGCCGTATGGCGACAAGCAGGAAATTGTGCTCGATGGCTACCGCACGCGCTACGCACCGAATAATATTCCATGAAAAGACATCTGGCTTTCCTCAACCGTGCACGTGGCTTTACGCTGGTGGAGATGATCATTGTGATCGTCATTACCGGCATCATAGGTGGCATGGTGGCTGTGTTCATCCGAGTGCCGGTGCAAGGCTATATAGACGCTACAGCGCGCGCCAGCCTTGCCGACGCCGCCGATACTGCCGCACGCCGCATTACGCGCGACCTGCGTCTGGCCTTGCCCAACAGCGTGCGTGTCAGTACCAACGGCCAATACCTGGAATTGCTGCTGACAAAATCGGGCGGGCGCTACCTGAGCGATGCGGATGGCCCCGGCTTGGGCGACGCGCTGGGTTTTGACCCCAGTATTGCGCGCGCCAATCCGAATAAATTTACCGTCGTGGGCGCCATGCCGGCTGATGCGCAGAGCGCACGCCAGCAAATCCGCCCAGGAGATTTTATTGTTGTGTATAACCTGGGCCCAGGCTACGTACCGGCCGATGCCTATAATTGTGCGGCCGGCTGTAACCGCGCTACTGTCACCGGGGTAAGCGGCAACGTGATCACACTGGAAAACAACCCCTTCCTGGCGCAGTCGCCGCCACTGGCGTCGCCATCGTACCGCTTCCAGGTCGTCTCCACCCCGGTCAGTTATGCCTGCGACAGCGTCAAAGGCACGCTCACGCGCTATTCAGGCTACGCCATCCAGGCCACCCAGCCGGTCGACGCCGCCGCCGCGCCGCTGCTGGGAACCGGCGCCTTGCTGGCGCAGTCGGTGACTGCGTGTTCTTTCAATTACAGTGCCATTGCGAATGTTCAACGTGGTTTGGTCAGCGTTGCACTGTCCCTGGGCGCCGCCAACAGCAATACCGGCACCATCAGCTTGTTACAGCAGACGCAAGTGGTTAATACTCCATGAAGCCGATCAACCCTGCTCAATTTCGCCATCAGCGCGGTTTCAGCATGATCACCGCTATTTTTCTGCTGGTGGTGCTGGCCGGCCTTGCCGTGGCGATGGTCACCATGTCGGTCAGCCAGCAGACTTCTTCGGCAATGGATGTGCAGGGCGTGCGCGCCTTGCAGGCCGCGCGCGCCGGTATCGAATGGGGCGTGTACCGCCAGTTGAGACCGACGCAGGCGGCCAATTGTTTTGCCGATACCTCGTTTGCGCTGCCGGCGGGCGACACATTGTCAGGTTTTACGGTGAGCTTGCAGTGCAGCCGCGTGATTGGACCGGGCACGCTGAGTACTTGGACCATTACCTCCACCGCCTGCAACCAGCCAGCTGCCACGGAGCCGCGCTGCCCGAATCCCGGCAATAACGCCGATTACGTGCAGCGGCGATTGCAGGCAGTGTTGTCGAATTGATGCAGGCGCAAAAAGACTGGCTAATTTATTGTTTTTATGCAATAAGTTAGCTCCATGAATTAAAATTGGTGTGATGCATTATCTGCGCGGTACGCTCGTAGCAGGCACTTAAATTTGGACAGGGCGCATGGGTTTATTCGCTAGAGCAAAAAAACAGGACGGTTGGCTGGCGACGGTGTTCGGTAGCGATGGTATCAGCGGCGCGGTGGTTGTGCGTGAGACTGAGGGCATGCCGCAAGTCAAAAGCCTGCTGTTCCAGGCCTGCTCCCGGCCGGCGTCTGCCGAGGCGCTGGACCGTCTGGGCAAGCAATTGCAGGCGCCGCAGCGCCATTGCACAACCTTGCTGGCGGCAGGCGAGTACCAGTTGCTGTCGGTCGAAGCACCTGCCGTGCCGCGCGAAGAGTTGAAGACAGCGGTGGGCTGGCGCCTGAAAGATATGCTCGATTTTCCGTTGATGGAGGCGACCATCGACGTCTTCAACGTGCCCGCTGACCAGGGCGCCGTGCAGCGCGGCAGCAGCGTGTTTGCCGTCGCGGCGCGCAATAACGCCGTCGCCATGCGTCAGGCACTTTACACTGAATGCAAAATTGCCCTGTCCGTGATCGATATTCCGGAAATGGCCCAGCGCAATATCGCGACCTTGCTGGAAACCCCGGGGCGTGGCATCGCAATGTTGTCGTTCGATGGGGATGGCGGGTTGCTGACCATGAGTTTCAACGGAGAGTTGTGCCAGTCGCGCCGTATTGACGTGAAACTGGCGCAATTGCTGTCCGCCGACGCCAGTTCCTATTACGACAGGATCACGCTGGAGCTGCAGCGTTCCTTCGACCATTTTGATCGTCAGTTTCATTTTATCTCCCTGTCGCGCCTGATGCTGCTGACGGGTGGTGCCGATGGCCTGCACGGCTACCTGGCCGATAACCTGTACATGCCGGTCGAGCGGCTGGACCTGGCCAGTGTGTTCAATCTGGACAGCGTGCCGGATCTGGTCGAGCCAGCCATGCAGGCGCGCTATTTCCTGGCGCTGGGCGCTGCGCTTCGGCTCGAAGCCAAAGGTGATGGCAAGAGTGAAGGGAAGGAGGCATGAGTCAGCAGATCAATCTGTTCAATCCGCAATTTGAACAACAAAAACATCAGTTATCAGCGCGCATGGCAAGCCAAGCCTTGGGTGTATTGGCGGTGTTCCTGTTGGCGCTCAATTTTTACGGGCAGCGCCAGCTATCGGCGCTGCAGCGCGACGATGACGCCGCAAAAGCTCAGTTGACGCAACGCCAGGCGCTGCGCGATAAAACCTTGCAAGAGTTACCACCACGTAAAAAAGATCCCACCCTGGAGCAGCAGATTGCCGCCGCCGAAACGCAGCGCCAGTCGCTGCGTCATGCGGCGGACGTGCTGCGCGGTGGTGAATTGGGTAATACGCAAGGCTACGCCGGGATTTTTCGCGCGTTGAGCCAAGCCCGCGTAGAAGGCGTCTGGTTGACCGGCGTGCGCGTCTCGGGCCAGCAGATCGGGCTTGAAGGGCGCACCTTGCAAGCAGACCTGATCCCCGCATTGATCACTCGCCTTGGCCAGCAAAACGTGCTCAAGGGCAAAACGTTCGCCAGCCTTGAGATCGGCACGCCGCAAGCAGTTAACACCGGTGAGGCGCTGGCACCCGCGCCGAAGTCAGGCTATCTGTCGTTCAGCCTGCAGTCGGTTAACACCGCCGCCAGCACGCCGACTATAGCAAAAGGAGGAGCGCGCTGATGCAAGCCCGACTGAAACAATGGGCGCTGGCGTACGACGCACTGAGCCTGCGCGAGCGCGGTATGCTGCTTGCCGCCGCCGTCGCCGTGGTGATGTTCGTCTTTTACTTCCTGTTGCTTAATCCCATGTTGGTCAAGCGTACCCTGCTGACCGGCGGCATTGCCCAGAAAAACATGGAAATGACCAATCTCGACAAGGAAATCACGCTCATCAGGGCCGCTCACGAGTCGGACCCTGACCGGGACGCGCGCGCCAGGCTGGCGACGATGCTCAAGGAGACGGACGAGCTGCGCGGCGACCTGCGCCGCAGCCAGCATGGCCTGGTGGCGCCCGAGCGCATGGTGTCGCTGCTGGAAAACCTGCTGCGCCAGCATGCCAGGCTGCGGCTGGTATCGCTCAGGACCTTGCCGGTCGAGGCGGTCGGTGAGTCCGTGACCACACCGGCAACGCCGCCGGTAGCAGGTGCTGCGGTAGTCGACGCATCGCCGTCCATCGCCGCAGCCGTGCTGCACCGGCATGGGGTGGAAGTGGTGGTTCAGGGCAGCTACGCCGACATGGTGGCCTATATGCAGGCGCTGCAAACGATGCCCACGAGTGTGTTCTGGGGTCAGGCCCAGCTTGATGCGCAAGCTTATCCTGCCGCCAGCCTCACACTGACCTTGCATACCCTGAGCACTGATGAATCATGGATGGCCTTATGATGCGGCAGCACTTGATCGCTGGACTGTTGCTGGTGGGTGTTGCTGCGGGTGCACAGGCGCTGGATGATCCGACACGACCTCCCGCAAGCCTGCTGGCGCCAAGCCAGGCCAAACCTGTAATACCTGGCAAGCCGAAGCTGCAGTCGGTACTGGTGGCGAGCCAGGCTGGTGGACGTCGCCTTGCCGTGATCGATGGTCAAATCGTGCGTGTGGGCAGCAAGGTAGGCGACGCAGTTGTTCTGGAGATACGCGATACCCTCGTGGTGGTACGGCGTGGCAAGCGGCACGAAACCTTCAGGCTGTACCCAGAAACCAGAAAAGCCGATCGTCAGACCGGCGGCAAGCAGGAGTAAAAGAAGTGGCGATGCAACTCAATCAAGATAAGGCGAGCATGTTCAAGATCAGCACGATGGCGGCGGTAATCAGTGTCAGCCTGGGCCTGTCGGCCTGCAACGTCACGCCACTCAAGCGCGATACCTATAATGCCATTACCGACGCCGTCAAGGGGGCGGCAGTGACCACCGCACCTGCTGCCCAGCCTGATGCCGTGGAGGCTGCCCTGCTGCCGCCCGTCGCCACTCTGGCCGGCCAGTTGCCGAAAGCGCGTGCGGTGCTCGACGAGCGTTTCAACGTGGCCTTCAACAATGTCTCGGCGCGCCAGTTCTACAACTCGATCGCCACCGGCACCCGCTACAACATCCTGGTGCACCCTGACGTGCAGGGCAATGTTTCTGCCAACCTGAAGGACGTGACGATTTTCGAAGCGCTCGACGCCGTACGCGAGATGTATGGCTACGACTACAAGGTCGAAGGCACGCGCATTTCGATCCGCCCGCTGACCATGCAGACGCGCATGTTCCAGGTCAATTACCTGACCGGCAACCGCAAGGGCAGCTCCAACCTGCGGGTATCGTCCACGTCCGTCAATAGTGCCGGTACCAGCAGCAGCGGCCAGAGTTCGGGCGGCGGCAACAACCAGTCGCAGCCCCAGCAGCAGCCGGGCCAGCCGGGGCAGGGCGGTCAGGTGCAGGACAGCGCCAACGTCAGCACCAGTTCCGACAGCGATTTCTGGAAAGAACTCAAGG
The DNA here is from genome assembly GCF_051380735.1 of Janthinobacterium longum. Taxonomy (NCBI): domain Bacteria; kingdom Pseudomonadati; phylum Pseudomonadota; class Betaproteobacteria; order Burkholderiales; family Oxalobacteraceae; genus Janthinobacterium; species Janthinobacterium longum. Next base: position 111,310 of record NZ_JBNYXQ010000010.1, read on the forward strand.
AGTCGCTCAGTGCCATCGTCGGTGGCGACGCCGACGGGCGCAAGGTAGTGCTCAGCCCGCAGTCGGGCGTGGTGGTAGTGCGCGCCATGCCGGAAGAGCTGCGCAATGTCGACGCCTATCTGAAGGCGACCCAGTTGTCGGTCGACCGCCAGGTGATCCTGGAAGCGAAGATTATCGAAGTGGAATTGAACGACAACTTCCAGAGCGGTGTGAACTGGGCTTCGTTTGCCTCCATCAAGAGCGGCCATACGAACCGCATTTCGACCGGCTTCCTGGCGCCCGGTACCAGCCTCGCGCCGTTGCCGTTTGCCGGTGGCCAGCCACCCGCGATCACCAATGGCGCCAGTGGCATTTCGGCCAGCACCGGCTTTGGCCTCAGTTCCGCGGCGTCGGCTGCCGGCTCGATGTTCGGCTTGGCGCTGCAGACGAGCAACTTTGCCGCCATGATTTCCTTCCTGGAATCGCAAGGCAGCGTGCATGTGCTGTCGAGCCCGCGCATCGCCACCATGAACAACCAGAAAGCCGTGCTGAAGATCGGTACCGACGAGTTTTTCGTCACGGGAGTGAGCACCACCGTCACCTCGACCGGCACCACCGGCGGCAACACGTCCAGCCCGAATGTCACCTTGCAACCGTTCTTCTCCGGCGTGGTGCTCGATGTGACGCCGCAGATCGACGAGAGCGGCAATATCATCCTGCACGTGCATCCGTCCGTCAGCCAGGTGACCACCGTCACCAAGGATGTCGACCTGGGCAGCGCTGGATCGTTGAAACTGCCGCTGGCCGCGTCCAGCACCTCCGAGATGGACAGCATGGTGCGCAGCCAGGACGGCCGCATCGTGGCAATTGGCGGCCTGATGCGCCAGTCGACCACCAATGACCGCTCGCAGGTGCCGGGCGCCGGCAATGTGCCGCTGCTCGGCGCGCTGTTCCGCAATACCGGCCAGACCGTCCAGAAGCGCGAACTGGTGGTGCTGATCAAGCCGACCATCGTTGAAGGCGCCAATAGCTGGAACGAGGATCTGCTCGATTCTGGCAAGCGCATCGAGGCGCTCGACCCGCGCCGGCCGGCGGAGCGGCGCTAAATGTACCGGGCCCATTTCGGCTTGCGCGAGGCGCCGTTCGGCCTCACGCCCGATACCAGTTTCTTTTTCAATGGCCCGCAGTCGCAAAAGGCGCTCAACACCTTGCTGGTGGCGGCGCGCAATGGCGAGGGCTTTATCAAGATTACCGGCGAAGTGGGCACCGGCAAGACGTTTTTATGCCGCAAGTTCATGCAGTCGCTGGGGCCGGAGTTTGTTACTGCGTATATACCGAATCCGAACCTGTCGCCGCAGTCGCTGATCCTGGCGCTGGCCGACGAACTGGCCGTGCTGCTGCCGAAGGATACAGACCAGCACCAGTTGTTGAAATCGATCAACCTGCGCCTGCTGAACCTGGCGGCGCAGGGCAAGCAGGTGCTGCTGTGCCTCGATGAAGCGCAGGCGATTCCCGTCGACAGCCTGGAAGCGCTGCGCCTGTTGACCAACCTGGAAACGGAAAAGCGCAAGCTGCTGCAGATCGTGCTGTTCGGCCAGCCCGAGCTGGACGACAAGCTGGCGCTGCCGGAAATCCGGCAGTTGGCGCAGCGTATTACCTTTCACTACCACCTGGGGCCGCTGTCGCGCGACGACGTGGAATTCTATGTGGCGCACCGCCTGCGCGTCGCCGGTTTCGACGGTGCGCGCCTGTTCAGCCGTGGCGCGGTGGCGCGGCTGTACGACGCCAGCGGCGGCATTCCGCGCCTGGTCAATATCATGGCGCACAAGTCGCTGATGGTGGCGTATGGCGAAGGGCGCCAGCAGGTCAGCCGGGGCCACGTGGCGCTTGCCGCCAGCGACACGCTGGCCAGCAGGGCAGGCTGGCGCGCGCGCTGGCCGTGGCTGGCTGGTGCCGGGGTGGTGCTTGCCGCCTGCACCGTGAGCTGGACCTTACTGAACCGATGAGACGAGATTGTAGATGAGCCTGATTAACAAGATGTTGCAAGATCTGGATGCGCGCAGCAAGGACGGCCATGGCCAGGGCGCTGACACGGGCGGCATCCGCCCGGTGCCGGAACGCGAACGCGGTCTGCCGCGCGCGGTGGTGTTCGGCGGTGCAGCCGGCCTGACGGCGATCGCCATTGCGTTGGGCTGGATTTACTGGAAGCGCCCGGAAGTGCCGCCGGTGCTGGTCAATGTGGCGCAGGCCCCGGTCCCGGTCCCCGTTTCGGTGCCGACACCGGTTCCTGTACGTGTGCCAGTCGTGGCTGCGGCACCCGAGCCTGCGGTGGTGCCGCAGCCCGAGCCCATGGTCGAAGCGGCGCCTGCCGCTGCCGCACCGATGGCGCGCGAGTTCAAGGCGAGCGAACCGCGCCGCGTGGCGCCCAAGCCGGTCACCGTCGCTGCGGTCAAGCCTGTACCAGTTGTCGTCGAAAAGATTATCGAAGGCAAGCAGGTTACACCCCAGCAAAGTATCGACAATACCTATCGCCGCGCACTGGGCGACTTGCAGGATGGCCGCGTCGACGACGCGATGAACGGCTTGCAGCGCACCTTGCAGCGCGATCCGCGCCACCAGGGGGCGCGCGAAACGCTGGTGCGCCTGCTGCTTGAAGCGCAGCGGCCCGACGAAGCAGTGCGCCAGTTGCAGCAAAGCCTGGCGCTGGACCCGAAACAGCCGGCGCAGGCGATGATGCTGGCCCGTTTGCAGCTCGACCGTAGCGGTGGCGGTGCGGCCGCATTGGATACCCTGAAGCGCAGCCTGCCGTTCGCCGGCGAGCATCTCGACTACCGCGCCTTCCTGGCCGGCGTGCTGCAGCGCGAACAGCACTACCGCGAAGCTGCCGAGCAATACCAGCTTGCCTTGCAGTCAGCGCCCGACAACAGCGTCTGGTGGATGGGGCTGGGGATTGCATTACAGGCCGACAATCAAGCGGTGCAGGCCAAGGCGGCTTTCGAGCGGGCCAAAGCCTTGCAGACCCTGTCGCCGCAATTGCAGGCGTTTGTCGAGCGCAAGCTGGTGCAGCTGGCGGGGGCTGGCAAATAGAGAGAAGCTGCACGGCGCGTCGATAGCGTGTATTCTGGTGTGCGAGCTGCCGGCAGTAATAATAGCTTGCAGGCACCGACTGATACTTTGACAGGGCACCACATGAAAAATCCCCAGCAACTGCGCGCGCGTATCCTGGTATTTGGCGGACTGCTCGCCATGTCCGCCTATCAGGTCATGCTGCATGTACAGCATCCTGCCCTGATCGACAACGATCTGGTGCACGGCCTATGGCTGGGTAGCTGTTTCGGGCTTGAGCTGCTTGGGCTGTATCTGATGGCCAGACAAAGCAGGGTGCCGGTGTCGCCAAAGCCGGATCGTTCCTGATCACGGCGCCTGGCAATGATGTCAAATCATCATCGAGTTGCCTGATCAGGCATGGCTTTGTACTTCAATCTGGCACATGGAACCAAACCGTTGCCTTATGCGGCAAACTTTCCATGGCCCTTCGATATTGACCTCTGTTTCGAACCGGTGCCGCACCCGGTCACGTTCAGCGAAGGCGTCGGCCACGGCGCCGCAGGCCTTGCAGTGTCGGCCAGCGACGCGCTGCTGCCGACATGGCGGGCGCATTTCGACATCACGCAGTCGGCATGGCTGATCCCTTATATCGAGCGCCTGGCGCAGGGCATGCCGCTGCCGCGCGAGGAAATGCTGCGCCGCTATGCCGAATTGCATGGAAGGCAGCCGGAATGCTACCACTCAACTTTTTCATGATTTGCTGGCCAAACGAAGCAGGATGCCGCTGTCGCGCCGCCAGCTGGCACCCCCAGTTCAGATAGTGCGCAAGCGCTCAAGTGCCAGCTTCAACGTCTCGTCGCGCTTGGCAAAGCAGAAGCGCACAATGCCCGACTCCTTGCCCTGTGCATAAAACGCCGACACAGGTATTGCCGCCACCTTCAGTTCGGTGGTCAGCCACTCGGCGAACTGCGCTTCGCTGTCCTGCGAGATGGCGTCGTAGCGTACGCATTGAAAATAAGTGCCGTCGGCGGGCAGCAGTTCGAAGCGGCTGCCGGCCAGGCCGGCGCGGAACAGGTCGCGCTTGCGCTGGTAAAAGGCGGGCAGTTGCAGATACGGTTGCGGATCCATCATGTAGCTGGCCAGGCCGTGCTGCATCGGCGTATTGACGCTGAATACATTGTATTGGTGTACTTTGCGAAACTCGGCCGTCATGGTCGAGGGCGCCGCCACGTAGCCGACCTTCCAGCCTGTCACGTGATAGGTCTTGCCGAAGCTTGAAACGATAAACGTGCGCGCCGCCAGCTCGGCGTGGCGGCTCAGCGAGGCGTGCGGCGCGCCGTCGTAGACCATATGTTCATAGACCTCGTCGGACAGCAGCAGGATCTGTGTGCCGCGCACGATGTCGGCCAGTTTTTCCAGGTCGGGCGCACGCAGAATGGTGCCGGTCGGGTTGTGCGGCGTGTTGATGATGATCAAGCGCGTTTGCGCGGTGACGGCGGCGGCCAGCTTGTCCCACGGCACGCTGTAGCCCTGTTCGTTCAATGTCATTGCCACTGGCACCGGTACGCCGCCGGCCAGCGCAATGGCCGGCAAGTAGCTGTCGTAGGCCGGCTCGATGACGATCACTTCGTCGCCCGGATGCACGCAGCACAGAATCGCGGTGGTCAGGGCCTCGGTGGCACCAGCGGTGACGGTGATGTCGGTGGCGGCGTCGTATTCATGGCCGTACAGGTGGGCAATTTTTGCGGCGATGGCGGCGCGCAGGGGCGCCGCGCCCGTCATTGGCGGGTATTGGTTATGGCCGGCGCGCATCGCCTCGCTGACGGCCCCCACCAGTGCTGGCTCGCAGTCGAAATCGGGAAAGCCCTGACCCAGGTTGACGGCGTTGTACTGGGCTGCCAGTGCCGACATGCGGGTAAATACCGTGGTGCCCACCAATGGCAGGCGGGTTTGCAGGACAGGGGTGAGGATGGGGTGCGAAGAGGGCGTCATGGCTGTGCGGAAGTGGAAACGTTGCCTATTCTAGCGCAGCGTGCCAGCCTTCCGGCACCATGATCTTGAACAGGCCCGCTTTGGCCGTCTTGCGCGCCAGCTTCAGCAAGGCCTTATCCTTGGTGATCAGTACATCGGCGCTGGCGTCGCGCGCCAGTTCCAGGAATTTCTGGTCGTCCTTGTCGGTGCACACAGGCAGGCGCACGCCCGAGACAGGCGGCGCCACGACGGTGATCAGCGCGTCGAAACGTGCGGCGGCCACCGCGCGGCTCGCTTCATCGAGCGGCAGGTGCTTGTAGTGCAGGACCACCAGGTATTCGGCGCGGCAATCCTCGCGCGTGATGGCTTGCACCGCGCCGCTTTCCATGGCGGCAAGCAATCGCGCCCAGCGCGGATCGTTGAAGACAAACAGGTCCAGGCAGACATTGGTGTCGAGGACGAGTTTCTGTGGAGCAGGTATCATGTCGGCAATTCTATTTTGTAGTGAATATTATGTTGATCGTGCTTTCGCCCGCCAAGAGTCTCGACCTGGAGACGCCGCCAACCACATCCTTGCACAGCACCCCCGATTTTCTCGACCATTGCGCGCAGCTGATCGAGCGCATGCGCCAGTTTTCGCCTGCCGAAGTAGGCAGCCTGATGGGCATCTCGGACGCCTTGTCGGTGCTGAACGTAGCCCGCTACGCATCGTGGACCCCCGAGCTGACTGATGCACGCCAGGCCATCATGGCCTTCAATGGCGACGTCTACGCCGGCTTCGAAGCGCGCACCCTGGAACCGGCCCAGCTCGATTACGCCCAGTCGCAGGTGCGCATTCTGTCGGGCCTGTACGGCTTGCTGCGTCCGCTGGACCTGATCCACCCGCACCGGCTGGAAATGGGCACGCGGCTGTCGACCGCGCGCGGCAAGGACCTGTATGCGTTCTGGGGCGATACCATCACCGACGCCCTGAACCGCACCGCCAGCGAGAAGAAAGCCAAAGTGCTGGTCAACCTGGCGTCGGAAGAATACTTCAAATCCGTCAAGCCGCGCCAGTTGAACGTGCCGGTGATCTCGCCCGTGTTCGAGGACTGGAAAAACGGCAAGTACAAAATCATCTCGTTCTACGCCAAGCGCGCGCGCGGCATGCTGGCACGCTATGCGGCCGTGCACCAGATCCGCGATCCCGAGCAACTCAAGCAATTCGACGTCGATGGCTATGCATATGTGCCGGACGCATCAAATGACAGCAAATGGGTGTTCCGGCGCAAAGTTGCCGAGTAAGAAAAAACCGGAGCAAGCTCCGGTTTTTTGATGCTTACTGCCAGAACTTCCACCACTTGCGTTCCTTGTTTACCCCTTCAGGGCTGAGGAAGGCGGTGGTCGGGTAGTTCTTGGTCAGCACGCGCAGGGTGTCGTCGCGCAGGTCGGTCAAGCCCAGCTTGTCGTAAGAGCGGTACATGATGAACAGCGCTTCTTCGATCGCCGGCGAGGCGGCAAAGTCGCTGACGGTGGTTTGTGCGCGATTGGCTGCGGCCAGATAGGCGCCGCGGCGGTAGTAATAGCGCGCCACATGCACTTCGTACTTGGCCATGGCGTCGATCAGGTAGTTCATGCGCGCCAGCGAATCGGGCGTGTACTGGCTGTTCGGGAACTTGTCGACCAGTTGCTTGAAGGCCGCAAACGCTTCGCGCGTGGCTTTCGGATCGCGTTCGGTCGGGTCCTGCTCGTACAGGAAGTTCAGGAAGCTGATCTGGTCGTTAAAGCTGATCAGGCCACGCAAGTAGTACATATAGTCCACATTGGCGTGGTTCGGATGCAACTTGATGAAGCGTTCGACGGCGGCCAGTGCCTGTGCCTGGTCTCCCGACTTATAATACGCGTAAGCGATCTCCATCTGCGCTTGCAGAGCGTAGTTGCCGAAAGGGTAGTTAGCCTCCAGCTTCTGGAACAGTCCGATTGCAGCCTCATAGTGCTGACCGGACATTTCTTCGCGCGCCTCCGAGTATAATTTCGTAACAGACCAGTTTTTGGTCTCATCCACTTTTTCCGGCAACAAGCTGCAAGCGGACATGCCGAGCAGAACGACTGAAGCGACTACCAACGATAATTTTTTTTGCATGACGTTTTGCAAGAAGGTTTTAACCAAGATTTTACAATAGGCTGATTATAGCCGATGGGAATGCTGTGATATTAACTCCGAAGCCTAATTTGGCTGACCCGATGTCTGACTCTACTACTGACTCTCTTTCTGAACCGGACTTTGACGCCGCCCTCGATGGTGATTTTTCGCCCGATGAGCTGGTCGACCACATGGCTCCGATCGAACTGGAACTGACCCCGGACGCCTGTGGCGAACGCCTCGACAAAGTCATTTCCAAACTGGTGCCGCAGTACTCGCGCAGCCGTTTGCAACTGTGGGTAGAGGCCGGATTCGTCACCGTCGACGGAAAAGTTGCCAAGCGCAATATGACCGCCTATGGCGATGAAAAGATCGTCATTCTGCCGCAAAGCGCGCCGGAAGACGAGGCTTTTAAGCCTGAAGCGATGGAATTGAACATCGTGCACGAGGACGAGCATATCATCGTCATCAACAAACCGGCCGGACTGGTGGTGCATCCGGGGCCAGGCAACTGGTCGGGCACCTTGCTCAATGGCCTGCTGCATCACTGCCCGCAGCTGGCCGGCGTGCCGCGCGCCGGTATCGTGCACCGCCTGGACAAGGATACCAGCGGCCTGATGGTGGTTGGCAAGACGCTGGCCTCGCAGACCGATCTGGTGCGCCAGTTGCAGGCGCGCACCGTCAAGCGCGAATACTTTGCCCTTGTATGGGGTACACCGAAACCTTCCGGCACCATTGACGCCTCGATCGCGCGCCACCCGCGCGACCGCGTGAAGATGGCCGTGTCGGAAAATTTTTCGGCCAAGCCGGCGATTACCCATTACGAGCTGCTCAATAGTGGCGAACTGGACCGCCGTCCTGTCAGCCTGATGCAGTGCCGTCTGGAAACGGGCCGTACCCACCAGATCCGCGTGCACATGCAGCATCTGGGCTTTGCGCTGGTTGGCGACGCCGTCTACGGCAAGCAGCACCTGGTGTCGGTGTTCCCGCGCCAGGCGCTGCAGGCGCGCCGCCTGGGCCTGGTGCATCCGGGCAGCGGCAAGCAGTGCGAGTGGATCGTGCCGGTGGCCGACGACTTTGCCGAGCTGCTGGCCACGGCCGGCATTCCCGAGCCGGAACAGGTCTGATGGCTGCCTTGCCTTTCATCGTGCCGCATTGGCCCGGCCTGCCCGCCAACGTGAGCGCCTTGTCGACCACGCGCGCGGGCGGTGTCAGCCTGGCGCCGTATGATGACGGGCAGGGCGGTGGCGGCCTGAACCTGGGCGTGCACGTGTCCGACGATCCCGGCCACGTAGCGCAGAACCGTGCACTGCTGGCGACTGTGCTGCCGGCGCAGCCTGCCTGGCTGAACCAGGTGCACGGCGTGGCGGTGGCGGATGCCGCCAGCCTGGCCGGGAGGGTAGCCGACGCCGACGCCAGTGTTGCGTCCGAGCCTGGCGTGGTCTGCCTGGTCATGACGGCCGATTGCCTGCCGGTGCTGTTCAGTTCAAAAGACGGCCAGGTGGTGGCCGCTGCCCATGCGGGCTGGCGCGGCCTGGCGAATGGTGTATTGCAGCGCACGGTGCAAGCCATGCGCGAGCGGGGCGCGGTGGATATCCTGGCCTGGCTGGGGCCTGCCATCGGTCCCCGGCAATTTGAAGTGGGGCCTGATGTAGCGCAGGCGTTTCTCGATGGTGCCACCGATGCGGCGGAACGCCAGGCCTTTCAAAACGGGTTCAAGGCGATAGCCGACACGCCGTGCAAATACCTGGCCGATATCTATGCGCTGGGGCGTTTGATGCTGGCGCGCGAGGGCGTGACGCAGGTGGCGGGTGGCGAGTATTGCACCGTCAGCGAGGCGGCGCAGTTTTACTCGTATCGGCGTGACGGCGTCACGGGACGACAGGCCAGTTTGATCTGGCGCAAATAGCCTTGACGCATTAGAGCGGCAGACAGTTATGTGTCTGCCGTTTTTGTTTTTGCGGCCGCCTCTGCCAGGCGCTGTGCCTTGCGTTTGCGTCGCCGCGAACCGGTCAGATAGAATAGGATCGACAGCGGCAGCACGCAGTACAGCAAAAACGTCATCAGGCCGGCGACGACCGACGGTTCCGTCAGCGCCATCAGGCCGACGACGTAGATCCAGGCGATGGCGGTCATCAGCATCATCAGTAAAGAGTATCCGTAAAAGTTTGCATGCAGGGCCCGGTAGCGATAGCCTTTTTAAATTCTTGAATGGACTTAATTATATGAATATGCCCGATCCTCAAGCAATGACCAAGGAGTGGATGGCGCAGATCAGCGACCCGGACCATTGGAAGACATGGTTCAACATGGTGCCGCAGCCCGCAAGCAATCCGCTTGCCGGCATTTTGCAGGATGCGGGCGCCAGCATCAAGCCGGAAGTGATCGAGCAACTGAAAAACGCCTACGTGGCCAAGCTGACCGGCTTGTGGACCGACTTTATTGCTGGCAAGGTGCCCGAAGTGAAGGACCGCCGCTTTGCCGCGCCGGCCTGGCACGCCAGCCCCTTGTCGGCATTCAACGCCGCCGCCTATCTGCTCAATGGCGAATTCCTCACTGCCATGGTCGAGGCCGTGGAAGCGACGCCGCACCAGAAACAGAAGCTGCGCTTCGCGGTGCAGCAGATTGTCGACGCCATGTCGCCAGCGAACTTCCTGGCCACCAACCCCGATGCCCAGCAAACCCTGATCGAGACCAAGGGCGAAAGCCTGGCCAAGGGCCTGACGAACATGCTGGCCGACATGCAGAAGGGCCGTATTTCGCAGTCCGACGAAAAAGCCTTCGAAGTGGGCCGCAACGTGGCCAACACGGCCGGCACGGTGGTGTTTGAAAACGCCTTGTTCCAGCTGATCCAGTACACGCCAACGACGGCTACAGTACATCAGCGCCCGCTGCTGATGGTGCCGCCGTGCATCAATAAATTCTATATCCTTGACTTGCAGCCAGAAAATTCGCTGGTGCGCTATGCGGTGGAGCAGGGCAACACCGTATTCCTGATGTCCTGGCGCAACGCCGACATGAGCATGCAGCACATCACCTGGGATGATTACGTGGAGCAGGGCGTGATTGAGGCAATCAAGGTCACGCAGGATATTTCCGGCCAGGAAAAACTCAATATGTTTGGTTTCTGCGTGGGCGGCACCATCGTCTCGACCGCGCTGGCCGTCCTGAAGGCGCGCGGGCAGGATCCGGCCGCCAGCCTGACCCTGCTGACGACCTTCCTCGATTTCTGCGACACGGGCGCGCTGGAAGTGTTTATCGACGAGCCGCAAGTGGCGCTGCGCGAGCAGAGCCTGGCCAATGGCGGGCTGATGTCCGGACGCGACCTGGGCAGCACTTTTTCCAGCCTGCGTCCGAACGACCTGGTGTGGAACTACGTACAGTCGAACTATCTGAAAGGCAAGGAGCCAGCGGCGTTTGACTTGCTGTACTGGAATAGCGACGGCACCAGTTTGCCCGGTCCCATGTTCTGCTGGTACTTGCGCAATACCTACCTGGAAAACAGCCTGAAAGTGCCGGGCAAGCTGACGGTGGCAGGTGAAAAGGTCGACTTGTCCAGCATTGACGCGCCGGCCTTTATCTACGGTTCGCGCGAAGACCATATCGTGCCCTGGGGCGCGGCGTACGCCAGCACGGCGCTGCTGAACCCGAAAAAACCCAAGGCCAACCGCTTTATCCTGGGCGCCTCGGGCCATATCGCCGGCGTGATCAATCCGGCCTCAAAGAAAAAACGCAGCTACTGGAGCAACGATCAACCGACCTCCGCGCGCGCCAAGGCCAAGGTCCTGAGCGCCGAACAATGGATGGAAGGCGCGACCGAGCACGCGGGCAGCTGGTGGCCGGAATGGGCCGCTTTCCTGGCCCAGCATGGTGGCGCCGACGTGAAAGCGCCGTCCAAGCCCGGCAACAAACGCTATCCGGCCATCGAAGCGGCACCGGGCCGTTATGTGAAAGTGCGCGCGGATTGAGCGTGCGGCACCGGGACGGCAAGGCCGGGCAATATGCCGGCCTTGTCAAGACCTTGCTTTAGTTGCGTTGCAATAAAATCAGGAAACTTCGACCCGAATGTGCAACTTCGCCATTTTCCACTCTATAATGCAAACAGTAAGCAGGTGCGAAAGCGAGCCTCGCGTTCGCTTTTTTTTCGGATCAACTCAGTATGCGTTGCGGCGCAATAAGTGGAACTTCTGATGAGCAGTGCAAAAAAAAGTCTAGACCGCCTGATTAAAAAATACCCCAACCGCCGGCTGTACGACACCCAGACCAGTTCCTACATCACGCTGACGGACGTCAAGCAGCTGGTGCTGGACAATGAAGAATTCACGGTGGTCGATGCCAAATCCAGCGAAGACCTGACGCGCAGCATCCTGCTGCAGATCATCCTGGAAGAAGAGGCCAGCGGCGTGCCGATGTTCTCCAGCGGCGTGCTGTCGCAAATCATCCGCTACTATGGCCACGCCATGCAGGGCATGATGGGTTCCTACCTGGAAAAGAACGTGCAGGCGTTCACCGATATCCAGCACAAGTTCACGGGCACCTCGGCCGGCAGCTTCGAAGGCAAGCCGTTCAGCCCTGAAATGTGGACGCAGTTCATGAACGTGCAGGGCCCCATGATGCAAGGCATGATGAACAACTATATCGACCAGAGCAAAAGCCTGTTCGTGCAGATGCAAGAGCAAATGCAGAATCAGAGCAAAAGCCTGTTCGGCGCCTTTCCGTTCGTGCCACCAGTGGTGCCACCTGCGGACAAGAAGTAAGCAAATTAACACTGCTCAGTGCGGTTTGCGCCGCCTGGCAGTTGTATTCGCAGCATAGTTGTGCAGGCAGGGGGCGGCTCGGGGTACAATAGCCGATTCGCCTCACCATTTCCCAGCTGCTAACTATGTCTGAAATTCACCGTATTGCTGTTCCTTCCGCCAAGCCAGAGGCCATGCAGGCCATGCCAGGTGTGGCGCCGAAAGTGGGCTTTGTCTCGCTCGGCTGCCCGAAAGCGCTGGTCGATTCCGAACAAATCCTGACCCAACTGCGTGCCGAAGGCTACGAAACGGCGAAATCCTATGCCGGCGCCGATCTGGTGATCGTCAATACCTGTGGTTTTATCGATGCCGCCGTGCAAGAGTCGCTCGACGCCATCGGTGAAGCGCTGGCTGAGAACGGCAAGGTGATTGTGACCGGTTGCCTGGGCGCCAAGAAAGATGCTGCCGGCGACGACATCATCATGAAGGTGCACCCGAAAGTGCTGTCCGTAACGGGCCCGCATGCGTTGGCCGAAGTGATGGATTCGGTGCACTTGTACCTGCCGAAGCCGCACGCGCCTTTCCTCGACCTGGTGCCGCCGCAAGGCGTCAAGCTGACGCCGAAACACTACGCCTACCTGAAAATTTCCGAAGGCTGCAATCACCGTTGCAGCTTCTGCATTATTCCATCGATGCGCGGCGACCTGGTATCGCGCCCGATCGGCGAGCTGATGATCGAAGCGGAAAACCTGTTCAAGGCCGGCGTCAAGGAATTGCTGGTGATTTCGCAGGATACCTCTGCCTATGGCGTGGACGTAAAATTCCGCTCCGGTTTCTGGAATGGCCGTCCGGTGAAAACCCATATGACGCAGCTGACCGAAGCGCTGGGCGAACTGGCCAAGTCCTACGGCGCCTGGGTGCGCTTGCACTATGTCTATCCTTACCCGCACGTGGACCAGATCATCCCGATGATGAGCGGCGGCCACATCCTGCCTTACCTCGACATTCCGATGCAGCACGCCCATCCCGATGTGTTGAAGCGCATGAAGCGCCCGGCCAGCGGCGAGAAAAACCTGGACCGCATCCAGGCCTGGCGCGCCATTAACCCGGACCTGACCATCCGCTCGACCTTTATCGCCGGTTTCCCGGGCGAAACGGAAGCGGAATTCGAATACCTGCTGGACTTCCTCAAGGAAGCGCAGATCGACCGCCTGGGTTGTTTCGCTTACTCGCCGGTGGAAGGCGCGACCGCCAACGAGATCGCCAATCCGGTACCGGAAGAGCTGCGCGAAGAGCGTCGTGGCCGCGTGATGCTGCTGCAGGAAGAAATTTCGAAAAAACGCCTGCAGGCCAAGGTCGGCAAGACCGTGCGCGTGTTGATCGACGAAGTCACCCGCACCGGCGGCGTGGGCCGCTCCAGCGCCGATGCGCCGGAAATCGATGGCGTGGTGTATGTCAAGCCGCCGTATGAACCGCACCGCAAGCTGGCCGTTGGCCAGTTTGTTGATGTGAAAATCACCTCCGCCGACGCGCACGACCTGTGGGGCGCTGCCGAGTAAGCAGATGTAACAGCCGTACGGCGAGCAAGGGCGGTAGCCCTTACAATCAAGGCGGACCAGCAATACTGCGGTCCGCCTTTTTTAATGCCCATGCCATGACGACAAAAAAATCCGTGCAAACAGCGCTGATCCACAGCGACTACCAGGCGCCACCAGGCTTTGCAGCCTTTCCCAACGCCATCCACCATGCGTCGACCGTGCTGTTCAAGGATGTGGCGGCCATGCGTTCGGGCGACTGGAAGGACAAGAGCGCCTATACCTATGGCTTGCACGGCACGCCCACCACCTTTACGCTGGAAGCGCGGCTGGCCGACATTGACGGTGGCAATTTTTGCCTGCTGGCGCCGTCCGGCCTGGCGGCGATCGCCATGGCCGACTTCGCCCTGCTGAAAAGCGGCGACGACGTGCTGCTGCCGGAAAACGTGTATTACCCGAATAGCGAACTGGGACGCTGGCTGTCGCAGGATTTCGGCATCACGGCGCGCTATTACGATCCGCTGGTCGGCGCCGGCATAGCCGACCTGATACAGCCGAACACCAGGCTGATCTGGACGGAGGCGCCAGGTTCCGTGACCATGGAAGTGCCGGACCTGCCGGCCATTTGCGCCGCAGCCCATGCGCGCGGCGTGCTGGTCGCGCTGGATAATACCTGGTCGGCGGGCCTGGCACTGCGTGGTTTTGACCATGGCGTTGACATCGTGATGCAGGCGCTGACCAAATACCAGTCCGGCGGCTCGGACGTGCTGATGGGCGCCGTGATCACGCGCGACCGCGCCCTGCACGAACGGCTGGCGCTGGCCCATATGCGCCTGGGCATGGGCGTGGGGGCCGATGACGCCTACCTGGTGCTGCGTGGCCTGCCGACCATGAAGCTGCGTTTCGATGCACACGATGCGGGCGCGCGCACGGTAGCCGGCTGGCTCAGGGATCGCGCCGAAATTGCCACCGTGCTGCACCCGGCATTCGAGGATTGCCCGGGCCATGCCATTTGGCAACGCGACTTTACGGGCGCCGGTGGCTTGTTTTCCGTGCTGTTCGACGCCAGCTATACGGAACAGCAGACCGACCGCTTTGTCGACGCCTTGAAACTGTTCAAGATCGGCTACAGCTGGGGTGGTGCCAATAGCCTGGTGATGCCGTATCGCATCGCAGCCATGCGCAAAGACTGGCAGCAGGGCGGGCAGTTGGTACGCTTCAATGTGGGGCTGGAAGCGCCGCAGGATTTGATGGCCGATATCGAACAGGCGTTTGCCGCGATGTAGAAGTCGGCAGGCCGGCTGGCCTGCCGCGCAGAGGATTACGGCATCGGACTATTGTTGTTCAGGTCGATAAAGCCGCGCACCAGCCGGTAGGCTTTCCATAACCAGGCCAGGCCCCACACCAGCACTGCCACCGGGATGCCGATCAGGGTGATCCACAGGATGGCGCCGACGACGACCCAGAACACGTACCACCAGAACGAGCGGATCTGCCAGCTGTGATGGCTGTGGACAAAAGTGCCGGCCGACTCGCCTCGCTTCAGGTAATTGACGATCAGTGGAATGAAGGACAAGGCGCCCAGCGAAAACACGAAGCTGGCGCCATGCACCAGGTACAACCACCAGGCCAGGTTCTTTGCCTGTTGGACATTGTTATCCAGAATAAGTTGTTGTGACATGTGTACTCCTCGCTTGCAAAGGTTTTGATTGTAGCAAGCTAAATTGACCCGGGTGGTCGCCAAGCGCAGAAAGAGAGTGCTATCAGTGCAATATACAAACAAGTTAATCGCCGTGGGGCGCTGTCTGCGCCGCGCTTGCCAGGCGCTGCTGCTGTCTGCTGTGGCGTATTCGGCCCATGCCGCAGGTAGTACCCTGGCCGGCGATGTGGCTGCCAGTTTGCAGGAAGAGGGCCTGGCCGGCGCCGTGTGGAGCGAGGTACGCGAAGATGGTGCCATCAGCACCGGTGCCGCCGGCCTCAAGAATGCCGCCAGCAAGGCCGCCATGCGGGCCGACACCAGGGTGCAAGTGGGCTCGGTGGCCAAGGTCGGACTGGCGCTGGGCGTGCTGCGCCTGGTGACGGAAAACAAGCTGGCGCTCGATACGCCTTTGGTGCAGATATTGCCCGAGCTCAAGCTCAAGAATCCCTGGCAGGGCAGCGATCCGGTACGCATCCGCCATTTGCTCGACCATACCTCGGGGCTGGACAATGTACGCTTCTGGCAGGCCTTCAGCAGCAATGCTGCGTTTGACACGCCTTTGGCGCAAGCCTTCCAGGGCGGCGGCGGCCTGCTGCGCGTGCGCGACCGCCCGGGCAGCCGTTATGCGTACTCAAACATGGGCTATGGCATCCTTGGCATGGTGATTGAAAAAATCACCGGCCAGCCGTATGAGCGCTACCTTGATGCGCAGGTACTGGCGCCGTTGGGCATGCGCGACAGCACCTTTGCCTTTGTCACGCAAAGCGGCGCCGGGCTTGATGATCGCCTGGCCATGGGCCACTTCGAGCACGGCGCCACGCATGCAGCCACACCGATGTACTTGCGCCCGGCCGGCCAGCTGACCACTACCGCGCACGACATGGCCAAGCTGGCGCAATTCCTGCTGGGAGACGGCAGCGCGCAGGGTGCGCCTTTCATCGCACCGGCCCTGATGCAGATGCTGTCGCGGCCAAACGGCACCGAAGCGTCGCAAGCGGGGCTCGATATCGGCCACGGCCTGGCGCTGGCCGTGCGCGACCGCCACAATGTGGTCGGCGAGTGCCACCCCGGCACCACGGCCGGCTTTCGCGCCATGCTGTGCATTTATCCCGAGCAGAAAAGCGCGTTCTTTATCGGCTTCAATACCGACGCCGAAAGCGCCGACTATGAACGTTTCAACCGCCTGCTGATGCGCGACCTGGAGCTGCCGCTGCGCCCGCCGGCCGCGCACGGCCAGCCAGCGCCGACGGTGGAAAACTGGCAGGGCGTGTATGTACCGGCACCGAGCCCGATGGCCAGCATGGCCTGGCTGGACGCGGTGTTCGGTTTCGTGCGCGTGAAATGGGATGGCGATTCGCTGTTCCTGATCCCGTTCCAGGGTGAGCCAAAGGAACTCGAACCGGTGGGCGGCTTTTTGTTTCGCGCCAGCGACCGCAGCGCGCCCTCGCATGTGCTGCTGCAGGTCGATGGCCGCCATGTGCTCAGCGATGGCCTGCACAGCTACGAACGCGCGTCGATGCTGCGCATGCTGGTGTTGTGGGGTAGCCTGGCGCTGGGCGTAATCGGTTTGCTGTACGTGCTGCTGGTGGGTTTGTGGCGCGCCGCCGGTCGCAAGCTGGATCGCAAGGATCATCTGTTCGCGCCCTTGCTGTCGCTGCTGGCGCTGTTGCTGCCGTTGCCGTTTTTCTATTTTCAGTCTTTCATGCGCCTCGGCGACGTGACGTTTGCCAGCGTGCTGGCGGCCATCGCGACGGGCGCGCTGCCGCTGGCGATGGCTTATGGCCTGGCCCGCTGCTGGCGCACGCGCGGTACCGGCACGGTGGAAAAGCTGGACTGGATAGGGTTGCTGGCGGCGCTGCAATTGCTGCTGGTGCTTGCCTGGTGGGGGCTGCTGCCGCTGCGCATGTGGCAGTTGTAATCAGTAGTGCCAGCGGCCCAGCAAGCGGCGCCACCAGCCTTGCCGTGGCTTGGCGTGTGCGCCATGCGCATCGCGCTTGTGCTGAAAACTGGCGGCCGCCATCTGCAGGCCGATGCGGTCGATTTCCGCCATCGCGTCCGCCTCCTGCGGTGACAAGCCATGCAGCAGCGCCTGCGCATGCGGCGCCTGCAAAAAGGCGTGGCGTTTGGCGTCGTCGGTGTACAGCACGGCCAGGTACGCTTCGAGGCCCGCGGAACTCATGCCGCTCTGCCTGCCCGCAGGGCGGCGCGCGCCAGTGCCAGCTGATCGAGCACATGCTCGAAAGACGGGTAATTGCCATCGCGTTCAAGGATCACCGTCAGCGCTTGCGGCGCCTGGCGCGCCAGCACGGTCAACAGATCGAAGACTTCGGCGGGTACGTCGTGCAGATGGTCGTCCAGCAGGCGCCGGCCGGTGCCCCCGGGTTCGTCTATCCAGTGGCCGCCACTGAGGTGCACGGCACCGACCCTGGTCAAAGGCAAGCGCAGCAGCAGCGCTTGCGGGTCCTGGCCACTGTTGACGGCGTTTGCATACAGATTGTGCAGGTCGAGCAGCAGCGGCACTTGCGCACCGTCGATGATCTGCGCCAGCCATTCGGCTTCGTCCAGGGTGCTGGCCGGCGGTTTGACCAGGGTGGCGATATTTTCCATCAGTGGCGTGCTGCCAACGATGCGGCTGGCCAGCGCGATATTGGCCAGGGTGCCGGCCACAGTTTCCGGCGTGCGTGGCGGCGCGGCCAGGTGGCCGATCTCGACCCCGCCGGCGCGTACAAAGCTCAGGTGTTCGGACCACGATTCTGCCTGTACAAGTTTCATCAGGCGCGCCATCGCGTGCAGCCGGCGCGGCTCGGCCGCGATGGTTGACGCCAGTCCCATGCCGACACCGTGCAGACTGACAGGCACCTGGCGCGCCAGGCTGCAAAGCGCATCCATGCTGGCGCGCGAGGCACGGTAATAATCGTCGGCGATCACTTCCAGCACATCGATCTGCGCCAGGTTGGACAGGATGCCGGCAGCCAGTTCGCCACGCCAGCCCAGGCCGACGCGATCAGCTGCCACAACCGCCGCCGCCGCAACCACCGCAGCCGCTGCCGCAGGACGAACCACCGCTGTCGCCGCCGCCGTCACCGCCGGAGGACGAGTCGCCCGAGCCGCCGGACGACGAATCGCCGCTGTAACTCTGGCGCGGCAGCGGGTACATCTCGGCCACATACGCGTAGACGGACAGCGGCAGCGCGCCGATGCCGAAAATGGCGGCCAGCAGCGCCATGTCCGCGCTGCCGTTGCCTGCCTGCAGGCGCGACGAGCGCACGTTCAGGCGGCTGAACAGCATGCGCAGGTCACTGATCAGGCGCTGCGCGGCCGCACTGCTGGAGGTGGTGCGCAGGCCGCGCAGTTTCAGCAAAAATACCGCCGTCAGGATCGCCAGGAACAGCAGGTTGTAATGCCCGGTGCTCACCGCGATGATGGCTTTGACAAGGGCGACAGTCAGCAGCAGGTAATGGGCGACCCAGGTGGCTCTTGCACGCCGGCGCATCAGTGGCGCACCGACCAGCAATTGCTGCTCTGTCAATGTGCGCAAATACGCCCGGCATGACGGGAAATCGTCGGCTTGCACCTCCAGCTCCTTGCTGTGGGCCTGACGGCCCAGGTACAGCCGCAGTACATCGCGTTCGATGTCATGGCTGGCAAAGCGCAGGCTGTCGGCGCTGGTTGTCTCGAGCAGCGGCCCATCGGCGCGCAGCAGGCCGCGGTCAACCAGCACGATGGCGGCAATTTTTACCGCTTCGAGCGCGCCGCCACGCAGGAACGCGATGCAGTAAGGGTCCTCGGCCAGCGACAATTGCGCATGCGGATTGCGCAATTCCTGGCGCAGCAGCAGCTCGCGCACGCCGTAATAGACGATCAGGCCCAATACCAGGTAGGCCGCCAGGAACCACGGGCCGGTCCAGTAAAACGGATTGGCGCCTGTCACCGCAACTGCTCCGCATGGTCGCGCAGTTGTGCGGTAATGTCCATCAGGCCCCTGAACGCGGGCATTGCCATTCCCGGTGCCAGATGCGCCGTTTCGCGCGCGTTCGACATGGCCTGCAAGGCCGTCTGCAGTGCGGGCTGGTTCAGGCTGTCGACAAATGCTTCCAGCGCCTGCTTGCCCGGCAGCGGCGCCTTGCCGCTCAGTTGCGCCAGCGAGGCGGCAGCCGCGCGCAACGGGGCTGCCGCATCGGCGATGACGTCGGCCAGTTGTTCTTCATTGATGCTTACCAGCAGATAGCGTTCGCGCATGCGCAGTTGCTGGTTCAGCAGCACCTGGCGCACGCGCCTGAGCAGGGCGTCGCGATTGGTGTGCAAGCGGGCAAATGGATCCTGTCCGAACAGCACTTTGTGGCGTGCGATGATATCGGCAAATTTGACGGCGAATGCCTCGGCCGCGTCGTCCAGTTCACTATCGAGCAGGAACATCACCTGCAGTTCGATGGCGGCGTTCGCCATACGCAATGTGCCGCGCAGTTTGTCAGCCGATTCAGTGGAAAATCGCTTCAGCAGCAACAGCAGATTGACGTCCGAGGTGGCGCGTAACTGGCCATCGGCGGCCGAACCGAACAGCACGGCGCAGGAAAGGTCGGAACCGAAGGCGTTTTGCGCGGCGTTGACAAACAGCGTCAGGTGGCGTTCGATCTCGGTTGGCAGGGGTGTCGGCATCGCGTCTTCTTTCAGGTTGGCAAGCAAGATGTTCACTTATTTGCAATATAGCAAAAATATGCGGCCAGGCGCGCGCGTGCATGCAATTGTCACGCTGGCGTCACAATCGGACGTCAAGATGCATACTGGGGCAGTGATGCCATCGATTTTGAATGACGGGGCATGATGAACAAGTATTGGACGAGGAGTGCGTTGCTGGCCGTGGCCGGCATCTTGCTGGCTTTCGCATCGCTGGAAATATTGGGTGGGCCGCTCGGCTGGCTGGCCGACGGTCGCGAGGCGGCTGGTCTGCTTGTCGGTGATGGCATACCGCTGCTGCAGTTGCTGCTGCTGGCGATGCTGCTGGACCACCTTATGTGGGCGTTAGCCGCACGCGGTCGCACCCTCGACATGCGCGTGCCGCGGCTGGCGCTGCAGATCGTCACCTTTTTGATTTATGCGCTGTCTTTTTGCGGCATATTGAACCAGGTCTTCGGCCTGTCGATGACGGCCATGCTGGGCGCGTCCGGGGTGATTGGCCTGATACTCGGTTTCGGCCTGCGCGGCCTTGTGGCCGACGTGTTTTCAGGTATCGCTCTGCACCTCGACGCGTCGATCGGCGTCGGCGACTGGGTCGACCTGCAATATCGTGGCCGCGACCTGTCAGGCAAGGTGCTCGATTTTGCATGGCGCACCGTGGTGTTGGCCGACCGCGCCGACAACCTGGTACTGATACCGAATGGCGAATTTGCCGGCGTGATGGTGACCAATCGCTCGCGCCCAAGTCCCTTGTCCAAATACGAGTGCGTGCTGGAACTCGATGCCGACCACGATACGGCGCGCATCCTGGCCATCCTCGATAACGCTCTGGCGCGCGCGGTGCAGGACGGCATGCTGGCTGCCCTGCCGGCGCCGTATGTGCAGGTCGCGGCGCTGAAAGACGGCCTGGTGACCTACCGCCTGGTGTATTTCGTCGAGGTGGGCGCCAGGTCGCCCGGCACCCACAGCCACGTGGCGCTGCAATATGGCGCCCAATTCCTGCGTGCGGCCGGCGTGCCGCTCGCCAGCCCCCGGCAGGTTGAATGGCGCCGCCATGGCGGTGATGGCCGGCATGTCATCGAACGGCCCGAGGTGCGCGTCAGCGTGCTGGCCAGCGCGCCTTACCTGGCGGTGCTGTCGCCGCAGGAGCTGGCCGTGATCGCGGCCGAAACGGTGACGGTGCATACGGGCGCCGGGCAGACGCTGCTGAACGCCGGCGACCCCGGGGAAACCATGTTCGTGGTGCTGGAGGGCAGTTTCGATGTCGTCATCGATGGCCCACACGGCCCGCTTGACGTGGCGCGACTATGGCCCGGCGACTGTTTCGGCGAGATGTCGCTGTTTACCGGGGCACCGCGCTCGGCCCATGTACGTGGCCGCACCGCCTGCCTGACCCTGGAAGTGACCAAGCACACCATGGCCGGCATTTTCGCGCGCAACCCGAAACTGGTGGAACGTATTGCCGAACTGATCGACCAGCGACGCAGCGTCAACCAGGACGCCTTGCTGCGCCCGGCGGGCCTGCCGGCCGACGCGCCGCAGTCGCCTGGGATGCTCGAGCGCATCCGCGAATTTTTCAGGCTGGCGAAATAATCAGGACAGCACGTTCAGGATGCCGTCGAGGCCGACAAAATTGAGCGCCACGTCGGCCTGGGCGCGCACCACGGGCTTGGCGCGGAAGGCCACCGACATGCCGGCGATGCCCATCATTTTCAGGTCGTTGGCGCCGTCGCCCATGACGATGGCCTGCGATGGCGAAATGCCCAGTTCCTCGCATACACGCTCCACGGTGCGCTGCTTTTCCACGGCGTCGACGATGCGGCCCAACACCTTGCCGGTCAGCTTGCCGTCGACGATTTCGAGCTCGTTGGCGTGCGTGTAGTCCAGGCCCATGCGTTCCTTCAGGCGATCGGTGAAGAAGGTGAAGCCGCCCGATACCAGCAAGGTTTTCAGGCCGGCTGCTTTGACGGCCGCCAGCATTTTTTCGGCGCCCGGCGACAGTTTCAAACGCTCGTCATAGACGCGCTGCAGGGCCGAGGCGTCCAGGCCTTCGAGCAGCGCCACGCGCTGCGTCAGGCTGGCGGCAAAATCGAGTTCGCCGCGCATGGCCGCTTCGGTGATCGCCGCCACCTGCGGTTTCAACCCCTGCATGTCGGCGATTTCATCGATGCACTCAATGGTGATCAAGGTCGAATCCATGTCCATCGCGACGAGCTTGAATTCGCTCAGCGTGCGATGCCCCATCAGATAGGTGGCGTCCAGCTGGGCCGCCTGCGCCGCCACCTCGATGGTCGGCAGCAGTGCTTTGGAGTAGCTGATTTTTTCGCAGCGCAGCGCATAGGGCCCCAGGCGCGTGATACTGGTCGGCGCGGCCAGCGCGGCGATGCGCTCCAGGCGTGCCGGGTCGCCGTCGACGCCCTGCAGTATCAGATTCATGGTCATGGAAGAGGTATTGGTCATGGTAGCCTGCGGTAAAAGTCTAAACGGTCAATTGCTTGATGGTGGTCTTGATTTGCATCACGCGCGCGGCCAGGTCGGGCATGGCGGCGCTGATTTTGAGCTTGTCCTGGCCATGCAGCTTGATATGCCGGTTTTTCTGTATCAGTTCGATGATGCGCATCGGATCGATCGGCGGCTTGGCCATGAATTGCACCGTGGCTGCTTCTCCATGTACGTCGATCTTGATGATGCCGACGGTTTTTGCAGCGATGCGCAGGCGGTGCGTTTCGATCAGCGCTTTCACCGGGTCGGGCAGCTTGCCGAAGCGGTCGATCAGCTCTTCCTGGATATCGTCGATCTTGTCCTGCGTGGCGCAGTTGGCCAGGCGCTTGTAGATCGACAGGCGTTCGTGCACGTCGCCGCAGAAGTCGGCCGGCAGCAGCGCCGGCACATGCAGGTTGATCTCCGTGGTCGAGGCGAGTGGCGCGGCCAGGTCCGGCTCCTTGCCAGCTTTCAAAGAGCGCACCGCTTCGTTGAGCATGTCCGAATACAGCTGGAAGCCGATTTCCGTCATCTCGCCAGACTGGCTTTCGCCCAGCACTTCGCCGGCGCCGCGAATTTCCAGGTCGTGCATGGCCAGGTAAAAGCCGCTGCCCAGTTCTTCCATCTGCTGGATCGCGTCCAGGCGGCGCTGCGCCAGCTTGGTCAGGCCCTGCACATCGTGCACCAGCAAATAGGCATAGGCCTGGTGGTGCGAGCGGCCGACGCGGCCGCGCAGCTGGTGCAGCTGCGCCAGGCCGAACTTGTCGGCGCGGTGCATGATGATGGTGTTCGCGGTCGGCACGTCGATGCCGGTCTCGATGATGGTGGTGCACAGCAAAATATTGAAGCGCTGGGCGACGAAATCGCGCATGACTTTTTCCAGGTCGCGCTCGTGCATCTGCCCGTGCGCCACTGCGATGCGCGCCTCGGGCAGCAGTTCGGTCAGCATCGCCAGGCGGTTCTGGATGGTTTCCACTTCGTTGTGCAGGAAGTAGATCTGGCCGCCGCGTTTCAGTTCGCGCAAGCACGCTTCGCGGATAATCGCTTCGCCTTCGCTGCGCACAAAAGTTTTGATCGCCAGGCGCTTTTGCGGCGCGGTGGCGATAATCGAAAAGTCGCGCAAGCCTTCCAGCGCCATGCCCAGCGTGCGTGGAATCGGCGTGGCCGTCAGCGTCAGCACATCGACTTCGGCGCGCAGCGCTTTCAGTGCTTCCTTCTGGCGCACGCCAAACCGATGTTCCTCGTCGATGATGACCAGCCCCAGACGCGTGAATTTCACGTCGTCGGACAGCAATTTATGGGTGCCGATAACGATATCGAGCGTGCCGTCTGCCATGCCCTTGAAGGCTTGCGTGATCTCCTTGCCGCTGCGAAAACGCGACAGCTCGGCAATGCGCACCGGCCAGTCGGCAAAGCGGTCGGCAAAGGTCTGCGCATGCTGCTCGGCCAGCAGCGTGGTCGGTGCCAGGATGGCCACCTGCTTGCCGCCCATGACGGCGATAAAGGCCGCGCGCAATGCCACTTCGGTCTTGCCGAAGCCGACGTCGCCACACACCAGGCGGTCCATCGGTTTGCCGGACGTCATGTCCTTGATCACGTTGTGAATCGCTTCGGCCTGGTCCGGCGTTTCATCGAAGCCGAAGCTGTCGGCAAAGCGCTCGTAGTCGTGCGAGGAATACTCGAAGGCGTGGCCCTGGCGCAGCGCGCGGCGCGCATACAGGTTGAGCAGTTCGGCGGCCGTGTCGCGCACCTGGTCTGCAGCGCGTCTCTTGGCTTTTTCCCACTGGCCCGAACCGAGCGAGTGCAACGGTGCGTCTTCGGGCGAGGCGCCCGAATAGCGCGAGATCACATGTAGCTGCGACACCGGCACGTACAGCTTGGTGTCTTTCGCGTATTCGAGGTGCAAAAACTCGGTTTCGCCTTCGCCCAGGTCCATGCTGGTCAGGCCCATATAGCGCCCGATGCCATGGTTGATGTGCACCACCGGGTCGCCGATTTTCAGCTCCGACAGGTCGCGCACCATCGATTCGACCTGCGTCACGCCTTCCTGCTTTTTCTTGCCTACGCGCCGGCCCGAGCCCGCATACAGCTCGGTCTCGGTAATGAACGCCAGGTTGCCTTCGTCCGTGTACAGCTCGAAGCCCGCATGCAGCGGCGCCACGCCCAGCATCAGCTTGGCGCTTGATTGCAGGAAGCCGTCGCTGCCTTCGACCGGCGTCAGGTGAAGGTCGTATTCGGCAAAGTACTGTTGCAAGGTTTCGCGCCGGCCGTTCGATTCGGCACACACCATCACCCTGCGGCCCGGCTGCAGCAAGAAGCTGCGCAGATTGGCCAGCGGATCGTCGGCGCGGCGGTTGACGGCAATATTGGGCAGCGGCGCCGACAGTTCGGACGCCAGCGCATCGCTCGACTTGGCAATCGCCAGCCGTGCATGGGGCTTGGCCAGTGCAAAGAATTGCTCGTCGCTCAGAAACAGCGACTCGGGCGGCAGGATAGGACGTTCGCGGTCGGCCTTCAGGAAGCGGTAGCGCGACTGCGTGTCGGTCCAGAAGCGTTTGATGCCCTCGTCGATCTCGCCCACCAGGGCCAGCGAGGCGTCGGGCGGCAGGTAGTCGAACAGGGTGGCGGTCTGCTCGAAAAACAGCGGCAGATAGTATTCGATGCCGGCCGAGGCGATGCCGCTGCTGATGTCCTTGTACACGACCGAGCGCGAAGGGTCGCCTTCGAACTGTTCGCGCCAGCGGCTGCGGAAGGTGGTGCGCGCCGCTTCATCCATCGGAAATTCACGGCCTGGCAGCAGGCGTACTTCGTGCACCGGGTAAAGCGAGCGCTGGGTATCGGCATCAAACGTGCGGATGGTTTCGATGGTGTCGCCGAACAGGTCGAGCCGGTAGGGCAGGGCGGAGCCCATCGGGAACAGATCGAGCAGGCCGCCGCGCACCGAGTATTCACCGGGCGACATCACCTGCGATACATGGCTGTAACCGGCCAGCGTCAGCTGCGACTTCAGGCGCGCTTCGTCCAGCTTTTCACCCTTCTTGAAAAAGAAGGTGTAGGCGGCCAGGAACGACGGCGGCGCCAGGCGCACCAGCGCGGTGGTGGCCGGCACGATCAGCACGTCGCACTGGCGGCTGCGGATTTCGTGCAGGGTGGCCAGGCGTTCGGAGACCAAGTCCTGGTGCGGCGAGAAGGCGTCGTAGGGCAGGGTTTCCCAGTCCGGCAGCAGATGGCAGCGCAGCTCCTTGCCGCCGAACCACGGTATTTCATCGAGCAGGCGCTGGCCATCGCTGGCCTGCGCCACCACCACCGCCAGCATCTGGCCGCGCGACTTCAGTTCCAGCGCGGCCAGTGCCAGCGCATAGGCGTCGGATGAACCATACAGGGCGGGCAGCGCGTAGCGGTTGCCGGGCTTGGGGAGCGATTTTTTCAGGGCTGAGGACATGCAGGCGATGATACTGGTGACAGAAGCAGTTGACAGGAAAGGCTGTATTGTGCGCGGCGCCTTTCATCAAGGCGCGGCAGGCACGATTATAGACCATCGCCCGTGCGTACATTGGCGATGCCGAACGGCACGTGCACCATCGGTATCGTGCCCCCTGCTGATTTTAAATGGCTCAACTGGTCATCGAAAAAGATATGCGGCCTGAACACGGCCAGCACGCGCGACTTGTCCATGCCGCCGAGGAAAAACGTTTCGTCGGCGGCGACGCCCCAGCTTTTCAGGGTGGTGACCACCCGTTCGTGCGAGGGCGCGTTGCGCGCCGTGATAATGGCGATACGCAGGATCTTCCTGTAGGCCGGATCGCGTTTTTGCGCGCGTTCCTCCAGCCGCTGCATGGCGGCCAGTTTCTGGAACAGATCGGCCAGCGGCCCGGGACGGTGCGGCGTGCCGACGTTCAGGGTTTCATGGGCATGGAATTCGTCGACGTCGTTATTACGCTTGAAGACGGTTTCGGCCTCGTCGTCGGCGATCACGCCATCGAAGTCGAAGGCCACGCGCAGTTCGTCGTCGGCCTCGTCGTCTTCGGTGCGCGACGGCAGCACCAGGCCGGCAGGAAAATTGCAGGCCAGCGCGCCGCGCACATCGTCTTCATTCGCGCTCAGGAAGAGCGAGGCGTTGAACGCCGGCAGGTAAGGGTAGGGCGACTTGCCGGTCATGAAGGCAGCGCGCGAAATATCGAGTCCATAGTGGGCGATCGAGTGCATCACGCGCAACCCGGTTTCCGGCGAATTGCGTGAAAACAGCACCACTTCCACCGGCGCCTCGTGCGGATGGTGCTTGTTGATATTCAAAAAACGCCGGATGAAAGGAAACGCCACGCCGCGCCCCAGCACGGTGTCGAGGTGGGTTTCCTGGTATTTGCGGTATTCCTCGGGGCCGCTGTCCAGGTAGACCTGGTGCGATTCGGACAGGTCGAACAGCGCACTTGAAGCGACGCCGATCACCAGTTTTTGTTCGATTAGATAAGCCATGGTAGTTCCGCTGTGGTCTTGTCGTCCATCTTAGACGAATATCAATTGCGCGACCAGCTATCGATACCCGGGAAAATAGTGATGGGATTTCATTTTTGCGCCGGGCCGGTGCACTTTTGTTTCTGTTACACCACAAGCAACTATTAAAAGTTGTTTTGCGTCAAGTATGGTTCTGCCCGCAGGCATTTGGAGCTGTTTGTCAGTTTTTACCAGCAGTACGGTGCTTCGCACGATCTGTTCGCCAAGGCAGAAGCCTCGCTGAACCAGGTCATTGCGCTCAACAAGCAGATCGCCGACGCCAGTGTCAAGGCTGGCGCCGCCTTGATCACGCGCGCCATCACGCGGCCCATCATCGCGGCCGTGGAGGCTGCGGGTGCCGGCGAGCAGGGGCGCGGCTTTGCGGTAGTCGCCACCGAGGTGCGCAACCTGGCGCAACGCTCAAGCCAGGCGGCGAAGGAAATCAAGACGCTGATCGGCGAATCGGTCGAGGCCGTTGATGCTGGCGGCAAGCTGGCGGCAAGCTGGTGGCAGAAGCTGGCGGCACCATGGCCGAGATCAGCCTGGCCACGCAGGAGCAAAGCTCGGGCATCGACCAGATCAACCAGGCCATCAGTCAGATGGACCAGGTGACGCAGCAGAATGCGGCACTGGTGGAAGAAGCCGCAGCAGCGGCCGAATCGCTGCAGGAACAGGCCGGAAAATTGTCGGAGGTGGTCAGTGTGTTCCGGCTCGATGGCGTGCAGGTGCAAGCGCCTGCGGCGCCGCGCAAAGCGGCTACCCCGAAGCGTCCCGCCATCCGTGCCGCAAATCACTCCACCGCACCACGCGCAGCATTGAAAGCAGCGCCTGCCACCGGCTACGGCAAGCCCGCGAACGATGACTGGGAAGAGTTCTAAGCGCTTGCCTACTCGTAGGCGCCGAGGCGCCGCTGCTCTTCCGGCGAAAACAGGGTGGCAGCCAGTTGCGCCAGCTGTGCCGCATCCTGCGCGCCCAGTGCCGCCTTTTGCGCTTTCCAGGCCATAATGCGCTGCTGCCAGTGCGCTTCCTCGCGATCGAGTTCGGCCAGCCGCGCGGCCGCTTCCGGGCTGAAGGTGGCGGCGCGCAGCTGGTACACCTCATTGTCGCCGCCGCCCTGCGCGCGCAAGGCGCGTACCGAAGCGTCGAGCGCGCTGACTTGCAGCGGCGCGTCGCGTTCGAGACGCTGTGCAGGTGACAGCGCGGCGTCGAGCGCGGCCAGCCTGCGCTGCTGCTCCGCGTCGCCCAGCGTGCTGTCTTGCAATACCACCATGCGCGCCAGGGCGTCGTCATCGCGGGCGTCCAGTGCGCCGAACAGGCCGGCACTTTCCTGCTCCGTAAAGTAAGCCGGCCGCAGTGCGCGCATCGCCTGCAGGCGTGCGCTGGCCGCCTGCAGCGCGTCGGCAGATGACGGCAGTGCCTGTTCGGTCAGCACCAGTGCCTGTTTGTAAGACAAGTAGGCCGCCAGCAGGCGCTTCGCTTCGCGCGCCGGCCCCGGCGGCAGGCGCCGCTCCAGCTCCAGCTCGATCTGGCTGCGTATGGCCTCCAGTGGTTTTTCGCCCAGGCCCGCCAGATAGTAGTCGAACAGGTGGCCCAGCTCCGCGTCGACTTTCAGCGTTTCACCGGCGGAGACCGTCAGGTTACCATCGGGCCGCGTGCCCTCCATCGAACGCACGAACGCAAACAGGTCGGGATCTTGGGGTGGTGGCGCCGGCGCTTCGCCCGGCGCCTGCGTCCAGTACAGCGCCAGCGCGGCCAGTGCGCCGGCCGCGATCAGGGTCGTGTGCAAGCGCATGGCCGCCTCCTTACAGGCCGAGGCCCTGCAGGCGGTTGGCCTGCTGGCGGAACACGGTGACCGGCGACGTTTCGAACAGGTTGACAATGCCGATGAACTGGTTGACCTCGTCGAGGTGGTTCATGGCGTAGTCGTCGCGGATCACCTTGCCCAGGTGGCTGGAGCAGCTGCCGACCAGGCCGTCATTCTTGTCGCTGCCAAAGGCCAGGCTGACGGCTGCCAGTGCCGGGTCGCCTGCGTCGAGCGCATTGGTATAGGGCTGGGCGCCGCTCCACGAAAAATAGTACACGCCGCGTTCCTGGTAGGCGCCTTCGCCGCAGGCGGTTGTTGGTACACCTTGCGGATGGCGGGTATTGAAGGCCAGCGAACCGCTGGTCGACAGCGAGGCCAGCGCGGCGCCCGCGTTTTGCGGCAGACCTTTGTTGCCGGAGATGATGCCGATCAGCGAGGCGAGGGCGTTACCGAGCGCGCCACTGGTATTGGGTATCGTGCCGGCCAGGATGTCGGCCACTTTCGAGCCCTTGTTGACGCCCGCCACGCTGGTCACCGAGGCCACCAGGTCGGGCCGCACGGAGGCCACGTAGCGCGCCGTGGGGCCGCCATGGCTGTGGCCGATCAGGTTGACCTTGGCCGCGCCGGTGACGGCGAGGATTTGCCGTACCTGCGACAGCAATTGTTCGCCGCGTACTTCGGTGCTGTTGGCGGCCGACACCGTGGTCAGGTAGACATTTGCGCCGCCGCTGCGCAGGGCGGCGGGGATGCCGTAAAAGTACTCGACCGGCCCCAGTTTGTCGAAGCCGAACAGGCCGTGCACCAGCACGATGGGATACTTGGTTTGCGTGTAGCCGGCGGCGCTGGCGGTGGCAGGCAGACCAATGCAGCAGGCCAGGACGAGGGTGGACAGCAATTGCCAGAAGCGGGTCTTCATTTTGTCTCCGTTATTTTTAGTGGGAAATGTCGATGCCGTAGCGGTACCGGCGTCGCCATCTGCCGCCATCTGTGTGGCAGCTAATATAGCGAGCGCTCGGTCTATTAAATGTAGCACCGTCGTGCCGCAATAGCTTGCCAATTCGATATTGCAGTGCAATATGACGAGCAGCGCTGTTGCGGGGATGTTGCGATTGACCAGCGTGGTCAGATTGAAAAGACCAAGCGCGATTTTGCTGGGCTATAATCAGGGCCGATTTGCACCCCCGCCGTGGTTGCCGTACCCGGCGGCGCCGTTTTTACACTGTCTTTTGGGAATGCACTTGTCGACCCATTTCAACTTTGAACAGTTCCAGCAGATGACGCCTTTGAATGGCGTGAATATCTGGGAATACATCCTCGACCGCCATGCGGGCCGCATCGGCGTCAAGCGCCGCAAGCCTGCGCTGGAAAACCTGGAACGCATCTTCGGCGCCACCTTCAGGCTGGCCAACGACGTGGGCTTTCGCGCCATGAGCTTGCGCGACCTGTGCCGCGAGACCGGGCTGTCGATGGGCGGTCTTTACGGCTATATCACCGGCAAGGATCAATTGGCCGAAATGATCGAAGACGTGGTGCGCCACGCCACGCAAGCGTTGCCGCAGTTGTTTGTCGATGTGGCGTCGCCGCTGGACCGGTTAGAGGCGATGATACGCTCATCGATCTATTTGTCCGAGATACTGCAACCGTGGTTTTATTTTGTGTACATGGATTCGCGCGTGCTGCAGGTCGAGCAGCGCAGCATGGCCAAGCAGTCCGAATTGTACGTGCAGACTTTGCTGGCCAAAACCATCGCCGAAATCAGCCCACAGCCGCAGGGCGACCCCACCATGCTGGCCTCGCATTGCCTGGCACTGTTCCAGGACTGGTATGTCAAGCGCTGGAAGTACCGCGCGGCCAAGGTCAGCGTGGATGATTTTGCCGACAGCACGGTGCGCACGGTGCGCGGATATTTGAGCGTCGCAGCTTGACCAGACCCAATGGCAAATACCGGGGTCGGACGGGGTCGCCGAGACCCGGCGGGGGAATAAGTCCCAATGGGACTTATTCCGATCGCGAAGCGACTGACCCCAGTTTTACGCTGCTGGCTAGTTGGTGGTTTCCACCGGCAGCGCCTCCGGCACCGCCGCCGGGTCGGTCGGCGTTTCGGTGTCCATGTCCAGCGTTTTGACGCCATTCATGTCGATGAATTCGTCATACATCCACTCACCATCGACCTGGCTCAGGCCGGCCGGCACGGCGCGCGTGATTTGCGGCCGGGTGGCCAGCGCCGTCTGCATGTAGTCGATCCAGATCGGCATGGCCAGGGTGGCGCCGAATTCGCGCCCGCCCAGCGACTTCGGTTCGTCGTAGCCCATCCACGCGACTGCCACGATGCCGCCGCTGTAGCCGGCGAACCAGCCGTCAACGGCGTCGCTGGTGGTGCCGGTCTTGCCGGCGATATCGTTGCGCCCCAGTTTGCGGGT
This sequence comes from Janthinobacterium longum, assembly GCF_051380735.1. Classification (NCBI taxonomy): domain Bacteria; kingdom Pseudomonadati; phylum Pseudomonadota; class Betaproteobacteria; order Burkholderiales; family Oxalobacteraceae; genus Janthinobacterium; species Janthinobacterium longum. The sequence continues at coordinate 142,270 of NZ_JBNYXQ010000010.1, forward strand.
GGCGCCCGCGCCGGTACCGGAACGGGCCACTTCGCGCAGCATGCTGTCCATCACAAAGGCGTTGCGCGGATCGAGTGCCAGGGTCTTGTCGTCGCCGGGCGCCGGCGGCTTGGTCTGCATCAGCACCACGCCCTTGGCGTCGACGATGCGGTCAATCAGATACGGTTCGACCTGGTGGCCGCCATTGGCAAACAGGGCGTAGGCGCCGGCCATCTGCACCGGCGTGACGGAACCGGTACCGAGCGCCATGGTCAGGTTGTTCGGCTGGCGTGCCGGGTCAAAACCGAATTTTTCGATGAACTCGTGGGCGTAGGGCACCCCCAGCGCGCGCAGTATGCGCACCGAAGCCACGTTCTTCGACTGCGCCAGCGCATAGCGCATGGTGATCGGGCCGTCGAACTTGAAGTCGTCATTTTGCGGCGACCAGATCTTGCCGCCGGCCGGCAGTTCCAGGGGCACGTCATTGATCAGGGTCGCTGGTGAAAAGCCTTTTTCCAGTGCCGCCGAATATACGAAGGGCTTCATGGCCGAACCGGGCTGGCGCCACGCCTGCGTGACGTGATTGAACTTTTGCAGGTTGTAGTCGAAGCCGCCCACCATCGCATGATAGGCGCCCGTGTCGGCGTCGAGCGAGACGAAAGCAGCGGCTACCAGCGGCACTTGCGTGATCATCCAGTTGTCTTTCGCGTCCTTGCTGACGCGGATCACGGCGCCCGGACGCAGCTTGATGCCGGCCGCCGCTTTGGCGGACAAGGCAGGGGCGGCAAAGCGCAGGCCGGCGCCGCTGATGACTTTCGCTTCGCCGTCGCCGGTGTCGACCGTGACCTTGCCATTTTCGACCTCAGTGACTACTGCGGCGATCAGACCGTCGCTGTCAGGGTGTTTTTGCAGGGCAGCATCGATGGCGTCGTCGCGCAGTTCGGGTTCTGGCGGCAGCTCGATAAAGGTTTCAGGCCCGCGGTAGCCGTGGCGCTGGTCGTAGGCGATCACGTTGCGGCGGGTGGAGGCGTAGGCTGCATCCTGGTCGGCTTTCAGAATGGTGGTGTAGACGCTGATGCCCTTGGTGTAGCTGTCTTCCTTGTATTGCGCAAAGACGGCCTGGCGCGCCAGTTCGGCGACGTATTCGGCGTGGGTATCGAAGCCCTGGTTGCCGCGCGTGTTGTAGCGCAGCGGCTGTTTGAGCGCTTGCTGGTACTGGCCGTCGCTGATGTAATCGAGATCGCGCATGCGCTTCAATACCAGTTGCTGGCGCGCGTGGGCCCGTTTCGGATTGCTGATCGGGTTATGGCGCGACGGGTTTTGCGGCAGGCCGGCCAGCATCGCCATTTCGGCGATCGACAGTTCGCCCAGCGGTTTGCCAAAATAAGTTTGTGCCGCGCTGCCGAAGCCGAACGAGCGCTGGCCCAGGTAGACTTGGTTCATGTACAGCTCAAGGATCTGGTCTTTCGACAGGGCCGCCTCGATTTTCAGGGCCAGCATGACTTCATTGAGCTTGCGCGAGGCGACCTTGTCGCGTGTGAGGAAGAAATTGCGCGCTACCTGCATGGTCAGGGTCGAGCCGCCGCCATGGCCAAAGCCGTGGCGCAGGTTAGACATCATGGCGCCGCCGACTCGCACGAAGTCGATGCCATTGTGTTCATAGAAGCGGCTGTCTTCGATGGCCATCAGGGCCTTCTTCATCATTTCCGGCACCTGCGCGATCGGCACGAAATCGCGGTGTTCTTCACCGAATTCGCCGATCAGCACATTGTCTGCCGTATAAATGCGCAGCGGTATTTTCGGCTGGTAGTCGGTAATCACGTCAAGCGCGGGCAGGCGCGGTTTGACAAACAGGAACAGATAGGCGGCCAGAGCGATGGCGCAAGCCAGGGCGGCGCAGCCGGTAAGCAGCAGGCCGCGCACGACGGCGCGGCGGGATGGCCAGGGGAAGCCGGATCGGTTAGCAGTCAAGACAGTCTCGCGTAAGCATGCAGGGCACGGTGGCAGCGATTATAGACCAAGCGCCTGCCGGCTCGCCCGTCGGGGCAGGGAAAGCAAAAAACCTTTTCAGGCAAACGTGGCTGTGCGATAGTCACGGCTTCAAGAAAATAGCCCGGGCGCCAATCCGGGCTGTTTTGATTTATACATAACGAGGAACCTATGGCGAAAGATGCAAACCCGGGCGCGTTCAAACCGTACATTCCGGCCGACGCGCAGCTCCCCGAGATGACCTTCCGCGCGCTGCTGATGGGCGTTATCCTCGGCATGGTATTTGGCGCGTCGTCGCTGTACCTGGTACTCAAGGTAGGCCTGACCGTCAGCGCCTCGATTCCCGTCGCCGTGATTGCGATCACCCTGTTTGGCCTGGCCAAGAAGGTGGGCGGCAAGGATTCGTCGATCCTGGAAAACAGCATCACGCAGACTGCCGGTTCGGCCGGTGAATCACTGGCCTTCGGCCTGGGCGTGACCATGCCGGCGATCCTGATCCTCGGTTTTGACCTGGAGATTTCGCGCGTGATGCTGGTCGGTATCCTGGGGGGCTTGCTGGGTATCCTGATGATGATCCCGATGCGCCGCACCATGATCGTCGATCAGCACAAGGAACTCAAATTCCCGGAAGGCACGGCCTGCGCCGAAGTGCTGAAGGCGGCTGCCACCGATGAATCGCGCATCGCTGCCGGCGAGAGCATCGCGTCCGATTCGGCTGCCGCGAAAGACGCCAAGCGCCGTGCCAAGATCATCTTCGGCGGCTTCGCCGTCGGGCTGTTATACAAGGTGTTCAACATCTCGTTCAAGGGCTGGAAGGATACGCCGGGCGTGGAATTCGGTGCGCCTCTCAAGGCCGGCTCGATCGGCGCCGAGATTTCGCCCGAATTGCTGGGCGTGGGCTATATTATCGGCCCGCGCATTGCCGCCACCATGGCGGCCGGCGGCGTGTTGTCGTATCTGCTGCTGATCCCGATGATCAAATTTTTCGGCGACAATCTCACCACCGTGCTGTCGCCGGGCACCAAGTTGATCAGTGCGATGGGCGCCGACGATATCCGCAGCGCCTATGTGCTGTATATCGGCGCCGGTGCCGTGGCCGCCGGTGGCCTGATTTCGCTGGTGCGCGCCATGCCGATGATCTGGCGCAGCCTGTCGGCTGGCCTGGCCGGCATCGGCAAGGGCAGCAAGGCCAATTCGACCTTGCGCACCGAGCAGGATATTCCGCTCAAATGGGTGATGATAGGCTGCCTGGCGATTATCGCCGCGATCACCTTCGCCACCCCGTTGCACATGAATTTGCTGGGTGCGTTGCTGATCCTGGTGTTCGGCTTTCTGTTCGCCACCGTGTCGTCACGCCTGACCGGTGAAATTGGTTCCTCGTCGAACCCGATTTCCGGCATGGCCGTGGCCACCTTGCTGTTCACGTGCCTGATCTTCTTGCTGATGGGCTGGACCGGTGGCCGCTACTACGTCACTGCCTTGTCGGTCGGCGCCATCGTGTGTATCGCCGCCAGCAATGCCGGCACCACTTCGCAAGACCTGAAGACCGGCTACCTGATCGGCGCCACGCCGCGCTTGCAGCAGTATGCGATCCTGGCCGGCGCCTTGTCGTCGGCGCTGATACTGGGCCCGATCCTGCTGAAACTGAACGAGGCCAGCACCGTGTACGTGCCGGCCGCGCAGGTGGCGCCCGGCGTCACGGTCGATGCCTCGAAACTGGCGGCGACGGGCGAACTGCACGGCCCGCAGGCCGAAACCGACCACAACACCTATAAAGTCTGGCAGAAGACCGACACCGTCGGCGGCCCGGCCGGCAAGTATTTCGTCAAGGACGATGGCCAGTTGGCCTATCTCGTCGACCCGGGCATCAACGGCGCCTATAACAAGCGCCCGGACGGCTCGGAAGTGAAGAAATACGATGCGCCCAAAGCCGTGCTGATGTCCTACATTATCAAGGGCATACTCGACCAGCAGCTGCCATGGACGCTGGTGCTGTTCGGCGTGATGATCGCCGTAGTGCTGGAAATGGCCGGCATCGCCTCGCTGGCGTTCTCGGTAGGCGTTTACCTGCCGCTGTCGTCGACCCTGCCGATTTTCGTCGGCGGCGTGATCCGCTGGCTGGCCGACCGCCGCAACAACAAGCTCGAACACAACGCCACGCTGAGCGAGGAAGAGCGCCAGCTGGCCGGCGACCGCAGCTCGGGCGTGTTGCTCGCTTCCGGCTATATCGCCGGCGGCGCACTGGCCGGCATCATCATTGCGATTACGGCCGGCGTGCTGACGCACTTCGACCAGATGATGGCCGATTGGGCGCAGCACGGCAATCCGTTCTATGCCGGCACCAGTTCGGACGCGCTGTCCCTGCTGCCGTATGCGGTGATGATCGTCTTGCTGTATGTGGTGGCGCGCGAGAAGAAAAAGGATGGCTTGCAGGATTGATTTCGTGAAGCTCTCATGAAAAACCGCTCGTGTCACTGTTGACGCGGGCGGTTTTTTTTATGCGGCTAGATGCCGAACACCTTCAGCACCGCATCCGTGAACCCCTCGAACCAGCTGCCCACCTTGCCCGGCTGCTTGCCGTGGCGCGGCGTCTCTTCGTACAGATAGACGCCGTCGCCGTCGAAGCGGTCGTTGAGCAGCGCCTGCTGGCCGCGCAGATACGGAATAAAGGTTTCGCTGCGGGTAGTTGAATACAGCACGCCGGTGCCAAAGCCCAGGGTAGCGGCCTGGCTGATGCTGCGGCCTTGACCAGCCATCTCCATGCGCACGCCACGCGTGCCGCGCACGATCAGGGTGACGGGGCCGCGAAAAACGATAAAGCGCAGCTGCAAGGTCAGCCAGGCGTGCAGGCTGGCCAGGCGCCAGTGGCTGCTGATGGCGGGCTTTTGCTTGCCGTGAACGATCAATCCCGCCAGTCCACGCGGTTGCAGTACCAGCGCCGCGCCTTGCGGCAGGTGCAGTACGGCCACTTCCATCAAGGGGTCGTCGCTGGCAGACAGCGTGATCGATGCCGGCCCGGTGCTGGTAATGCGCGTGAGTGCCGCCATGCCTGCGGCCAGGCTGGTAAAAGGGTAGGCCCAGTCCAGCAGCCACTGTGTGCGCTTGCGCGTGCCGCTTGGTGACGATTGCAAATACGCCGGATGGATCAGCATGGTGTCCCCGGGCGCCAGTTGCAAGGCCTGCGAGACGCCGGAGATGCGCGACTCCTGCGCCAGCGGCAGCGTAGCACTGCCAACCTCGAAGTGCAGTTCGCGTGCGATCGACAAGGGCTTCAGGCGCGCTGCCAGCGGCGCCAGCACGAAGTAGAAAAAGGCCTTGATGGCAAGTGGCGTGGCGATGGCCGACAGCACCAGCAGGGCGGCCATGGGTATCACGTCGAGCACGGGCGCGCGCCAGCGGGCAATCCAGTGTTGCGCCAGCCTCGATTCGCCGGCGTCTATGGTCTGCCGCAGCGGCGCCAGCGCGCCTGCCAGCGCCGCTGTGTCGATGGCGAACGGCGCGGGCCGCTTGGCGCTGTTGGTGCGCGCGCGTTGCAGCAGGTATTGCTGGTAGGCCGCCAGATTGGCTTGCCGCAGGCGTTCTTCCTGTTCTGCCAGGGGCGCCAGTTGAGCATGGACCACGCTGCCGGGCAGGTGGGCCGCCAGCGGATGCGCCAGTTCAAGCTGGCGCTGCTGTTCCAGGTTGGCCTGCAGCGCAGCATAGGCCTGTACGTGTTCGCGATGACGGCGCGCCAGCAACTGGCGAGCATCGTCGCCACGCAAGGCCGCTTGCAAGGCGTCCAGGTAGTGCGCTTCCTGGGACAGCACTTCGATCTCGACCCGGCGTGTGGCCTCCTGCTGCGCGTGTTCGGCCAGCAGCTTTGCATCGGGCAAGGGCAGGGTGAACAATGAGGGAGATTGTGCCGACGCCAGTAGCCGCAGTTGTTCCTGCACCTTGGCCAGGCGGGCCTCGACGGCGGCCAGGCTGGCGCCTTGCATGGCTGCCAGCCTGGCCTGAGCTGTTTGCGCAAGCGTGGCGCCATGGCTGTCGCCAGCGCTGGCGGCCTCGCGCAAGATGCCGACCGAGGCGGTGCTTGTCTGAAAACCGCGCCATTCGGCCAGCAGATAGCGTCCGGCCAGCAGGATGACCATAAACAGCACGAACTGCAGCGCATGGCGCAGCAGGAAGTGGAAAACGGTCGTCAGCAGCTGGCGCAAGGCGGTCGCGTACTAGCTGGCCGCGCCATCGGCATCGGCACAGCACTTCTTGTACTTCTTGCCGCTGCCGCAGTGGCATGGATCGTTGCGTCCCGTCTTCGGCACTTCACGCAAAACCGTGCTGCCGGCCTGGCTGTGGGCCTGGCTTTTCAGGTGGCGCTGGCGCGCCCAGGCCGCATTGATGGCGATCACGGAGGGAATCACGCCATCCATCGCAGCTTCGGCCGCTTCATCATCGAGCTCGGTGGCAATGGCCAGGTGCCTGAACGGCGCCAGGTATTCGGGGTGGCTGACGGCCAACGCCGCCCATTGCGGCTTGTCCAGCGCCGTGCCGCGCAGAAAGCCGCTGCACCAGCCTTGCACGCTCCATTCAGGGCCGCATTCGTAGATCGGCTCGAAGCTGTCCGGGTCTTTCGCCAGCCATTCGACCATATAGTCGAAGTGGCGCTGCGCCAGCGCTTGCGCGCGTTCGGTGTCGCCCGGCGCCAGGCTGGACGCGGTGCTGCCGGCAGCCTTGTCCCATACCCATGGCAGCCACGCGGCACCGGCAAGCTGGTTCGGGCTCAGCGCCACGGCGGTAATCAGGCCTTCCAGCATCGACACGTCCATTGCGCGTCCTTCAAGTTCTGGCCTGGCAAGCAGGATAGCGAGTTCGGCGTATTCGTCGTCGGAGAGGGGCGAGGTGGTGGAGATGCTTGACATAGGTTTCAATGGTAGTGGTTGGACGAGGCGGTAGCCTTGACGGTATTGTAACCGGCAATAAAAAACGGCGGCCCGCAGGCCGCCGTGTTCTTGAAGCAGAGATGAATTACTTCACGCCGTGCATCAGTTTGTTGATCAGCGGTGCGATCAGGAACAACACCAGGCCAGCGCCCAGCAGTGACCAGAAGCCGACGGTGTAGCCGGCCAGTGCCGACTGGGCCGACATGCCGCTCTCGCCGCTGACATAGCTGGCAAACATGCCCGACAGATTGTTGCCGATGCCGGTCGACAGGAACCAGCCGCCCATGCCCAAGCCGACCAGGCGTACCGGCGCCAGCTTGGTGACCATCGACAGGCCGATCGGCGACAGGCACAGCTCGCCGATCGACTGGATTACATACACCATGAACAGGGTCCAGAACGGGATCTTGTTGTCGGCGCTAACCAAGCTCGACAGTGCGAAGATCAGCAGGCCGAACGCAATCGCGTTACCCAGCAAGCCCAGGCCGAATTTGCGCGGGATCGACGGGTTGACGTTGTGGCGTGCCAGGAACACCCAGACGGCGGCGATGATCGGTGCGAAGACGATAATGGCCACCGAATTGACGCTCTGGAAGTAGGCGGTCGGGAATATCCAGAAGCCCAGGTCGCGGTTGACGATGTTCTCGGCCAGGAAGGTAAACGAGCTGCCAGCCTGTTCGAAGAATATCCAGAACAGGATGTTGAAAGCGAAAATCACCAGCATGGCAATGGTCTTGTCACGCGCGACCTTGCCGTTGCGGATGCCTTCGATCATCAGCATGATGGCCAGGCCGACGAACAGCACGGTCAGCACGATTTGCAGGTTGGCGGCGCCAACGGTCAGCAGGAAGTACATCACGGGAATCACGCACACGCAGCCGAGCGCCACCCAGACCACGCGCATCGGGTTGCCCGCGTGCGCTTCCGGTGCACCGATGCCTTTGAGCGCGGCACGGCCGATATAGAACCATACCAGGCTGATCAGCATGCCGACGCCGGCTGCCATGAATACCACCTTGTACGACGGCATGCCGCCGGTGCCAAAGACCGATTCGGCCAGCCACTGGGTGAACACGGGAGCGATCATGGCGCCCAGGTTGATGCCCATGTAGAAGATCGTGAAGCCGCTGTCGCGGCGCGGATCGGCGGTGGTGTACAGCTTGCCGACCATGGTCGAGATGTTCGGCTTGAACATGCCGTTGCCGACGATCATGGTGGCCAGGCCCAGGTTGAAAATATCCTGGTTTGGCACGGCGATGCAGAACAGGCCGGTAGCCATGAAGATGGCGCCCAGCAGAATGGAACGCTGGTAACCGATCACGCGGTCGGCGATATAGCCGCCGAACAGGGCGCCGGCATACACCAGCGCGAGGAAGGAACCATAGGTAAGGTTGGCCGCAGCCTGTCCCGACGCATCGCCACCATGGAACTGGGCAACGATATACAGGACCAGCGCCCAGCGAACTCCGTAGAACGCGAAGCGTTCCCAGAATTCAGTCATGAACAACATCCACAGTGGGCTGGGGTGGCCCATGATCTGCTTGAACTCGGGAATTACGGCTTCCTTGTTGGGCGTAGTCGCACCGCTCATGCGGTTCCTCCTGAAAATTATTATAGTCAATCGATAAAACAACCATATGGAAGGTGGCGCACTGCCTGCACTCTTGTGAAGTACCGGCAGCATGGCAATTCCAATAGGCAGGCATTCTAATCTACAAATTGCGCTGGGCGAAGGTTTCGATTTGCATTGGCAAGAACGTTGTTTCATATTGGTCAAACCGGTTTGCATGCAAGTGGGCCGGGGCCGATTTCTCCACGGTGCAGCACAAGCGGGCCGACTTGTCGTATATTGGCAGTGCAACACATCCGAGGATCGATTTTTAAAGGGATTTTTCGCATTATGGAACACGACGTTATCGATGCTCTGGTTTCACCGGAAGGCCGCCTGGACGTGCTCTCCAAGACTGAAGTCAACAAATTGCTCGACACCAGCCAGGGCGGCCTGTACAACACGTTCCGCCGCTGCGCGCTGGCGGTGCTCAATTGCGGCAGCACCATCGACGATGGCCGCGCCTTGCTGGAACGCTATGAATCGTTCGAGATTTCGATTATCCAGCGCGAGCGCGGCATCAAGCTCGACATCAAGGGCGCGCCGGTAATCGCCTTTGTTGACGGCAAAATGATCAAGGGCATCCACGAGCATCTGTTTGCCGTGTTGCGCGACATTATCTTTGTCAGCGACGAAGTGACGGGCAACCCTAAATTCGACCTGCACAGCACGGAAGGCGTAACCGACGCCGTGTTCCATATCCTGCGCAACGCGAATGTGCTGCAAACCCAGCTGAACCCGAACCTGGTGGTGTGCTGGGGCGGCCACTCGATCAACCGCGCCGAATACAATTATTCGAAGGAAGTGGGCTACCAGCTGGGCTTGCGCGGCCTCGATATCTGCACTGGCTGTGGCCCGGGCGCCATGAAGGGGCCGATGAAGGGCGCCACCATCGGCCACGCCAAGCAGCGGCTGCACAACGGCCGCTACCTGGGCATTACCGAGCCGGGCATTATTGCCGCCGAATCGCCGAACCCGATCGTCAACGACCTGGTCATCATGCCGGACATCGAAAAACGCCTGGAAGCGTTCGTGCGCGCCGGTCACGGCATTGTCGTGTTCCCGGGCGGCGCCGGCACGGCCGAGGAAATTTTGTATATCCTTGGTATTTTGCTGCACCCGGAAAATGCCGAGATTCCGTTTCCGCTGATTTTCACGGGGCCGGAAACCTCGCGCGAATACTTCGTGCAAATCAACCAGTTCATTCACGACACCCTGGGCCCGGAAGCGCAGCAGCGCTACAAGATCATTATCGACGACCCGGAACTGGTGGCGCGGGAAATGCTGGAAGGCATCAAGCAGGTGCGTGAGTTCCGCAAGGCGCACAGCGACGCCTATTATTTCAATTGGCTGCTGAAAATTGACCACGAATTCCAGAAGCCGTTCCATCCCACGCATGAAAACATGCGTAACCTGAGCCTGCACAAGAACCAGCCGACCCACCTGCTGGCGGCCCAGTTGCGACGTGCGTTCTCGGGCGTGGTGGCCGGCAACGTCAAGGACGACGGCATCCGCTCGATCGAGCAATACGGCAACTTCGAGATCCACGGCGACAAGGACATCATGGGGCCGATGGACTCGCTGCTGGCCTCGTTCGTGGCGCAGCACCGCATGAAGCTGGCCGGCACGGCCTATGTGCCGTGCTATACCGTGATTCAATAGCAGCAACTGTGCGGGCGTGCTTATTATGTCGCATTGTGTGCACTTGTTACTTTTGGCTAGATTGTTTGCCTGCAATACGCTTTAATATTGCTCCACGCTAATGCTTTAACCGCATATCCTTATGCGGAAAAGTTTGGTGCAAGCCTTGGGGGCAATATCGTATGAAACTGGACAGGCTTACAATTGCAACACGTCTTGGCATGGGCTTCGGCCTGGTCGCCATGCTGCTGGTGGTGGTTATCGTGCTGGGGCTGAGCAGCATGCGCGACATGCAGGCGCGCATGGACGAGATCAGCAAGGTGAACGATGTTGAAACGCGGCTGGCGCAGGCCATGGACCTGACTGTCACCGAACGGGCGCTGGCCATGCGCAACCTGATTTTGCTGAAGGAAGCAAAGGAAATCCAGATCGAGGTCGACCGGATTACCGCGCAGGAGCGCAAATATGCCAAGGCGCAGGAACAATTGACGACGATGTTCGGCTCGCTGTCAGGCACGTCGAGCGAAGAAAAAGACCTGCTGGCACAGATCACCAAGCAGGCTGCGCTGGCGGCGCCCTTTATCGAGCGCGCCACCACGCTGGCGCGCGGACAGCAACAGGACGAAGCTTACAAAATACTGCGCTACGAATTCCGGCCGGTGCAAAAAGCCTGGTGGGAACAGATCCGCAAACTGATCGCCATCGAGGAAAAACAGAACGTTGAAGCGACGACGGCGGCGGCGGCGGCGTATGACAGCGCGCGCACGCTGATGCTGGTCACCGGCGCGCTTGCGCTGATCGCCAGCGCCGTTGCCGCGTTCCTGATCACCCGCGGCGTTACCCGCCAGCTCGGTTGCGAACCGGGCCAGGCTGCCGAGATCGCCAGCCAGATCGCTGCAGGCAACCTCGTCGTCCATATCGAGCCGCACGCCGGTGACAAGCACAGCCTGATGTTCGCCATGCGCTCGATGCGCGACAGCCTGGCGCTGATCGTCCGGCAGGTCCACAGCAGCACCGAATCGATCTCCACCGCCGCCGGCCAGATTGCCTCGGGCAATCTGGACCTGTCTTCGCGTACCGAGCAGCAGGCCAGCACGCTGGAGCAAACCGCGTCGTCCATGGAGGAACTGACCAGTACCGTACGCATCAATACCGAACACGCCCACAAGGCCAACGCCCTGGCTACATCGGCTTCCGATGTGGCTGTCAAAGGTGGCGCGGTGGTAGCGCAGGTGGTCGACACCATGGCCGCCATCGACGGTTCGGCGCGCAAGATCGTCGATATCATTGCCGTCATCGATGGCATTGCCTTCCAGACCAATATCCTGGCGCTGAACGCCGCAGTCGAGGCGGCGCGGGCAGGCGAGCAGGGTCGCGGCTTTGCCGTCGTCGCCACCGAGGTGCGCAACCTGGCCCAGCGCTCGGCGGCGGCGGCCAAGGAAATCAAGACGCTGATCAGCGATTCTGTCGACAAGGTGCAGGTCGGCAACCGCCTGGTCGAACAGGCCGGTTCCACCATGCACGAGGTGGTGACCAGCGTCAAGCGGGTGACCGATGTCATGTCCGATATCCTGTCGGCCAGCCAGGAACAGTCGTCCGGCATTGAGCAGATCAATATCGCCGTCACGCAGATGGATAATGTGACCCAGCAGAATGCCGCGCTGGTGGAGGAGGCTGCGGCCGCCTCGCAGGCCATGCAGCAGCAAGTCAGCAGCCTCAATGACGTGGTCAGCGTGTTCCAGATTGGCGCCGCTGCCAGTGCAACGCACGCGCCACGGGTTGCACTGGCGGCGACTGCGCCGCGCGCCCCGGCACAGCGCGCCATACAGCAGCGGGCTCCGGCGTCACGCGTGGTGGCAATGCGCAAGCCCGCCCTGGCCAAGGTGGCCAAGGTTGCTGAATCCGATTGGGAACAGTTCTGACACTGACCTGAAAGTCAACATGACAACGACAAGTAATACAGGTGATGCACAGGGTGGTGGAGCGCAGGTTTTCTGGCATGCCGGCCTGGTCAGCGCCGAAGAACGCCGCCTGCATGGCGGCCAGCGCCCCGCCACTGTATGGCTGACGGGCCTGAGCGGCGCCGGCAAGTCGACCCTGGCGTGCGCGCTGGAGCAGCGCCTGATACAGGCGGGACGTTCGGCCTGCGTGCTCGACGGCGACAATTTGCGGCTTCGCCTGAACAGTGACCTGGGCTTTTCGGCACAGGACCGCCAGGAAAACATCCGCCGCAGCGCCGAGGTGGCGCGCCTGATGAACGACGCCGGGCTGATTGTCGTGTGTGCATTTATTTCCCCGCTGCGGGCTGATCGCGATATGGCGCGCCGCATTATAGGCGAGGACAATTTTGTCGAGGTGCATGTCAGCACGCCGCGTACCGTGTGCGAAGAGCGCGATCCCAAGGGTCTGTACAAGAAGGCCAGGGCCGGACTGATCCCGGAATTTACCGGCGTCTCGGCGCCTTACGAGGCGCCGCTGCTGCCGGCACTGGCGCTCGATGGCGGCGCATTGTCGCTCGATGCGTGCTGCGAGCGCCTGTTGTCGCACCTGTCGCAGCGCCTGGCCTGAGCGCCTTCATCCCGAATCGAAGTTTCACTGAAAGCTGCCATGCTGCGTCCACGTCCTGTCATGATGATACCGCTGCGCCGCTGTGGCAGCCATGCGCTGCGCCTTCGGCTGAATATGTCGCCGCAGTTTTACGCTCCCTATCCGCTGCACATTGTCGACCTGATGCCCCTGCTGCCGCTGTATGGCGACCTGGCCAGCGATCATGCTTACTTCCGCCTGGTGGTCGACGTGATCGGCCTGCAGGCGTCCAGCATGGTCAAATGGCCGGACGTGGCGTTCGATCCGGTCGAGATCTTCGAGACGATCCGGTACCAGCCGCGCAGCGTGCACAGCATCGTCTGGGAGCTGCTGCAGCGCGCAGGGCAGCGCCGTGGTGCCAGCGTAGTGATGGACAAGTCGCTCGACAGCGTGCATTACGCCGACGAGCTGATGACACTTCATCCGGACATGCTGTTCATTAACATGGTGCGCGACCCGCGCGCCCAGGTCGCCTCGATGAACCGCGCCATTATCCACGATTTTGACACGCTGCTGAACGCGCACACCTGGGTAGCAGCGCATCGCGCCGCCGACCATGTAACGGCGCGCTATCCTGGCCGTGTGCTGACCATCCGCTACGAAGACTTCCTGTCGCAGCAGCAGGCGACGCTGGAACAGGTATGCCATTTCCTGGAGATCGAGTTTTTGCCCCGGATGACAGACATCGTCGCTTCCAGGGAGGCGCGCCAGCTGTCGCAGTTGTCGGCCTTATGGTCGTCGAACAGCCATGCGCCGATCACTGCCAATATCGACAAATTCAGGCAGCAGCTGTCGGACGAGGAAATCGCGGTGATTGAAACGCTGGCTGGCGACTATATGGAGCGCTATGACTATGAACGGCTGAGCTGTGGTGGCGGTAGTGCAATCTCGTCCGGGCCGCTCGCTGCGGCGCTGGAGCGCTCGAACCAGGGCAGAGAGCGGGCATGGCGCGAGCTGGAACAAAGCAATTTTCGCGATTTTGCGCTGCGTCGCTGCCGCGCCGACTATCTGGCGCAATTGCAGGCGCGCCTGGAGCGGCACGCGACACAGCCGGCATCAAACCTCGGCAGCAAGCTCGATGAGCTTGACCCCATGTCGTTCGAGGTAGCCGACTGAATCAGCAGGACAGGCCGGCGAGGTTGCCGGCCTGTCCTGCTGATTATTCCTCGCGGCGCAGGTGAGGGAACAGCAGCACGTCACGGATATTGGGCGAATCCGTGATGATCATCATCAGGCGATCGATGCCAATGCCGCAGCCGCCGGCTGGCGGCATGCCGTATTCCAGCGCACGGATATAGTCGGCGTCGTAGAACATCGCCTCTTCGTCGCCGGCATCCTTGGCGGCCACTTGGGCCAGGAAGCGCGCCGACTGGTCTTCGGCGTCGTTCAGCTCGGAAAAACCATTGGCGATTTCGCGGCCGACCATGAACAATTCGAAACGCTCGGTAATGCCGGCCACCGTGTCGGAGGCGCGCGCCAGTGGCGACACTTCAACCGGGTAATCGATGATGTACGTCGGCTCCCACAGCTGGGCTTCCGCCGTTTCTTCGAACAGCGCCAATTGCAGTGCACCCAGGCCGGCGGTGGCGAACGGTTTGACGCCGAATTTCTTCAGTTCTTCCTTGATAAAGGCGGCGTCGTTCAGCTGCTGCGTCGTGTAGTGCGGCGCATACTTGTTGATGGCGCCGACGATGGTCAGGCGGTGGAACGGTTTTGCCAGGTCCAGTTCGCGCCCGCCGTAAGTCAGGGTGGCGGTGCCGTGGGCGTCGATGGCGGCCTGGCGGATGACCGCTTCGGTAAAGTCCATCAGCCATTTGTAGTCGGTGTAGGCCGCGTAGAATTCCATCATCGTGAATTCAGGATTGTGACGGATCGACACGCCTTCGTTGCGGAAGTTGCGGTTGATCTCGAACACGCGGTCAAAGCCGCCCACCACCAGGCGTTTCAGGTACAGCTCGGGTGCGATGCGCAGGTACATTTCCATGTCCAGCGCATTGTGGTGCGTGACAAACGGTTTTGCCGCAGCGCCGCCAGGTATCGTGTGCAGCATCGGCGTTTCCACTTCCATGAACTCGTTCTTCTCCATGAAGCGGCGGATCGACGAGATGGCCGCGGTACGGGCCTTGAAGGTGCGGCGCGTCTCTTCGTTCATGATCAGGTCGACGTAGCGCTGGCGATATTTCGTTTCCTGGTCGGCCAGGCCGTGGAATTTGTCCGGGAGCGGGCGCAGCGACTTGGTGATCAGGCGCAGTTGCGTGACCTTGATGGTCAGCTCGTCGGTCTTGGTCTTGAACAGGGTGCCCGTCACGCCCAGGATATCGCCCAGGTCATAGTGGTGCAGGGCGGCCATGGCTGCTTCGCCGGTCAGGTCCAGCGTGGCGTAGATCTGGATGCGGCCGTCGGCCTTCGCGCCCGAGGCGTCCTGCAGGGTGGCGAACGCGGCTTTCTTGCCCGCTTCGCGTTTGAGCATCATGCGCCCGGCCAGCACCACGCTAACAGGTTCGGCTTCCAGCTCTTCGCGCGTCTTGCTGCCGTATTGCGCGTGCAGATCGGCCGCCTTGTTTTCAGGGCGGAAATCGTTCGGGAAGGCGATGCCTTGTTCGCGCAGGGCGGCCAGCTTGACGCGGCGCTCGGCGATGATCTTGTTTTCATCGGGGGCGGCGGCTTGTTCTTGGATGTCCGTGGTCATGATTGTGGTCTGTTCTTGTTGATTAAATGGGGTTGGCCATGGCCGGCGTGCTGGCAAACAATGCGTCGAGATCGAGTTCGGAAAAATCGGCGGCGATGCAGATCACATTGTCGAATTCGGCAAATGCCGAGGCGGGCAGGGTGGTGGTCAGGACCACCGCGCGCATGCCGGCGCGGCGCGCCGCTTCCACGCCCAGCGGCGCGTCTTCGAAGACGATGCAGTCGGCCGGCAGTACGCCAACTTTTTCTGCGCCGGCCAGGAAGACGTCCGGGTTCGGCTTGCCGCGCGCAACGTCGCCGGCACCGACGATGGCGTCGAACTTGCTGCGCAAGTTGAGGCCATCGAGCGTGAAGACGATGTTTTCATTGGGCGCGGCAGTACCCACCACCAGCTTGACGCCGGCAGCGGCGGCCCTGGCGATCAGCGCGTCGAAGCCCGGCACGGTGGCCAGGTGCGGTGCATACAGTTCGCGGTACAGTGCTTCCTTCTCGGCGTTCAGGGTGACATGGTCGACATCTTCGCCCAGGTAGCTGCGCATGATTTCATGGCCCTGGCGTCCTGCCGTGTCGAGGAAAAACGCATCCGGGTCGATCACAAGGCCGCGGCGCCGGAAAAACTCCAGCCACGACTTGGTGTGGAAGGCCATGTTGTCGACGATGGTGCCGTCCATGTCAAAGATCAATGCACGCTGGGAATTGGTCATCTGTGAAGTCAACTTTTATACGCCTTGTTTCAGGGAAGCGGAAATAAACTCGTCGATGTCGCCATCGAGCACGCCCTTGGTGTTGCCGGTCTCAAAACCCGTGCGCAAGTCCTTGATGCGGGACTGGTCCAGCACGTAGGAACGGATCTGGTGGCCCCAGCCCACGTCGGTCTTCGAGTCTTCCAGCTTTTGCTGCTCGCTCATGCGCTTGCGCAGTTCGTGTTCGTACAGCTTGGCTTTCAGCATTTCCATCGCTTCGGCGCGGTTGCGGTGCTGCGAACGGTCGTTCTGGCACTGCACCACGATGCCGGTCGGCGCGTGCGTCATGCGCACTGCGGAGTCGGTTTTATTGATGTGCTGACCACCGGCACCCGAGGCGCGGTAGGTATCGACGCGGATATCGGCCGGGTTGACGTCGATCTCGATCGAGTCATCGACTTCCGGGTACACGAACAGCGAAGTGAACGAGGTATGGCGGCCATTGGCCGAATCGAACGGGGACTTGCGTACCAGGCGGTGTACGCCGGTTTCCGTGCGCAGGAAGCCATAGGCGTGATCGCCCTCGACTTTCAGCGTGGCGGTCTTGATGCCGGCCACTTCGCCGTCGGATTGTTCAAGGATCTCAACCTTGAAGCCCTTGCGTTCGCAATAGCGCAGGTACTGGCGCAGCAGCATCGAGGCCCAGTCCTGGGCTTCGGTACCGCCGGCACCGGCCTGGATGTCGATGAAGCAGTTGTTCGGGTCCATCGGATTGTTGAACATCCGGCGGAACTCCATGCTTTCGATGACCTTCCGGATTTCTTCCACGTCGACTTCGATCGCTTCGAGCGTCTCGTCGTCGCCTTCTTCGCGCGCCATGGCGAACAGGTCCTTGGTATCGCTCAGGTCGGCGTCCGCCTTGGTCAGGGTAAAGACGATCGCTTCAAGGGCCTTCTTCTCTTTACCGAGATCCTGGGCGCGCTTGGGATCGTTCCAGACGGTAGGGTCTTCCAGTTCTTCGTTGACTTGCTCTAGTTTCTCCGACTTGACAGTGAAGTCAAAGATACCTCCGAAGTTCGGCTTCGCGGACAGTCAGGTCAGCGAGCAGGGCGGAGATGATATTGATGCGTTCGGCTTCCATGATTTTGGTCTTTTAGTAGTGTAATCAAACCTCACATTATACGCTACAGCGCACACAAGCCGGGCTTCACGTGGCGGTACGCAGGAATTAATCGTGCGTAATCAAGCCGATGCTGGTTACGCGATCGATACGTGGGAAAGTGCGGGAAAGTGCGGGAAAGTGTGCAGATATGTGGCGGTGCGCAGATATGTGGCGTTTACATGCAAGGCAGGTAATATTTTGCCCGATGCGCGAAGCAGCTGGGCAATCAGGACAATGCGACAGAACTGCCTTGCCACGATGGCAGGCATGCTGTGCAAGCTTCAGATGGTTTCTTTGGTCGCCAGTATCATCACATGCTCCTTGAGGATTACTCCTTGATGATCACCAATGTATACCCCTGTCCGGGCAAAAGCAATTTGCCCGGCACGGCCAGTACCCAGCGCAGATAGCCGTCGGTATCGGCGACCGGATCGTCATTGGCCATTTCGATGCTGTCATTGATAAAACGTATGTGATAACCGTCGCTGATGCGCGTCTTGATCACCGCGCCATTGATGAAACGCGTGAGGGTGGCGTTGATGAATGGTTCGCTGTGCATATTCTGCTCGCTCCTGAATGCCCGTTCCAGGCGCGCGCTGCCGGTATGGGGATTGATGTGCTCGGTCAGGTCCAGCGTCAATTTCATGCTGCGTGGACTATGGGGCACTACCTGGAAGTCATACGTGGCAAAGGTTTTGTCATTGATGCGCAGCCAAAGCAGTTTGGTGGGCCCATCGCCTTCGATGGTCTGGACGAATACCGGCTGTTTGCGCTTGGGCGCGAGCAAAATGTCGGCTTTCAGGGTATTGCTCACGCTGCCCTCGCCGTCTGCCTGGACTTCGATATCGATGAACTTTCGATAGAGATCCATCATCAACCTTCCTGTGGTGTGCCGGTTCGCCGTGCTGGGGGTCAACAGCTGGGGTGCGTCGATTGTCTGCAAGGGGAGCGGCGCGTATGATAGCCAGTTTTACCTATTCTGCCCCTGCCATGTCGACTGCCTTGCGCCTGCTCATACTCCCGATCGCACCCGTCCTGCTGGCAGCCTGCAGCACCTTGCCTGCTGCCACCCCGGCCGGCAGCACCGCTACCCTGGCGTTGCTGGAAACGACGGACTTGCACGCCAATGTGCTCAGCTATGATTATTACAAGCTGCAGGCCGAGCCCTCGATCGGCCTGGAACGCACGGCGGCCCGGATCGCGCAGGCACGTACGGAGTTCCCGAACAACCTGCTGTTCGACAATGGCGATACCATCCAGGGCACGGCGCTGGCCGATTACCAGGCGCTGGTCAAACCGCTGGCCTGCGACGAGACCCTGGCCATTTACAAGGCCATGAATTTGCTGAAGGTCGATGGCGGCGGCATCGGCAACCACGAGTTCAATTACGGCCTGGCTTACCTGAGCCAGGTGACAGGCAACCGCTTCGACGTCGACAGCGTCGATGCGGCCAAACCGCGCTGCGCAGGGCCGCAGTTTCCCCAAGTGCTGGCCAATGTCTACAGCGTGAAAAGCGGCAAGCCGCTGTTCGCGCCGTACCACATCATCGACAAGCAGATCACGGCCGTGGGCGCCGATGGCAAAGCCATCACCAGCACCGTAAAGGTCGGCATCATCAGCTTTGCGCCGCCCACCATCATGTCGTGGGACAAGCGCTGGCTGGAAGGGCGCGTGTATACCCAAGGCGTGCGCGAGACGGCGGAAAAATTCATCCCGGAAATGCGCGCCAGGGGTGCCGAGCTGGTGGTGGCGATTTCGCACGGTGGCCTGGACAACAGTCCTTACTCGCCGACCATGGAAAACGGCAATTATTACCTGTCGCAAGTGCCGGGCGTGGACGCCATGCTGATCGGCCATTCGCACCAGCTGTTCCCGAACGCGACCAGCAGCGTGCCGCAATTTAACTTGCCTGGTGTCGACAAGGTCAAAGGCCTGGTCAATGGCGTGCCGACCGTGATGGCCAATCTGTGGGGCAAGCACCTGGGCGTAATCGGCCTGCGCCTGCGCCATGACGGCAAGCAATGGGTGATCGACAAGTCGCAAACGACGGTCGAAGCGCGCGGCATCCAGAACGCCGACAAGAGTTACGTCCAGGCCGATCCGGCAATCGCCAGGCTGGTTGCCGCCGAACATGCGGCCACCATCGCCTATGTGCAAACGCCAGTCGGCTCGACGGACTTCCGCATGTCGACCTATTTTGCCGACGTGGGCGATATCAGCGCCATCGAAGTGGTGAATCAGGCCCAGGCCGGCTACCTGGCCGCCTATGTCAAAGCCAATTTGCCGCAGTATGCCAACTTGCCGGTGCTGTCGATGTCGTCGCCATTCAAGAGCGGCTCGGCCGGCGTCACCGATTACACCGATGTCAAAGCCGGCAATGTGGCGCTTAACAATGCAGCCGACCTGTACCTGTATCCGAACGCGCTGTACGGCGTCAAGATGACGGGCGCGCAACTGAAGGACTGGCTGGAACACTCGGCCCGGCGTTTCAATACCATAGACCCGGACAAGACGGCGCCGCAGGAGCTGATCAATACAGCCCACCCCAGCTACAATTTCGACACCATCACCAGCAAGGACGTCGGCTACGAGATCGACGTGACGCAGCCGCCCGGCCAGCGCATCAAGAGCTTGAGCTACCAGGGCAAACCGGTGGACATGCAGCAGGAATTTTTGATTGCTACCAATAACTACCGCGCCAGCGGCGGCGGCAATTTCCCTGGCCTGGACGGCAGCAAAACGGTGCTGGCCTCGCCCGATAACAACCGCGACTTGCTGATCGCCTATGTCACGCAAGAAAAAAACCTGACGCGCGCGAAAAACGGCGCTGCGCGCAGCTGGCGCTTTGCCAGGGTCGCCACCCGGGGCCCGGTAGTGTTCCATACGGCGCCGAAGGTGCTTGAGCTGGCGAAGGCGGCCGGCATCGACAATGTGACCCTGTTGCAAGCCGATGATGGCACCGGCAAGGGCTTTGCGCTGTACCAGCTCGACCTGTCGAAGTGAGCTTCAAGGCTGTTCTGGTCGCCTTGATGCTGATCGCCGCTCCCATGGCTGACGCCCTGGATGCGGCTGCGCAAGTGGACCAGGCCAAGGCCCTGATGCGCTCGGGCGAGGCGGGTGGTCCACAGGCGCGAGTACTGTTCGAACAGGCCGCTGGCGAGGGTAGCGGCGCAGCGGCCTATTATCTGGGGCTGATGCTCAAGAATGGCATGGGTGGCGAACAGGACAGCACTGCCGCCTTGCGCTGGCTGGAACTGGCAGGGGAGCGCCAGGTGGCGCCGGCCATGTTTATCGCGGCCAACATGCTTGCCAGCAGCGATCCAGCCAGGGCGCGCCAGTGGCTCGACGCCGCCTGCGCGCTGGAATACCCGGAAGCCCTGATGCAAAAAGCCATCGCCTTGCAGGAAGGAACGATGGCTTATGCGCCGGACCAGAAACAGTCGGCCTTGTATTTCAGGATGGCGGAACACGCGATGGGGCACCGCCAGCCGGAGCCGTAATCAGCTTGCCGGCTCGTCTTTCTTCGGCTTGCTGCGCAGGCCGGCGGCCGCTTCCACCAGCGCTACCGGGTCGCGCGACAAGATCGCCGCGCCGAGGTCGACCAGCTTGGCTGCCGTGTCGATGCCAGCCTTGATATCGGTGATGCGCTTGAGCCTGGCCTTGCCCTTGGCTATCGCCTGTTCCAGCTCGCGGCTTGCCTGCCGCGCGTCTTCGGTGATCAGATAAATGCCATAGGCGCGAAACAGCGACACCAGCATGTCCAGGTGGTCTTCATGTTTTTCCAGCAGCACCTGCTCTTCCTCGGACAGGCTGGCGCGCTGGTGGATACGCAATTCCAGTATCAGGCTCGAGGCCTGGGCCAGACTGTCGGCGATGGCGTAGGTTTCTTCTTTCGTCAGTGCATGGGGCGTGGCCATAAGGTTCTCCGGTTATTACCAGCGCGAGGGTGAGGGCAGGGCGGCCTGGCGTTCCAGCCTTGCCACGCGCTGCGCAAAGGTGTCGAGCTGTGCCTGCCATTGCGGATCCTGCGCATTCGCGAGGTGGGTGGCCAGTCCGGCCAGGCTTTGCTGCATGGCGTCGATCGCCTGCGCATAGGCGGTGGCGGATTCCTGCCGCTGGGCCAACTGCTTGCGTTCCTGATACAGATGGGTGCCGACATAGTTGGCGGCCAACGGTTCCGTGCCCGCCATGGCGCCGACGGCGCCGCGCAACTGGTCCACTTCACGCGCTTCCTCGCGCAGATTGGGCAGGTGGATGCGCAGCGCGTACTCCTTTAATGCATTGCTGGTGATGGTGATGGCCTCCTGGTGCGCCAGCAGCTCGCGCAGGCTGGCCTGTTGCATGCGCTGCGTCGCCAAGGTGCTCATGTATTGCGCCAGTTTCATCACCACCGACAGTTGGCTGGCGTCGAGCAGCGGCGCGCCTCCGCCTGGCTGTTCCAGCCCTTGCAGCGCATCGCCCAGTCCCTTGAACTGCTCCTTGTAAGAAGGCAGCTTGCCATCTGCCGTGTCCACCAGCACCTTGCCGTAGGCAACCAGCACGTCGTTGAGCGCCACCAGGCGCGGACTCATCTTTTCTTCCATGGCGCAGCGCTGGCGCGCCGCCTGTTCGCTGGCCTGCGCGTCAAAACGCGTGGCCATGATCAGTTGCCGGCGCATGGCCTTGGCGATGCAGCTGTCGGCCGCACCCGCCAGCATGGGGTGGGCCGCCGCAGACAGCTTTTGCGTCTGTTCGCCTACGCTGCGCACGGATGCCAGCTTGCTGGCGCAGCCGCTCAGGAACAAGACTGCCAGCAGGCCGATAAAGACCAGGCGGGACGAAAAAAAGGCGGGATGTCGCATAAGGCCTCCAGGTGGAAAAAACCTGCGCACGCGCGCTGGCATGGCCGACCTTAGCATAGCCGCGCGGCATCACTTTGCGCCAGATCAGTTCGTTTGAAGGGCTTGCCTATGCCAGTTTTGCTGCACAGATTCCTTACAAAATACTGACAGCGATTCTGGAAATATGTTGTTTTTGATATGCTGCGACGCGTCATATGTAGTTGTTGCTGGTGCCACATTACTACCCTACAATGATTTATCGATGGGGCGGTTATCCAGCGTACGACTATAAGAATAAGTGGCTTAAAAACGTTGTATCAGAGGAGATGACAATGAAGTTCAAACAGAAATTGCTCGTGGCAAGTTTGGTGTTGGGTTTCTCGCAAGCGGCCGTGGCAGCCGACCCCATCAAGATCGGCGTGTCCGGTCCGTTCACCGGCGGCTCGGCGCCGATGGGCGTGTCGATGCGTGACGGCGTGAAGCTGGCCGTGGCGGAAATCAATGCCAAGGGCGGCGTGCTGGGCCGTTCGCTGTTGCTGATCGAACGCGACGACGAAGCCAAGAACGAACGCGGCGTGCAGATCGCCCAGGAACTGATCAACAAGGAAAAAGTCGCCGCCACCGTTGGCTATATCAACACCGGCGTGGCGCTGGCCTCGCAGCGCTTCTACCAGGAAGCCAAGATTCCCGTGATGAACAATGTGGCTACCGGCTCCATCATCACAAGGCAATTTGCCGATCAGCCTGAAAACTATATCTTCCGCAACGCCGCCAGTGACCAGATCCAGTCGCACATGATCGTCGAGGAAGCCGTCACGCGCCGCAATTTCAAGAAAGTGGCGATCCTGGCCGACTCCACCAACTACGGCCAGTTGGGTCGCGAAGACCTGGAAAAAGCGCTCGACAAAAAAGGCCTGAAGGCGGTGGTGGTCGAGAAATACAATATCAAGGACGTCGACATGACGGCCCAGCTGTTGAAGGCGAAACAGGCCGGCGCGGAAGTGGTGCTGACCTACGGCATTGGCCCGGAACTGGCGCAGATCGCCAACGGCATGGAAAAACTGGGCTGGAAAGTGCCGCTGATCGGCAGCTGGACCCTGGCCATGGGCAACTTCATCGACAATGCCGGCAAGAACGGCAACGGCACGCGCATGCCGCAAACCTTTATCCAGGATGCCAGCACACCCAAGCGCAAAGCCTTTATCGATGCCTATGTAGCCACCTACAAGCCGTCCGGCGGGCGCATGCCGTCGGCCGTGTCGGCTGCGCAAGGCTACGATTCCATCTACCTGCTGGCGGCCGCCTTCAAGCAGGCAGGCGGTACGGACGGCCCGAAAGTGCGCGCCGCACTGGAAAACCTGACGGAAAAAGTGGAAGGAGCTGTCACTACCTACAATAAACCGTTCAGCAAGACCGACCATGAGGCGATCACCGCCGACCTGACCGTATTTGGCGAAGTCAAGGATGGCAAGGTCGTCCAGGCGAAATAAGCACACCTCGGCTAGACCTGCCCTGTGGCCAGCCTTGATTGATTCAAGCCTGGCCATTCGTTTATCGTCCGTCGGCAGCTGCCAGGCTGCCGCCACACGGGGAATACCATGGAAATCTTCCTGCAGCTAGTGTTTAGCGGCGTAGCATTGGGCATGATTTATGCCGTCATCGCCTTCGGTTACCAACTCACCTTTGCCACGTCCGGCACGCTCAATTTCGGCCAGGGCGAATCCCTGATGCTCGGCGCGCTGGTCGGCCTGTCGCTGGTGGGCAGCATTCACGGCGGCCCCTACATGAGTTATCTGCTGATGATCCCCATCGTGATCGCCTTCGGTGCGCTGCAAGGCGTGTTCGTCGAGTGGATCGGCGTGCGCCCGGCGATCAAGATCAAGTCCGAATTCGGCTGGATCATGTCGACCATCGCGCTGGCCATCATCTTTAAAAACGTGGCGGAAAATATCTGGGGCAAGGATGATCTGATGTTTCCCTCGCCGCTCAGTTCCGCGCCGTTCCAGCTGTTTGGCGCCAACGTGCAGCAGATGCAGGTGGCCGTGATTATCGGCGCGCTGGCCATCATGCTGGCGGTCGAGTTGTTCAACCGCAAGTCGATCTACGGCAAGGCTGTGGTGGCCACCGCCAACGACCGCGATGCAGCTGGTCTGATGGGCATCAATACCGGCATGGTGATCACGTTTTCGTATGCGCTGTCGTCCGCCACGGCCGCGTTCGCCGGCGTGCTGGTCGCGCCATTGACCCTGACCGGCGCCACCATGGGCGCTTCGCTGGGCCTGAAAGCGTTCGCGGTGGCCATTATCGGCGGACTGACCTCGGGCATGGGCGCGATAGTCGGCGGCCTGATCCTGGGCATCGCCGAGACCACCACCGGCTACTACATCTCCACCGGCTTCAAGGAAGTACCGGGCCTGCTGCTGTTATTGCTGGTGCTGGCCATCAAGCCGTCCGGCCTGTTCGGCAAAGCCGCGATCAAGAAAGTCTGAGGGAACCATGAACAATTTCACCAAGCTGGCACTGTCTGTCGCCGGGCTGGCCGTGCTCGCGCTGTTTCCGGTCGTCATTCCCAACCCCTATTACATCCATCTGGCCGAGACCATTTTGATCTACGCCATCCTGCTGTTCGGCCTCGATATCGTGGTCGGCTACACGGGCCAGGTGTCGCTCGGCCACGCCGGCCTGTTCGGTATCGGCTCGTATGCCACCGGCGTGCTGGTGTTCAAGCTGGGCCTGCCATTCTGGCTGGCCATGCCGGCCAGCATCTTCGGTGCGGCCGTGTTCGGCGCCATCCTGGCCTTGCCGGCCCTGCGCGTGACCGGGCCCTACCTGGCGATGGTGACCCTGGCCTTCGGCACCATCGTGCAAATCCTGATCAATGAAATGAGCTTCCTGACGGAAGGCCCGATGGGCATCAAGATCCACAAGCCGTCGATGTTCGGCCATAAACTGTCGGAGGTCGAGTATTACTATATGGTGGCGGCGCTGATGGTGATCTCGCTGATCGTGGTGCACCGCATCCTGAAATCGAACCTGGGGCGCGCCTTCGAAGCGCTGCGCGACAGCCCGATCGCGTCCGACTGCATGGGGGTGTCGGTGTACCGCTACAAGGTGTATGCGTTTGTCATCAGCGCCGGTTTCGCCGGCCTGGCCGGCAGCCTGTATGCGTATTCGGAAGAATATATTTCGCCGAATACCTACAACTTCGAGCTGACGATATTGTTCCTGCTGGCCGTGATCATGGGCGGGCGCAAGACGCGTTCCGGTTCATTGATCGGCGCGCTGATTGTCGTGATGCTGCCCAGCCTGCTGTCGGACATCGAACTGTTCCGCAAGATTGCGGTGGCTGCCGCGGTGCTGGGCGTGATCGGATCCGTCTTTATGCTGGCAAAGAAACGCAACACCGTGCGTGGCGTGATCGTGCCGGTGGTGGCCACCATTGGCCTGGCCGCGTTTTCTTACAAGCTCGACAATATGGTCGACTGGCGCCTGACCATCTTCGGCCTGATGACCCTGTTTGTCGTGTACTACCTGCAGGACGGCATCGTTGGTTTCCTGATGAGCTTTGTCGGCAAGGGCCGGCGCCATGTACAGGCCGTGGCCGCCAGCGGCGTGGCGCCATTTGCCCAGCTTGGCCCCGCGCAAGGTGGCGCTCAAGGTGCGACACTGTTGCGGGTCGACCAGGCCTTGATGCAGTTCGGCGGCCTGAAAGCGCTGAACCAGGTCGACCTGAACGTCACGCAGGGTTCCGTCCACGGCCTGATCGGGCCGAACGGCTCGGGCAAGAGCACCATGATGAATGTGCTGACCGGTATCTACAAGCCGACCGCCGGCAAGGTGGAATTTGCCGGCGCCGTGATTTCCGGACGCACGCCGTCCGAAATCGCCCTCGGTGGCGTGGCGCGGACCTTCCAGAATGTGCAATTGTTCGGCGAAATGACGGCCACCGAAAACGTGCTGGTGGGCTTGCACAACACGTTTCAGTCGAATGTGCTGGACGTGATGCTGCAAACGCCGCGTTACCGCCGCGAAGAAAAGGCGGCGCGCGCGCGGGCCGCCAGCATCCTGGAATTCGTCGGCCTGGCGGACCTGGCCAACGAAGAGGCGCGCAACCTGCCGTACGGCAAGCAGCGGCTTCTTGAAATCGGCCGCGCGCTGGGGCTCAATCCACGCCTGCTGCTGCTCGATGAACCAGCCGCCGGACTCACCGCGCCCGATATCAAGGAGTTGATGGCGATTATCCGCAAGATCCGCGAGCACGGCATCACCATTATCCTGATCGAGCACCATATGGACGTAGTGATGGCCTTGTCCGACGTGGTGACAGTGCTGGACTTCGGCCAGAAGATAGCCGAAGGCATCCCGAGTGCGGTGCAGAGCGATCCGAAAGTGATCGAAGCCTACCTGGGCGGCAGCGACGAAACCCTGGCCACCGCCCCACTGAGAGGAACACCATGCTGACCATTAACAATTTGCACGCCGCCTACGGCAAAGTGGAAGTGCTGCACGGTATTTCCCTGGAAGTGCCGAAAGGCAAGCTGGTAACCCTGATCGGCTCGAACGGTGCCGGCAAGACCACCACCATGCGCGCCATTTCAGGCATGATCAAACCGAGGTCCGGCAGCGTTACCCTGGGCGGCAAGGACGTGACGGGCCTCGACTCGCACCGAATCGCGCGCGCCGGCCTGGCCCATTCGCCGGAAGGGCGGCGCGTGTTTGCCTCGATGTCGGTCACCGACAACCTGCTGCTGGGCGCCTTTCCCCGCTTTACCAGGGCGCGCCCCAGGGGCGATATCAAGCGCGACCTGGAGAAGGCACTGGAACTGTTTCCGCGCCTGAAAGAGCGCCAGCACCAGCTGGCCGGCACCTTGTCCGGCGGCGAGCAGCAGATGCTGGCGATGGCGCGCGCCGTGATGCTGAACCCGGAAGTGATTTTGCTGGACGAACCGTCGATGGGCCTGGCGCCCATCCTGGTCGAGGAAGTGTTCCGCATTATCACGCGCCTGAAGAGCGAAGGCGTGACCATGCTGCTGGTGGAGCAGTTCGCCGCCGCCGCCCTGAACGTGGCCGATTACGGCTATGTGCTGGAAAACGGCAGCATTTCGGTACATGGCCCGGCCGAAAGCCTGAAAACCGATCCCAAGGTGATCGCGGCGTATCTGGGCGGCGGGCATTGATGCGGGTGACATGCCGCTGGCTTTAGCTTGTTAAATCCTCTACACTGCGCGCTCCTTCCCGCAGTGTAGAAATCTTCCCATGCGCAGCACGCCCCGGTATCGCCCCCTGTTTTTTTTGCTGCTCTCAGGCATGGCCTGCGCCGACGATGGCGCGCTGCAAAAAGTCGAAGTGTCCGGCGCCAGCGGCACCGCGCAGCGCGAAGCCGACACGGCCGCCAGAATCATCGTTGGCCGCGACGAAATCGGCCAGTATGGCGACAACAGTCTTGCCGCCGTATTGAAGCGCCAGCCCGGCGTATCAGTGGTCGGCAACGAGGTACGCATGCGCGGCCTCGGCGCCGGCTACACGCAGATCCTGATCAACGGCGACCCGGCGCCACCGGGTTTTTCCATCGAGGCCATGGCGCCCGAGATGATCGAACGCATCGAGATCATGCGCAGCGCGACGGCCGAATACAGCATGCAGGCGGTGGCCGGCAGCATCAACCTGGTGCTGCGCAAGGGTGCCAGCCGTCTTGAGCGCGAATGGAAACTGGGCAGTGGCCGGGTCGACCAGCGCTGGAACCCGACCGCTTCGCTGCGCCTGGCCGACAAATCGCATGGCTTTGCCTATGCGGTCACGGGCGCGCTGGACCGCACGGCGGATGATACCTCGCCACTCACCACCGAGCGCACTGTAGGCCCGCAGGGCCAGGCGCTGGCATTGCGCCGCATGCAGGCGCGCAATGCCTCGTCCGTCAACAAGGCCAGCCTGAGTCCGCGCCTGAACTGGACGCTGGACAATGGCGACAGCGTCACCTGGCTGACTCTGCTGGACTGGTATCGCACCGGTTTTGACGGCTGCTCGCGTGAAACGCTGGTGCTGGGGCCTGCCAGCGACTATCCACACAACGCCGTCACTTCGCAGGCCAGCATTTTTTCGGCGCGCAGCGATGCCAGCTGGACGCATTCGTTCGGTACGGCCGGCAAGCTGACTGCCAGGCTGGCCCTCAACCATAACCGGCGCGACACGGACTACGCGTTCCAGGGCAGTGGCAGCGATGAAGTAGCGCTGCTGCTGCGCGCCGTGGTGTCGAACGCCATCGACGACAGCGTCACCAGCAGTGGCAAATACCTGGCGCGGCTGGGGGCAGGTCATGCCCTGAGCGTGGGCTGGGATGGCAGCGCTATCCGCCGCAGCGAAGCGCGCCACCAGCGCGACAGTTTCCTTGCCGGTGGCCAGCCGTATGCGCTTGATGAAGACTATGTTGCCAACGTCGGCCGCCTGGCCATCTTCGCGCAGGATGAATGGGACATGACGCAGCAACTGCAGCTGTACGCAGGCATGCGCTGGGAGGGCCTGCGCACCGCCACCGAAGGACGCACCCTGCCGCAGGTGCGTACGGAGTCTAGCGTGTGGAGCCCGGTGTTGCAAATGCTGTGGAAGCTGCCCGGCACCGCGCGCGACCAGGTGCGCCTGGCGCTGGCCCGTACCTACAAGGCGCCCGCCACGCGCAACCTGGTGCCGCGCCGTTATACCGTCAACAATGCCAACAGCGCAACCAATCCCGACTTCCAGGGCAACCCTGCGCTGCGTCCGGAACTGGCGTGGGGACTCGATGCGGCCTATGAACATTATTTCGGCAAAAGCGGCGTGGCCAGCGTGTCGTCATTCGTGCGCCGCATCAGCGACGTGACCGTGCAACAGCTGGCCTTGCAGAACGGAGTCTGGATCACCAGTCCGTTCAACAACGGCGTGGCGCTGGTGCGCGGTATCGAGATGGACCTGAAGTTACCCTTGCGTACCTGGTTTGCTGCGGCACCCGAGATAGACCTGCGCGCCAACGCGGCACGCAACTGGTCGAGCGTCGAGGCGGTGCCTGGGCCAGGCAACCGGCTGGCCAGCCAGGTACCGGCCACCGTCAACCTGGGCCTGGACTACCGGCTGTCGCCCTTGACGAGCATGGGCGGCAACCTGAACGTGCAGACGGCTGGCTGGGCGCGGCAGGATGCGCAGGCCGGCACTTACACCAGTGTGCGCCGCACGCTTGATGCCTATGCACTGTGGCAGCCCGATGGCAACACGCGTGTAAGGCTGTCGCTGGCCAATTTGCTGCATCAGCAGCAGGTGCAGGGCTTGTCGTATGCCGATGCGGATGGTCGCCGCGACAGCATGACGGCGACACCAGGCAGCCTGTCGCTGCGGCTGATGCTCGAGCGCAATCTGTAGCGTCAGTGCCTGGTGGGTTTATCCTGCTGCACCAGGATAAACGGGCTGACGACGACTGCCCACAGCGAGGCATCGGCCGTCTGCCAGGCCAGTGCCTGCTGGTCCGATACCTTGGCCAGCTGGCCATCGGCCATCCACTGGGTAATGGTCGATTTGTCGTCGTGCGAGATGCGTACGGCGACCTCGACCAGGTCGAGCTCGTTGGCGATCCACACCACATTGCCTTGCGCAAAATGCTTTTCCAGCTCGCGCCAGGGCAGTCGGGCTGTTTCGCTGTTGACTTTGAGGCGCAGGTCGGTGTCTTTTTCAGGGTTGGTTTGCATGCGAATAATCTGGTGTTGATGAGAAAATGCTGGCCCGCTAGATGGTTTCGATCTTTGGTGCGGGCATACCCTGCCATGTTAGCCGATAGGTCGGGCCTTTGCGAACATTGCCCACCAGGGCGGGGCGAAAACAGGCCAGGTTGGTGCCTGCTGCGCGCCGCGTGCTGGGGAAAATCACGCCCATCGAGCCTGCGTCCAGCAGCTTGGCGGCCAGTTCCTGCGAGGCAATATAGCTGGCCGGATCCAGGCAAGCCTTGAAACGCGGCTGGCCGCGCAGGTCGTGGAAGGTGGCGGAAAAATCGGCCAGCAGCGACTGGTAGCTGACGCTGTCGGTGAAATAGTCGATCTCCTGGTATTCCACCGTCTTGTGGAAAACAATCTCGGCCAGTGCTGTTTCCATATCGAAGGCGCAATACCAGGCGCCCCGTTCGCTGTCGTTGAAACGCGCCCCTTCCGGCCGCGCATAGGTAAAGGCGGCATTGATGATGCGAAAGTTTGGCACGCCAAACACCAGTTCGTCCACCCCTATGCCCGGCGTGCCGCCGTACTCGGCGATCAGGCGTGCATTGGTGGCGTTGTCGAGTTCGAACAGTTCGGCCAGGTGATCATTATCCTCGGCCAGTGGCGCCAGCACCGAGTCTTCCATGTCGGCAAAGCGCGAGGGGATCAGGCGGCAGGTATCGACCTGCCGCAGCGGCGAGCACGGCGGCAGGCCGCCAGGCATGGCGCGCGCCACCGTTACAACCCACCGCGCCGCGCGTCGAGCAGCTTCCTGACAGTCTGCATGGCCAGCAGACCGCCGGCCAGCATCTGCGACAAGGGCGTGCGCCCGCCAAAGATGGCGTTTTTGTTCGGCAGGCTGACCCATTCGTCGGCCAGCTGGTCGCCATACAAAATGTGCAGCGCCTTGTAGATGCCAAGCAGGTAGGAAATGCGCGTGATGCGGTCCACTTCCAGCAGCCGGTCCGGGTTCTTTTTCCATTCATACCAGGCACTGCTCGACAAACCGCCCAGCAACTCGCGCGCATCGTCGTCGCGCAGCTTCCAGGCAGCGGCCAGCCTGAAAAAACCTTTCAGCGCCGCCTGCGACAAGCGCTCGCGTTCAGCCTTGGCGTTCAGGTCGACCAGCACCGCCGGTTCGAAGCGGCTCTTGGGATAGGCATAGGCTAAATTCATGATGACTCCTTTTATGGACTTATATTACTCCATTTTAGAGAAATATGTCGCTGCCGTTCCAGTGTGCACATGAAAAGCTGTTATGCGTCAAAAAATACCATTCCCGCATAGGGTTCCGCTTGGCATGCGGCCAGGCGAGCGACCAGGCTGCCCACATGTGCTTCCAGCTGATGGCCGTCCGGGTCGAGAAAATACAGCGAATCGCCTGCGCTGCGATTCTGCTGCCATTCCGGCACGCCGGCGGCACGCAAGCGCGCAGCGAAGCTTGCGAAGTCGGCGGGCTCGATGGAAAAAGCGTAATGTGTATAAGTTTGCCTGGCGCCTGATGCTGTAGCTGCCTGTTCATCCAGCGTCAGGCACAGCCACAACTCTCCTGCTGACAGATAAGCCCCCCTGTCCCAGCGCGCGCGCAGGCGCAGGGCGAGGGTGCCGTGATAGAAATCCAGGCTGCGATCAAGGTCGCGTACGGCCAGGGTGAGATGGTTCAAGCCGGTCAGCATGGGTGTTTGGCAACTTTCCTTGGCTATTCAACTCAAGCTTGAGATAAGGTAAAAGACCGTCGCCGCCATCAGGCCGGCTCCGCATGCTCCACCATCAATTGCACCTTGGTCGTACCGTTGTATTCATTCGCATCGAGCCGGAACGCTACCCGCGTGCGTTCCCCCAGCGCATCCGTATGCCCGAACCAGATGGCGTCGAAGCGCACGCCGTTCTTTTCCAGCAGCAGTTTCAGATGGCGTTCCTTGAGGATGCGCTGGCTGACGACGCGGAATTCATCGCAGAATACGGGCGGCGCAAAACCCTGGCCCCATACCTGGCCATCCATCAGCTCGATAAACGCGGTGGTGTAATAGGCGTCTTCCAGCGGGCCGTCCGTTTCCACCACGCGTTCGAGCTGCTGCTGGCTCAGCCAGGCCTGGCCGACCGCTTCGAAGGCCTTGGAAAACGCGTCAAAGGCGTCGGCGCGGATGGTCAGGCCGGCCGCCATCGCGTGGCCGCCGAACTTGTCGATCAGGCTGGGCGCGCGCTTGGAGACCAGGTCGAGCGCGTCGCGCAAGTGAAAACCTGGAATCGAGCGGCCCGAGCCCTTGATCCAGCCGTCGGCGCCGGGTGCGAAGGTAATCGTCGGGCGGTAGAATTTTTCCTTCAGGCGCGAGGCGACGATGCCGATCACGCCCTGGTGCCACGATGCATCGAAGACGCTGATGGTGCTGCTGTTGGCCGGCTCGAAGTCGTCCAGGTGCAGCAGGGCGGTATCCTGCATTTCCGCTTCGATCTCGCGGCGTTTCAGGTTGATGTCGTTCAGTTGCTGGGCCAGCGTCCAGGCGCGGCCCTCGTCGTCGGTGATCAGGCATTCGATGCCGAGCGACATGTCCTGCAGGCGCCCGGCCGCGTTCAAACGTGGACCCAGCGCAAAGCCCAGGTCGAACGGCGTGGCGCTGCGCGCTTCACGGCCGGCCACGCGGAACAGGGCGGCGACGCCTGCATGCATATTTCCCTTGCGCATGCGCTTGAGGCCCTGCGCCACCAGGATGCGGTTGTTGGTATCGAGACGCACCACGTCGGCCACCGTGCCCAGCGCCACCAGGTCGAGCAGGCTGTCGAGCTTCGGTTGCGTTTGCGCATCAAAAATACCGCGACGGCGCATTTCCGCGCGCAAGGCCAGCAGCACGTAAAACATCACGCCCACGCCGGCCAGGTGTTTCGACGGAAAGCCGCAAGCAGGCTGGTTCGGGTTGACGATCACGGCGGCGTCGGGCAGGGTGTCGGCCGGCAAGTGATGGTCGGTGACGACCACCTGGATGCCGCGCCGGTTCGCTTCGGCCACGCCGTCGATGCTGGCAATGCCGTTGTCGACCGTGATGATGATGTCGGGCGCCTTTTCGCGCGCGGTCAGCTCGACGATCTCGGGTGTCAGCCCATAGCCATATTCAAAACGGTTCGGCACGATAAAGTCGACCTGGGCGCCCATCGCGCGCAAGCCGCGCAGGGCGACTGCGCAGGCGGTGGCGCCGTCGCAGTCATAGTCGGCGACGATTACCATGCGTTTGTTGGCGGCGATGGCATCGGCCAGGAACACGCCTGCTGCATCGACATGCAGCAGGCCGGCCGGTGGAATCAGGTCCTTCGCTTCAATCGACAGTTCCCTGGCGTCGGACAGGCCGCGCGACGCATACAGCCGGGCCAGCACGGGGTGGATGCCGTCCTGGCGCAGCAGTTCGGATTCACGGTACGGGCAGGGGCGGGTTGCGATGCGGGTGCGGGTCATGATGTGCTCAATGTGTTCAGGGTGTGGGCGCGCCAGAATTTGCGCTGCGCATGCTTGCTGGTGGTGCAGTCCAGCCAGCCGTCGCGATGACTCAATACCAGGCGCAGCTGGCCCAGCCGGCCCTCTTTCAGGGCCGCCAGCAGCGGCGCAAACCAGTGCTGTTCCAGCTCCTGCATCTGCGCCAGCCAGGTGCCCCAGTCCTGCGCCATGGCCGGTCCGACCAGGCCGGCATGCACCACCAGCGCATCGGCCGGGCTGGCGATGATCGCTGCAGGCGCCGCATCGCGGCGCGACGGTTCGGCCAGCGCCGACAGCCAGCCGGGCGCAGCGCTCACATGCAGTGCGCTGGCGCAGGTGGAAGGCTTGGGTTCGGCCGCGCCCCACAGCCAGTAGCCGTTGACGGCTTTCAGGCCGCGTGCCTCGCGCGCTTCGTTGACCGGGTGTTCATGCCACAGCATCTGCACTTCGTTTTGCAGCCGGCGCGAAGCGCGCGCATGCTCGCCGTCGGGCATCCAGTCTGCCAGGTTCTGGCTGGCGGCCGCGTCCGGCGAGGCGCAGCGCAGATCGGTCCAGCCATCGGCGCGCATGAACCAGGTATGGGCGTCGCCGTAATACAGGGGCTGGCCCAGGCCGTCGAAATACGGGCGGGCCAGTTCGAACAGGGTACGGCTGTCGGCTTCGCTCAGTTGCAGCTGGCGCATATCGTCCATCGTCAGGTGCTTGCGCGTTATTTCGATATGCACGGGATGGATCAGGAAGTAGCGCGCGCCCGCTTCCTGTGCCAGGCCGAAGCCGCGCATGGCCGCCGCCGCGAACGGTGCTGCGGCCTCGTCGCTGCTGGCGCTCGGCGCCAGCTCGAGCGCGTGCGCCAGCCAGGCTTCGTGCGGCAGCAAGCGGGTGGTGCCGTCAAATTCATGCACGGTGGAGCTTAATGTGCGCGAGATCAGGGCAGCGAGGGCCGGGGTTTGCAGCGCCTTGATCAGGTCGCCAGCGAGCGCGGCATGCGGCAGGCCAAAGGGAAGAGCGAGGGTAAGTTGATTCATGCCGAGATTGTAGGCCATTGTGGCCTGCTGCGAGAAGCGCGCGGTATTTTTAGGCTATGTCACCGAAAAAAGTGGGAACGATCTGAACTTGCCGACGTCTAACTGAACAGAATTCTTCTTTCAGGAGGCGATCATGCACCCAGTTCAATGGCAGACGTTTATCGCACAGTTCTCGCAATTGTCGCAGCGCCAGCGCCTGGCCGGCATCGCACTGTTGCAGGGCAGCACCGGGCAGGATGCGGCGA
>NZ_JBNYXQ010000011.1:0-142385 GCF_051380735.1 Janthinobacterium longum
ATCCGGGGTTCTCCCCCTGACAACTGTTCGGGCTAATAGAATCGGACACGCCGCCGTAGGCTGACCCTCGGGATTTGCTCCCACAGACCCTGCAGGCTGACGTGTCCGTGAATCGTAATTTACACAATTTTCAAGATATAAGACCTCCTCGCCCGTTAGCAATGACCTTTGCGTTAGCGGCATTGAGGGTCTGACCCCAAAAAAAAGTCTGCCTGGCCCGGGGATGTAGGCTGGCAGACTCAACAAGCAAATCGCTTGACTAAAAAACGGCGTGGCTGGTGGCGGCGCGCGGGCCGCGCAGGCTAGCTCAGCTGGAAGGTCAGCGGCACCAGTACATACACCGGCACCGGTTTGCCGTTTTCGATCATCGGCTTGAACAGGGCGCGCATGGCGGCCTGGCGGCCTGCTTCATCGAGGTTGCTGTAGCCGGTCGATTTCTGCACGACGATCTGCTCGGGCAGGCCTTTCTCATTGATCAGGATGCGCAGCACCACGGTGCCGCTTTCACCCAGGCGACGTGACATGTTGGGGTAGATCAGTTGCGGTGCCTTGACGTATTCGACGCTGCTGACGGTACGCGGCGTGGCTGGTGCAGGCGCCGGTGGCGACGGGGCCGGTGTCGATGGCGCTGCCGGCGCGCTGGTGGCTGGCGGCGCCGCTTCGGCGCGGCTCGGCTGCGGCGGCGTGATGGTCGGCTCGGTTGGCGCCACGGCAATCAGCGGCAGCGGCGGAATCAAGGCTTGCGGCGCCGGGGCGCTCAGTTCTACCGTCTTCGGAATCGATGGTGTCGGCGGCTTCGGCGGCGCCGGTGGTGCAACGATGCTGACAGTGGTGATGGTGGGCATGGCGGCAGTGACCACGCGGCTGAGCAAGCCACTCTGGATGGCATAGAAAGCGGCTACATGCAGCACGAGGATGAGCGTCAGCGGTACGAACTTGCTGCGCTTCTTCTCGAAGCCGGCAAATTGTTCCACAGCCTGCACCGTAATGGGCGGGGGCATCATCGTCATGGTATTCATCGCTTTCTTTTTTAATTGCTGAAGGCGGCGACCTCTGTGCGCGAGATCACCGTTTCACGCAAGGCTGCAGTGGCGCCCATGGTTGCATCGAGGTGGGTGCTCAGCACTTCCCGCGCACAGGTATGGCATTTGCCGCAGCAGGTGGCCACGCCCAGGTCACGGCGCAGTTCAGCCATGGTGGACAGGCCCAGGTCGACGGCTTGACGAATTTCACGATCAGATATGTTGTTGCAGACACATACAATCATTGATGCACCTTCTGGATAAAGTCACAGGAAACACAAGAAGAAAAACCGGTCTCATCTGATACTGTTGCCATCATTTTAATGAGAATCATTATCATTACGTTTCAATTGTCGCGCAAAGACGCGCACTTTGCAAGCGATTTGATGCGCCGTCTTGATCGCGGCGATGGCGTCGGCATGCTGGCTGCAAGCCGGTGGCAGGGTATGGCGGTCTGATCCAGGGCCATCCGTGGGGCTAAATAAAAACAATTCGCATTCGTGCTTATAATGCTGGTATTGTCTCGGACGGTCGGCGCCTGCCGCTCTTTTTCAGGCCCGGTTGTCGGCATTTCACAACACAGTCGTGGAATGCCTTACTACTTGAACGGATTTGCTCATGACTCTAGTTCCAAATTTGATGACGCTCGATGCGCTGGCGGTTGGCCAGAGCGGTACGGTGTTGCATATCACGCCCTTGCCGGCGGACCAGATGGAAGACGGCGTCGACCTTGCGCGCCGCTTGATGGAGCTGGGATTCGTGCCCGGCGAACGGATCCGCATGCTCAAGCGCGGCCTGCCCGGCGGCGATCCGCTCGCCATCCGCGTAGGCAATGCCACGTTCGCACTGCGCCGCTTTGAGGCGGCGCTGATCACGATTCAACCGCTGACCTGACCGGAACAACCATGGGTGCCGTAGAAAACATCACCGGTGCTGGCTTGCACAAGCCGACGCACCAGCCACAAATCGCCCTGCTGGGTAATCCGAACTGCGGCAAGACCGCCCTGTTCAACCGCTTGACCGGTTCGCGCCAGAAAGTGGCGAACTACGCCGGTGTCACCATCGAGCGCAAGGAAGGCCATTTCACCTCGCCGGCCGGTATACCGGTGCGCGTGCTCGACTTGCCGGGCGCCTACAGCCTGTCGCCCACCACCCCCGATGAAGCGATCACGCGCGACGTGGTTGGCGGCCTGCGCCCCGGCGACCCGCGGCCGGACGCCATCATCTGCGTGGTCGACGCCACCAATTTGCGCCTCAATCTGCGCCTGGTGCTGGAAGTCAAGCGCCTGGGCCTGCCGATGCTGCTGTCGCTGAACATGACCGACGTGGCCAGGAAGCGCGGCATGCTGATCGACACCGTCAAACTGTCGCAAGAACTGGGCATGCCCGTGGTCGAGACCATCGCCGTGCAGCACGACGGTGAAAAGGCGCTGCTGGCCGCCATCGACGCCATGCTGCCGCTGCCGCCGGCCGATCCGCAGCCCTTGTCAAATATCGACAGCGTGTCGGTGGAAGAGACTCAGCGCGAAGTGCGCCGCATCCTGGCCGCCGTCAGCAACGACGCCGCCGACAGTGGCAACCTGACCGAAAAAATCGACAACGTGGTGCTGCACCCCGTGTTCGGCCCGATCATCCTGGCCGTGCTGATGTTCCTGATCTTCCAGGCGGTGTTTACCTGGGCCGCCACGCCGATGGAAATGATTACCAGCGGCGTCGAGCATCTGGGCGCCTTGCTGACGGCGAACATGCCTGATGGCCACCTGAAAAGCCTGCTGGTCGAAGGCGTGATCGGCGGCGTCGGCAGCGTGCTGGTGTTCCTGCCGCAAATTCTGATCCTGTTCTTCTTTATCCTGAGCCTGGAAGATTGCGGCTACCTGCCGCGCGCGGCCTTCCTGCTCGACCGCCTGATGGGTGGCGTGGGCTTGTCCGGTCGCGCCTTTATTCCGCTGCTGTCGAGCTTTGCCTGCGCGATTCCCGGCGTGATGGCGGCGCGCACCATCCAGAATCCGCGCGACCGCCTGGTCACCAT
The DNA here is from genome assembly GCF_051380735.1 of Janthinobacterium longum. NCBI lineage: Bacteria > Pseudomonadati > Pseudomonadota > Betaproteobacteria > Burkholderiales > Oxalobacteraceae > Janthinobacterium > Janthinobacterium longum. The sequence continues at coordinate 3,052 of NZ_JBNYXQ010000011.1, forward strand.
CATGATCGCGCCGTTGATGACATGCTCCGCGCGCCTGCCCGTGTATGCCTTGATCATCGCCGCCTTTATTCCCGAGCAACAGGTATGGGGCGTGCTCAGCCTGCAGGGCCTGGTGCTGTTTACGCTGTATTTTGCCGGCATTATCTCGGCCATGGCCGTGGCCTGGGTGATGAAGCGCAGCATGGGCAGCAAGGCGAAGCAGGCCTTGCTGCTGGAACTGCCCAGCTATCACTGGCCGCACCTGCGCAACCTGACCGTCAGCCTGTGGGAACGGGCCAAGATCTTCCTGACGCGCGTCGGTACCATCATCCTGACCCTGATGATTATCCTGTGGTTCCTCAGCACCTTCCCCGGCCCGCCGGACAACGCGATCCATCCGCCTATCTACTACAGCCTGGCCGGCATCCTTGGCCGCGGCCTGGAAGTGATCTTCGCGCCGATCGGCTTCAACTGGCAGATCTGCATTGCGCTGGTGCCGGGCATGGCCGCGCGTGAAGTGGCCGTCGGCGCCCTGGGCACCGTCTACGCGCTGTCGCAAAGCGGCGACGCGCTGGCCTCGACGCTGGAGCCGCTGATCGCCCATTCATGGTCGATGGCCACCGCCCTGTCGCTGCTGGCCTGGTATGTATTCGCGCCGCAATGCCTGTCGACCCTGTCGGTCGTCAAGCGCGAAACGGGCGGCTGGCGCTATCCGTTGCTGATGGCCGGCTATATGTTTGCGCTGGCCTACGGCGCCTCGTTCATCACTTACCGCGTTGCCCTGTTGCTGGGCGCCTGAGGAGACTTGTATGTGGCAAACCCTGATCGTCGCCCTGATCGTCGCCGCGGCGCTGCTGCACTTTTCGACCCGCTACCTGCCGGCCGGCGCCCGCCGCGCCATCGTGCGTGGCCTGGTGCGCTGCGGCCTGAATGAAGAAAAGATGGCCAGGTTCTTCAAGGTTGCGCCGGGCTGCGGCAGCGGCTGTGGTTCCTGTGGCTCCTGCGATACGCCTGCGCCACCAACGGATACGCCGGCCGGCAGTAGCGACAGCAAGAAGCGCGTGATCATGATGCAGGTGCAGCGTTAAACCTTGATCGATGCCAGCGCTGGCGCCACTATGGGCTCGATGCAGCGCAAGGAGGAGCACAAACGGCGATACTGTTGATATTCATGTTAGCGCTGGCCACCTGGCTCCTGAAAAACCCGCATTTGCGGGTTTTTTTATGCCTGCATGGGCGTGATTCAAGTCTGGACGCACTTCTTGAAATATAAGTAGTATCGTACTCTTATCTGAATAATTGAGTATTATACTAATCTTTTTTGGTGGTTTTTCTCATTGATATGCTAATCTTTGTACTCAATTTAAAAGAAATGAGTACTATCATGAGCAATATTCTGGACGAACTTCAAAACGCACGGACAGCTGCCGGTCTCACCCACCAGATGCTGGCACAACACGCGGGCGTAAGCCGAATGACGGTTCAGCGCACGGAGGCCCGCAAGATTGACCCGCGCCTTTCGACACTGCTGGTGCTTGCGCGCACGCTCGGCATGGACTTGATGCTGGTGCCGAAGTCGCTTCGGCCGGACCTGGAGGATTTTGTTCGGTCAGGCGGCCGCTTCCTCGGTCAACCATCGGGCATCGGTGCGCCGCCCTCGCTGGTTGACGAACTGCTGCAGCCTGCTGCACCGTCCAAAAAACCTGTGCCATCCAAAGGAAAGCAATGAGCACATCGATTCGCTACTTGCGAATGTTTCTGCACTCGCCTTCGGGGACCAGGAATCTTATAGGCTATCTGTCACAGTACGGTGACATCCTGCGGGTATCGTTCAACGACGATTATGTCAATCATGCCGGCAGGCAAACCTTGTCGTTAGCTTATGTGGGGGGTGGCGAGGCCGCCACGAAACAGATACTGACTGCACCGCGCGATATACGCCTGTCGCGTAGCGACGGCAAATGGCCCGCTTACTTTCAGAACTTGCTGCCGGAGGGCCATAATCGCGACCGGCTGGCCGCGCAACGTGGATGTAGCGCGGACGACGAGTTCGAGCTATTGGCTGCTGCCGGCCATGACTTGATGGGGGCGATTGAAGTTGAACCGGTTCCCACCGATGAGGCGATACCGGATGTGGTGCGCCACTGGCACACGGCACTGGGCCTGGACGTCCTCGAGCCGGGCTTCGTTGAATTCCCTGTCGAAGATGCGTCGGCGCTGCCAGGCGTCATCACCAAGTTTTCGGCGGTACTCGAAGGACGCCGTTATGTCGTCAAACGCCACGGCGCTGCCGGCTCGACCATCCTCAAGCTGCCCACGACGCGTCATCCCGACCTGGTGGCCAACGAGTTCATGGGCTTCCAGCTTTGCAAGGCGGTGGGCCTCGATTGTGCCCAGGCATCGGTGATTTCGCGCGCCGATGCGGAGCTGCCGGAAGCCGTTCCCTTTGAGGACATTCTCGCGGTGCAGCGGTTTGACCGCGGCCCGGCCGGCCAACGCATACACATGGAAGAATTCGCCCAGGTGCTGGGGTATGACCCGAAGCATAAATATGGCAAGGGGTTTGAGAAGGATTACTCGGACATGCTGCGCATCATCGACCAGTTGTCAGTACGGCCTGCACAGGACGTGCAGGAATTCGTCAACCGCTTCGTGACGTTCATCCTGATGGGCAATACCGATGCGCACCTGAAGAACTGGGCCTTTCGCTATCCGGATGGCATCCACCCGGAACTGGCGCCCTTGTATGACCCAGTATGCATCACGGCATTCTTCGAAGGAGTATCTGAACAAGATTATGCGATCAATCGGGCCATCGACAAGACGGTGCGTGCATTTACCTGGGATGACCTCGATGCGTTACTGGCAAAGGCAAGGGTGATGCGTCGTGGCCGTATCGTGCAGGTGGCGAAAAGCGTCGCCATCAAGGCCAGACAGACATGGCCGGAACTGCTCAAGCAGGCGCCCGACAGCATGTGGCGTGCAATTAACGAGCGCCTTTCAGGGGGCGTCGCATTGGCCTCGACGTCCTAGCCCACCAGCTTGTCCACCACCGGCACCAAAGCGGCCGGGCGGCAGCCAAACGCCGCCAGGCGGCCTTGCGCTTGCGGCGCCAGATCCAGGTCGTACGGCAGGCGGCCTGCCACCAGCCATAGCCTGTCGTGCGGCAGGGCGCCCACCAGGCGGCGCTGGCCTTCGACAAACAGGGCGTTATAGGTCTGCAGCACGATCTGCCGCGCGCCTTGCGCAAAGGCAATGGCGGCGTCCACTTCGCCGGTTTCGGCCTGGGCCGACAAGGCATATTCCTGCACGTCGAAACCGGCAGCCAGCAGCGCCGGCAGCATCGAGCTGCGCGCTTCCTGGTTGCGGCCCAGCGCCACTTCGTCGATCTCGCTGCGCGCCCGCACTTCCACCGTAATCAGGGTCACGGGCAAGCTGGCGTCGAGCGGGCGATAAGATCCCTGTACCTGCAGCGCCGCCTGCTGCACACGCCGCGCCAGCGCCATGGCGTCGGGCTGCATCAGCGAAGGCGGCACGACTGCGCGTTCACGCCAGTCCTGCACGGCATGTACGCGCTTGAGCGCCAGCACCCGTGCCAGCGCTTCATCGATGCGCGCCATCGAGATGGCGCCGCTTTCCACCGCCGCCACCACCGCCTCGATGGCGGCTTGCTGCTGCGCTTGGCGGTGCGAAATCAGCACGATGTCGGCGCCCGCCTGCAGGGTGGCGACGGCGCCGCCGCTGATGCCCACGCCATCGGCAATTGCCGCCATTTCCAGGCAGTCGGAAATCACCACGCCGTCGTATTTCATTTCGCCGCGCAGTAGATCGGTCAGCACGCTTTTCGACAGGGTGGCCGGCACGCTGGTATCAAGCTCGAAGGCCGGGAAGACCACGTGCGCCGTCATGATGGCGTCGACACCAGAGGCGATCGCGGCGCGGAACGGCGCCAGTTCCACCGCGTGCAGGCGCGCCTTGTCATGGGCTACCTTTGCCATCGCGTAATGCGTGTCGGTGGCCGTGTCGCCATGGCCGGGAAAATGCTTGGCGGTGACGGCCATGCCGGTCGACTGCTGGCCGCGCATGGCGGCCATGCCGTAGTCGATCACGGTGGCGGCGTCTTCGCCATAGGCGCGTACGCCGATCACCGGGTTGCTGCGGTTGTTGTTCACGTCGAGCACCGGCGCGAGCAGCATATTGATGCCGACCTGGCGCATTTCGTCGCCGCTGACCTGGTTCAGGCGCTCGCAATCATTGAGCGAGCCGGCCGCCTGGAAGGCCATCGCGGCCGGAATCGGCGTCACGCCCTGTTCGATGCGCATCACCATGCCGCCTTCCTGGTCGATCGAGATCAGGAGGGGAATATCGGATACTTCTGCATTGATGTCCTGCAGTTCGCGGCACAGCCTCGATACCTGTTCGGGCGTGTGCACATTGCGGCGAAACAGGATCACGCCGCCCACCCGGTGTTGCCGGATCAGCGTCTTGATATGGTCATTCGCTTCCAGGGCGTCAAAGCCCACCATGAACAGCTGTCCTGTTTTTTCGCGCAATCCCTGCTCCATTGCCATTTCTCCGCTTATCAATTGGTATTAATCGAGTGATTTGAACGACTCTGCCTGTGCCTTGGGCCAGTACAGGCCGAACACCGGTGGCAGCTTCGGCAACTGGTCCGGGTCCAGCAGCTGGCCTGGCTCCAGAAACGGCAGCAGGGCCGAGGCCAGGCGCACCTGGTTCGGCGAAATACGCCGCACCAGGTGGTGCGGGCGCAGTTCCTGCGGATGGTCCAGGCCGGCGGCGGCGATCAGCTCGGCCAGTGCCTTCAGGGTGTTCTGGTGGAAGTGGGCCACCCGTTCGATCTTGTCGGGCACCACCAGCGCGCGCTGGCGCTGCGGGTCCTGGGTGGCCACCCCGGTCGGGCAGCGGTCGGTATGGCAGCTTTGCGACTGGATGCAGCCCAGCGCAAACATGAAGCCGCGCGCCGAATTGCACCAGTCGGCGCCCAGCGCCAGCAGGCGCGCGATATCGAAGGCGGTGATGATCTTGCCCGAGCAGCCGATCTTGATCTTCTCGCGCAGGTTGGCGCCGACCAGGGTGTTATGCACCAGCACCAGCGCTTCCTGCAGCGGCGTGCCGACATGGTCGGTAAATTCCAGCGGCGCGGCACCGGTGCCGCCTTCGCTGCCGTCGACCACGATAAAGTCGGGTGTGATGCCGGTTGCCAGCATGGCTTTCACGATGCCGAAAAACTCCCACGGGTGGCCGATCGCCAGCTTGAAGCCGGTCGGCTTGCCGCCCGACAGATTGCGAAGGCGCTCGATAAAATGCAGCATCTCGATCGGCGTGGAAAAGGCGCTGTGGGCAGCTGGCGAGACGCAGTCTTCGCCCACCGCCACGCCGCGCGTGACGGCAATTTCAATCGTCACTTTCGGCCCTGGCAGCACGCCGCCGTGGCCGGGCTTGGCGCCCTGCGACATTTTCAGCTCGATCATCTTGACCTGTTCCGAGCTGGCGTTGGCGACAAAGCGCTCTTCCGAAAACGTGCCGTCCGGATTGCGGCAGCCGAAGTAGCCCGAGCCGATTTCCCATACCAGGTCGCCGCCATTGGCGCGGTGGTGAGGGCTGATGCTGCCTTCGCCCGTATCGTGCATGAAATTGCCTTTGCGCGCGCCGCCGTTCAGCGCCAGGATGGCGTTGGCCGACAATGCGCCAAAGCTCATGGCCGAGATATTGAACACGCTGGCCGAGTACGGCCGTGCGCGCGGACAATCGGGATGGTTGCCGATCTCGATGCGGAAGTCATGGCCGGTGACGGTGGCCGGCGCGATCGAATGGTTGATCCATTCATAGCCGGCTTGGTACACGTCAAGCTGGGTGCCGAACGGGCGCTTGTCGGTTTCCTGCTTGGCCCGCTGGTAGACGATGCTGCGCTGGTTGCGCGAAAACGGCGTCGCCTCGCTGTCGCTCTCGAGGAAATACTGGCGGATCTCGGGACGCACGCTTTCGAAGGTATAGCGGAAATGCGCGAGGATGGGGTAATTGCGGCGCAGCGCGTGCTTCGTTTGCAGCAGGTCGCTGATGCCCAGCAAGGTCAGCGCGCCGGCCAGCAATGGCAACCAGTAATGGTCGTAGTAAAACAGGGAGAGCACAAAGATGGCTGCCGTCGCAATCAGGGTCAGGTAGCGGATGGAAACAAGGGGCATGGACACTCCGGTAAGATCGTTCTAGCCGCAGAGTGTACCGGTGATTTGAAAAGGCCGTGGCGGTGCTTGCTGCCACGGCCGGCGTTGCACTTACTGCGCCGCGCGAATACGGGCCACGCGCTCTGCGCTGGCCGGATGGCTGGACAGATATGGTGTGCCGTGATCGAGCTTGCCCAGTGCCACGAACACCTGCGCCAGGTGTTCCAGCGCGATGCCGTTATGGCGCAGCATGGCGATTGCATAATCGTCTGCCTCGCGTTCGACGTCGCGCGAGTATTTCAGGTCCAGCAGCAGCGGCGGCAGGGTCGCCACCACTGTCGAGACGTCGCCGAACAGCAGCGCCGCGCCGGCGCCGACGGCCGAGGTCTGGATAATGCGGCGCGTCAGGTGGCGCCGCTGCAAGTGACCCAGTTCATGCGCCAGCACGCCCATGATGGCCTGGTCGTCGGGCATCAGTTCGACCATTTCGTCGGTCAGCACGATATCGCCCGAGGGCAGGGCAAAGGCGTTCGGGCCGATCTTGCTTTTGCGGAAAACGATATGGTGTTCAAGCCGGCTGCCGTCCGGCGTGCCCAGCCGGGCAAACTGCGCGCGCAAGCCGTCCTGGCGCGCTTGCGCCAGCTTGCTCGGCCTGAATACATGGCGGTCCAGCATGTCCAGCACGCCCTGGCCCAGCTGGCGCTCGACCGCTGGCGGCAGCGCATACGCCAGGCCCTTGGCCCCCAGCGGCAGCAGATACTGGTAGCACAGGAACAGCGCCAGCACGGTAGCGAGCAAGGCCAGCAGCGTGGCGCGCCAGCTTTGCTGCAGCCGAACCACCAGGCTGTCGCGGTGGCCGCTGGTGTGCAGCAGGTCGTTGAAGGCTGCCTGGTCGGCGATTTCCAGGTAGGCGCCGTCGGGAAAGCTGACCTTGCGCACGGCGTGGCTGGTGCGCTCGGAGACATGCAGCTGCGCCAGCGGGCAGCGCCGCTCGATATCGCCGGCCAGCACCGCCTGGTCCGCGTCCACGCTGAGCGTGACGTGGTACAGGCGCGAAGTCTGGCCGTCGAAGTAGCGCGCGGGGATGGGTGCGCTCATCGCCTCACATCGACAGGTCGAAGTCCAGCAGGTCGACCATGCCTTCGCCGGTGGCTGACACCTGTTCGCCGGTGGCGGCGACAAATTCGTCCAGGCTGCCGTGCGCCAGCAGCGAGGTCGCTTCCAGGTGGTATTTCATCCAGCGTACCTGGGCGAATGGCGTAAACAGGCCCAGCGTGATGACGATGCCCAGCAGGTTGGTCAGCATGATGAAGGTGGTGCGGCCCCAGGTCAGTTGCGACTGGAACTGATGCTGCTGCAGGCGCGTATGGTTCCAGATCAGGTTTTGGATCATGGTCAGGAACAGCGGCAGCACCAGGAACATCCACAGGTAGATGGCGCCGACGGCCAGCATCAGGTTGCCGAGCTTGCTTGGATCGCTGGCGTTGGTGGCAAACGAGGCGATCGTGCTGCCGATACCGAGCACTAACAGTACCACCAGGCCGCCGATGAAGATGGCGAAGTACAGCAGGTAGGTCTTGTAGAAACTGCCGACGCTGGCGTCGAAGCTGAAGTGGGTATTGCCAAAGCGGCTTTCCGTGTGCTGGAAGCGCTTCATGCGCTGGTGCAGGAACGGCGTCAGCAGGCCCAGGGTGAAGACGTTCAGGATCGGCAGCAGCAGGAAGTACAGATATGCCTGTTTGGCGCTGCCGCCAAAACCGAAGCGGATGCCGCGATAACTGGTGTTGTACAGCTTGAACTGCAGGCTTTTCCAGACCAGCCAGGGCAGGATGGCGGCCATCAGCGCGAACATGATCAGGCCGATGATGGGCGAGATTTTGAGGGCGATGTTGTAGACGGCGATCAGCACCACGGCGGCGATACGGCCCTTGAGAATGGCAATCGCATTGCCATGGTATTCGAAGCTGCTGCCCGCCAGGTGGGTGCTCGAATAGAAGTAGCGGTTGCGGCGCACCTTGGCCCAGGCCGAATAAATGCCCAGGGTGACGATGCTCAGCAGCAGGTTGACGATCCAGATGCGAAAGTATTCGCTGCCGGTGGCGCTGAAGGTTATCGCTTCACGCTTGATGTTTGCTGGTTGGTTGTCGATATCCACGCGGATGGTCCTTGCAATTAAAGAATAAGCAAGATGATGGATCTGCAAGATGTTGTCAATTGAAATATTGATCGTGCGCAATCTTTTTTGCTTCTACCCGCGTGCGCGGCCCACCCGGGCGCGCACGTTATACTGGCAGTCACTTTATCGCTGACGGGAATACCATGATCGTTGTCCACCATCTCAATAATTCGCGCTCGCAGCGCGTGCTGTGGCTGCTTGAGGAACTGGGGCTGGAATATGAAGTCAAGCGCTACCAGCGCGACCCGAAGACCATGCTGGCGCCGGCCGCCCTGAAGACCGTGCACCCGCTCGGCAAGTCGCCCGTGCTCACCGACGGCGCCAACACCGTCGCCGAATCGGGCGCCATCATTGAATACCTGGTCGAGCGCTACGGCAATGGCCGCCTGGTGCCGGCTGCCGGTTCGCCGGAAAAGCTGCGCTACACCTACTGGCTGCACTTTGCGGAAGGCTCGGCCATGTCGCCGCTGCTGATGAAGCTGGTGTTCGACAAGGTCGAATCAAGTCCGATGCCCTTCTTTGCCAAACCGATCGCGCGCGGCATTGCACAAAAAGTGAAAACCACCTTCGTGCAGCCCAATATCGACAGCCAGCTGGCGTATATGGAAGCGGAACTGGAGAAGAACAAATGGTTTGCCGGCAATGAGTTTTCCGCCGCCGACATCCAGATGAGCTTTCCGCTGGAAGCGGCCGCTTCGCGCGCAGGCCTGGACGCGCGCCTGCCGAAACTGACGGCGTTTTTGCAGCGCATTCATGCACGGCCGGCGTATCAACGGGCCCTGGAGCGCGGTGGACCGTACGACTACGCCAAGTAATCGCTGCCCCCGGGCCACGCTACGGTAAAATGATCGATTCAACCCGCATCAACCTACCGCATGGCCCGACTCCTCGCTATCGACGGCTTGAATATCGTACGCCGCGTCTACGAAGCCAGCCCTGAACCCGATTCCGACCTGAAGGCGGAGATCGCGCTGCGCCATGCGCTGTCGTCGTTCCGCACCCTGATCAACGACCACGAGCCGACGCATATCCTGCCGGCTTTCGACTATGGCGGCCCGACCTGGCGCCACGCCCTGTATGCGGGTTACCGCGAAGGGCGCCAGCCGATGCCGCAAGTGCTGCGTGATGCCTTGCCCGGCTTTTACGCCACCCTGGCCAGCTTCGGCCTGCACGTGGTCAGTATTCCTGAAGTGGAAGCGGACGATGTGATCGGCACGGCCGTCATGCGCTGGCTCAATGAAGGCCGTGGCGCGGCCGTGATCGCCACCACCGACAAGGACTTGCACGGCCTGATCGCGCATGGCGCTCTGGTGTGGGACCACTTCAAGTGCGCCTGGCACGACCATGCCTGGGTCGAAAAGAAATTCGGCGTGCCGCCCGAACTGCTGCCCGACCTGCTGGCGCTGATGGGCGATGTCACCGATTCGATTCCGGGCGTGTCGAAAATCGGCCTGAAAACCGGTGCCAGACTGTTGCGCGCCTACGGCAATATCGACGCCGTGATGGCCGGCGCCGGCATATTGCCCGGGGCGCTCGGCGAAAGCCTGCGGAAAGAGCGCGAAATACTGTATCTTTCAAGAAAGCTCGTCGAACTCAAGACGGATGTGAAACTGGGCGTGACGTGGAATATGCTGGCATGGGAGAAGTAATCGCAGGCCAGGCAACAATCAAGCAAGGGAAGTTATCATGATGTTAAAGGCAGTCCTGATCGACAGCAGCGCCGTGGCGCGCGGCCTGCTCAACACGGTCCTGACCGATGGCGGCTACGATGTATGCGGCCAGGGCCATACCAGCGCGCTGGGCCTGGCGCTGCTGGTCAAGCACCGCCCGCATTTCGTCTGCATCGCACGCGAACAAGTGGAAGACGGCAGCGACGTGGTGCAGACCATCCGCGAGCAGTTTCCGAAAACGCTGATCTTCATGGTCTCGGGCGGCATCGACGCCGCCTCGCTGCAAAAAGCCCATGCAATGGGCGTGTCCGGCTTTATCGTCAAGCCCTTCATGGCCGACACGGTGCTGAAAACCGTGCGCAATACGGTGATTGCCATGGTGCGCAAGCAGCAGGCCCTGGCCGCTGCTGCGCAGGCGTCAAGCACTTAATGAGTCAGGTAATACAGCGCCTGGCCAAACGAATGACCGATCTGTAGCAGGAAATACGCGGTGGCGCCCAGCAGCAAGCTGGCCTGCATGAATACCGGCAGCGTGCTCCATGCGGTGGTGAGGCGGGCTATCATGCGCATCGGCGTATCCTTTCAAACGTTGATCAAGGCAGTCCCGTGGCGCCGGCAATAATCCCGCCGCCCAGGCAGACATCGCCATCATACAGCACCGCCGACTGCCCTGGCGTGACCGCCCATTGGGCCTGGTCGAAGGCCAGGCCGAACAGTTCATTGCCGTCAGGCAGCAGCTGGCAGGCCACATCGGCCTGGCGGTAGCGGGTTTTTGCCGACAAGGCGCCTGCCTGCGGCGCGCTGCCGGCGATCCAGCTGGCCTGGTCGGCGTGCAAGGCCGGCGACAGCAGCCACGGGTGATCATGGCCCTGCACCACGTACAGGGTATTGTTGGCGATATCCTTGCGCGCCACATACCAGGCGTCGCTGCTGCCGTCGGCGTTCTGGTACGACTTCACGCCGCCGATGCCGATGCCCTTGCGCTGGCCCAGGGTATAAAAGCTCAGGCCCACGTGTTCGCCCACGGTCTTGCCGTCGGCCGTTTTCATCGGGCCCGGCTTGTATGACAGGTAGCGGTTCAAAAATTCGCGGAACGGGCGTTCGCCGATAAAGCAGATGCCGGTCGAATCTTTTTTCTGCGCGTTTGGCAGCGCCAGTTTTTCGGCGATCTTGCGCACTTCCGTCTTCGGGATTTCACCGAGCGGGAACAGGGTCCTGGACAACTGCGCCTGGTTCAAGCGGTGCAGGAAATAACTCTGATCCTTGCTGGCGTCGACGGCTTTGAGCAGCTCGTAGCGGCCGGCATCAAGCGGCGCCTGGCGCACGCGCGCATAGTGGCCGGTGGCGATCAGGTCGGCACCGAGCGTCATCGCATGGTCAAGAAAGGCCTTGAACTTGATTTCGGCGTTGCACAGCACGTCCGGGTTCGGCGTGCGGCCGGCCTGGTATTCGCGCAGGAAGTCGGCAAACACGCGGTCCTTGTATTCGGCGGCAAAATTGACGGCCTCGATATCGACCCCGATCACGTCGGCCACGCTGGCCGCGTCGATCCAGTCCTGGCGCGTCGAGCAGTATTCCGAATCGTCGTCGTCTTCCCAGTTTTTCATGAACAGGCCGATCACTTCATAGCCTTGTTCCTTCAGCATCCATGCGGCGACCGAGGAATCGACCCCGCCGGACATGCCGATTACGACTTTCTTCTTGCTCATCTTGCTTTCCAATGTACTTGAATAATCGCTATGCGCTGTTGAATACAGACGCATGCGTGTGCAGCAGTGCCAGCGGCGCGCGCCGGCCTTCCAGGTATTCGTCGACGCATTGCAACACCAGCGGGCTGCGGTGGCGGTCCTGGCAGGCCGCCAGTTCGTCGCGCGTCAGCCACATGGTGCGCAGAATGCCTTCGTCGAGCGGGCGGTCATGCTCGGCGCCGGCGGTGCCACAAAAGGTGAAGCGCAAATACGTGACATCTTCGCCCGTGCGCACCGAGCGGTAGCGCGACATGTACATGCCGACCAGGCCGGTGGGGATGAAATCATAGGCCGCTTCTTCCAGCGTTTCGCGGATCACCGCCTGCTCCAGCGACTCGAAAGGGTCGAGGTGGCCGGCTGGTTGATTGATCTTGATGCCCTCGCTGGTCTCTTCTTCAATCAGTAAAAAGAGGCCTTCGCGCTCGACGATGGCGGCAACGGTGACAGAGGGTTTCCAGATTCTCGGCATGATCCATCCTTGAAAGAGCCGACATTTTATCTTGTTCTGCGCACACGGTTTGAACCCGGCCAGCTTTGTGCGGACATATTGATAAAAGACAACGTTTTTGCAAATAACAGGGGGAGGCACTGACATCGTGCCGGGGGTGCGCACTAGCATGGGCGAAGTTGACGGCAAGACAGCCGGTGCGCCCGTCAATATAGGCGCTCTGCGTGGTCAAAACAAGCGCGCACGCACGCATTGATGTGGCGAAATTGTCACAAGCTCTCGCGGCAGGCCGGGCTGCACGGCAGGCGGCGGCGCTGCAGAAATGCGTGTCGCACCCCTATAAGTTGCTGCTTCACAAATGTTTGCGGCCGTAGTTTACGTGTTAGATTCTAATCAGTTTAATAATTTCTGGAGGCATCATGAGGATAGGCATACCGGCCGAAACGCGGCCCGGCGAGACCCGGGTCGCGGCCACGCCCGAGACCGTCAAGAAGCTGGCGGCGAAGCACCAGATCGTCGTGCAGGCGGGGGCCGGCCTGCAGGCCTCGATTCCCGACGAGGCCTACGCCGCCGCCGGCGCGCAGATCGGCAGCGCCCAGGAAGCCTATGGCTGCGCCATCGTGCTGAAAGTGCGTGCCCCCGACGCCGCCGAACGCTCCCTGATGGCTGCCGGCACGGTGCTGATCGGCATGCTCAATCCGTTTGATGCCGACAATATCGCCGCCATGGCGACGGTGGGCCTGTCGGCCTTTGCGCTCGAAGCCGTGCCGCGCATCACGCGTGCGCAGTCGATGGACGTGCTGTCCTCGCAAGCCAATATCGCCGGCTACAAGGCGGTGCTGGTGGCGGCCAATACCTACCAGCGTTTCATGCCGATGCTGATGACGGCGGCCGGCACCGTCAAGGCGGCGCGCGTGCTGATCATGGGCGTGGGCGTGGCCGGCCTGCAGGCGATTGCCACCGCGAAGCGCCTGGGCGCCGTGATCGAAGCGTCCGACGTGCGCCCGCCCGTCAAGGAGCAGGTCGAGTCGCTGGGCGCCAAGTTCCTCGATGTGCCTTTCCTGACCGACGAGGAAAAGGAAATTGCCAAGGGTTCGGGCGGCTACGCACGCGCCATGCCGGCCGACTGGATGCGGCGCCAGGCCGAACTGGTGCATGAACGGGCGAAACTGGCCGACATCATTATCACCACCGCGCTGATACCTGGCCGCGCCGCGCCGGTGCTCATTTCCGAAGAGACGGTGAAGGCCATGAAGCCCGGTTCCGTAATCGTCGATCTGGCGGTGGAGCAGGGCGGCAACTGCCCGCTGTCCGAGCTGGGCAAGACGGTGGTGAAACATGGCGTGTATATCGTCGGCGAGCCGAACCTGGCGACCCTGGTGGCGGCCGACGCCTCGGCCCTGTATGCGCGCAACGTGCTCGATTTCCTGAAGCTCATCATCGACAAGGACGATCTCCTGCTGATCGACCGCGAGGACGAGATCATCAAGGCCAGCCTGGTGTGCACTGGCGGCGAAGTGTTACGTAAATAAGTTACGCAAATGCGTCAGAAAATAACCATCGACATCAGGAGAGCGGCATCATGGATATCAGTCACACCATCACCAACCTAATCATCTTCGTGCTGGCCATTTACGTGGGCTACCACGTGGTCTGGACCGTCACGCCGGCGCTGCATACGCCGCTGATGGCCGTCACCAACGCCATTTCCGCCATCATCATCGTCGGCGCCATGCTCGCTGCCGGCCTGACGCAAGGTCCGCTGGCGCAGGCGGCCGGCACCCTGGCCGTGGCGCTGGCGGCGGTCAATGTGTTCGGCGGTTTCATGGTCACCCAGCGCATGCTGGAAATGTTCCGTAAAAAAGAACCGAAGGCCAGGCCGGCGGACAAGCAAGGGGACAAATAATGAATCACGCCATGAGCTTCGTCACCATGAATCTGGTGACGATGATGTACCTGATCGCCTCGGTGTGCTTTATCCAGGCCCTGAAGGGACTGTCGTCGCCAGCCACGGCGCGCCGCGGCAATGCCTTCGGAATTTCCGGCATGGCGATCGCCGCCGTCACCACCGTGGCATTGATTTTGAAACTGAAGGAACAGCAGACTGGCGGCATGGGCTTGAGCCTGGTCATTATCGGTATCGTGACGGGCGGCGCGATCGGCGCTTATCTCGCGAAAACCGTGGAAATGACCAAGATGCCGGAACTGGTGGCGGCCATGCATTCGCTGATTGGTCTCGCGGCCGTTTGCATCGCAGTGGCGGCGGTGTCGGAACCATGGGCCTTCAATATCGCCGAACAAGGCCAGGCGCTGCCGATCGGTAACCGCTTCGAACTGTTTATCGGCACCTTTGTCGGCGCCATCACGTTTTCCGGTTCGGTAATCGCGTTTGGCAAGCTGTCGGGCAAATACAAGTTCCGCCTGTTCCAGGGCGCGCCGGTCAGCTTCAAGGGCCAGCACCTGCTGAACCTGGTGCTGGCGCTGGTGATGGTCGGCCTGGGCCTGATGTTCTGCTTTGCCGATGGGGTACAACCGGCCTGGACGCCGTTCGTGATAATGGCCATCATCGCCTTTGCGCTGGGCGTGCTGATCATCATTCCGATCGGCGGCGCCGACATGCCGGTGGTGGTGTCGATGCTGAACAGCTACTCGGGCTGGGCGGCGGCCGGCATCGGCTTTTCGCTGAATAACTCGATGCTGATTATCGCCGGTTCCCTGGTGGGTTCCTCCGGCGCGATCCTGTCGTACATCATGTGCAAGGCCATGAACCGCTCGTTTTTCAATGTGATCCTGGGCGGCTTCGGTGGCGATGCGCCGGCTGCAGGCGCAGCCGGCGCACAGGAACAGCGGCCCGTGAAATCGGGTTCGGCCGACGACGCCGCCTTTATCATGGGCAATGCGGAAACCGTGATCATCGTGCCCGGCTACGGCCTGGCCGTGGCGCGCGCCCAGCATTCATTGAAAGAGCTGGTGGAAAAGCTGACCCACAAGGGCGTCACCGTCAAGTATGCGATCCATCCCGTGGCCGGACGCATGCCTGGCCATATGAACGTGCTGCTGGCCGAAGCCGAAGTGCCGTACGACCAGGTGTTCGAGATGGAAGACATCAACGGCGAATTCGGCCAGACCGACGTGGTGCTGGTGCTGGGCGCGAACGACGTCGTCAACCCGGCGGCGAAAGATCCGAAGTCGCCGATCGCCGGCATGCCTATCCTGGAAGCGTACAAAGCCAAGAGCATTATCGTCAACAAGCGCTCGATGGCCTCCGGCTATGCGGGCCTGGACAATGATCTTTTCTACCAGGCCAATACGATGATGGTGTTTGGTGACGCGAAAAAGGTCATCGAGGATATGCTCAAGGCGGTGGAGTAACTGCGGACGGCCGCCGCATTAACGGCGGCCGTACATCATCAGTTGCGCCAGGCCTTTGCGCGCCGGGCTGACGATATCCAATAGCCCCAGCGACAGACCCAGCGCGCTTTGCGCTGGTGACGATCCGGTAAAGATGCGCGCCATGGTGTCGGTCACGCGTACTGTGGCGTTGCGATCAAACTGGCGCAGGTTTGCATACTGGATCAAGCCTGCGGGACTGCTGTCCTGGGCCAGCACGCGGGCCAGTACGGCGGCGTCGCGCAGGCCCAGGTTCAGGCCCTGGCCCGCCACCGGATGCAGGGTTTGCGCCGCATTGCCGATGGCCACGCTGCGCGCAGTGCCGGCCGCTTGCGCATTGAGGCCCAGCGGATAGGCCAGGCGCGCCGTTGCGTGCGTGAAATGTCCCAGCCGTCCGCCAAAGGCCTCGCCCAGGCACGCCAGGAAAGCGCTGTCGCCCTGCGACAGCAGTTGTTCCGCGCGCGTTGGTGGTACGCACCACACCAGCGCATAGCCGTCGTCCTGCGGCAGCAGCGCCAGCGGACCGTCGTCGGTAAATCGTTCGTAGGCGCGGTGCGCGATCGGCGCATTGACCTTGACCCAGGCGATGATGGCGCTCTGGCCATAGTCGCGGCTGACGGCGCGATCGGCCTGCTGGCCAAACAGGCCGCCTTCGGCCTGCACCAGCAAGCGTGCACGCAGATCGGTCACCACGCCGTCCTGTTCCAGCGGCACGGTCACGCCGTCGGCGTCTTCCATGCTGCCGGTGACCAGCGCCGGGCGCAAGGTGG
Source organism: Janthinobacterium longum (assembly GCF_051380735.1). Classification (NCBI taxonomy): domain Bacteria; kingdom Pseudomonadati; phylum Pseudomonadota; class Betaproteobacteria; order Burkholderiales; family Oxalobacteraceae; genus Janthinobacterium; species Janthinobacterium longum. The sequence continues at coordinate 19,415 of NZ_JBNYXQ010000011.1, forward strand.
TCAGCCCCAATCGCGCGCATTCGTCGGCCAGCACTGCTACCACGTCGCCATAGCGGGCCACATAGCCGAGCGCATCGACGCCATGTTCTGCGCGGTCCATCAGGCTGCGCCCGAAGCGCCCGCGCCGCGACACATGAATTTCATGGATCGGCGTGGCTGCCACCGGCCAGGCGCCTGCTTCTTCGAGGATCTGGCGGCTGCCGTAAGACAGGGCGATAGTGCGCGGGTCGCGCCTGGCCTGCTCGATCGACCTGGCGTCGAGCAGGGCGATGCCGGCCGGTTTGATAGCGTTCGCGCCGCGCCGCACCAGCAGGGCGGCCAGCGCCATGCCGACCGGGCCGGCGCCGCAGATGGCAAGATCAAACGAAGGCGATATGGGCATGTGGCAGATTCAATCCTGTGACATCAGTTGTTCGATTTCAGCCACGCTTTTCGGCGCCGTGCTGAAGCTTTCATGGCCCTGCGGCGTGACCAGCACATCATCCTCGATGCGGATACCGGTGTTCCAGAAGTGCTCCGGCACGCCGGGCGTGGGGCGCACATAGATGCCCGGTTCGACTGTCAGCACCATGCCCGCTTCCAGCAGCCGCCACGGCTTGCCCTCGGCCTGGGTATCGCGGTAGGCGCCCACATCGTGCACGTCCATTCCCAGCCAGTGGCTGGTGCCGTGCATGTAGAAAGCCATATAGGCCTTGTCGGCGATGACATCCTGCACCCCGCCGCACTGTTGCCGGTCCAGCAGCCTCAGGTCCAGCATGCCTTGCGCCAGCACCTGCAGTGCCGCTTCGTGGATCAGGCTTTGCTGCAGGCCGGGGCGCACCATGTCAAGTGAAGCCTGCTGCGCCGCCAGCACCAGTTCATACAGTTCGCGCTGCGGTGCAGAAAAGCGCCCGTTGACGGGCCAGGTGCGCGTGATGTCCGAGGCATAGCCATCAAGTTCGCAGCCAGCATCGACCAGCAGCAGTTCGCCATCGTTCAGCACCGCGTCGTTGGCGCTGTAGTGCAGGATGCAGGCATTGGCGCCACCGGCCACGATCGGCGTATAGGCGGGAAACTGCGCGCCGCTGCGGCGAAACTCGTACAGCAGTTCCGCTTCGATCGCATATTCATGGAGACCGGGGCGGGTGGCGCGCATGGCGCGCACGTGGGCTGCGCTGGAAATCGTGGCAGCGCGCCGCATCACGTTCTGTTCTTCCGGGTCTTTCAGCAGGCGCATGGCGTCGAGCATGGCGGTAATGTCATGCGCGCTTGCCGGTGGCGTGACGCCACTGCGGGCCTTTTGTCGTACCGTATGGCGCCACAGCTTGACTTGCACATCGAGGCTGCTGCCCATCGGGTAGTAAATCGCCGGCGCGTCAGTCAGCAGGCGCGCCATTTCCACGTCCAGTTCCTCGATGGCAAACGCGGCATCGAAGCCGAAGGCGGCGCGCGCCGCTTCCGGGCCGTGGCGAAAGCCGTCCCAGATTTCGCGCTCGGCATTTTTTTCGCGGCAAAACAATATGGCGCGTGCCGGCGCAGTGCTGCTGGCGGCCACCAGCGCCAGCACGCTGTGTGGCTCCGTAAAACCGCTCAGGTAATAAAACGCGCTGTCGTGGCGATACGGATAGTCGCAATCGCTGTTGCGCGGCACCTCGGGCGCGGTAGCGAGGATGGCCACGCTGCCTGGCGCCATCTGCGCCATCACGGCCGCGCGGCGCGCTGCATGGTTGGCCATCATGCTGCGCTTGCTCCCGCCTTGACACCGTTCAGGGCGTCGAGCTGGGCCGGCGTGCCGACATTGGTCCACTCGCCAGGATAAACTTCGCCGCCGATGCGGCCCAGCTCGGCGTACTTGCGCAGCAAATCGCCCAGCCCCGCATGGCTGCCGGGCGCGATGCCGTCAAACATTTCAGGCCGGTACACGCCGATATTGGCAAACGTCCATTTCGGCTGGCCCGTGTTGTTGAGCGAATACAGGGTCAGGCCGAAGTCGCCATCCGGATGGAAGTCGGGATTCGGCACCAGATAGGCCCAGGCGATATCGCGCTGGTCTTGCGGGTAAGGCGTGCCCAGAACGTCCTTGTCGGCCAGCACATCAAGCACCTGGCTGAAATCGAAATACGGGCAATAGATATCGCCGGAAATGGCCAGGAACGGCTCCTCGCCCAGCAGATGACGGGCCTGGGCGATGCCGCCGGCCGTTTCCAGCGGCGTGCTCTCTGGTGAATACGCGATGCGCGCGCCGTACTGGCTGCCGTCGCCCAGGGTTTCCTCGATTAAATGGCCCAGGTGGGAATGGTTGATGACGATCTCGGTGATGCCGGCGCGCACCAGGTTCAGCACATGCCAGACTATCAGCGGACGGCCACGCACTTTCAGCAGCGGTTTGGGGCAGGTATCGGTGAGCGGACGCATCCGTTCACCGCGGCCTGCGGCGAAAATCATGGCTTTCATGGAATCTTTTCTGATCAGAAGGTGTAGCCGACTTGCGGCGTTTTATTCTCTAAAGCATCGAGCAGCCGTACCAGCGGTTTGAGTTCCGTATAGCGGTTGGCGGTCTTGCGCACATAGTCGAGCACGGTGGGCAGGTCGCCCATGTACAGCGACTTGCCGTCGCGGTAGTTCAGGCGCGCGAACAGGCCCAGAATTTTCAGGTGGCGCTGCAGCGCCGTGAATTCGAAGTCGCGGTAAAACGCATCGATATCGGGATTGACGGGCAGGCCCAGCTGCTTGGCGCGCTGCCAGTAGCGTATCACCCAGTCGAGCACCAGTTCTTCATCCCACTGTATATACGCGTCTCGCAGCAGCGAGGCGATATCGTAGGTGATGGGGCCGTACACGGCGTCCTGGAAGTCGAGGATGCCGGGATTGGGCAGGGAACCGTCGTTGACATGCATCAGGTTGCGCGAATGGTAGTCGCGGTGCATGAAGACTTGTTGCTGCGACAAGATATTCGCCGTGATGGCCTCGAACACCTTGTTCAGCTGGGTTTCCTGCACATCGGTCAGGGTGGCGCCCAGGTGCTTGCCGATAAACCATTCCGGGAACAGATTCATTTCGCGCAAAATAAAGGCGCGGTCGAATTCGGCCAACACGCCCGGCTCGCTGGCCTGCTGGATTTTCATCAGCGACTCCAGCGCTTCGGCGTACAGCACGGCCGCGTTATCGTGGTTCAGCGCATCGAGATAGGTGGTGGTGCCCAGGTCCGACAGCAGCAGGAAGCCGTTGTCGATATCTTGCGCGACGATCTCGGGCACTGACACGCCGGCGTTTTTCAGCAGACTGGCTACCTTGACGAAAGCGGGCACGTTTTCGCGCTCGGGTGGCGCATCCATGGCGATCAGAGTACTGCCGTGCACGTTGGCGGCGCCTGGCAAGACGTCAAGCCGGTAGTAGCGGCGGAAGCTCGCATCGCTGGAAGCAGGGCGGGCCGAATCGGCGGCGACGAGGTTCAGCGTGGTCAACCAGGCTTTCAACAGGGTCAGGCGAGCGTCGGCCGGTGCCGGCGCGGTGGTGGAATTGGAAGAGAATGACATTAAGCGGCCTGTGGAATCGGGTTGATCGTGCGGATTCCCATATAATAAGGGATTCAAATCAAAAAATCGCCTGTCAATGGTGCTTGCCCCTTCGAATTCATGAGCTGGTTTTCGGCCTCCCCCTCTTCACAGCGCTGGGCTTTTGCCATCAGCGCGATCGTCACCGCCACCGCGGTGCCTGCCCACGCCCAGAAAGCGCCCCGCCCGCATGTGGAGAACGCGCCTCATCCTGTCCATGTGGAAGATCCGGATGCGCCCACCGTCATGACGGCCGACAGCATGAGCGGCCGACCGGAACGCGAGCTCAATCTGAACCAGAATGTGGTGATCGAGCGGGGAGCGGCTACCAAAATGACGGCTGATACAGCTTGTTACAAACAAGTTGAAGATGAGTTTGATGCGGACGGTCGCATCAAGATGTGGCGTTTCGGCGACTATTATACGGGCGACGTGATGAAGCTGAATATGGAGACCGGCAAGGGTTTTCTGCTCAATCCCACGTATCGCTTCGAAGTCGGCGGCGGGCGCGGCAAGGCCGAGCGGGTCGACTTCATCAGCCAGGAAGAAGCGACTATCATCGACGGTACCTACAGTACCTGCGAAGGCCCGAACCCCGACTGGTACCTGAAATCGAGCACCCTGAATCTCGATACCGGGCGCGACGTGGGTACCGGCAGCAAGACCATCATTTATTTCAAGGACGTGCCTATCCTCGGCACGCCTGGCATCTCGTTCTCGCTGTCGGGCGCGCGCCGCTCGGGCTGGCTGGCGCCGACGCCGGGCTTCAACTCGAAAAACGGCTTTGAACTGCTGATGCCGTACTACCTCAATATCGCACCGAACCGCGACCTGACCTTGTATCCGAAATACATACAGCGGCGCGGCATCCAGCTGGGCGCCGTCGGGCGTTACCTGGGCGAGACGGATGCCGGCCTGTACAGCGGCGAGACCGCCATCGAGTACCTGCCGAACGACAAGCAGACCAAGACCGATCGCTATATGATCAAGTCGCGCCACGAGCAGGCGCTGGCTGTGGGCTGGACCTATGGCTGGGATGTGCGCGAAGCGTCGGACAATAATTATCCGAGCGACTTTTCGAAAAACGTGGCCGGCGCCACCGAGCGCCAGTTGCTGCGCGAGTTGCGCACCGACTACCGCACCGAAGACTGGAGCCTGACGGCGCGCGTACAGAATTACCAGGTGCTGCAAGACCCGGCTGCCGCAACCGATCCCAGCTTGTTCGTGACGCGTCCATATGACCGTTTGCCGTCGATTAATTTCCATGCCGGCAAATATGATGTATGGGGTGGTTTCGACTGGACGCTCGACAGCGAAGTGACGCGCTTCGTGCACCCGACGCTGGTACAGGGCAACCGTGTGGTCGTGGTGCCGCAGGTGAGTTTTCCGATCGTGCGCCCCGGTTACTTCATTACGCCCAAGCTGATGCTGAACGCCAGCGCCTATCAGCTCGACAACAACGCCACCACCAGGGCGTCGTTTCCGAATACCTCGTTTTCGCGCGCGATTCCCACCATTTCGGTCGATAGCGGCCTGGTGTTCGAGCGCGACAGCAACCTGTTCGGCGCCAAAGGCGGCACGCAGACCTTCGAGCCGCGGCTGTTCTATGTCTACACGCCTTACCGCGACCAGTCGCAGTTTCCCAATTTCGATACCGCTGACGCGACGTTCAACCTGACGCAGCTCTTCACGGAAAACCGTTTTGTCGGCAGCGACCGCATCGGCGACGCCAACCAGGTGACGGCAGCCGTCGTCTCGCGCTTCCTGCAAGCCGATGGTGCCGAGCGCCTGCGCCTGACGTTCGGCCAGCGTTTCTATTTTGCCGACCAGCGCGTGCAACTGACGTCGACCACGCCGGTCAACCAGGCGCGTTCGGACATCCTGCTGGGCGCTACCGGCCGCGTGTCGGAAACCTGGACCGTCGACAGCCTGGTACAGTACAACCCGACTGACAGCCATCTGGTCAGTTCGACCTATTCGGTACAATACCAGCCAGGTCCCAAAAAAGTGCTGAATGTCGGCAGCCGTTTCCAGAGCGGCAGTTTCCGCAATGCCGACGTGTCGGGCCAGTGGCCACTGAGCGAGCGCCTGTATGGCGTGGGCCGGGTCAGCTACTCGCTGCTCGACCGCCGTTTGCTTGAAGGCCTGGTCGGCCTGGAATACAAGGGCGACTGCTGGGTGTTCCGCATGGGCGCGCAGCGCTTCGTGACCTCGGCCCAGAAAACCTCGACGCCGATCTTTTTCCAGCTGGAACTGACGGGCCTGTCGAACGGCCTGGGCCTGGGCGCGAATGGCCTGGAAACATTTACAAAAACGATCCCTGGCTATCAGGCATTGAACCCGCCTATCCGTTAAGATGGGCGCTGCTGCTGCCGCCGGCGTTCCCGGCGCTGGCGCAAACCGGTTTTTTTATTCACTTGAACTCATGAGCGCTCTACACATTATGCGTAATGCCAGTATGCACCAACTCAAAATTGCCGCGGTCCTGTTGTGCGCCCTGTCCGGCGCCACGACCAGTAGTGTCTGGGCGCAACAGGCCGCGCCTGCTGCCGCGCCTGCCGCCACCAAGCCCGCACCGGTCAAGGGTTTTACCCCGCCAGCGTCCAGCAGCGGCAAGGCCATCGATTCGATCGCCGTCGTCGTCAATGACGATGTGATCACCCGCAATGAAGTCGCAGCGCGCATCAAGAGTGTGGAACAGCGCATGAAGGCGCAGAACGTGCCCTTGCCCGACCCTGCCGACCTGCGCCGCCAGTTGCTGGAGCGCATGATCGTCGAGCGCGCACAGATGCAGCTGGCCAAGGAAATGGGCGTGCGCGTCGATGACCAGACGCTGGACCGCGCCATCGGCCGCATTGCCGAACAGCAGAAGATGAGCATCCAGGACTTGCGCAACCAGATGGAAAAGGAAGGCACGCCATTTGCCACCTTCCGCGAGGAAATCCGCGACGAAATCATCATGCAGCGCCTGCGCGAACATGAAGTCGACGCCAAGATCCAGATTTCGGACTCCGAAGTGGACAACTTCCTTGCTGCCGAAAAAGCCGCTGCCAGCGAACAGGCCGAACTGAACCTGTCGCAGATATTGGTGCGCATTCCGGAAAATTCCACGCCCGAACAGATCGCCGCCCGCCGCGCACGCGCCGAGGAAGTGAGCCGCCAGTTGCGTACCGGCGCCGATTTCGCCAAGATGGCCGCCACCTATTCCGACGCCAGCGATGCGCTGAGCGGCGGCGAGATCGGCTGGCGCAATAGCGACCGCCTGCCGCCACTGTTTACCGAGCAGCTGCTCAAGCTGAAACCGGGCCAGATCACGCCTATTATCAAAAGCAACACCGGTTTCCATATCCTGAAGCTGGTGGACCGCCGCAGCGCGGCCGAAGCGCAGGCAGTGGCCGCCGTGCAGCAGACGCATGCGCGCCATATCTTGCTGAAAGTCACGCCAACCATGTCGGCCGCAGAAGCCAAGCGCAAGCTGCTGGAGCTGAAAGAACGCCTCGACAACAAGGCCGCCAAGTTTGAAGACCTGGCCCGTTTGTTTTCCAACGATGGTTCGGCGGCCAAGGGCGGCGACCTGGGCTGGCTGTATCCCGGCGACACCGTGCCCGAATTTGAAACGGCAATGAATGCCCTGAAACCTGGCGAAGTGAGCCAGCCGATCGAGTCGAGCTTCGGTTTCCACCTGATCGAAGTGCTGGAACGCAAGAGCGATGACGTCTCGAAAGAGAAGCAACGCAACGCTGCCCGTAACGCCCTGCGCGAGCGCAAGCTGGAAGAAGCGACGGAAAGCTGGGCGCGCGAAGTGCGCGACCGTGCTTACGTCGAATTCCGTCCTGACGACCAGTAATGGCTACAGTCACACCAGCGCGCCCGGCCATCGCCATCACCTGTGGCGAACCGGCCGGCGTCGGCCCCGAGATATCGATCCGCGCGGCCTGGGCCATGCGTCATGAAGCGAACTGCATCCTGCTCGGCGACGCGGCCTACCTGGCACTGACCGCCAGCCTGATCGACCCCGAGATCCGCCTGGCGGCGCTGTCGCTGCAGGCGGTGCGCAACAGCGGCCTGCCGAACTTCGGCAGCGGCCGCCTGGCGGTGATCGATATTCCCACCGTCAATAACGTTATTCCCGGCGTGCTCGACAAGAACAATGGCCGCGCCGTGCTCGACACGCTCGATGCGGCCGTCGAAGGCATCGACGCCGGCTGGTTTGGCGCCATGGTGACGGCGCCCTTGCAAAAAAGCACGATCAATGACGCCGGCATCGCCTTTACCGGCCACACCGAATACCTGGCTGGCAAGACGGCCACCCGGCAGGTGGTGATGATGCTGGCCGGCGACCCTGGCCACGGCCAGCCTGTGCTGCGCGTGGCGCTGGCCACCACGCACCTGCCGTTAAAAGACGTGCCGGCCGCCATCACGCTGGACGGCCTGGCGACCACGCTCGACATCATCGATGCCGACCTGCGCAACAAATTCGGCATCGCCGCGCCGCGCATCCTGGTCACCGGCCTGAACCCGCATGCGGGCGAAGGTGGCTACCTGGGGCGCGAGGAGATCGATGTGATCGCCCCCGCGATTGCCGCAGCGCAAGCGCGCGGCATCGATGCGCGAGGCCCGTATCCGGCCGATACCCTGTTCCAGCAAAAATACCTGGACGATGCCGATTGCGTGCTGGCCATGTACCACGACCAGGGTTTGCCGGTATTGAAATACGCCACCTTTGGCCGCGGCATCAACGTCACCCTGGGCCTGCCACTGATCCGTACCTCGGTCGACCATGGCACGGCGCTGGACGTGGCCGCGCAGGGCCTGGGCCTGGCCGACTGCTCCAGCATGCAGCAAGCCTTGCGCACGGCGCGCGAGATGCTGCTGGCCAGTGCCAGCTGACTTTACTTTTCGTACCACCCCGCTTGATCGCATCTATAGAAAACCGCATATGAAACACGTTGCCCGCAAACGCTTTGGCCAGAATTTCCTGCATGACCGCTTCGTCCTCGACGACATCACGGCCGCCATCGCGCCGCAGCCGGACGACGCCATGGTCGAAATCGGCCCGGGCCTGGGTGCGATGACGGAGCAGCTGCTGCGCCACCTGAAGCAGATGCATGTGGTGGAACTGGACCGCGACCTGATCGTGCGCCTGGAAAAAACCTTCAATCCTGCCAAGCTGACGATCCATTCGGGTGACGCGCTGAAATTCGATTTCGCGCAGATCCCCGTGCCCGCCGGCCAGAAGCTGCGCATCGTCGGCAACTTGCCGTACAACATCTCCAGCCCGCTGCTGTTCCACCTGGCGGACTTCGCGCCGCTGGTGCTGGATCAGCATTTCATGCTGCAAAAGGAAGTGGTCGAGCGTATGGTGGCCGAGCCGGGCAGCAAGGCCTATGGCCGCCTGTCGGTGATGCTGCAATGGCGTTACAAAATGTCGCTGCTGTTTATCGTGCCGCCGACGGCCTTCGATCCGCCGCCGAAGGTCGAGTCCGCCATCGTGCGCATGATTCCCGTTGAACAACGTCTGCCCTGCGACCAGGAAACCCTGGAAGCGGTGGTCATGAAGGCGTTTTCGCAGCGCCGCAAGGTGATACGCAACTGCCTGGCCGGGATGTTTACGGAACAGCAGATTGTCGCCGCCGGTATTGATCCCACCAAGCGTCCGGAAACCGTGGGGCTGGAGCAATACGTTGCGCTGGCGAATTTGCTGAAAGCGCCGGTCTGATCAAAACCACTGATCGACCTGCTTCAGATCCTGTTTCAACGCCAGAAAGCAGTGATCGACATGGTGGTTGCGGCTGATTTCATTGCGCCGCATCAGCGCGATCTTGCGTTTGCAGGTGGGCTGGCGCAGTGGCGCCACGTGCAGGTCGTCGTCGTTGAGAAACGTCGTGTACAAGCTGGGCATGACGCCCACGGCGATGCCGGCGCGCACCACGCCATACAGGGACTCGCTGTGCACCATCTGGTACAGGGACGACGGGTGCAAGCCATGCTGGCGCAGCGCGCTCGAGGCGAACTCCCAGATGCTGCCTTTGGTGAACACCACAATTTCCTGTCCCGACAACTGATCCCAGCGCACCTCCTGCAGCGCCGACAGCGCATGGCTGCGCGCCGTCACCAGCACCAGCTCGTCCTCGAACAGGCCGACCGTTTCCAGCGAGACCGCACCCGGCACTTCGATGCCGACACAAAAGTCGAGCTGGCCCGAATGCAGCGCCTGCAGCAAGCCGTCGTTGGGCATGTCGGACAACATGATTTCCACTTCATCGCCATGCTCTTCGGTGTAGCGTGCCACTACCACCGCCGTCATCGCCATCGCCGACGGGATCGCACCGATGCGGATGCGGTGCCGTCCGCTGCCGATGGCGCGCTGGATATCGGCAAAGGTATTGCTGGCCGTATTCAATAAATGGATGGTGTAATCGAGCGCCAGCCTGCCTTCGCGCGTCAGTTCCAGCTGGTGGGTTGTGCGGTTAAACAACTTGTTGCCCAGCTGATTTTCCAGCAGCTTGATCGAGGCGCTCAGCGCCGGCTGGGTCACGCACAATTCCTGTGCAGCCTTGCTGAAGCTGTTTACACGGGCTAGCGTGGCAAAAGCTTGTAAATGACGTAAGGAAATTTTCTTGTTCAGCTCATGCATGGATTTGTTTATCAAAAAAAGTAATGGATTTATAAAAATAAACAAATTTTCTTATCCCGCAATTTACCATATTCTGAACTGGTCTTCTCTTGCTATGGAGGCAATAATTCCTGCAAACGGACATCAAAATAAGAAATTCAGAACAACAATTCAGCGGATAACTTGAACAGGGCGGCGGCGATGAACAAATGGATGACGGGAACGATGGTGGTGGGTGGCTTGCTGGCGGCGCAGGGCGTGGCGCAGGCGCAAAGCAGCGTGCAGGTGTATGGCCTGCTCTCGGCCGGCATCGGTTACACCTCGGATGAAAATGGCCGTAACCTGACGCATGCGCTGAGCGGCACCAACCAGAATCCGCGCATCGGCTTTCGCGGCCAGGAAGACCTGGGTGATGGCAACAAGGCGCTGTTCGTGCTGGAAAATGGTTTTAACGTGATGACGGGCACGGCCGCGCAAAGCGGACGATTGTTCGGGCGCCAGTCGTATGTCGGCTTGTCCAGCAACGACAAGGGTACCCTGACCCTGGGCCGCCAGTACGAAGCCATCAAGGATTTGCTGGGCCCGGTGGTGATCGCCAGTAACGGCGTGCATATCGGCGACAACGACAATGGCTACAACAACCTGCGCGTGCAAAACGCCGTCAAGTATGTCAGCCCGACCATCAGCAACTTTGCCTTCACCGGCCTGTACGGCTTCAGCGAAAATCCGGAAAGTTCCAGCCGTAACCGCGTCTACAGCGCCGGTGCGCAGTACAAGGCCGACGCTTTCAGCTGGGCGCTGGCGTATTCAAAGCTCGACCATCCGAACGCGGCCGAGTCACCGAACGGCGCCATCGGCAACGACTATGGCAGCTCCTTGCTGATCTTTAACAAGAGCGCGGTCAAAGGCGTGGGCGTGGACAGCCAGGCCATCGCCGGCACGGGCGGCTTCTATAATGTGGGCAAGACCAAGTTCGGCGCGTTGTACACCAACGTGCGCTATCACTATATGGACCAGAGCAATCTGACCTTGCAGAACGTGGACCTGAACCTGAACCACAAGCTGACGGAAGCGTTGAACCTGGGCGCCTCGTATTTCTATACCACCGGCAAATACGACGTGATCAACAAGACGCCGAAGTGGCATCAGGTGAACTTCCAGGCCGATTACTTCTTGTCCAGGCGCACCGACGTGGCCATCACCTGGAGCTACCAGAAGGCGGCTGGCGACGCGACGTTCGCACGGGTGTTCGGCTTCGGCGCCTCGTCCGGCAAGACGCAAAGCGTGCTGATCCTTGGTATGCGCCATTATTTCTGACCTCTGTCTCACCTTTACGGCGCTGCCCGCCAGCGCCGTCCCTGAAAGGAAGCATCTTGAAAAAGTCCCTCTTGCTGGCCCTCGGCCTTGGTTTGCTGGCCAATGCCGCCCACGCGGAAAAACGCGAGCTGGTCATTTCGGCCTATCCGATTGCCCAGCCCTTGTTCATGAAATATGTGTACGAGCCGTTCAAGGCCAAATGCGGTTGCGACATCAAGGTGGAAACGGGGAACAATGCCGACCGCATCGCCAAGCTGGTGGTCCACCGCAACAACCCGGCGATCGACCTGGTGTTGCTGTCGGACTCCGGCATGCTGGAAGCTGCACAGAAGGGCGTGATCCAGCCGATGGATTATGCAAAACTGAAGAATTACGGCCAGCTGTACGACGCGGCGAAAAACCCGATCGGTGGCAATTTCGCCGTCGGCTATACGCTGTACTCGGTGGGCCTGGTGTACCGCACCGACAAGATCGCCCCGCTGACGTCCTGGAAGGACCTGTGGCGCCCCGAACTGAAGGGCCGCGTGGCCTTGCCTGACGTCAGCACCACGCAAGGCCCGCTGATGCTGCGCATGGCCGATGCGGCCTGGGGCGGCAAGACCGATGACTATGCGACCGGCTTTGCGAAAATCGTCGGCCTGAAAGGCAATGTGGTGACGTTCTCGAAAAACAGCGCCCAGCTGGCCGCGCTGTTTGCCCAGGATGAAATCTGGGCCGCCCCGGTGGCGCGCTTTACCTGGTCGCAAATGCTCAAGACGGGCCTGCCGCTGAAATGGAGCATCCCGGCCGAAGGCCAGGCGGCCGGCATGAACGTGATGGGCATTGTCGCCGGCTCGAAGAACGCGGACCTGGCTTATCAGCTGATGGATTTCTGGCTGTCCAAGGAAGTGCAGACCCAGCTGGCGACCAACCTGGTCGACTCGCCAACGAACAAGGAGGTGCGCCTGTCGGTGGCCGCCGCGCAGTTCAATACCTATGGCCAGGACCAGATCAATTCGTTGAAATTCGTCAAGCCGTCCGTCGTCCTCAAGCAGCGGTCCAGCTGGATGGAGCAGTGGAACAAGGCCATGAGCAAGTGAAGTTTGCTGATCCGAAAAAACGCACCGGCCTGCTGCTGGTGCTGCCGGCGCTGATTTTTATCGTCGTCTGCTTCCTGCTGCCGGTACTGGCGCTGCTGGTCGACGCCTTCCGCGTCGGCGACGGCATGCAGTGGGGCGTCGACCGCTTCGTCGACTTCTTCTCGCAAGAATTCAACCGCACCATCTTCTGGCGCACCCTGCGCATCGCCGCCATGGTGACCCTGGCCGCTATCATCCTCGGCTACCCGGCCGCGCAGGCCGTGGCGCGCGTGTCGCCGAAGTGGCGCGGGCTGGTGGTCGGCATGATGATTTTGCCGCTGATGGTCTCGCCGATCGCCCGCACCTATGCCTGGATCGTGCTGCTGGGCCGCAACGGCGCCGTCAACGCGGCGCTGATCAACATGGGTTTCACCGACGAGCCGCTGCGTTTGCTGTTCAGCGAATTTGCCGTCTTCGTCGGCCTGCTGCAGTTGCTGCTGCCCTTGATGCTGATGTCGCTGGCCGGAGCGCTGGAAAACCTGCCGCGCGATGTGGAGCCGGCTGCGGCGACCCTGGGCGCCAATCCTTGGCAGGTGTTTTGCAAGGTTACTCTGCCGCTGACGCAGGAAGGCCTGGTGGTCGGCGGCACGCTGGTATTTACGGGCTGCGTGACCGCCTACGTGACGCCGGCCCTGCTCGGCGGCACCAAGGTGCTGATGCTGGAAACCCTGCTGTATCAGAAGGTCAGCGTGGAGAGCGATTTCGGCGCGGCCAATGTGATCGCTGTGATCCTGGTCGCCATGACCCTGGCTGTCAACGCCGGCCTTAAACGTATTTCTTCGAGTCGGAGTTCAGTATGAAAGAAAGCTGTTTTTCCCGCGTGGTGCTGTGGCTGGTGTTGCTGTTTTTGCTGGGGCCATTCGCCATCGTGCTGCTGGCCGGTTTTTCGGGCGGCGAAACACTGGCGTTTCCGCCGGAATCGTACTCGCTGCGCTGGATCCTGGAAGTGTGGGCCGCGCCCGAGTTCCGCCGTGCCTTCCAGACCAGCCTGGAGATTGGCCTGATATCCACCGTGATTGCGCTGGCGCTGGGCATCCCGGTCGCGTATGCGTTTTCGCGCATGCCGCCGCCCGGCATCGGCGTGATACGCCAGGTGCTCACTTCTCCTTTGATCATTCCGGCCATCCTGGTCGGCCTGGGCCTGCTGCACCACTTGGTATTGACGATTAACGCGCCCGTGTATGCGGGCCTCTTGATCGGCCATATTGCGCTGTTGATCCCGTATTCGGTGCGCGTGGTGTATGCCAGCCTGGTCAACCTGCGGGTCGATATCGAAGACGCCGCCATCACCCTGGGCGCCTCGCGCCTGCGCGCGTTTTTCATGATCGTGCTGCCGAATATCCGCAACGCCGTGATCGCCGCCTTCTTCCTTGCTTTTGTCACCTCGTTCAACCAGGTGCCGGTGTCGCTGTTCCTCACCGGCCCCGGTATCAGCACCCTGCCGATCGAGATGCTGGGCCATATGGAAAACAGTTTCGATCCTTCGATCGCCGCCTTGTCGACCCTGCTGGTGCTGTTCACCATGGCGTTCGTGATGGTGACCGAGAAGGTCCTGGGCATTTCAAAATACATGTAAGGCACACCATCATGAGTTATCTGGAACTGCACAAGCTGAACCTCGGCTACGCGAAGAACACAACGTCTGTCAAAGACCTGGACCTGCAGGTTGAGCAGGGCGAACTGATTTCACTGCTGGGCCCCAGCGGCTGCGGCAAGACCACCACCATGCGTGCGATCGCCGGCCTGATGCCGTTGCAGTCGGGCCGCATCGTGCTGGACGGGCGCGAGATCGGCAAGCTGGCGCCCAACAAACGCAATATCGGCATGGTGTTCCAGTCGTATGCGCTGTTCCCGCACCTGAACGTGCATGACAATATCGCTTTTGGTTTGCGCCTGCGCAAGGTCACCCAAGCGCAGCTGAAAACCAGGGTGGAAGCCGTGATCGCCGCCGTTGGGTTGAACGGTTTTGAAACCCGTTTGCCGGCGCAGATGTCGGGTGGCCAGCAGCAGCGCGTGGCGCTGGCACGCGCCATCGTGGTCGAACCGGCCCTGCTGCTGCTCGACGAACCGCTGTCGAACCTGGACGCCAAGCTGCGCGTGCAGATGCGCGCCGAGCTGCGCCGCATCCAGCGCGAACTGGGCATCACCATGCTGTACGTCACGCACGACCAGGAAGAAGCATTGGCGCTGTCCGACCGCATCGTCGTCATGAACGGCGGCCGCATCGAGCAGCTGGCCGCGCCGGAAGCCGTGTTCAACACGCCGTCGACGCGCTTTGTCGCCAACTTCATGGGCTTTGAAAACCTGTTCGACTACCGCGACGGCGCGCTGCACCATGGCAGCAACCAGCTGCCGTATACGGCGCCGGTGGCAGCGGGCACCAGGGTGCTGGGCTGGCGTCCTGACCGGGTGCGCGTGGGCGCTGCCGGTGACGCCGCCGGCCAGTATCCGGGCACCGTGCTGGCGCGCGGCTTTTTGGGCGACACCGTCGAATACCTGCTGCAAACCCCGCTCGGCCCCGTCAAGGGCATCTGTGCAGCCGGTGGCGCCGCCTGGCGCGAAGGCACGGCCGTGTCGTTCGTGCTGCCGCCGGACAGCGCGCTGTGCCTGGCCGAGTGAGGAACCGCGTCATGCAAACACCTGTGAAAAAAATCTGGCTCGACACCGACCCCGGCTTCGACGACTGGCTGACCATGCTGCTATTGGGCAGCAATCCCGACATCGACTGGCTGGGCGTGAGCACCGTGAGCGGCAATGCGCCGGTCGACATCACCTTTGACAACGCGCTGCGCATCAAGGCGCATGACGGCCTGCAAGTGCCGATCTACCGCGGTTGCGAACAGCCGCTGGCCGGCGCCATCGAAACGGCGCAGCGCATCCTTGGCGACAGCGGCATGCCGACCACCGGCGAGATACTGCCCGCAAGTGCTGCCAGCGATGCGGCAGGCCATGCGGTCGACGCCTTGATCGCCGCCGTGCGCGCCCACCCTGGCGAGATCACCCTGATCGCGATTGCGCCGATGACCAATATCGCCACCGCGCTGGCAAAAGCACCCGATATCGCCGGCAAGATCGTCGAGATCATCCTGATGGGCGGCTCGACCGACCAGGGCAACCATACGGCGGCGGCTGAATTCAATATCTATGCCGATCCTGAGGCGGCTGACCAGGTGTTCCGGTCCGGCATCGCGCTGCGCATGTTCGGTTTAAATTTGTGCCGCCAGCTGCTGGTGACCAAGGTGGAAGTCGAACGCCTGCGCGCGCTCGGCACTGCGCGCGCGACCATGCTGGCCGGCTACCTGGAGGCGTATGTGCGCATTCGCAGCAGCGACGGTTCCGTGCCGATGCCGATGTACGACCCGGTGGTGGCGCTGTACCTCGAAGCGCCGCACTTGTTCCAGTTTCTGCCGGCCCATGTCGCCATCGAATTGCGTGGCGAGCTGACGCGCGGCATGACGGTGTGCGAGTTCCGCGTGCCGCGCCGCGCCCCCGTCAACACCCAGGTGGCGCACCTGGCCGACGGCCCGGCCGCGATTGAACTGCTGATGCAACGCTTGTGCGGCATCCTGGCCTGACCCCACTTCTACACGAAACGATTTATGTCCTCTACAGCTTTGAGCATCGAACAGTTTGTCCGCGCCATCCCGAAGGTGGAGCTGCATTGCCATTTGTTCGGCACCGTGCGCCAGGCCACCTTCCGCAACCTGGCCGCCAAGACGAATAACGTGGTCACGCCCGAGGAAATCGATGCCTTCTATACGCGTGGCGAGAAACCGGTGGGCGTGCTGCGCGTGCTGCGTGCGCTTGACGCGCACCTGATTGTGGTGCCGGCCGACCTGTATTGCCTCACGTATGAATACCTGGAAGACGCGCACGGCCACGGCGTGCGCTACGCGGAGTTTTTCTGGAACCCGACCGGCACCGTGCGCGTGTCGGGCATCCGCTATGAGGCGGCGCAGGACGCCATCGTGGCGGCGATCCGCGACGCCGAACGCGATTTTGGCGTGATCGGCCGCCTGATCCCCAGCATCGACCGTGAAGCATCGCCCGAAGAAGCCGTGCAGATGGTGGAGTGGATGAAAGCGTATCGCGCGCCGGAAGTGATCGGCATCGGCATCGACTACCGCGAAAACGAGCGTCCGCCCGAACTGTTCCTGCAAGCCTACCGCGCCGCGCGCGAGGCCGGCTTCAGGTGCACCGCGCATGCTGGGGAATTCGGCATGCCGTGGATGAACGTGGCCACTGCCGTCGATCGCTTGCGGGTGGACCGCATCGACCATGGCTACACCATCGTCGACAACCCGGAACTGGCGCGCCGCTACGCCGAGCGGGGACTGGTATTTACCGTGGTGCCGACCAATTCCTACTACCTGCGCACGCTGGCCCCGGAGCGCTGGGCACTCGACCATCCGATCCGCGCGATGGCGCAGCTGGGCTTGAGACTGCATCCGAATACGGACGACCCGACCCTGCACCATGTGACGCCGACCGGCGCCTGGCTGATGATGCGCGAGTTCGGCTTCGGCATCGACGACATGCGCGGTTTCATGTTGAATGGCCTCGATGCGGCATGGATAGACGAGCGCACCCGCGCAGCCTGGCGGCTTGACTTTTGCGCCCAGTTTGACGCATTGCGCGCGCGCCTGGCCAAATAGTCAGGCCGATGGCGCGGGCCTGGGCGCCAGCAGCGACGGAAACGCCCGCTGCGGGCAGCTTTGCCGCTCGCACACCTTGCAGCCGGTGCCGATCGGCGTGGCGCCCTGCGGGTCGTGCAGGTCGAGACCCTTGGAATAAATCAGCCGGTGCGCCTGCGAGATATCGCAGCCCAGCGCCACCGCAAAGGTCTTGCCGGGCGCCCTGAAACCCGGCGCGCCGGTGCTGACCTGGCGCGCGATCCATAAATACGTGCAGCCGTCGGGCATGCTGGCCACTTGCGTCAGTACCTGGCCCGGATGGCTGAAGGCGTCGTAGACGATCCACAGCGGGCAGGTGCCGCCGACCCTTGAAAAGTGAAAATCGGTGGCCGACTGGCGCTTCGAGACATTGCCGGCGCGGTCGACGCGCACAAAGAAAAACGGCAGGCCCGCCGCCTGCGGGCGCTGCAAGGTACTGAGGCGGTGGCAGACGGCCTCGAAGCCCACGCCGAACTGGTGCGCGAGGCGCTCGATATCGTAGGCACGGCTTTCGGCCGCCTGCAAAAAGCGCTGGTAGGGCATCAGCAGGGCGCCGGCAAAATAATTCGACAACGCCAGCCGCGCGCTGCTCTGCGCGCTGGCGCCTGAGAACTGCGCCGCCAGCACCAGCGCATCGATCAGGCTACTATATTCGAGCAGGCTGATTTGCGCCGCCATCTGGAACGCGCGCTGGCCACCGGTCAGGGTAGCGGGCAGCCACAGGATTTTTTGCTGCGCATCGTAGCGGTGCTTGCGTACCATGCCGGCGTCGCCGTCGGACAACTGCACTCGGATGCCGTGCCGTTCCAGCAAGCGCGCCTGCAGCGCATCGTGCGGGCGCAGCTGCCCATCGAGTTCACCGGCCACCGCTTCGGCGGCCAGGTCCAGCTCATCGATATAGTTCTGGTGCCGGTTCAGGTATTCGCGCACTTCTTCATCGGTCGACGGCGCCATGGCCAGCGTGCTGTCGCCACGGCTACCATCGTCCAGGCGTGCGGCCAGGGTATCGGCCCGTTCCGCCATCACGCGGTAGCGCCGCTGCAACAGCAAGATAGCGCGCGCCAGGTCCGGCATGTTCTCGACCAGCATTTTCAGTTCCACCATCGAGGTCGGTGGCGCGTCCGGCAATTCGCCGAACACATCGCGCACGTCGGCCACCAGGCTGGCGCTGTCATGCTCGGAAAATATCTGCGGATCGACCCCCAGCACGGTGCCGATGCGCAACAAAATCGGCACCGTCAGCGGGCGCTGGTTGCGCTCCATCTGGTTCAGATAGCTGGGCGAGATGCCCAGCGCCTTGGCTAGTGCCGCCTGTGTCATGCGCCGTTCCTCGCGCAGGCGCTGCAGGCGCACGCCCATGAATACCTTGGCCATGTTTTGTTCTCCTGTGGAGTCTGCAAATTTGCAATCTTCGCAGATTAACAGACCTGGCTTGGCAGATGCTCGCATTTTCACGCCTTGTACGGCGCCGCCATTGTGCGAATAATGCAAATACCTTATTTCATAAAATCCAGGAGACCGCGTGACCAATCAAACTGCCGTTCCAACCGTCCCACTACTCATCAACGGCGAGTGGGTGGAGTCAAAAACCACCGTCTGGCGCGATGTCGTCAACCCGGCTACCCAGGAAGTGCTGGCCCGCGTGCCGTTCGCCACGCCGGACGAAGTCAACGCTGCCATCGCCTCGGCCCAGCGCGCCTTCAAGACCTGGCGCAAGACACCGATCGGCGCGCGCGCCCGCATCTTTTTGAAGCTGCAGCAACTGATCCGCGAGAACATGGCCGACCTGGCCGCCACCCTCACCATGGAACAGGGCAAGACCCTGCTCGACGCGGAAGGCGATGTGTTCCGTGGCCTGGAAGTGGTGGAGCACGCGGCCAATATCGGTACTCTGCAGATGGGCGAGTATGCGCAGAATGTGGCCGGCGGCGTCGATACCTACAGCGTGCTGCAGCCGCTCGGCGTGTGCGCCGGCATCACGCCATTCAACTTTCCCGCCATGATCCCGCTGTGGATGTTTCCGATGGCGATCGCCTGCGGCAATACGTTCGTGCTGAAACCGTCCGAGCAGGACCCGCTGGTGACGGAAAAACTGGTGCGCCTGGCCTTGCAGGCGGGCATCCCGGCTGGCGTGCTGAACGTGATCCATGGCGGCGAGGACGTGGTCAACGCCCTGTGCGACCACCGCGACATCAAGGCGATTTCGTTTGTCGGTTCCAGCAAGGTCGGCACCCATGTGTACCAGCGCGCCAGCCTGGCCGGCAAGCGCGCGCAGTGCATGATGGGCGCCAAGAACCACGCGGTGGTGCTGCCGGACGCCAACAAGGAGCAAACCCTGAACCAGTTGCTGGGCGCCGGCTTCGGTGCGGCCGGCCAGCGCTGCATGGCGGCGTCCGTTGCGGTGCTGGTGGGCGAAGCGCGCGACTGGCTGCCTGAATTGTCCGCCAAGGCGCGGACCCTGACGGTCGGCGCCGGCAAGGATAATCCTGACCTCGGCCCCGTGATCTCGTGCGCGGCAAAAGAGCGCGTTTTCGGCCTGATCGCCAAAGGCGTCGAAGAGGGCGCCACATTGACCCTGGACGGGCGCGACGTCAAGGTTGATGGCTATCCGAACGGTAACTTCGTGGGGCCGACCATTTTGTCCGGCGTAAAGCCGGGCATGGTCGTGTATGACCAGGAAATCTTTGGCCCGGTGCTGATCGTGGTGGAAGTCGACACCCTCGACGAAGCGATCGAACTGGTCAACAGCAACCCGAACGGCAATGGCACGGCGCTGTTTACCCAGAGCGGCGCGGCGGCGCGCTACTTCCAGGAAGAAATCGACGTCGGGCAAGTGGGCATCAATGTGCCGATTCCCGTGCCGGTGCCGCTGTTCAGCTTTACCGGTTCGCGCGGCTCCAAGCTGGGCGACCTGGGCCCGTTCGGCAAGCAGGTGGTGCTGTTCTACACGCAGACGCAGACGATTACCCAGCGCTGGTTCACGGACTCGGCCTCGGTGGGCAAGGTCAATACCACCATCAGCCTCAAGTAAGGAGCGCTCCATGGACTTTGAACTGAGCGACGAGCAGCGCGAGTTCCAGGACGCCGCGCGCGCGTTTGCCGCCGGCGAACTGGCGCCGCACGCAGCGCACTGGGATGCAGCATCGATTTTCCCCGTCGAGACCATCGCCAGGGCCGGCGAAATGGGCTTTTGCGGCCTGTACACGCCGCAGCGCTGGGGCGGCCTGGGCCTCTCGCGCCAGGATGCAGCCATCGTCTTCGAGGAGCTGGCCGGCGGCTGCACCTCGACCACGGCGTATATCACGATCCACAATATGGCCACCTGGATGCTGTCGCACTGGGGGCAGGAAGCCTTGTGCGACGAGTGGGTGCCGGCGCTGGCGGCGGGCCAGAAGCTGGCCAGCTATTGCCTGACGGAGCCGCAGTCGGGGTCCGACGCGGCCTCCCTGCGCACCAGGGCGGTCAGGGATGGCGACCATTATGTGCTGGACGGCGCGAAAGCCTTTATTTCCGGCGCCGGCCAGACGCAGATGCTGATCGTCATGGCAAGAACCGGTGGCGAAGGCGCAGGCGGTATTTCCGCGTTTGCCGTGCCGGCTGACCTGCCTGGCATCAGTTACGGCAAGAAGGAAGAAAAAATGGGCTGGAACAGCCAGCCCACGCGCATTATCAGTTTTGACCAGGTGCGCGTGCCGGCGGCCAACCTGCTGGGCGTGGAGGGCGAAGGTTTCAGCATTGCCATGAAGGGCATCGATGGCGGGCGCATCAATATTGCCGTGTGCTCGGTGGGCACGGCGCAGGCTGCCCTGACGCGCGCGCAAGCTTACATGCAGGAGCGCAAGCAGTTCGGCCGCGAGCTGGCCCAGTTCCAGGCGCTGCAATTCAAGCTGGCCGACATGCTGACCGAACTGGTGGCAGCGCGCCAGATGGTGCGCCTGGCCGCCTGGAAGCTGGACCGGCAAAGTCCTGATGCCTCCGCCTACTGCGCCATGGCCAAGCGCTTTGCCACCGATATCGGTTTCAATGTGTGCAACGAAGCGTTGCAATTGCACGGCGGCTACGGCTATATACGCGAGTATCCACTCGAGCGCCATGTGCGCGACACACGGGTACACCAGATACTGGAAGGGACCAATGAAATCATGCGCCTGATTATCGCGCGAGCGATCCTGAAAGACGGCGCCACGGAGAACTTACGATGAGCAAAATCTACAGCAATTTAATAGTCGAACGCCATGACCATACGGTGCAAATCACCCTGGACAATCCGCCGGCCCATACCTGGACCCTGGCCAGCCTGGGCGCGCTCAAGGAGCTGGTGGCCGACCTGAACGCGGACAACTCTGTCTACGCGCTGGTGATCACCGGCGGCGGCGCCAAGTTTTTTTCGGCCGGCGCCGATCTGAAGCTGTTTGCCGACGGCGACAAGGACATGGCTTTCAATATGGCGGCCGCGTTTGGCGAGGCATTCGAAGCCTTGTCGGCATTTCGTGGCGTCAGTATCGCTGCCATCAACGGCTATGCGATGGGTGGCGGGCTCGAATGCGCGCTGGCCTGCGATATCCGCATTGCCGAAGAGCATGCGCAAATGGCCTTGCCGGAAGCGTCGGTCGGCCTGTTGCCGTGTGCGGGCGGCACGCAGCTCTTGCCGTGGCTGGTCGGCGAAGGCTGGGCCAAGCGCATGATTTTATGTGGCGAACGGGTTGATGCTGCCAGGGCCTTGTCGATCGGCCTGGTCGAGGAAGTCGTGCCGACCGGCCAGGCTTTGTCCACCGCGCTGGCGCTGGCCGCCAGGGTGGCGCGGCAGAGTCCAGGCAGCGTGGCAGCCTCCAAGTCGCTGATCCAGGGCGCGCGCGGCAAGCCTTTGACGCAGTCGCTGCCGGACGAACGCACCCTGTTCCTGGGCCTGTTCGAGACGCAGGACCAGAAAGAGGGCGTGCAGGCTTTCCTGGAGAAACGCACGGCGGAGTGGCGCAATGAATGACTCCACCTTGGTTGATACCGTCAAGATTGATGAGCGCGCCTGCCCCGGTGGCATGAAGCTGGGCATCATCACGCTCGACGCACCGAAGTCCTTGCATGCCTTGACGCTGGAGATGATACGGGCCATCGATGGCGCCTTGGTCGCCTGGGCGGATGACGCCAGCATTGCCTGCGTGGTGCTGCAGTCGTCGACCGACAAGGCGTTTTGCGCCGGTGGCGACGTGCGCAGCCTGCGTACGGCCGTGGTGGGCCAGCCTGGCGTGGTGCCCAATCCCCAGGCGCTGGCCTTCTTTGCCGAAGAGTACCGGCTCGACTATCGTATCCATACCTACGCGAAACCGCTGCTGGTGTGGGGCGGCGGCATCGTCATGGGCGGCGGCTTGGGCCTGATGGCGGGTGCCAGTCACCGTGTGGTGACGGAAAGCACGCGCATCGCCATGCCGGAAATTACCATCGGCCTGTTCCCCGACGTGGGCGGCAGTTGGTTCCTGGGCCGCATGCCGGGGCGGAGCGGCCTGTTCCTGGGGCTGACGGGCGCACCGATGAATGCGGCCGACGCGCTGTTCGTTGGCCTGGGCGATTATTTCATGCAGCAGGAGGCGCGTGCCATGGTGCTCGATGCGCTGGCGCTGGCACAGTGGCAGCCTGAAGCGCAAGCGAATCACCAGCAGCTCGACCGCTTGCTGCGCGCCCTGGCATCTGCCGTCGCGCTGTTGCCCGAGTCACCAGTGCGCGCCAATTTCGATGCCATCGCCGCTCTGACGCAGGCGCCGACCTTGCCGGAAGTGGTGGCGGCGATTGCCGCCTATGATGGCCAGTCCGCCTGGTTGCAAAAGGCGGCTCATTCGCTGGCCAGAGGCGCGCCGAGTTCGGCCGCCCTGGTGTGGGCCATGCGCGAGCGCACGCGTCATTTGAGCCTGGCGCAGGTATTTCAACTGGAACTGGTGGTGGCGGTGCAGTGCTGCGCCCATCCTGATTTTGCCGAAGGCGTGCGCGCCTTGTTGATCGACAAGGACAATGCGCCGCAATGGCAGCCCGCCAGCCTGAACGAACTCGATGAGCGCTACCTGAACGAATATTTCCAGGCGCCTTGGTCACAGCACCCGCTGGTCGACCTGGCATAAAACAGACATAAAACAAGAGGAGACACCATGCAACATATCGCATTTATCGGCTTGGGCAATATGGGCGCGCCGATGGCGCGCAACCTGGTTGCGGCCGGCTTTCATGTATCGGTATTCGATCTGGCGCCGCAAGCGGTCGCCGCACTGGTCGAGGCGGGCGCCACGGCGGCGCAATCGGCCAGCGCGGCGGTGCAGGCGGCCGATGCCGTCATTACCATGCTGCCGGCCAACAAGCATGTGCAGGAGCTGTACCTGGCCGACGGTGGCGTGCTCGATTCGGCCAAGCCGGGCGCCTTGCTGATCGACTGCAGCACGATCGCCGCCGAGGTGGCGCGCCAGGTGGCGCAGGCGGCCAGCGCGCGCGGTTTCGCCATGCTTGACGCGCCTGTCTCCGGCGGCACGGCTGGTGCGCAGGCCGGCACGCTGACCTTTATCGTCGGTGGCGAGCTCGATGCCTTGCAGCGCGCGCGGCCACTGCTGGAAAAGATGGGCAAGAATATCTTCCATGCGGGCGCGGCGGGCGCCGGCCAGGTGGCGAAGATTTGCAACAACATGCTGCTGGGTATCCTGATGGCGGGCACGGCTGAAGCCCTGAACCTGGGCGTGGCGCACGGGCTCGATCCAGCCGTGCTGTCCGACATCATGGCCAAGAGTTCGGGCCGCAACTGGACCCTGGAAGTGTACAACCCATGGCCTGGCGTGATGGAAACGGCGCCCGCGTCACGCAATTACAGCGGCGGCTTCGGCACGGCGCTGATGCTGAAAGACCTGGGGCTGGCCCAGCAAGCGAGCCTGTCGGTCAATGCTGCCACGCCCTTGGGTGGTCTGGTGCGCCAGTTGTACCAGTTGCATGCGCAGGCCGGCCATGGCGGCCAGGATTTTTCCAGCATCGTGCAGATGTTCAGCGCTGAGCCAAGCAAGCCTGCCTGATTTCTGGACAAAAAAAAGCCCGCTGGTGAAAGCGGGCTAAATCCAATTCTTGGAAGAGTTGGAGGAGACAGATGCAGTATGCTGCATCGCCACATATAACGCCAATTTATCTTTCAAATATCAAATATATGAATTGGTGATATCCAAGTTGTAAACTGATGCTCAGGGGTTCGTGGTGCAAACGATACTGACGCTCTCGACCTTTGCCTCGCCCATGATGCCTACGCCAGTCGACAAGCCGGTCGACGGATTGGTAGCCACCGAGCAAGTTTGTCCTGTCGGATTTGCCAGTACACTGATACCGTAGGAATTGCCGTCTGCCACCAGATCCGGCATGACAAAGGTGGCCGTTGCCTTGGCTACCGTCAGCGGCGTGGCGGTGCTGCCATTGCCCAGTACCAGGCCGTCAACCGTCTGGCCTGTGATGGTGCCGCCGACCGTATAGGCATTTTGCTGGCAGCTGACAGCGGCTTGAATGCTGACATACAGCCCTGCCGAGCCGGTGCCGCCCGATACGCTGCAATTCATGTGGGCCGGCGGCGTTTTCACCGTGATGGTGTAGTTGGTGCCGTAGTCTATGCGCTTGGGAAAAGTAAACGTCGTGGCGCCGACGGCCGGCGAGACGGTGTCGCTGCCGTTGGCCAGCACCAGGCCGGCATTGCTGAGGCCCGAAATGGTGCCCGATACATCGTATGAGGCCTTGCCGCCGCAGGCCGCCAGGCCGACGGTGAGCAACAGCGCGGCGAGAGGGCGCAGGCAGGATGACTTCATGTATTTCTCCAAAATGGTGTTCACGGATCGCACGGCTTAATTCGGTGCGCAGTTGAGTGCCAGCGAGCTGACGGGACCGGAGCCCATGACGCCCACGATATCGTGGCCGTCGGGGCTGATCGAGCCCTGGAATCTGCAAATCAAGCCAGCCGGATTGCTTGAAATCGAAAGGTTATAGGTGGAACCGTCGGCGACCGCGGGGAAGGTAAAGGTCGTCGCGCCTTTCAGTGGGCTGATGCTGCCGCTGATGCCGTTGACCAGCGTCAGGCCGTCGGCGCTCAATCCGGTGATCGCGCCGCTCAGGGCATATGTGTCGGTAATGCAGCTGACCACGGTGGTCGATACCGAAAAGCTGTTGGCCTTGCCGCTACCGTTGTTGACCGTGCAAGTGGCGCCCTTTGGCTGCTGCTTGATCTTGATATCGTAGCGGTCCTCGGACTTGATCAGGTTGACGAACACAAAGCTGGAGGCACCGGAGGTGACTGCCAGGTCTTCGCCGCCATTTTGCAGAATCAGGCCGGTCTTGGCCAGGCCGACCACCGAGCCGCTCAAAAACAGATTGCCGCCGCTGCCGCCGCAGGCTGCCAGTGTGGCAGCGCATGCCGCCGCCAGCATCGAGCGCAGGTATACATTTTTCATACATTCTCCAAAACGAATCAGGTGGGGTAGCGCAACACGGACGCTGGCGCCGCATTGGAATGGCGCCTATTTTAGTCTATCTGGCAAGGCGATTGATCCTGCCTTGTATCACCCTGTAACAATTTTTCCCGCGCTCGCCCTGATTCGTTCACATATGCGGGGCCGGCTGGCACGCCGCGCCTTGCGAACAATGCGACAATAGGGCTTGCCTGTGCCTGTGCCTGTACCTATGCTTTGCTCTGCTGATGATTGCCGCCATGACCACTACCGCTGTCCCTGCCGTTGTTCCGCCCAAGGCCATCCTGTTCGATCTCGACGATACCCTGTGGCCGATTGCGCCCGTGATCGCCGCCGCCGAAACCCTGCTGCACGACTGGCTGGCGCGCCACGCGCCGCGGGTGGCGCAGCAGTTTTCCATCGAGGCGCTGCGGCGGCACCGGCTCGACATGCTGAATCAACAACCGCATTTGCACGGCAACCTGATCGAATTGCGCCGCGCCGGCCTGCTGACGGCGTTTGCTGCAGCCGGCGAAGACCCGGCCCTGGTCGATGAAGCCGTCATGCAGTTCCTGGCCGCCCGCAACCGCGTCACGCCGTATGACGATGTGCTGCCTGGCCTGGCCTGGATGCAACAGCGGCTGCTGGTGGGCTCGATCTCGAATGGCAACGCCGACCTTGAAATTATCGGCCTGGCACAGCATTTCAAGGTCTCGATCGCCGCCAGCGAGTTTGGCGTGGCCAAGCCCGACGCCTCGATTTTCCTGGCTGGCTGCGAGGCTCTGGGCGTGGCGCCGCACGAAGCCGTGTATGTGGGCGACGATCTGTATTTCGATGTGACGGGGGCGCAGGATGCGGGCATGCGGGCCGTCTGGATGAACCGGCGCGGTAGCGACGCCCATCTGGCGGCCGGCGTGCAGCCGGACGCCATCTGTGCCAACTTTGATGAATTGCTGCTTTGGCTGCAGGCGCAACTGGAAGATTGATCGCCGTTGCGCGGGCGAACGTGCATAATGAACGCTGTAATGCGACGCTGTCATGCGCTGCTGTGGTTGCGTACCCATGCGCGTGCGGCCGCCAGCACACTTGTATAACTGAAAACACCATGCAACTCGAACTACGTGCCCAAACCCTGCTGAAAGCCCTGGTCGAGCGATATATCGCCGACGGCCTGCCGGTCGGTTCGCGCGCCTTGTCGAAAATTTCCGGCCTCGACCTGTCGCCGGCCACCATCCGCAACATCATGGCCGACCTGGAAGAGCAGGGTTATGTGTCTAGCCCGCATACCTCGGCCGGCCGCATCCCCACGCCGCGCGGCTACCGCATCTTTGTCGACACCCTGCTGACGGTCCGGCAGCTCGACGAGCATATGGTCGACTCGCGCCTGAGCCTGCAGACCCAGCAGCCGCAAAAAACCATCGCCAACGCGGCGCAGATGCTGTCTTCGCTGTCTCAGTTCGCCGGCGTGGTACTCAGTCCCCGGCGCGAATCGGTATTCCAGCAGATCGAATTTTTGCGCCTGTCCGAAAAACGCATCCTGCTGGTGATCGTCGGCCCGGGCGGCGACGTGCAGAACCGGCTGCTGCTGACGGAAGCAGACTACACGCCGTCGCAGTTAATCCAGTCGGCCAACTATATCAACCAGAATTATGGCGGCCTGTCATTCGACGCCGTGCGCGTGCGCCTGCAGGGCGAGCTGCGCCAGTTGCGCGACGACATGGGCAGCCTGATGCAGGTGGCGGTCGAAGCGGGCAGCGAAGTCATGGCCGACCATAGCGACGACATGGTGATTTCGGGCGAGCGCAACCTGCTCAGCGTGCGCGATCTGTCATCGAACATGAGTTCGCTGCGCCAGCTATTCGACATGTTCGAGCAGAAGACAGGGCTGATGCAATTGCTCGATGTATCGAGCAAGGCGACCGGCGTGCAGATTTTTATCGGCGGCGAGTCGAACCTGGTGCCGATGGACGAAATGAGCGTGGTGACGGCGCCTTATGAAGTTAACGGCAAGATCGTGGGAACCCTGGGCGTGATCGGGCCGACCCGCATGGCCT
The DNA here is from genome assembly GCF_051380735.1 of Janthinobacterium longum. NCBI lineage: Bacteria > Pseudomonadati > Pseudomonadota > Betaproteobacteria > Burkholderiales > Oxalobacteraceae > Janthinobacterium > Janthinobacterium longum. Next base: position 47,170 of record NZ_JBNYXQ010000011.1, read on the forward strand.
ACGAGCGGGTCATTCCGATTGTCGATATTACGGCAAAACTGCTGTCAAGTGCCTTGAGCCACCACTGACAGGGCTCAGGCAGTGCGGTGCGGGCAGGCCGGCTTGATGCAGTTGCCGTAGATGGCCAGCGCGTGTTCGGCGATCTTGAAGCCGCGCTCTTCGGCCACTTTCTGCTGGCGTGTTTCGATCGATTCATCGAAGAATTCTTCGACCCTGCCGCAATCGAGGCACACCAGGTGATCGTGGTGCGAACCTTCATTGAGCTCGAAAATGGCCTTGCCCGTTTCAAAATGGTTGCGGTTAAGCAAGCCAGCTTGTTCGAACTGGGTCAGGACACGGTAGACAGTTGCCAGGCCAACATCCATATTGTCAGCCAGAAGAATTTTATAGACGTCTTCTGCCGTCAGGTGGCGTACCGGGCTACTCTGGAAGATATCGAGTATCTTCAGCCGTGGCAGAGTGGCTTTCAGGCCGCTTGCCTTGAGATCACTAGGATTGTTACTCATGTTTGTTGCTCGTATGTGGGTCAGGTGCTTTATCATATAGCGTTTTGTCGGCGAGTGCCAAAATAAGCATTTTTGGGTGGACCAGTCACTCCTGGCGTTTTGTTCATCAAATTGAGGTCATTTATGCGCGTCATACCGGCTGTATTGCCATCCTTGCGTCACCGTATTTCATTCCGAGCACCGGTCGTTGCAGGCCTGGTTTGCGTTGCGCTGATGGCGACCGGCTGTGCCAGTCGTGGCATCCTTGGTGAAAAACCGGCGGCCGCCCAGAAAGAAGGCAAGGAAGTCGTGCCCGACCAAGGCGCGCAGACCACCACGGTCACGCCGCTGCAGAAATTCATGTGGTTTTTCTCGCCGTATCGGCCGGACATTCAGCAAGGCAACTTTGTCTCCGAAGAGATGGTGTCGCAGCTGAAAGAAGGCATGACGCGCGATCAGGTCCGTTTCATTCTGGGCACCCCGCTGCTGGCCGATATCTTCCACGCCGACCGCTGGGATTACCCATTCCGCCTGGCCCGCGGCAGTGGCGAAACCACCAGCAGCCGCGTGGTCGTCTACTTTGACAAGGAAGGCAAGGTCGCGCGCTTTGAAGGCGGCAACCTGCCGACCGAAAAAGAATATATCGACCGCATCGCCGGCCCGTCGCTATTTGCCAAGCAGGCCAAAGCCGCAGCGCCCACCGCCGTCGTGCCTTCGCCGGTGGCGCCATCGGCCGTGCCGTCGAACCCGGACAATACGCCGGCGATGATACCGGTGACCAAGCCCGAGGTGACGCCAGCCGCGACGCCGGTCGAGCCTGCACCTGCCCCCACCAAATAAGTTGTTGTAAATATTAAAATGACTGAACTGAAAATTGCAATCGCCGGCGCCAGTGGCCGCATGGGCCATATCCTGATCGAAGCGGTGGGCAATGCGCCCGACGCCGTGCTGGCCGGTGCGCTCGACCGTGCCGGTGCGCCCTCGATCGGCCAGGATGCCGCCGCTTTCCTCGGCAAGCCTGCCGGCGTGGCGATCGAATCCGACCTGGCCAAAGGCCTGGCCCAGGCCGACTACCTGATCGACTTTACCCGTCCCGAAGCCACGTTGCAGCACCTGGCCTATTGCGCCGAGCACGGTATCAAAATGATTATCGGTACCACCGGTTTTGACGATGCGGGCAAGGCGGCGATTGCCGCCGCCGCCGAAAAGACTGCCATCATGTTCGCGCCGAACATGAGCGTGGGCGTCAACGTCACCATGAAACTGCTGGAGCTGGCCGCGAAAAGCTTGTCCGAAGGCTACGATATCGAGATTATCGAAGCCCATCACCGCCACAAGGTTGACGCGCCGTCGGGTACCGCCCTGCAAATGGGCGAAGTGGTAGCCGGCGCCCTGGGCCGCGACTTGAAAGAATGCGCCGTGTACGGCCGCGAAGGCGTGACGGGCGAACGCGATCCGTCGACCATCGGCTTTGCCACCATCCGCGGCGGTGATATCGTGGGCGACCATACAGTGCTGTTTGCCGGCATTGGCGAACGTATCGAGATCAGCCACAAGTCCAGCAGCCGCGTCACCTACGCCCACGGCGCCCTGCGCGCTGCGCGTTTCCTGGCCGACAAGCCGACCGGCCTGTATGACATGCAGGACGTGCTGTCGCTGAAGAACTGAGGAAGACCATGGCCACTGCAATCCTGAATGGAAAAGAGATCACCGACGAGGCAAGCTTCCACGCGCAATGCGTGCCAGCCTTCGGTTTTCCCGCGTTTTACGGCAACAGCATGGACGCCTGGGTCGATTGCCTCAGCTATCTGCGCGACGAAGACGGCATGAGCAAATTTCGTTTGAAACCGAACGAAGTGCTGGAAATCGTGGTGCAGGATGCGGCAAGCATGAAGGCACAAGCGCCGGATCTGCTGGAAGAAATCACGTTTTGCGTGGCCGGCATCAACGAGCGCTACGAGGATTATGGCGAAAAGCCGGCGTTGAAGTTGACGTTGAAGTAGTTGCCGGCAACTGCCGGGGTCAGACCCTCAATGCCGCCAACGCAAGCGTTACCGCCAACAGTGACGGGGGTCTGACCCCGGCTTTACACTACCTTGCGTTCGCGCAAGCCGGTGATTTCTGCTTCATCCAATCCCAGCCACTGTCCCAGCACCTCGTCCGTATGCTGCCCCAGCAACGGTGGCGGCAAGCGGTATTGCACCGGCGAGGCAGACAAGCGTACCGGATTGGCCACCAGCGCCACGGTGCCCGCCGTCGGGTGCGCCATCTCCACTTTCAGGCCACGCGCCACCACTTGCGGGTCGGCAAAAACCTGGTCGATGCGGTTGACGGGGCCGCACGGCACGGCCGCCAGCTCGAACGCCGTGATCCACTCGTCGGTGGTGCGCATGACAGTCGCCTGGCGCAGCAGCGGGATCAATATCGCCCGGTGTGCCACGCGCTGCGGATTGGTGGCAAAACGTTCGTCCTGCGCCCATTCCGGATGGCCGGCAATCGTGCAGAAGCGCGCGAACTGGCCGTCGTTGCCGATCGCCAGGATCATGTCGCCATCGGCGGTCGGGAAATCCTGGTAGGGCACGATATTCGGATGCGCATTGCCCATGCGCTGCGGCACTTTTCCCCCGCACAGATAGTTGGCGGCCTGGTTGCCCAGCGCCGCCACCTGCACGTCGAGCAGGGCCAGGTCGATATGCTGGCCCAGGCCGGAGCGCGTCCGTTCTGCCAGCGCCGCCTGCACGGCGATGGTGGCGTACAGTCCCGTCATGATATCGGTTTGCGCGACGCCCACTTTTTGCGGACCGCCGCCCGGCTCGCCATCGGGCACGCCGGTAATGCTCATCAGCCCGCCCATGCCCTGGATCAAAAAGTCGTAGCCGGCGCGCGCCGCATATGGCCCGTCCTGGCCAAAGCCGGTGATCGAGCAATACACCAGGCGCGGATTGAGCGCCAGCAGGCTGGCCGCATCGAGCCCGTAGCGCTTCAGGCCACCGAGCTTGAAGTTTTCCAGCAGCACATCGGCTTGCAGCGCCAGCTGGCGCACCAGCGCCTGGCCTTCGGGCGCGGCCAGGTCGATGCACAGCGAGCGTTTGTTGCGGTTGGCGCACTGGAAGTAAGCAGCTTCAAACGTATCGTGCCCGTCTTCGTCTTTCAGGTAGGGCGGACCCCACGAGCGGGTATCGTCGCCACGGCCCGGTTGCTCGACCTTGACCACGTCGGCGCCCAGATCGGCCAGCAGTTGCCCGGCCCACGGCCCGGCCAGCACGCGCGACAGGTCCAGCACGCGCAAGCCCGTCAACGGCGCCGGCCGCAAGGTGGAAGCAATCGCGTCCATCAGTTGCTGAAGGCGGCGATGCCGGTAATCGCGCGGCCGATAATCAGCGCGTGCACATCGTGCGTGCCTTCATAGGTATTGACCACTTCCAGGTTGACCAGGTGGCGGATCACGCCGAACTCGTCGGAAATACCATTGCCGCCCATCATGTCGCGCGCCATGCGGGCGATATCGAGTGCCTTGCCGCAGCTGTTGCGTTTCATGATCGAAGTGATTTCCACCGCAGCCGAACCTTCGTCCTTCATGCGGCCCAGGCGCAGGCAGCCTTGCAGGCCCATGGTGATTTCGGTCAGCATGTCGGCCAATTTCTTTTGCACCAGCTGGTTGGCGGCCAGCGGGCGGCCGAACTGCTTGCGGTCCATGGTGTACTGGCGTGCTTTCAGGTAGCAGTCTTCGGCCGCGCCCAGCGCGCCCCAGGCGATGCCGTAGCGGGCACTGTTGAGGCAGGTGAACGGGCCTTTCAGGCCGCGCACGTCGGGAAACGCGTTTTCTTCGGGGCAGAACACTTCGTCCATCACGATTTCGCCGGTAATGCTGGTGCGCAGGCCGACCTTGCCGTGAATCTCGGGCGCCGACAGGCCTTTCCAGCCTTTTTCCAGCACGAAACCGCGGATCGCGCCCTCGTCGTCCTTGGCCCAGACCACGAACACATCGGCGATCGGGCTGTTGGTGATCCACATCTTGGCGCCCGACAGGCTGTAGCCGCCCGGCACCTTGCGTGCGCGCGTGACCATGCTGCCCGGGTCGGAGCCATGGTCCGGCTCGGTCAAGCCAAAGCAGCCGATGAGTTCGCCCGTGGCCAGTTTCGGCAGGTACTTCTGTTTGGTTTCTTCGTTGCCGAAGGCATTGATCGGCACCATCACCAAGGATGATTGCACGCTCATCATCGAGCGGTAGCCCGAATCGATGCGTTCGACCTCGCGCGCGGCCAGGCCGTAGCACACATAGTTCAGGCCGGCGCCGCCGTATTGTTCGGGTATCGTCGAGCCCAGCAGGCCCAGTGCGCCCATCTCGCGGAAGATGGCGGTGTCGGTGCGGCCATGGCGGAACGATTCGAGCACGCGCGGCGCCAGGCTGCCCTGGCAATAGTCGCGCGCCGCTTCCAGCACGGCGCGTTCTTCGCCCGTCAGTTGTTCGTCCAGCAGCAGGGGGGAATGGTAGTCGAATACGTTTTTGCTCATCACAGGCCTCGCAGGTGAGCGCCAGGCGAGTAACGGCCGGCGCAAGATTGAATGGGACTCATGGTAGGTTTTAGTCTCGCCTTGCGCAAACGATTTTTATGCACCCAGATATGCGTGGCAAGCATATCTTGCGGCATACTGGGGTTTTTAATCTCCAGGCCGCTCCATGTCCCGCAAAATCCCCATGCTGCAAGCGCTCAATTGCTTTGAAGCAGCGGCGCGCCATCAAAGCTATACCCATGCATCGCGCGAACTGTCGCTTACGCAAAGCGCGGTGTCGCGGCAGATTGCATCGCTGGAAAGTTTTCTCGGCGTGCAACTGTTCCAGCGTACGCGCCATGGGGTGGTGCTCACAAGCGCCGGCGCGTCCTATGCGCGCCAGATCGCCGCCCGCCTCGATGGCCTGGAGCGCGACACGTTAGATACCATGGCACGCCAGGGCGGCGGCGCCTTGCAACTGGCTTCCGTGCCGACATTTGCCACGCGCTGGCTGATGCCGCGCCTGGCCGGCCTGGCGGCGCAGCAGCCCGAGATCGTGGTGCATATCGATGCCTATACAAAGCCGTTCATGTTTGCCGATACGGAATACGACGGCGCGCTGTATGCGGGCACGCCAGAGCAGCTGGGGCGCTGGCCCGGCACGCGTGCCACCTTGCTGATGCATGAAGAGATCGTACCCGTCGCCAGTCCGCGCCTGCTGGCTGCGCGCAGCAGCTGGCAACCGCAGCATCTGCTCGAGCTGACCTTGTTACAGCAAAGCACGCGCCCGGGCGCCTGGCGCCAGTGGTACGACGCCATGCAGGTAGAGGGAGAAGCAAGGTATGGCGCGCGCTATGAACTGTTTTCCATGCTGGCCATGGCGGCCGTGCAGGGCCAGGGCGTGGCGCTGCTGCCGCGCATGCTGGTTGAAACAGAGCTGGCGCGCGGCGAATTGCAGGTAGTGTGCGAGCGCCCACTGCGCGGCCAGCGTGCCTATTATTTGATCACGCCCGAAGCGGCACATGAAAAAATTGCCATGCAGCAGTTCCGTGCATGGCTCCAGGCCGAGGCCGCTTAGATTACCTTGCCGATGTCGAAATGCGGGTTGTCGATCAGTCCGATCTGGTTGCCGAACGGGTCCAGCAGCTCCACCGTGCGGATGCCGTCGCCAACGTCTGTCAAGGGATGGTGGACGGTGGCGCCCAAGCCCACCAGGCGTTCGACTTCCTGCTCGATGCCCTCGACACCCCAGTAAGTGACGCTGCCCTGGGTGCCTGGCTGGCCGTCCGGCAGCAGGCCCAGTTCGAAGCCGCCGATATTGAAACCGACGTAGAACGGCTGGTCGAAATACGGCTTGGTGTTGAACGCCTGGCTGTACCAGGCTTTGCCTTTCGCCAGGTCGGGAACGGGGTAGGTCACGGTGCGCAAACCCTTGATCATGTGTTGCTCCTGTCATGTTGAGTGAATGGCGCCAGCATGCCACGTTCGCCGGTGCCGTGATTGTAAAAATGGAAGATCATCGCCGCTGAGCCAGCCATGCTTCGGGCGAAGCGTGCGCAAAGTCCTGGAAATCATGGATCAGGTGCGACTGGTCAAAATAACCATATTGTAGCGCCACCTGGGCCCAGTCGGCCTGCGCCGGAAGTGTCTTGAGCGCGTTGTTGACGGCGCGAAAGCGGCTAATGCGGGCAAACAGCTTGGGGCCGATGCCCACCTGCTGGCGAAACTGTAGCGCCAGGTGCTGGCGCGACACATTCAACTGCGCCGCCAGTTGCTCGATGCGCAGGCCACCCCGGGCGTTGTCAATCAGCGCGACCGCGTGCAGCGCCAGGCCGGAGGCGGCAGGCAGAGGGTTTTTGCGCAGGCGCAGCAGCAAAAAGTCTTGCAGGATATGCATGCGTTGCGCATCCGACAAGGGCTGCGTCCACAGCGCATCGCCAAGGTGCGCCGCCAGTTCACGGCCCCACAGCTGCCGCAGGTCGGTGCGTCCATCGTTCAGCTCACACAAAGGCAGCTGGAAAAAGCGCGCCGCCGCACCGGGCTTGAAGCGGGCCGCTACCGTCTGCACCAGGCCCTGGCTGACAACCTGGATCGGCGCGGTCATCATGCCGACGGCAAAGCTGGCGTCCTGCTGGTCCTGGCACAGGATGTCGATGCAGTTGTCGGGCAACACCTGGTGCGCCAGCGGCGTGGCACCAGCCTGCACGCGGCAGGTCCAGACGCAGTCCAGCCAGGGCCGCAGGGCGACGACGGGAGGTGTTTCCTGGTAGACGAACATGGCTGGCGTAAAGTCAGAAGAAAGATTGCTGCATATTACACACCATAAATCTGCGCCAGCAAAAATATGCGCGGCGACAACCAGTATAATGCTCGGTTCATATCCACTAATTGGTCGCACATCATGCAAGATAAATATAGTCCCGCCGACGTCGAACAAGCCGCCCAATCGCACTGGAAGGCTATCGAGGCCTACAAGGCCGTCGAACACGACCCGCGTTTCCCGAAAGGCAAGTACTACGCTTGCTCGATGCTGCCTTACCCTTCGGGCAAGCTGCACATGGGCCACGTGCGCAACTATACGATCAATGACGTGATGTACCGCTACCTGCGCATGAACGGCTACAACGTGCTGATGCCGATGGGCTGGGATGCGTTCGGCATGCCGGCCGAAAACGCGGCCATGGCCAATAACGTGCCGCCGGCGCAGTGGACCTATTCGAACATCGTGCACATGAAGCAGCAGATGGAATCGATGGGCCTGGCGATCGACTGGTCGCGCGAAATGACCGCCTGCAAGCCTGAATACTACAAATGGAACCAGTGGATGTTCCTGAAGATGCTGGAAAAAGGCATCATCTACCAGAAGACCGGCACCGTGAACTGGGACCCGATCGACCAGACCGTGCTGGCCAACGAGCAGGTGATCGACGGCCGCGGCTGGCGCTCGGGCGCGCTGATCGAAAAGCGCGAAATTCCGATGTATTACGCGCGCATTACCGACTACGCCGATGAATTGCTGGCGTACGTCGACGACAAGCTGCCTGGCTGGCCCGAGCGCGTGCGCACCATGCAGACCAACTGGATCGGCAAGTCGACCGGCGTGCGCTTCGCTTTCCCGCACCAGATCAAGGATGCTGCCGGCCAGCTGATCGGCGACGGCAAGCTGTATGTATTTACCACGCGTGCCGACACCATCATGGGCGTGACCTTCTGCGCCGTGGCCGCCGAGCACCCGCTGGCGATCCACGCCGCGCAAAGCAACCCCGAGCTGGCTGCCTTCAACGCCGAATGCAAGCTCGGTTCCGTGATCGAAGCGGACATGGCCACCATGGAGAAGAAAGGCATGCCGACCGGCCTCTACGTCACCCATCCGTTGACGGGCGCGCAAGTCGAAGTATGGGTCGGCAATTACGTGCTGCTCACCTACGGCGACGGCGCCGTGATGGGCGTGCCGGCGCACGATGAACGCGATTTCGGCTTTGCCAAAAAATATGACCTGCCGATCAAACAGGTGATCGACGTCAAGGGCCAGGAGTTTTCGACCGGCGCATGGCAGGAATCGTACGGCAGCAAGGAAGGCGTATGCATCGCCTCGGGCAAGTACGACGGCCTGGACTTTGCTGCTGCCGTCGATGCGGTGGCAGCCGACCTGGAGGCGCTGGGCCTGGGCGAAAAGAAAACCACCTTCCGCCTGCGCGACTGGGGCATTTCACGCCAGCGCTACTGGGGCACGCCGATCCCGATGATTCACTGTGCCGATTGCGGCGTGGTGCCGGTGCCGGAAAAAGACCTGCCGGTGGTGCTGCCGGAAGACTGCGTGCCGGACGGCACCGGCAATCCGCTCAACAAATATGAAGCGTTTTTGCAGTGCGACTGCCCGCAGTGCGGCAAGCCCGCACGCCGCGAAACCGACACCATGGATACCTTTGTCGATTCGTCGTGGTACTACATGCGCTATACCTCGCCAGGCTCGAACGACGCCATGGTCGATGCGCGCAATGACTACTGGATGCCGATGGACCAGTATATCGGCGGTATCGAACACGCCGTGTTGCACCTGCTGTATGCACGCTTCTGGACGAAGATCATGCGCGACTTCGGCCTGGTCAAGTTCGACGAGCCGTTTGTGAACCTGCTGACGCAGGGCATGGTGCTGAACGAAACCTATTACCGCGAAGACGCGGCCGGCAAGAAGACCTGGTTCAACCCGGCCGACATCAGCTTGAGCCTGGACGACAAGGGCCGCCCGCAAGCAGCGACCCTGGTGGCCGATGGCGCACCGGTGGAAATCGGCGGCACGGAAAAAATGTCGAAGTCGAAGAACAACGGCATCGATCCGCAAGCGCAGATTGAGCAGTACGGCGCCGATACGGCCCGTTTGTTCACCATGTTCGCTTCGCCGCCGGAACAGACGCTGGAATGGTCGGGCAGCGGCGTCGAGGGCGCCAACCGCTTCCTGCGCCGTGTATGGAATTTCGGCTACGCGCAGTCGGCGACGATTCAATCCGCACTGGCGGGTGGCGCAGCGCCGGCCACCGGTGACGCGCAGAAAAACCTGCGCCGCGAACTGCACAAGATCCTGCAGCAGGCCGATTACGACCTGAAACGCATCCAGTACAACACCGTGGTGTCGGCCTGCATGAAGATGCTCAACACGCTGGAATCGGCCAAGCTCGACGACAGCGCCCAGTCGAAGGCGCTGATCGCAGAAGGTTATTCGATCTTCCTGCGTCTGCTGAACCCTGTCGCGCCGCATATCACCCATGTCCTGTGGCAGGAGCTGGGCTACGCCGGCGTGCATGGCGACCTGCTCAACGCCGAATGGCCGCAGGTCGATCCGCAGGCGCTGGTGCAGTCCGAGATCGAAATGATGATACAGGTGAACGGCAAGCTGCGCGGCTCGATCACGGTGGCCAAGGACGCGGACAAGGCCAGCATCGAGGCGCAGGCGCTGGCCTGCGAGAGCGTGCAGAAGTACATCGAAACCACGCCGAAGAAAATCATCGTCGTGCCAGGCAAGTTAATCAGCATTGTGGTGTAACGCTATGACGACTTCTTCTTCCGGTTTGATGACGCGTACCCGCGTCCGCGTGCGCGTCCTGTTCGCCGCGTGTCTGGTGCTGGCCCTGTCGGCCTGCGGCTTTCACTTGCGCGGCTCGAACGGCAGTTTCATGCTGCCGTTTGCGACGATGAACATCGCCTTGCCCGATTCGTCGCCGCTGGCGATCGACCTGAAGCGCTATATCCGTGCCATCGGCAGCACGCAAATCGTCGACACCAGGGAGGCGGCCGACGCCACCCTGGAAGTGCTGGTCGACCCGGAGAAGACGCGCACCAAGACGATTCTGTCGCTCAACAGTAACGGCCGCGTGCGCGAATATCAACTTGGCTACTCGATCCAGTTCCGCGTGGTGGACAAGGCCGGCAACGTGTTGCTGGGCCTGACCACGATTGCGCTGAACCGTCCGATTACCTTCAACGAATCGCAGGTACTGGCCAAGGAAACCGAAGAAGCGCAGCTGTACCGCGACATGCGCAACGACCTGGTGCAGCAGATCATGCGTCGCCTGGCCGCCATCAAGCCGGTGCTGCCGGCCATGTCGGTCGCGCCTGCCACACCGGTCACTCCTGCCGTGCAGCAATAAGGAAGCGCTGATGCAATTGCGGATAGACGCGCTCGACGCCCATGTGGCCAAGCCGCTGGCGCAGCTGTATGTGATCAGCAGCGACGAACACCTGCTGGCGCTGGAGGCGGCCGACAAGATTCGCCGCGCCGCGCGCAAGCAGGGCTATACCGAGCGCGATGTGCTGAGCGTCGAGCGCAGTTTCAAGTGGGGCGAGCTGCTGGCGGCCAACCAGGAGCTGTCGCTGTTCGGCGATAAAAAGCTGATCGAGCTGCGCATCCCCACCGGCAAGCCGGGCAAGGATGGCGGCGCGGCGCTGCAAAGCTATGCGAAAAACCTCAGCCCCGATAACCTCACCCTGATCACCCTGCCCAAGCTGGACTGGGCCACGCAAAAGGCGGCCTGGGTCGCCAGCCTGCAGCAGGCGGCCGTCTACATCGATATACCGAACGTGGAGCGGGCGCAGTTGCCGGCCTGGATCAGCCAGCGCCTGGCCGCGCAAGGCCAAAGCGCCGAGCGCGCCAGCATCGACTTTATCGCCGAACGGGTGGAGGGCAATTTGCTGGCGGCGCACCAGGAAATCCAGAAGCTTGGCCTGCTGCACGAAGCGGGCAAGCTGACTTACGAACAGGTACAGGATGCGGTGCTGAACGTGGCCCGCTACGATGTGTTCAAGCTGTCCGAGGCCATGCTGGCGGGCGACCCGGCGCGCCTGGTACGCATGCTGGAAGGCTTGAAAGGCGAGGGCGAGGCGCTGCCGCTGGTGTTGTGGGCGGTGTCGGAAGAAATCCGCACGCTGTTGAAACTGAAAGCCGGGATGGCGCAGGGCAGGCCGCTGGGTGCGCTGATGAAGGAAATGCGCATCTGGGGCCCGCGCGAGCGCATGATGGAACCGGCGCTGCGGCGCGTGTCGCTGCCGGTACTGGAAAAGGCGCTGCAGGAAGCTGCGCAGGTCGACAAGATGATCAAGGGCTTGCGCGCCAAGGCACACGCGGGCGATGCCTGGGACGCCTTGCTGCAGCTGGCCTTGACGATTTGCAGAGGCTAAGGTTACGTAACCACTATGGATAACAGCATGGATATCAAACAGTATATGCAAGACGTGGGCACGCGTGCCCGCGCCGCCTCGCGCGCCATGGCACGCGCGGACAGCGCCACGCGCAACCGCGCCCTCTCCCTGATCGCCGCCGCCATCGTGCGCGACGCCGACCTGCTGCGCGCGGCCAACCAGCGCGACCTGAACGCTGCCGCCGCTGCCGGCCTGGCGCCGGCCATGCTGGACCGTTTGACCCTGTCCGATGCGGCGATCGCCACCATGGTCGAAGGCTTGACGCAGATCGTCGCGCTGGCCGATCCGATCGGTGAAATCTCGAACATGAAATACCGCCCCACCGGCATCCAGGTGGGCCAGATGCGCGTGCCGCTGGGCGTGATCGGCATTATCTACGAAGCCCGTCCGAACGTGACGGTCGACGCGGCCGGCCTGTGCATCAAGAGCGGCAACGCAACCATCCTGCGCGGCGGCTCGGAAGCGATACACTGCAACCGCGCGCTGGCGAAACTGGTGGCCGAAGGCCTGGCCGGCGCCGGCTTGCCGCAGGATGCGGTGCAGGTGGTCGACACCACCGACCGCGCCGCAGTCGGCGCGCTGATCACCATGCCTGAATATGTCGACGTGATCGTGCCGCGCGGCGGCAAGGGCCTGATCGCGCGCCTGATGGAAGAGGCCACCGTGCCGATGATCAAGCACCTCGACGGCATCTGCCACGTGTATATCGACGCCAAGGCCGACCTGACCAAGGCGCTGGACATCGGCTTCAACGCCAAGTGCCACCGCTACGGTACCTGCAACACCATGGAAACGCTGCTGGTGGCGCGCGCCATTGCGCCACAAGTGCTGCCGCAACTGGCCGAACGCTATGCAAGCAAGCAGGTGGAGTTGCGCGCCGATCCGGAAGCGCTGGCGATCTTGCAAGGTTATCCACACCTGGTGGCCGCCACCGAGGAAGACTGGCGCACCGAATACCTGGCAGCCATCCTGTCGGTCAAGGTGGTCGACGGCATCGACGAGGCGATGGATCATATCAACCAGTATTCGTCCAAGCACACCGAGGCCATCATCACTGAAGACTACAGCGACGCGCTGCGTTTTTTGCGCGAGGTCGATTCGGCGTCGGTAATGGTCAACGCCTCGACCCGCTTTGCCGACGGCTTTGAATATGGCCTGGGCGCCGAGATCGGCATTTCGAACGACAAGCTGCACGCGCGCGGCCCGGTGGGCCTGGAAGGCCTGACGTCGCTCAAATACGTGGTCTTCGGCCACGGCGAAGTACGCAAATAGACACCTTTTTTTGACCTCTGACATCGGGAACACCATGCTCTGGATTAAAGCACTGCATATCGTCTTCATCACTTCGTGGTTCGCCGGCCTGTTCTACCTGCCGCGCATTTTCGTCAACCTGGCGATGGAAACGGAAACCGTGGCTACCGAGCGATTGCTGCTGATGGCACGCAAACTCTACCGCTTCATGTCGATCCTGGCGCTGCCGGCAATGGTGCTGGGCCTGGCGCTGCTGTGGATGCAATATGGCGGCGGCGAAGGCGGCATGAAGATGCCTGGCTGGATGCATGCCAAGCTGGCCCTGGTGGTGCTGCTGCTGGGCTACCACCATGCTTGCGGCGCGATTTTGCGCAAGTTCGAAAAAGGCATCAACCAGCGCAGCCACACCTGGTTCCGCTGGTTTAACGAAGTGCCGGTGGTGCTGCTGCTGGCGGTGGTGGTGCTGGTGGTGGTCAAGCCTTTCTAAGGGAGCCGATGATGAGTGCAAGCCAGAACAAGGTAGTCCAGTATTTCTTTGCTCCCCATTCCCCATGGACCTACCTGGGCCACGCGCGCGTGATGGCAATCGCCAAAAAGCACGGTGCGCAGATCGACGTGCGCCCGTTCGACCTGGGCAAGGTCTTCAGCGTCTCGGGTGGCCTGCCGCTGGCCAAGCGCGCGCCGCAGCGCCAGGCCTACCGGCTGGCCGAACTGGCGCGCTGGTCGGAATTTTTGCAAGTGCCAATGACCCTGCAGCCGAAGTTCTTTCCCGTGTCGCCGGAAGCGTCGGCCAAACTGATCATCGCCACCCGCCTGGCGCACGGCGTCGACGCTTCGTTGAACCTGGCGCACGCCATCATGCGCGGCGTCTGGGCTGAAGAGCGCAATATCGGCGACGAAGACACCCTGGTGCAGATCGCGCTGGACGCCGGTTTCGATGGCCGCCAGTTGCTGAAAACATCCGAGACGGCCAGCGTGCAGGCCGAATACGACGCCAATACCGAGGCCGCCACCGCCGCCTCCGTGTTCGGCTCGCCCTGGTATATCGTCGATGGCGAAGGCTACTGGGGCCAGGACCGCCTCGATTTTGTCGAGCGCGCGCTGTCAGTAAAGTAATTAGTGCCGGGGTCAGACGGGGACGCCGAGTCCCGCCGGGTCTGACCCCAGATTTCCTTTGCTTTAAGTAAAATTGTTTTTAACGGATAAAAGGTATCCTCACCATGGCTTCATATTTTTGCCCATGCCCGCGCGGCATGGAAGCGGCGCTGGCCGAAGAACTGGGCGAGATCGCCCAAAATAGTGCGACCATGAAGGTCCACAACCAGGTGCCGGGCGGCGTACACTGCTCGGGCGACCTGGTCGATTCCTATCGCATCAACCTGCATTCGCGCATCGCCTCGCGCGTGCTGATGCGCATGGCCCATGCCGGCTACAAGACGGAAAACGACATTTATGATTTGACCCTGGCGCAGCCGTGGGAAGACTGGTTCGGCGTGCACCACACGATACGCGTCGACGTCACGGCCGTGAAATCGCCGCTGCGCAGCCTGGAATTCACCACGCTCAAAATCAAGGATGCAATCTGCGACCGCTTCCGCGACCAGTTCAACGAGCGCCCTTCGGTCAACACCAAGACGCCGGACATGCGCATCGTGGGTTTCCTCGACGCGCATACGTTCACGGTCTACCTGGACACGTCTGGCGAAGCGCTGTTCAAGCGCGGCTGGCGCGAAGAAACGGGCGACGCGCCGCTGCGCGAAAACCTGGCCGCCGGCCTGTTGCGCGTGTCGGGCTGGAAGCCGGGCATGGTGCTGTTCGACCCGATGTGCGGCTCGGGCACCATCCTGGCCGAAGCGGCGCAGATGGTGCAGGGCATACCACCGGGCGCCTCGCGCAGCTTCGCGTTTGAAAACTTCCACGACTTCGATCCGGCACCGTGGAACGCCCTGCGCAACGCCATCACCGCCAACCCGCTGCCGGCCGAGCCAACCATTTTCGGCAGCGATATTTCGGGCGACATGGTCGCCATGACGCGCCACAACCTGCGCTGCGCCGGCGTGCGTTTCGACGTCCCGCTGAAACAGATCGAGGCGCAGGAAGTCAAGCCGCCGAGCGACGTGGCCGGCATCATGCTGACCAACCCGCCTTATGGCGAACGTATCGGCGTGCGCGGCGACAGCAGCTTGCCCGAAGATGAACTGTCGACGTCCTTCTACTCGGCCATGGGCACCACCCTGAAACAGCGCTTCGCCGGCTGGACGGTGTTCCTGTTTACGGCCGACCTGGGCCTGCCGAAACTGCTGCGTTTGAAAGAAGCGCGCAAGACGCCGTTTTTCAATGGCGCGCTGGAATGCCGGTTGTTCCGTTTTGATATGGTTGCGGGTTATAACCGCCGCGAAGAAGCCAAACCTAAAAACACCTGATCAATTCTTGGTTTTAACCCAAGGCAGAAACCGGGGTCGGACCCGCCGGGTCCGACCCCAGCATTTTCGCCGTTGGGGTGCACGCTCGCATCACCCCTACTTTCTTAGTGGCATACATTTTGGACCCCATGCTCCCCATCCCACCGGCCGATTTGCCGCCCGATCCCGTCACGCCCGTGCCACCCCCTGTTCCCAGCCATATGGCGCCACTGAGCCGTGGTGCGCTGGCCGTATTATTGGCTGGCATGTCGATGCTGGGCCCTTTGTCGATCGATACCTATCTGCCGGCCTTCGGCGCCATCCAGGATTCTTTGCAGGCGACGCCGCTGGAAGTACAGCAGTCGCTGACGTTTTACATGCTGGCCTTTGCCGGCATGGTGCTGTGGCATGGGGCCTTGTCTGACGCCTTTGGCCGGCGCAACCTGATCCTGGTGTCGCTGGCCATGTTCGCCATCGGTTCGCTGGGCTGCGCCTCGGCCCATACCGTGCATTACCTGTGGTTCTTCCGCATGCTGCAGGGCGTGTCGGCCGGCGCTGGCGTGGTGATCAGCCGCGCGATTATCCGCGACCTGTATGCCGATGCGGCCGCCGCCCGGCTGTTGTCGCTGGTGACGATGATCTTTTCGATCGCGCCGGCCGTCGCGCCCATCCTCGGCGGCTGGATCGTGATCTGGTTCGACTGGCGCTCGATCTTCCTGTTCCTGGCGTTTTATACGGTGATCCTGCTGGCTTTTTGCTACTGGCGCCTGCCCGAGACCTTGCCGCTGGATAAGCGCCAGCCTTTCAACCCGCGCTTTCTGGCCAGAAGCTACAGCGAGATCCTGCGCTCGCCGTTGTTCCATCTCAAGGCCGGCATCGTCGCCCTCAATTTTGGCGGGCTGTTCCTGTTTATCACGGCCGCGCCGGAAATGCTGCCGCACCAGCTTGGCCTGGGGCCGTCACAGTTCGCCTGGTTGTTTATCCCTTGCGTGAGCGGAATTTTTTTCGGCGCCATGGCCGCCAACCGCATCGCCGGCAAAATGACGTTCGTGCGCCAGATCGGCATCGGCTTTGCCTTTCTGCTGTGCGCGGCCAGCGTCAACGTGGTGTTCCACCTGTTTTTGCCGCCATCGCTGCCATGGAGTGTGCTGCCGCTGTTTTTCTACACCTTCGGCATGTCGCTGGTCGGACCGGGCGCCACCCTGCTGGCGCTCGACCTGTTCCCGCACATCCGCGGCACGGTCGCCTCATGCCAGGCCTTTGCCACCACCCTGATGGGCGCCATCGTTGCCGGTGTTATTTCGCCAATGTTGTCCGGTTCCGTGCTGTGGCTGGCCTCCGGCCAGCTGGCCATGACGGGGCTGGCGCTGGGCTTGTGGCTGATCTCGCGGCGTTTTCGTCACCGTCTGCTGGAGCCGTTGAAGCTGAGTGCTGGAGCGCGCTAACGTGCGCGGATACAACAGCGTTTGCGTTATAGTCCGTGCCCGCTACCCCTGAAGTGGCGCGGGCCGATAGAATCGCTGATGTCGTGGCAGTTTCGCTGTGCTAAGGTCACTGCTGACGGTATTGCTGCATTAAATCGTATGGCAAGCGTGATCCTCACCGATGTAAAACGTTGCATAAAGAAAATACTATCGCCCTTTTATTCTGGCTTCGTGTGGTACACGTGGAGCAAGTTAAGTTTTTAATACAAGTAAAAAATGTTAAAATCTCGCGGCATTGTTTTTTGACGCTGAAAATTGTAGCTGTCGAATCATCGTTATTCTTTAGCGGCGAACTGTTGTATGGCATAGCTTCGTGCCCACAGTTGGCCTTTTCTTGTTTCTTGCAAGTCTCTCAGGTGCGTGCATCCCTGAACACCTTGCCGGGAATGCCAGTTTCAGTAATGTTAGGTAGTCGGATTTGTTAAGCGCACTCAGAAAATCAGTGAAATATACGTGGTGTGGCTGCCTGATCCTGGGCGCGCCATCAGCCATTGCGGCCACCCCCAACCATGGCGGCCAGTCGGGCTATATCAATATGCCGAGTGCCGTGGTGGAAACCGATGGTACCTTCAGCATGGGCTACAGCTATGACAGCCCGTATGGGCAGTTGTGGGTAACGTCGAGCATCTTGCCGTTTCTGCAGGTGACGGGGCGTTATGTGTCGATTACGGGAATTCCCGCATTTGGCAATAGTCTTACTGATCCGGAGTATGGCAAAGGTTACGGTCGCTATAAAGACAAGGTTGCCGATGGCAAGCTGCGCTTATGGGCGGAAGGCGACTGGATGCCTTCAGTGGCCGTCGGCGCTACCGATTTGTTCGGTACGGAGTTGTTCAAAGGGCAGTACATTGTTGCTACCAAAACCTTTGGCGCCACCAAGAATTTCGAAGCGAGTCTGGGCTATGCCCACCGTCGCCCGAATGGTGTATTTGCCGGCGCGCGCTGGACGCCCACCAGCCTCCCTCGCTGGTCAATGGTGGCGGAATATGACGCCACCAACTATGCCAAAGATTTTTCTGCCGCCGCAACTGGGGCTGCTGCCCGCAACAAGGGCGCATCAGTGGGTATCGAATATCGATGGGGCTGGCTAGCCTTGCAGGCTGCCCGCAGCCGCGACCAGTTCAGCGTGAATGCCTTTGTCAGTATTCCATTTGGCGAACGCGAATTTATTCCCAAGATTTTTGAGCCAGCTTATTTTGTCGATGACAAGAACCCGCCACCACGCCCGAGCAAGGAAGAATGGCGCAGCGATGCCGGCTATGGCGCCGATCTGGTCAACGCACTGGTCAAGCAGGACTTCAAGAATATCCGCGTGCAGCAAGAGGGCAATACACTGGCCCTGACCCTGACCAACAGCCGCATTTCCAATCTGGGACGTGCAGTAGGCCGCGCCGCGCGCACGGCGGTGGCATTTACGCCGGCCGGCACGACGACCATCCGTATTACGTATACCCAGCTCGACCAGCCGATCGCCACCTACGAATTTTTCGACCTGCCCAAGCTGAATGACTATTTTGCCGGCAAGATCGATCGCAAGGCTTTCCTGGACGTAGTGCTGCTGCGCTATCCGGAAAAGAGCGATGTGATCCAGGACAAGCAGCAGGCATGGCTGAACGAATTCCTTGATCGGCCTGCAGCGAGCAAGCCTTCCGTTGTGGCTGCACCGCTGATGGTGGCCGCGCCTGTCGCCGTGCCATCGCCATCGTCATCGCCAGCAGAACCCGCTGCTGCCATGCCGGTGCCATCAGTGGTTGCGGCTGCCAATGCCGTCAAGACCGATGGCAAGCTGGCCGTCGGTGTTGGTGTCGACGGTGATATGGTACAGATCAAGTCGATCGACCGCGAAGGCAATCGTTTCAAGATCGCCCCCAAAGTGGGCTTCTTTTTCAACGACCCCAGCGGCGCCTTCAAGTACTCGATTTCCGCCGTGGCCAATTATGACCAGCGCCTGGGCGATGGCCTGTACTTGAATGGTGCTGCCAGTTTGCAGCTGCTGGAGAATGTTTCAGACGTCAAGCAGCGATCGAACAGCAACTTGCCGCACGTGCGCAGCGATGTTGCTGAATATCTGCGCGGCGACCGCCTGACCTTGAGCCGCATTCTGCTCAATAAATATGACAACCCGGCCGAGCGTGTGTATACCCGCTTGTCAGCCGGTTTGTACGAAGACATGTTCCGCGGCGTTGGCGGCCAGGTGTTGTACCTGCCGAAAGACAAACGCTGGGCCGCCGACCTGGCTGTTGACGCGCTGCAGCAGCGCGGCTTTGATGGCATTCTGTCAACGCGGGACTACAAGACCGTTACCGCACTGGGCTCGCTACATTACCGCTTGCCTCACGATATGACCGTTACCGCGCGTGCCGGTCGCTTCCTTGCCAAGGACACTGGCGTGCGCCTGGAATTCAAGCGCCGCTTCCAGTCCGGCATTGAAGTCGGTGCCTGGTACACGCATACCAACGGCAACGATATCACCATGCCTGGCACGCCGTCCAAACCGTACCAGGATCGCGGCATTTTCCTGTCGCTGCCATTGAACAGCATGCTACCGATGGATACCCAGGCCAACGCCGGCTTTGCCATCTCGCCATGGACACGCGACATAGGCCAGATGGTGGCGTCACCTGGCGACCTGTACGACATGATCGAACGCCCGCGTGCCGATATGAACAGCTACGATGGCCTGGGTAATTTTGCCGAGCGCCCCGACGAGCAGAACCTGCCTGCCGTCAACCCGCCAGACCGTCCATTTGTCAGCCCGTGGCCAGCCATGCGTGCCCGTTTGGAGCAATCGTCCTCGGCAGTGCCAAGCGCCCCTGAATGGCTGAAGGCCACTGCGGTAGTCAGTGGCGTGGTACTGGCCTCTGCGCTCAGCGACAAACCGGTTGACCGTTTCGTCAAGAAGCACCAGAACTCCACCTCGTTCCGCAACTGGGACAAGCTGGGCAAGGCCATGCCCTTCGCATTGGTCGGTGCCGCTGGCGCCGCCTTTGCGCTTGGTGACGACCGCATGCAGAACACCGGCTTGATCTCGATGCAGTCAGTGGCTGCCGCAACCGGCCTGGCGCTGGTTGGAAAATATGCGATTGGCCGTGCGCGCCCTGGCGAAGAGCGCGGTCCGTGGAGCAGTGTCGGCGATGGCAAGAAGCGTTCCGATGCCTCCTTCCCGTCGGGCCATTCCACCATCAACTTCGCTGCTGTAACGCCATTTGCCAAGGAATATGATGCACCATGGTTATATGCGGTGGCAGCAGTTGGTTCTGCTGGCCGTGTGGTCGGACGCAAGCATTGGGTATCCGATACCGTCGCTGGCGGTTTCATTGGCTATGCCATGGGCACCTGGTTGTGGAATGCACAGCGCGACCAGAGCAAGTCGGGGCTGTTGATCAATCCGGGTCCAAAGGAAGTCAGCGTGACCTGGCAGACCAAATATTAGTGGTATTTGAAAATCGGGCGCTGCATCTGCATCGCACACTGACACAACATTATTTTTCCAGACAAAGACCAGCATGAAAAAGCAATTACGCCTTCCCCAGCCTTTCGTGAAACACATGATTGTTTCTGCTTGCTTGTTGGGAGCAAGCTCTACGTTCGCTTTCGCGCAAGAATTCAGCACCAACGATCTCTTCAACAGGGCGCAGTCGTCCGACAGGGCGCAGTCATCCGACAGGGACCAGTCATCCGACATGGCGAAGTCGCCCGACATGGCGCAGTCGTCCGACCCACGCAGTTTGCCAGCGATACGCAGCCGTGCGCAATCGCGTCAAGTGGTGAATCCGGTAGCCAGCAGGCCAGCCAAGCGTGTTGAACTGGAAGTTGGACCGTTCCAGACCTACGTGGCTGGCGTGACGGGCAAGGACCTGAAGATTTTCGGCAAGGATCTATTCAATGATGTGCCTTCCACTTTTGCGCCGTTCGATAGTGCGCAGGTCAATCAGGACTACGTCATTGGCACAGGCGACGAACTGCAAGTACGTGGATGGGGTATGGTTGATATTGATGTCAGCGCCACAGTTGACCGCAGCGGAGCCATCTTTATTCCACGCGTAGGCTCCGTAAAAGTCAGCGGTGTGCAATACAAAGATCTGCAGGGTTACCTGAAAAAGGCCGTTGGCAAAATCTATAATAACTTTGAACTGACCGCCAGCATCGCCCAGACTCGTGCGGTGCAGATTTATGTCGTTGGCCACGCCGTACGCCCCGGCACCTACACCTTGAGCGCCATGAGCACCTTGCTGAATGCCTTGTTCACTTCGGGTGGCCCGGATGCAACAGGTAGCATGCGCAATATTCAGCTCAAGCGCGGTGCACAAACCATCAGCACGTTCGATATGTACGACATGCTGGCCAAAGGCGACAAGAGCAGCGACATGACGCTGCGCGACGGTGACGTGATCTACATTCCGGAAGTTGGCCCGCTGGTTGCCTTGACCGGTAACGTCAAGCAGCCAGCTATTTTCGAATTGAAAGGCCCTGCCAATTTGAGCGATGTACTGACTTGGGCAGGCGGCTTTGATTCGGCGGCGGAAACCAAGCAAGTCATTGTTGAAAAAAATGTCGACAATCAATACAAGACAGTAGTTGAACTGGTCGCAGACCGTGCTGTTACCAGCAGTCAGCTGGCTGGCGTTTCTGTGAAACCTACCGATGTGCTGCGTGTATTCGCGCCGGGTGCGGTACCGGTACAGGCACAAATTCAGAATGAATATGTGCGTGTCAGCGGTGAAGTCAAACAGAGCGGGATTTTTCTGCTAAAAAAAGGCGAGACTCTGAGAGAGCTCGTGGCACGTGTAGGCGGCCCCAATGAAAATGGCTATCTGTATGCGACACAGCTGAATCGAGAATCCGTACGCCGCGCTCAACAAATCAAGTTAAATGAGGTAGCTGATCGGTTTGAGCGGGACCTTGAATCGAACGCTACCCAGCGCATAAGTTCTGCTGCTGATCAGGTCAATGCCGCTAAACTTGCCGCAGAAGCTGAGCAGCAGCGCCGCATTGTGCAAAAGCTTCGCACTGTTAAAGCGGAAGGCCGTATAGTTCTCGATTTGCCAGGCCTTGACACCCAAGTGAAAAACCTGCCTGATTTACCATTGCAGGACGGTGACAGCATTTTTGTACCACGACGGCCTGGCACTATTGACGTATTGGGTTCGGTATTCCAGCAAAACGCTTTTGTATATCACCCACAACGCGCCGTCAGTGACTATGTCCAACAAGCAGGTGGCGTTACTGTTACAGCCGATAAATCTGAAATGTATGTAATTCGTGCTGACGGGACGGCGAAAAGTGCACAGAGCTCAGGATGGTTCAGTGGTGTTGGTAGTACCACACTAAACCCTGGGGATACAGTGGTAGTGCCAGAAAAAATTGATCGCAGTACCTTTATGCAGAGTTTGAAAGAGTGGACTTCCATATTCTATCAGTTTGGTTTGGGCGCCGCCGGGTTGAAAGTATTGAAGGAATAATCTTCGGGTTTGCATCGTCGAATGAAAATTGTTAGGGTGGATAATGGTTGATATGATTAAAGATAATAATATGAATGAGAATGGAATCATCAATAATGAAAAAATTGACGATGATATTCATTTAATTGATTTTTTAATCGTTCTCGCAAGGCGAAAAAAAATTATATTTGGTTCAGCTATCTTTTTTGGTGCTGCCGCACTGCTTGCAGGCGTACTTATGACTCCAATTTTTACCGGCAGAGCAGTCATCCTCCCACCTCAGCAACAGCAGAGTTTTGGCGTAGCAGCAATGTTGGGGCAAATTGGTGGCTTGAGTTCAGGCGCTGGTGCTCTTGCAGGCTTGAAGAATCCAAACGATATTTATGTGGGAATGCTTGAGAGTAGGACGATTTCATATGCTCTGATAAATAAATTTAAGTTATTGGATCGCTATGAGGTCGATACCTACTCTTCCGCTGAAAAAAAGTTACGTGAAAAAACCAATATTGTTAATGCTAAAACTGGATTGATATCGATTCAGGTTGAAGATTCAGATCCGAAAATTGCAGCCGATATGGCTAATACTTATGTCGAGGAACTTGCAAAATTAACACGTGGCTTAGCTATAACCGAAGCTTCACGACGTCGATTGTTTTTCGAAGGTAAATTAAGCTCTGCCAAAGATGAATTAGCAAAAGCTGAAATGGCAATGAAAAAAATGCAACAAAATACTGGTGTAATTCAGTTAGATGGTCAAGTTAAAGAAATTATTGCGAGTATGGCGCAGTTGCAGGCGAACATTGCTTCAAGGGAAGTGCAGTTAGCTGCAATGCGGAGTTTTGCTACATCTAATAATCCGGAATATCAGAAATTGCAGAATGAGATCTCAGCCTTAAATGGTCAATTAGGCAATTTGAAACGGGAGAAGTTTAAGAAGGATGGTGGAATAATGACATCATCTGGTGAGATTCCTGAAGTGGGTATAGAATATATTAGAGTCCTTCGTGATGTTAAGTATAATGAATCTATTTTTGAGTTAGTTGCAAAACAATTTGAGTTGGCGAAAATAGATGAAGCTAAAGATTCGACTTCTATTCAGGAATTGGATAGAGCAATTCCGGCAGAACGAAAATCAAAACCAATGAGGTTTGTTTTGCTAATTTCTGGAACTCTCGGTGGTGGGATTTTTGGTATATTAATTGCATTGTTCCGTGAAATGTATGTTCGTTCAAGAAAAAATAAAGCAATGGCCAAGCGCTGGGATGAATTATCTATAGCCTTGCGCATGCGTTAAATTAAATTTAATTTAAAATATTTTGTCGTTTAATTATAATATTTATATATCGATATAGTTTATCGTATTTATCGGGGGAAAGATGAAGGCTGTTATTTTGGCGGGTGGTTTAGGTACTCGCATAAGTGAAGAAACTGCGACAAAGCCTAAGCCGATGGTGGAAATAGGCGGAAAACCGATTCTTTGGCACATTATGAAAAGCTATTCCGCTCATGGTGTGAACGACTTCATCATTTGCTGCGGTTACAAAGGTTATGTCATTAAGGAATATTTCGCCAATTATTTCCTGCATACCTCGGACGTTACCTTCGATATGCAGAATAACCAGATGGAAGTGCATTCGCGCAATGCTGAGCCATGGAAAGTTACGTTGGTCGATACCGGCGATGAAACCCTGACTGGTGGACGCTTGAAGCGCGTAAAGCAATATCTGGAAGGAGAAGAAGCCTTTTGTTTCACATATGGCGACGGCGTAAGTGATGTCAACATCACCGAATCAATCGCTTTCCACAAGGCTCACGGCAAGCTCGCGACCTTGACTGCGACGCAGCCGCCTGGCCGTTTCGGTGCATTGGTCCTGGATGAACAGAAAATCAACAGCTTCCAAGAAAAACCACAAGGTGATGGCGCTTGGATCAATGGCGGCTATTTCGTGTTGTCGCCAAAAGTCATCGACTATATTGCTGACGACAGCACCACTTGGGAAAAACAGCCGCTGGAGCGCCTCGCGGCCGAAGGCCAGCTCGATGCATTCTTCCACCGTGGTTTCTGGCAGCCGATGGATACTCTGCGCGATAAGGTGCAGTTGGAAGAAATGTGGCAATCGGGTAACGCGCCCTGGAAGGCATACTAATGAATGCGGCGTTCTGGCAAGGAAAACGTGTTTTCCTGACTGGTCACACCGGCTTCAAAGGCGGCTGGTTGAGCCTGTGGTTGCAGCAGCTCGGCGCCGATGTCACCGGTTATGCGCTGGAAGCGCCAACCACGCCGAGTCTGTTTGAAGTGGCCGGCGTGTCGCAAGGCATGCGTTCGATGATCAGTGATGTGCGCGATGGCGAGGCGCTCAAGCGTGCCATGGCCGAGGCGAGTCCTGAAATCGTGATCCATATGGCGGCTCAGCCCTTGGTGCGCTATTCCTATGTCAACCCTGTGGAAACCTATGCCACCAACGTCATGGGCGTGGTCAACCTGCTTGAAGCTGTACGTGCAACGCCAGGGGTGCGCTCGGTGGTCAACGTTACCAGTGACAAGTGCTACGAAAACCGCGAATGGCCATGGGGATACCGCGAAAACGAGGCCATGGGTGGGTATGATCCCTATAGCAACAGCAAGGGTTGTGCGGAACTGGTGACGGCCGGCTATCGCAGTTCCTTCTTCAATCCCGAGAAATATGCCGAGCATGGTATTGCCTTGGGCAGTGGCCGCGCCGGCAACGTTATCGGCGGTGGCGATTGGGCACTTGACCGTTTGATTCCGGATATGTTGCGCGCTATCGGCGCCGGCGAGCCGGTAATGATCCGCAATCCGCACGCGATCCGACCTTGGCAGCACGTGCTGGAACCGCTGAGCGGCTACCTGACGCTGGCGGAAAAGCTGTACACCGAAGGCCCTGTGCACGCCGAAGGCTGGAATTTTGGCCCGCACGACATCGATGCCAAACCGGTCGAATGGATTATCGAACGCATGACGCAGGAATGGGGCGCTGGTGCGTCATGGCAACTCGATGGTCAAAACCATCCACACGAAGCAACCTATCTGAAACTCGATTGTTCCAAGGCGCGTGGCCAGCTGGGCTGGCATCCGCGTTGGGATATCGGCCAGACCATCGCCAAAATCGTCGAATGGCATAAAGCCTGTGACCAGGGTGCCGATATGCGTGAATTCACGCTGGCACAAATTGCTACTTATCAAAATACTTAACTGAAAGCTGCATCATGAGCGAACAACTGACACAACAACAAATCCGCGACCAGATCGCAGCCTTGGTAAAACAATACGGCGCACTGGCCAGCACACCAAAAGCTTTTGAGCCTGGCGTGACGGTGATCCCGCCTGCCGGCAAAGTCGTTGGCGCACCTGAAATGGAATTGATGGTCGAAGCGTCGCTGGACGCCTGGCTGACCACCGGTCGTTTCAACGACCAGTTCGAACAGCGCTTGGCCAAATTTATCGGCGTGGAATTTCTGATGACCGTCAATTCCGGTTCGTCAGCCAACCTGGTGGCATTCATGGCGCTGACCTCGCCGAAACTGGGGGCGCGCGCAATTCAGCCAGGTGACGAAGTCATCGGCGTAGCTGCTGGCTTCCCGACCACCGTTAATCCGATCCTCAGCTACGGTGCGGTGCCGGTGTTTGTCGACGTGGAATTGGGTACCTACAATATCGATGCCTCGAAAATCGAAGCGGCGATCACAGACAAGACCAAGGCCATCATGTTGGCCCACACCTTGGGCAACCCGTTCAACCTGGAAGTCATCGTTGCACTGTGCAAAAAGTACAATCTGTGGCTGATCGAAGATTGCTGCGATGCACTGGGCGCGACCTACAACGGCCAGATGTGCGGCACCTTCGGCGATATCGGCACAATGAGCTTCTACCCTGCGCACCACATCACGATGGGTGAGGGCGGCGCAGTGTTCACCAATAATCCTGACCTGAAAGTGATCGCCGAATCGTTCCGCGACTGGGGCCGTGATTGCTATTGCGCACCGGGCAAGGACAATACCTGCGGCAAGCGTTTCTGCTGCAAGCTGGGCACGCTGCCAGAAGGTTATGACCACAAGTACACCTACAGCCATCTGGGCTACAACCTGAAGATCACCGACATGCAAGCAGCATGCGGTGTGGCGCAGCTTGATCGCGCTGCCGGTTTCATCCAGGCTCGCAAGGACAACTTCGCCTACATGAAAGACGGCCTGAAAAACTGTGAACAGTTCCTGATCCTGCCGGAAACGACCCCGAACTCGGATCCATCTTGGTTCGGTTTCCCGATTACTATCCGTCCGGAAGCGAACGTTGACCGCGTCAGCCTGTTGACCTTCCTGGACCAGTTCAAGATCGGCACCCGTCTGCTGTTCGCCGGTAACTTGACGCGCCAGCCGTACATGATCGGTCGTAATTTCCGCATTTCGGGCGAGTTGACCAATACCGACCGCATCATGAACGATACCCTGTGGATCGGCGTGTTCCCTGGCCTGACTAAAGAAATGATGGACTTCTCGATCAGCAAGATCGAAGAATTTTTTGGTGTGAATTTCTAGTTAAAATGTAAAAGCCATATCAAGAGTGAAAAAATCCGCACCATGAGTTTACAGCTGATAGTGAAAGATCTGACTAATTTTGAAGCGCATATCCGTTTACGGTGGCAGAGGGCACTTGCGCAGCATATTTTCATTACTAGCGGTGCATAAAGGATTAGCTGGAGGTCTATGGAGGTATTGCTACACGCAAACCTCAAATTTGACCTTATTAGTATATTGAATGCGAATAAGCGCCGTATAAAGGTGAATTTTTTGAATATAACGGCTTGTTGTGGGCCATACGTAAATCCATTGATTGAAGGCACAATTCATCGTAAGCCGTCAGTCTCGACCAACCAAGGCATTCATAATGTTTGAATTTAATCCGCGCAAGTTGCGCCGCACGGTCATCGAAATGGCGTATGCCGGCTCGACCGTACATATTGGCTGTGCGTTTTCGCTCATTGAAATTCTGGCAGTACTATACCGAAATCACTTGCGTTATCCTAGCAACGATCCGCACGCTTTAGCACGCGATTATCTGGTGCTGAGCAAAGGTCATGGCGTCATGGGTCAATACGCTTGTTTGCACGAGAAGGGCTGGGTGCAAAAGAGCGACCTTGATAATTACTTCGGCGATGGTACCCGTCTTAAAGGTTTGTCTGATGGACATGTGCCAGGCTGTGAGGTTACGTCTGGCTCACTTGGCCATGGCTTGTCGGTAGGCGTGGGTATGGCGTTGGCCGCAAAGTTGGCGAAAACCGATCAATATTGCTATGCGATCGTTGGCGACGGCGAAATGAATGAAGGCACAATGTGGGAGGCGATGTTGTTCGCAACTCATTGGTCACTGGACAATTTAGTCGTAATTGTTGATGAAAATGGCTTCCAGGCAATGGGCAAGACCACTGAAGTTATGAGGCTTGGCAGCCTGCAGAACAAGTTCAGCGCTTTTGGCTTTGAGGCCGTGACGATCGACGGTCATGATGAGGGCGCCATCGAAAAGGCGTTGGTACAGCTAAAAGCGAATAAGAATGGTACACCCAAGGCCATCGTGGCGCGTACTGTGAAAGGTAAGGGTGTGTCGTTTATGGAGCATCAAAATATCTGGCACTACACCCGGTTGACGGAAGATTCTTTCGGTGCTGCAATGGCCGAGTTGGAGCGAGAATAATGAGAGAAGCATTTTCAAAAGCCATTGTGGATGCGGCGCAGGCCGATCCTAAGATCGTGTTGTTGACGGGCGATCATGGATACGCCCTGTTTGATGATTTCCGAAAAGTGTTGCCAGATCAGTTCATCAATGCTGGCATTGCTGAGCAAAATATGGTGGGCGTTGCCGCCGGCTTAGCCAAGGCCGGTTTCAAACCGATCGTCTATGGTTTGGCAGCGTTTGTCCCGGTACGTGTATTGGAACAGATCAAAATTGATATCTGCTATGAAAACCTACCGGTGATTCTGATTGGTGATGGTGCTGGGCTGGTCTACAGTCATCTGGGAACTAGCCATCAATCTACCGAGGATATAGCTTGCACTCGTGCGATACCGGGTTTGTCTGTATTGTCGCCAGGAGACCGGTTTGAAATGGAGGCTACAATGAAGCTTGCATTCAAGCTTCATTCGCCTGTATATATCCGTATGGGCAAAAGTGATCGAGGAGATATTCATACAAACATTTTCGATTTGACTGCTGGTCAAATATTGAAAGTGCGTGAAGGATCAGGTGAGACAGCAATTCTGGCTACAGGATCAATGGTGAAGACGGCAATTGACCTAGTAGATCAAGGATTGGATGCGGAAGTCTGGAGCATGCCGTCGATTAAACCGTTAAATTCTAAGCAGTTGAACGAAATTGCAGAGCGAGTTGCTTTTATCGTAACAATCGAAGAGCACTCCATTATTGGAGGCTTGGGGGCTTGTATTGCCGAGAATATTTCGAGAGATAATCCATTGCCGATATGCCGAATTGGAGTTGAGGATCGCTTTTCAGATACCTGTGGTACTTGGGATTATTTATTGAAAGAACACCGGATTGACACTATTTCGATAGCCGAGAAAATTCGTAAATTCATTCATGGAAATGATATTTAAGAATTTAACCGCAATTAAATCCAATGAAATAAAATTTTGTCGCATAAATTTTTTTTCTAGAGTAGACAGTAAAAAAGACGTATCGTTAGAACATTGGAAGAAACAGAATGAATCAGATTATTAAAGAAGATGTAAATAATATTTTATCCGCTGACCTTCCTTGGAATCTGTTTGAAAATAAAACGGTTGTTGTTTCAGGTGCCGCAGGTTTCTTGCCAGCATATATGGTTGAGTGTTTAGCTGAATTGAATCGGCGTCTTGGAAATATTCGCATAATCGGACTTGTTCGTAATATTGAAAAGGCAACGCTAAGACTGGCACATTTGTTACAGGATGGTGTGGAATTATTTCATCATGATATATCATTACCGTTACCTCCTGATTTTCCACGTGCTGACTATGTAATTCATGCAGCAAGTCAAGCTAGTCCCAAATTTTACGCCACAGATCCGGTTGGAACTTTGAAAGCAAATTCAATGGGAACTGCATATCTCTTGGATTATGCCAAAGACAGCAAGGCGGATGGATTTCTATTTTTTAGTAGCGGTGACGTATACGGTCAACCTGTAATATTTGATCAGTTGTTAAAGGAAACAGATTTTGGTTACCTTGATCCTATTGAAGTAAGATCTTGTTATGCTGAAAGTAAACGTATCGGCGAAACTATGTGCGCCTCTTGGGCGAAACAATATAGGTTACATACAACGATTGTTCGGCCATTTCATACATATGGTCCAGGGATGGCACTTGATGATGGCCGTGTATTTGCCGACTTTGTGGCTGACATACTCAATAACCGCGATATCCACCTGAAGAGTGATGGCAGCGCGATACGCCCATTTTGCTATCTCGCAGATGCGACACTGGGTTTTTTTACTGTCATGTTAAAGGGAAAAAGCGGTAGTGCTTACAATGTTGGAAATCCGGATGCTGAGACCTCGATTGCACAGCTTGCAGAGACTTTGGTGAAATTGTTCCCTGAAAAAAAATTGTCTGTTGTATTTGAACATCGAGCGGCAGATTCGGTGTATCTGAAAAGTCCTGTTCATAGAACTTGTCCTTCTATTGAAAAGGCAAATAAACTTAATTGGCACCCTATTTTTGGAATTCAGGATGGTTTTAAAAGAACAATTGCAAGTTTTGAATTGCAAATATCTGAGAAAAATATTAAAAATTAGATAGATATTTTTATGTAATGCAAAATTAAATAAAAGTACCATAGGATTCTGTGAAAAAAATATTTTCGTTTTTGGGTATTGACCGCGCTGTTGCTTATACATTGCTTGGGCGCGGATGGAGCAGCTTGGCTGGTCTTGCAACATTATGGTTCATAGTGAAAAACTTGTCGTTGCCGGAACAGGGATTTTATTACACCTTTTCCAGTGTAATTGCTCTGCAGATAATTTTCGAACTGGGTATGAGTTACGTGGTGATGCAATTTGCAAGTCATGAAATGATCAAATTGTATTGGAGCGATGATGGCACGCTGGATGGTGACGACTTTGCAAAGGGAAGGGTCCGTTCATTATTACAGTTGGTATTAAAATGGTATGGCGTGGTTGCTTTGCTTATATTGCTTACCGTGTTACCAGCCGGTTGGATATTTTTTTCCAATAGCGATCATGGCGGCAATATCAGTTGGCAGCTCCCGTGGGCTTTTTTGACAGTGATGGCTGCACTAAATATCATCATTCTTCCTATACTTTCCATACTAGAGGGTTGTGGTCGAATTGCTGAAGTAGCACGCATGCGTATGCTTCAAAATATCGCTGGCAGCGTCTTTGCATGGATTACGTTGACCCTTGGTGGTGGCTTGCTTGCCTTACCGATGCTGAACATGATGTCGGTAGTTGTGGCTCTCTGGTGGTTTTGGAAGGTTTATCATGCATTCTTTGCTGACATGTGGCACTCCAAAGTAAACAGTTCGATATCGTGGAGGCACGAAATCTGGCCGTTTCAATGGAAAATTGCGCTCAGTTGGTTAAGCGGCTATCTTATTTTACAGTTATTTGTTCCAGTCCTATTTTCTTATCAAGGGGCTGTGCCTGCCGGGCAAATGGGAATGAGCTTGAGTATTGGATCTGCGATATCATCTATTGCTATTGCATGGATTAATACGAAAGCGCCCACCTTTGGTAACCTTATCGCATCAAAACGTTATACTGAGCTCGACACGTTGTTTGCCCGTATACTTAAGCAATCCATGCTGGTGGTCGTTTTTGGTGGTTTAGGCGCCTTTATATTGAAATATGCGCTCACATATTTCGGAAGTAATTTAGCTGATCGGATGCTGCCTTTGCTTCCATTTTCGTTGCTGATGTTGGTAGCAATTGTAAATCACGTCGTGTTTGCGGAAGCTATTTACCTACGGTCTCATAAACGTGAACCCTTTATGTGGTTATCGCTTGCAATAGGAATATCGATATGTATATCAACATTTTATTTTGGTAAAAACTATGGTGTTACATCAATGATGGCCGCTTATCTACTGATTTGTACTGGAGGGTTGATTTGGGGAACCTTAATATTTCGAAGCAAGAGAGTTCAATGGCACGCTGACTCGAATACTGATGCTGTCTAATTGGATAAATTTTTCGTAAATTTGATAATTATCAGTTTTTCAAAAAAAAACCATAAACCTTTTTAAACCATTTCGTCATGGAAAACATGTGCCTATTCTGATCTTGCTGCACTAGTTTATACAACTGGAGGCATTTTTTTACTTTTTGAAATCTGGTGGAATCGCTGTAATTGAATTTGCAAAAAAAGCAACTATAGCCAACGATGGTTTGCTCAGAACCAACTCGCTACGCAAGTGGTCGCTAGCAAACTGGGTAATAGCCAACTATACGGCGTGGAAAGCTGAAAAAACATCCGGTTCGGTGATGCCAATATTGCAGCCTGGAGAACCCTCTTATCATGCTGACCTCAGCGAGGCCGAGCGAAGTCTTTCTGCCCTACACAAACTGGCCGAGTCAAACAACGGACGTCCTTCGACCAGCTAAGACGCTTGCGCCTGTATTTCGATCCAGTGTAGTTATTTGTGTACGATCTCGGTGTGCGGACATTAAGAAGTTCGACATGTGCCATTCGCATGTTAAAAATGAAACAGAAATTCTCAGGCTTGTTTAGTACTCACTGTGTACACAAAACTGCTTTGTGATTGGCTTTTACCTCGATACGTCACGCCAAACTATGGCCTGCTTACATGTAATATGCCCTTGCTGGAAACCTGATTCAGAAAAATCAAATCTGAATAGTTATTAATAATAAAGTGTAATGGGATATTATGAAATTTTCTCCGGTTTTAACCATCGCAATCCCTACCTTTAATCGCGTCGATTGCCTACGCTTGTTAGTCGAGTCCGTGATGAAGCAGATTCATGGGGATAGTCAAGAAATTTTAGGTATAAAGCTGGAAATATTGGTATGTAACAATGCATCAACGGATGGGACCGCTATTTATCTGCAGGAATTAGCTGATATTCCGGGAATTACTATTCATCATCATGGCACTAATTGTGGTTCGGATTTGAATATAATTTCCTGTTGTCAATTAGCTTTGGGTAAATATGTATGGGTTATGGGCG
This sequence comes from Janthinobacterium longum, assembly GCF_051380735.1. Lineage (NCBI taxonomy): Bacteria > Pseudomonadati > Pseudomonadota > Betaproteobacteria > Burkholderiales > Oxalobacteraceae > Janthinobacterium > Janthinobacterium longum. The sequence goes on from NZ_JBNYXQ010000011.1 coordinate 79,634, forward strand.
ACGATGACTTTCCGATGGTCGGCACACTGAGAATATTAATTGATTTTTTGATTTCCGAAAATCCTGATCTGGTTTATTTACCAGCGCGCTGGGAGGAAGGTGACCTAACCCGATTTATCGATAAAAAACCATTATCAACCGAAATCGTTCAGGTGACTAATAAAGGATTGGCGGTTCGTTCAAATATTTATGTGACATTCATTTCTTCCTGGATCATGAATATGGAAAAATACCGTGAAGTGGCTACATCAGACTATTGCCGTTTTGCAGGTACTTCGCTGGCGCAGCTCGAATGGATCTTTTCCCTGCTATTACATGGTGAGCGTTTCTTTCTCGGCCGCGAAGAGCTGATTTTCGCTAGGGCTGGTAACAGCGGAGGTTATACAGTATTTGATGTCTTTTCAAAAAATTTCAATCGCATCGTTGATCACTTTTTTGCTTCTACTCCAGACTTGGGAAATTTTTTCCGGCGCAGCATGTTGTGGTGTTTTATTCCCGGCTTGATTTGGGGAGTGCGAAAAAATACGATAGGAAAATTTGGAAAATTTGATTCTGAAAAAATAATGACAGTTTTGCGAGCTGAGTACAGTGGCGAGCTTTTTTTTAGATGGCTGGTAATTCCGATCTTGCGCGCGAATAATCGAAATGCGCGTTATTTTTGGATGGTGACAAGGGCTATCTCCAAGACATGGCTATTTCTCCAAAGAAGGTTTAATAATTAATTTTTCAGTGAATTTAAATTGGTAATTATTATATTTATAAAATAATTCTTTAAATTAATTACTTTTTTTATTAACGATAAAATTTAGTTAAAAAATAACACGATGAAAAAAGTTTTAAGGTATATTTCAGAGCAGGGTTTTTATTCGTTATTTTTATTTTTCGCGGATAGGTTGCGTAATGAAATAGGAACCCGTTTGATTTTAAAGAGATGGCATCTAAGAAATATTTATATCGGGCCCCGCTCTATCATACGTGGGGCGCAGAAAATAAGCTTAGGAGAAAATTTTTATGCTAAAGATATGCTTTGGCTTGATGCCATAATGCGTTATGGCGACCAACAATTCTCGCCCACCATCAAAATAGGCAAGAATGTTTCGATTAGTCGGAATGTTCATATCGCTGCCATTTCGCAGGTTACCATAGATGATGGTGTAATGATCGGAAGTAATGTTTTAATTACTGATCACTCTCATGGTTCGTTGGCTGATGAGTTGAGCTTGATTAAGATGCGTTCGCCTGCGCAACGGCCTTTGCTTTCAAAGGGGGAGATAAAAATTGGTAAAGATGTGTGGATTGGAGAAGGTGTCGTGATTCTGGCTGGCATTTCTATTGGCCATGGTGCTGTAATTGGTGCCAATTCTATAGTGACAAAAAATGTACCTGATAGAACAACTGTAGGCGGAATTCCCGCTAGGAAAATTTCCTGATGAGTAACTTAATTAATGATGTAACTAGTAAACCAATTTTAAGCATCGGTATACCAATATATAAACGGCCTGATTTGTTAAGGCGCTGCCTTGATTCGATTATCACAGCAGCGACTGATTTTTCTGTGCCTGTATATCTTTACGATGATTCACTCTCAGAAATTAATGTTGAGGTTATTCGAGCAGCCCAACAACGCTATCCGCTGATCTTTCATGTTGTAAATGAAAAAAATCTAGGTATAGATGAGAATATCGCCAAATCGGTCGAGCTGGCTTCTTCTAAGTATGTTTGGTTGTTGGGTGAAGACGACTTGGTGGCGCCGGAAGCTATAAGCGAGGTTTTTCCTATACTTGAGAAAAGTAATTTACCATATATATATTGTAATTATTCATATATATCAAACGACTACAGTAGAATTATTCGAGAGAAAAGGATTGAAATTTACAATAACGTACTTATCAGTGGCATTGAATTTTTCGAAAAATATATTTGGGCCGCTGGTTTTATTGGTGGTTGTATCATTGCTCCAGAAGCTTGGTTAAAGGTCGACCGTAAGAAATATGAGTGTACTTTTTTTACCCATGTGGGTGTCGTCGCCGAACTAGTTGCTGATACCTCAGTGCAGATGATAGCTGCAGCATTGGTGAAAAATCGCGCTGAGGATGTAAGTTCAACATCTTGGAATGCCGTGCCGTTTGACGTCATGTTTGGTTGGGATAAAATGCTTGGCTTAGCAGGTCGATTGTACGGTGGAAAATCCTTGGAAAAAGCTCGAATATCCCAGGAGGCCGTATTTTGGCATCGCTCATTGCTGTTTTTGATGTCAAAAAGAGCTGACCGCACCTATGATTTTTTCACGTTTTCGAAATATATAAAAGAAAATGATTTCAATATTTTCTTCAAGTTTTTTGCAGTCGTTATCGCAGTGTTGCCTGTATTTATATTTAAATTATTAAAAAATACATTGGGAGTAGGAGTCAAAGATATTATACGACGTGTCTTATTTGGATTGCGCTCCAAGTGAAAAATCTATTAAAAACTATTTGTACCGGGGCGATGACCATATTGATATTCGCCCCTTTGATGCCTAAAATTGGATTTTCGAGCGAGATAGTTATATATCCATATGAAATTGTTCTTGCGTTCCTTTTCGTATGTGTTTTTTTTCTCGATTTCCACTCGTTGTTTCGTACAGCTGTGCAGCGTTGGTATCTCGCGTTTATCGGAATGATAGCTATTTCGACTTGGATAACTTCTTTTTCGAGTGGTATCGATGCCGGTAGCATTATGAGGCTTTTGAAACTTCTCATATACGTTTGCGTTCCCGCAATTATTTTCCATCTCGATGAGCGGCGTGACTGGATGCCTCTTATAGCGCGCGTTGGCACTGCAGCGCTGGCGCTTAATATGTATTTCGTTATCATCGGAGGTAGCGAAATTTTTTCGGGAAAATTGGCGTTTGATATCGATGAGATTAGTGGTGGCTTATCAGGTAAATACTTCAGCCTGACTAGCTTTTCTCTACAAAGTACTGGTCGTTTGAGCCATGGCGTTTGGGCTACCTACGTTGCATTGCAATTAGCAACTGTTTCCTCATTGTATTTTCAAGAAAAAATATCCAAGTTTTTCTTTGCACTATCTTTGTTTTTTATTTCGTTAAACATTGTTTCGTCGATTAGTCGAGAAGGGCTGTTAATTGTAATATTAATCATGGGCGGCTATTGCTTTTCCGGCGCTAGCAAGAGTATTTCTATAAAACCTTTTGCTATAAGACTTTGGCCATTATTTTCATTGGGCGCGGTATTTATTATTGCAATGCTAGCCGCATCACAAACTCAGATGGGGCAAAAAATAAGCTTTATGTTCGAGTTTCTTTCGTCAGGTGGTGTGGATGGTAATATCTCTGGTCGCTTTAATACCTGGATGCTTAGTTTGCGACTCATTTTCAGCTCTTATCATTATATGTTCTTTGGTGTGGGATATAACCTAGAATTGTACGGCAGCGAGATAGAAAAGCTTGCCATTCATATGGACAATGGAGTTTATTCGACAATTCCTGAAAGCCTGCTCTTTACGGCTCTGGTTTTTTCTGGTTTTTTTGGTGTTTTTTTATTGTTTTGTTTGATTGCTTCGGTTTCTGCGGTATTTAGACGTGCACCACTTTTCCAAGCTGAGAAAGTTTTTTATGCTATGTTTTTGATCGGTTTGCTGATTACTAATTTTATCGCAGGAGCGACTGCAATCTCAGACTTGATATTGCTGAATATCTTCATTCTAGTAGGGTTTTGGTACAAAAAAATGTATCTAAGTCAGCGTTGATGGAATTTTCAATGCATTATTTTTTAGAGGTACTCAAATTTTGAAAATTTATTTTGATTCTCGCTGGATAGGTGATCATGGTATTGGCCGTTTCGCCCGTGTGATTGAACAGAACTTCAAACTGGAATCAGTTAGGGTGACTGGTAAGCCTACCTCTGCACTAGATCCAATACGATTGCTGTTCTTTTCCTTGTTAAAAACAATTAAAGGTGATTGTCTATTTAGCCCAGGATTTAATGCACCTCTTTTCTTTTGCCGTAAATTTATTTTTACTGTGCATGATCTGAATCACATTGATAGGCCTGAAAATAGTAGTTTCTTTAAGCGTCTTTATTATAAAATAATATTAAAGCGAGCCTGTCGCAAAGCTTTTCGCATTTTGACGGTTTCTGAATTTTCAAGGAGGCGGATTTCGGAATGGGCCGATGTTGATCTTGAGTGTATCGTTAATGTGGGAAATGGCGTCGATTCTAGTTATAACTTTAATGTTAAGCCATATCAGCCTGGATATTCTTATCTTTTATGCGTCAGTAATCGTAAAGATCATAAAAATGAACCACGTATATTAGAAGCATTCTCGCAGGCGCAAACCGATCAGGCTATTCGTTTGATATTTACCGGCCAGGAAAATGCGGCCATGCTTGCACTCTGTGATCAGTTTAAAGTTAGTCACCGCGTTGTATTTCTTGGACGTGTGGCCGAGGAAGATCTTCCCGGTTTATATCGTGGCGCAATTGCGCTGGTATTCCCTTCACTGTATGAGGGTTTTGGCCTTCCATTGATTGAAGCCATGGCCTGTGGTACGCCGGTCCTCACTTCAACAACTACTTGTCTACCAGAAATAGCAGGTGACGCGGCGATCTTAGTTGATCCATTATCGGTATCGCAGATCGCGGACGGAATCGCCGAATTGTGTTCCAACGCCACTTTACGTGACGATTTACGTGAAAAAGGCTTACTTCAAGGAGCTAAATACTCTTGGAATGAAACGGTTCGAAAAATCGATCAGGTGTTAAAGTTAATATAGATATAATTTTTCTGGTTCGGTATTATTTTTGAAGTGTTCAGCGCCTATTAAGGCATTGTGAAAAATATCATTTTTTTGGATAATAAGAAAGTTTTGCATATTTTCAGGTATTTTCATTTCTTTTTATCCTTGCTCACAGGATAGAATTTTCATTTTTTTACTATTGTCTAAATTAAATTTCCAATGAGAAAAATTGCGTTGATGCATGAGTGGTTCACCACTCTGGCTGGATCGGAAAAAGTAGTTGAGCAATTCTGTTCACTTTATCCTAAAGCCGATATTTTTGCAGTTTATGCTGATCCCGACTTTGTTAAGGTTACGGATTTTTTGCGGAAGCGTAATTTGCAAACCACATTTATCAAGAATTTGCCAATGGCAAAAAGATTTTTTCGTTCCTATTTGCCGCTAATGCCGTTAGCTGTAGAACAATTGGATATGTCTCCGTACCAACTCGTCATTTCGAGTAGCCATGCCGTTGCCAAAGGTATTTTGACAGGGCCGGATCAATTGCATATTAGTTATGTACATTCGCCAATACGCTATGCATGGGATCTGCAACATCAATATCTACGCGAATCAAATTTAGAAAGGGGGCTGAAAGGTTGGATCGCGAAATGGATGTTACACAAAATGCGCATATGGGACACACGGACTGCAAATGGGGTTGACCATTTTGTTGCAAACTCTCATTTTATCGCTCGACGGATAAAAAAAATGTATGGGCGTAGATGTGATGTTATCTATCCTCCAGTAGATATTAATTCGTTTGCACAGACTAATGAAAAGGAAGATTTTTACCTTACCGCTTCGCGGTTAGTGCCTTATAAAAAAATGGATTTGATTGTAGAAGCCTTTTCCACGATGCCGGATAAGCGACTTCTTGTAATAGGTGCTGGCCCTGAAATGGAAAAAATCAGGGCCAAGGCCGGGCCGAATGTAGAGATGATGGGCTATCAACCTTTCAGTGTGCTGAAAAGTAGTATGCAAAAAGCACGTGCTTTTGTTTTTGCAGCTGAGGAGGATTTTGGTATTACTCCGGTTGAGGCTCAGGCATGTGGTACACCTGTGATCGCATTCGGCAAAGGTGGGTCGCTCGAGACGGTTATCGCCGACGGTGAACACTCCACCGGTGTTTTTTTTGAAGAGCAAACAGTCGCTTCCTTGTGTGAGGCAGTTCGGTATTTTGAATGCCACCTAGACAAATTTTCGCCGGAAGATTGTCGGCGCAATGCCGAGCGGTTTTCTGTAGATCGTTTCAATCGAGAATTTTCAGAATATGTTGAACGTCGCTGGGCGGAGTTTCAGGATGCAAAGATTATTCGTAATTAGTTTTTTCATTGCCGTTGTCTCTGACATGCTAGGGAAATGCTGATTTAATCAGCAAGAAACCTACGCGTTACGTTCTGAGATGGCACAATTACGCCTTCCCCTCCAGCCTTGAGATGAGAAACAAACCAGCTTTTCTGACGTCGAGTTCGCTGTAAGCGTCGGCCCACCGCCGTCTACCCTTGGGCACCGCACGATGCCATGATTGAATTTGGGACACAAGTTGATTGTGTCCGAAAATTTATTTACGGACACAATAATTCAACCAGTTCCAACTAGGGCGGAACGCGGGCCGTATCGCCGTCACAGCGATGAATTCAAGCGTGCCGCTGTGGCACGTACGCAGGTCGATGGCGCCTCCGTTTCGCTGATCGCCCGTGAGCTCAAGATCAATACCAATCAGTTGTTCAGTTGGCGCAAGCGTTTCGGTGACGGGGCGCTTGCCGGTGGCAATGCGCCAAGCCAGCTGGTGGCCGTCACAGTGCTCGACACCTTACCCGCAAGTACACCGGTCGCCAGCACCGTACCTGGCGTTATCGTGCTCAGCGTGGGCCACGCCCAGCTGCGCCTGGAGGGCCAGGTCGATGCGGCGACGCTGACACTGTTGCTGGCGCGACTGCTGCCATGATCTTAAGCGCTCCATAAACCACAGCCTTGTTGCGTGATCCCGATTTCCGCATGCTTGCCGTTTCAATTTAAACGGGAGCAAGCATGGAAGGCGACACCGAATTCTGGACCTCACATATTGAGGCCTGCCGCCGTGAAGGCATGGCGGCGAGCGTATATGCACGGCAGCATGGCCTGACGCTGGCGTCGCTGTACTACTGGCGGCGCAAGTTGACGCAGGCCGCAGTAACCGACGCCGATGGCGCGGCGAACCAATTTGTCGCCCTGCGCGTGGTTGATACGGCAGTTGGCGCCGCAACCGGTGCGTGCACCCTGGTGCTGCGTTCCGGTCTGCGCCTGGAGCTGGCCGCGCTGCCGTCGCCAGCCTGGCTGCTGGCCCTCGACCAAGCCCACGCCGGAGCGCGCTGATGCACCCGGGCTGCCGTATCGACCAAGTGTTTTTATGCCGCGACTCGGTCGACTTCCGAAAGTCCATCGGCGGCCTGTCGGTGCTCGTCGAGCAGGCGCTGGGCCTCGATCCGTTCGGCAGCGCGCTGTACGTGTTCATCAACCGCGACCGCAACAAGATCAAGGTGTTGTACTGGCACCGTAACGGCTTCTGTCTGTGGCTCAAGCGGCTCGAAGCAGAGAAATTCGCGTGGCCGCGCCACGCCGACGGCGCCACGCAAGGGGTCACGCTGCAGCAGTTCGAGTGGCTGCTGGAAGGCTTCGATGTGTGGCAGAAACCACCCCATAAAACCCTGCATTTCAGTACCGTTTCATAGGGGAATTTGGTAAACTACGGCATGCCTGCAACCACCGCCAAACCGTCCAACCTGCCGCCGCGCTACAGCCTGCCAGAACTGGTGCTGCCGGCCGTGTTGCCGACCGATGCGGCAGCGCTGACGGCGTTGCTGCACTCGGTCATCGCCGCGCACCACGACGTCAAGACGCAGGCGATGAACCACATGCAGCACATGCTGGAACAGTTCGTCCTGGCGCGCCACCGCATGTTCGGCGCCAGCTCGGAACAGTCGTCAGCCCAAGGCCGCTTGTTCGACGAGGCCGAGGCGTTGGCCGCTGGCAGTGATGCAACGCAGGATGTGGCGCCGCTGTCGCCGGATACCAAGCATGATGCCAAATCGAACAGCAAACCGGGGCGTGGCAAGCGCAGCCCGTTACCAGCCGAGTTAAAACGCGTCGATATCGTGCACGATGTGCCAGCCGCCGAACGTACTTGCCCGTGCGGCACGCCGATGGTGGAAATCGGCGAGGAGATCAGCGAGCAACTCGACCTGGTGCCAATGCATGTGCGCGTGCTGCGCCACATCCGCAAGCGATACGGCTGCCCCGGCAGTGCCCACGCGCCGGTGACGGCGGCATTGCCGCCCCAACCCCTGCCCAAGAGCAACGCCAGCGCCGATCTGCTGGCCATGCTGCTGGTGGTCAAGTTCATCGACGGCCTGCTGCTGGCGCGCTTCGAATACGTGCTGGCCCGCCACGGTGTGACGGTGCCGCGCCAGACGCTGGCGCGCTGGGTTATCGGCGCGGCCGGCGTGCTGCAGCCATTGCTGAATCTGATGCGCGACACCCTGCTGGAGGGACCGTTCCTGCACGTCGACGAAACGGTGGTGCAGGTGCTCAAGGAAGCGGGCAAGGCGCCGACCTCGAACAGCTATATGTGGGTGCAAACGGGCGGGCCGCCGGGGCGGCCGGTGGTGGTGTTCGACTACGATGCGAGCCGCAGCGGGCAGGTGCCGCTGCGCCTGCTGCACGACTACCGGGGTTACGTGATGACCGACGGCTACAGCGGCTATAACGAGTTGATGCGTACCGATGGCATCGAGCAGCTCATTTGCTGGGCGCACGTGCGTCGCCGGTTCGTCGAGGCCGTCAAGGTGCAGCCGAAGGGCAAGCGCGGGCTGGCCGACGAGGCTGTCGCGCTGATCGGCAAGCTGTACGGCATCGAGCGCGACCACAAGGACGCCGATGACGCGACGCGCCTGCTGGCACGGCAAACCCATAGCGTGCCTGCGCTGGCGGCGCTGCGGGCGTGGGTCGACCAGACGCTGCCGGGTGTGACGCCGAAAAGTGCGCTCGGCACGGCGCTGTCGTACCTGCACAACTGCTGGCCGCGCCTGACGCGCTACACGGAGCGCGGCGACCTGCCGATCGACAACAACCGCGCCGAAAACGCGATCCGCCCGTTCGTCGTCGGTCGCAAAGCCTGGCTGTTCAGCGACACGGTGGCCGGCGCCAACGCCAGCGCCGTCATCTACTCGGTACTGGAGACGGCCAAGGCGAACGGGGTGGAACCTTACACTTGGTTGCGACGCGTGCTGCACGAGCTGCCGGCGGCGAAAAATGTGGAAGACGTTGAGGTGCTGCTGCCGTGGAATGTGAGCGCACTCGACCACGGCCAGAGCGTGACACCGATGGGCGTGCTGCAATGAGCCGGATCTCATCGCCGACGCTCGCCGACGCCATCAAAGTCGTAAGCGCCATGGGCATCGAGCAAAAAGAGGTACTGGCCAACGAATTGTTCGAGCGGCAGCCAAACCTGTTCGGCTCGGCGCTCGCACTCCACCGCATGGGTGTCGCCCCGGCAAAAATCGAGGTGGTGCTTGATCTGCTGTTCATCTGCTTCCAGTCAATGAAGCAGTCGGGGTTACGCTGGCCATTGATCACCGAGGCTGACCTGGACAAGCAATTAGGACGCTATGTCGCCACGGTGCGGTTTGGTGAAGACCTGGCCTTGGCACAACGCCAGCGCGCCATGACGCAATACCTCGAATCCCATCCGGAAAAACCGCTGCTCGCCTATGTCACCGACGAGCTCAACAAATGGTTGGCCGGCATCACACCCGAAGCGACCGACAACTACGTTATGCTCGCCGCCATGAACTTCGTCAACTGTATCGCATTCACCCCGATCCCGGAGCCCGCGAAGCGAACCTGAACGACCTTGCCTGGTTCGTGAAGCATGGACTTCAATGCCACCATCATGCCGGCCAGAAGATTAGCGAGCAAGGTTGGGGTTTATGGATCGCTTACGACGAAAAACAAAGAGGGTGAACGGGATCCGGAAATGCACCATTCTAAGAAGGGAAATGACTGGCACTTTGGCATGAAAGCGCACGTTGGTATGGACATGGCAACCGGCCTTATCCACACCGTCGTTGGCACGGCTGACAACGTGTCCGACGTAGCTCAGGCGCACGCGCTGCTGCATGGCGGCGAATCGGTTGTGTTGGGCGATGCGGGTTACCAGGGTGTGGCCAAGCGAGCTGAGAATGCCGACAAAGAAATCGATTCGCACACAGCGATGCGTCCCAGCCTGCGCAAGGCGCTCAAGAAAAATCCTATGGGTCGCGCCAAGGAAAAGCTTGAACAAGTAAAGGCCAGCGTGCGCGCGAAAGTCGAGCATTGCTTGCATGTCGTGAAGTGCCGGTTTAAACATCGTAAGACCCGCTATCGCGGACTGGCCAAGAACAACGCACAGTTGTTTACGCTGTTTGGCCTGGCGAACCTGGTACTTGCCCGTAGGTACTTGGGCAGGACGCATGCCCAAATTGCGTCCGCAGCATGAAGAGCAGTGAAAAATGGCCTCCGGAATCCCGGTTTATGGCCATCGCAGGCTTCAAAAACTGAACCCGGCCGAGAAATCTTGTTGAGCTCTACACCAACACGCCTTTCAGTGCCAAAAACTGATTAGTTCAGCGTTTCGCTAGGCGTCAAAAACGTTGATTGATCAACGCTTTGTTAAGTATATAATGATAAACTGCATAGAAGTAAGTCTGTAGTATTTTAAGTAAAGAAAAAGTCATTTTTTCATTAATTTAATTAATTTTAAATTATAATTCCGCTACGTTATTTTAATAGAGTAAAAATTATGATTAATAACAAATCTATATGTATTATCGCTTTTATTTTACTTTTTCCTAGCACCGCTTTTGCTTATGTCGACCCTGGTACCGGTGCTTATCTTCTGCAATTACTTATAACTATATTTGGTGCGGTGATGTTCTATATTTCTCGTCCATTTCAATTATTTAAAATGATTCGAGAATTTTTTTCAAGGAAAATAAAAAAATAATGATTCGTTTAAATATTGCAATAGGTTTATCCCTACTTTATGCGTCAGCATATTTCATGGGATTTTTAAATCCGTTGACACTTTATTTTGTACCATCGTTTTTTGATTATGTAGTTTATCCATCTATAGTTACCGTTTTTTGCTTAGTTCCGGTTATTTTGATGATGACTAGTTCTCTTTTTAGTGCTGGGATAAAGCGTAAAGTAGTTTTTTTTGGGGCCATTGCCTTGACGATTGTCGCGATCAAATCTGCTTTTGATGCAGCTGATTACCCATGGGTAAAGATCGTACCACTCATAATGCCAGCTATTTTAGAACCAGCGAAAAGATTGTTTTTAGGAAAGATAGTGCTGCTCGGCGGAGGCTTTATATTTGTTTTTGGAGTATTACATTTGAGTCGTACTAGGCTGTCACAATGGATACGATTTTTGTCGACCTTAGGGTACGCTTTTGTTTTTCTTGCAATTTATCGCTGCATTGCTCTCGATTTCATATTTCAGCCTGCATTGGTCTCTCCTTACCCAAAATCGGAAGCCGCCGCGCCCACAGTGGCACGGCGTGTTGTCTGGGTTATTTTTGACGAGATGGATTATACGCTGAGCTTAAAATCTGGATCAGGCATGTCTGGGGCATTGCCGAATTTTTCTGCGTTGACAGCGCGTGCGATCAGTGCAAATCAAGCGTTTTCACCTGGTCAAGATACAGTATATTCTATTCCTGCACTATTGACAGGTACTGCATTATCCGGAATTACTATAAAGTCGCAGAACAGACTCGACCTTTGGGATCAACAAAAAAAAATTATACGTTTCGGACTAGAGAGCTCGATATTTTCACAATTGCCGGGTGGGGTCCGCTCTGCTACTGTATTGGGATTTTATCATCCTTATTGTAAAATATTTTCTTTATTGCAATCTTGTGGCACTACATATGCTGGTAATGCCGGCAGGTGGTTTGATAGCCTCACATTTTTCAGTGTACCCTTGATGACAGCGGTCAAGAGTATCAAAGGGAGTATTAGAATTTTACCGGAATCTGTTTTGTATAATTTTGACTATATGTATCGCGCTTCAGAAAATGTATTGTCAAGTTTAGATAAAACACTTTCCAACCAGCATAGCGCATTCGATTTTATTCATGTTAATCTACCGCATTTGCCGAATATTTATGTGCAACGTCTATTAAAAGAGCCAGTAGAAAATGACACCTCAGCTTATAAACAAAATTTGATCGGTGCTGACATTGTCGTTGGGCGAATCGTTAAAAATTTACAGCTGCTGTCGGATAAACAAAATATTCTTCTTATTGTTTCTTCTGACCATTGGTTAAGAACTAATTCTAAGCAACCTGCATCTGTACCTTTTATCGTCTGGAAGGTGGGTGCTAGTGAACCTATCATCCTTCCAGATCGTATCAGTACGGTTCATAGCAAAAAATTGGCACTGGATTTTTTATCCGGAAAACTTGACACACAAGCTGCATTGTCTGATGCGTTACGGCGTACAACTTATTACGAAACTTGGAGTGCGCCTGATGGCTACAAATATTGAAAACCTAAAAAAAATCTCTTGGCGTGATCCGTCTGGTTTTGTCGCAAAAAAAGATGGGCGAATTTTTCGTGCTGTTAGCGCAAAAAAAGCTGAAGATGTCGAAATTTTAATCAAGTCATCTTGGTATCTTAAGGGAGTCGCAGATGGCTGGTTTCCGGCGTCTGAATGGGTGGCAGGCCCGAGTGACTCTGCCATCGATTCGGCTGAATTTCGCTGGCTTGAGCACCGTGCGCTTGACTTCCCCTGTTATCCCCATGAAATTACCGCGTTGCAACTGTATGACGCCGCAAAAATGACATTGCAGGTTGCTATGTCAGCGCTGGAGAATGGTTGGATAATTAAGGATGCATCAGCTTGGAATATTTTGTTTGAACATGGCAAGCCGAGATTTTGCGATCTCCTTTCATTTGAACGTATTGATGATTCCGGTGTTTGGATCGCGTATGCTCAGTTCTTCCGGCATTTTGTGATCCCGTTGTTGCTTTATCGCCACACCGGCATGCAGACGTCGGCCATGTTTGTTCAGCACCGCGACGGCTTGCAACCTGAGCAGGTTCGACGCGTCATTCATGGTTGGCGTGCTTATGTGCAGCCTGCATTGGAAGCCGTAACACTACCGATGTTTTTCGGGGGGATGCGTCAAGTGCGCGCTGCTGCTGTTCGGGAAAAGCCAAAATCTAGGCCGGCTGAGCTAGCTAAATTCCTCCTGCAGCGCACCTTGAAGCGGTTGGAAAGGCATATCAATGCGCTCAAGCCCGCTGCGTCAGCAATACCGACCAAATGGGAAAATTACGAGACCGATCGGGATCACTACGATACTACCGATGTCGTTGCCAAGGCCGATTTCGTACGCACTGTGCTGGAGCGGCCCGAAATCTCCACAGTACTTGATCTTGGCTGCAACGCAGGCGAGTTTAGTAAAATTGCCGCCGAAGTCGGAAATACAGTTGTCGCCGCTGATTATGATCATGGTGCATTATCACGGTTATATCAACAATTGCGCGGCACGGTGCTCCCAATCTCACCAATCCTGCTAGATATTGGGCGCCCCACACCGCCGGTTGGCTGGATGAACCAAGAGGTGGATAGCTTTCTAGTGCGAGCTGCGGGCAAGTTCGATTGCATCATGGCGTTGGGGCTAGTGCATCACTTGCTAGTCTCTGAACGCGCCGGCCTACCGATGATCTTGGATTTTTTCCATTCACTGCGGCCGCGTTTTCTGATACTGGAGTGGATCGAGCCGCAAGACCTGCGCTTTGCTGAAATTGCAGGTATCAATAAAGAATTGTATTCGACGATGTCGATTGAGAGTTTTGAGCGCTTATTCTCTGTAAAGTACAGCATCGAGAAGAAACAGTCCCTCGTTGCTGGTAACCGTACATTGTATTTGCTTGAAAAGAAAGGTTGAGCGGCATTCACCCAGCCCGTCTAGGCTGCCGTCCATTAATATGCGGATAATAAATTTGTTGGTTAAGCATTAACGGTGGGGCGATCAGGCGAAGACGTCGGCGTTTGCCAGTAACGTGCCGGTCTTATCTTTGCCCGACAGCAATGGTTCTCGATCCAGCGGCCAGTTGATGCCGATCGCCGGGTCATTCCACAGGATGCTACGCTCAAACTCCGGCGCCCAGTAGTCGGTTGTCTTGTACAGAAACTCAGCATGGTCGCTTGTAACCATGAAGCCATGTGCAAACCCTTCTGGTATCCATAGCTGCCGTTTGTTCGCTGCCGACAAGGTCACACCGACCCAGTGGCCGAACGTTGGCGAACTTTTGCGCAGGTCGACGGCAACGTCGAACACTTCTCCGGCGGTAACACGTACCAGCTTTCCCTGGGCTTGCTGAATCTGGTAGTGTAAGCCACGCAAAACGCCTTTGGCGGACTTGGAGTGATTGTCCTGAACGAAGTCGCGCGTCACGCCGGTCAGCTCGGCAAAACGCTTCTGGTTGAAGCTTTCGTAGAAGAAGCCGCGGTCATCGCCAAATACGGTCGGCTCGATGATCAGTACGTCTGGAATGGCGGTAGTTTGAATTTGCATGATATGGATGAGCCGTTCAGGCCTTAGTATATTTTTTCTTCGAGCAGACGCAGCAGGTATTGACCGTAAGCGTTTTTCTTTAATGGCTGGGCCAGCTGTTCCAGCTTGGCGGCGTCGATATAGCCTTTGCGATAAGCGATTTCTTCCGGGCAGGCCACTTTCAGGCCCTGGCGGTTTTCAATCGTGGCGATGAATTGTCCCGCTTCCAGCAAGGACTCGTGCGTGCCCGTGTCCAGCCAGGCCATACCGCGGCCCATCAGTTCAACCGTTAGCTCGCCACGCTCCAGGTAGACCCGGTTGACATCGGTAATTTCGAGTTCGCCGCGTGGCGAAGGCGCGATGCCGGCAGCAATGTCACAAACCTGATTGTCATAGAAGTACAGGCCGGTCACGGCGTAGTTCGATTTTGGCTGGAGCGGTTTTTCCTCTATGCTGACAGCGCGGCGCTGCTCGTCAAAGTCGACCACGCCATAGCGTTCCGGATCGTGCACATGATAGGCGAACACGGTCGAGCCGATGGTGCGCTCCGATGCTTCGCGCAACTGCGTTTCAAAGTCATGACCATAGTAAATGTTATCGCCGAGGATCAACGCCGATGGCGCGTCGCCGACAAATTCTTTGCCAATGATAAATGCCTGTGCAAGGCCGTCCGGTGTCGGCTGCACGGCATAGGTCAGCTTGATGCCCCACTGGCTGCCATCGCCGAGTAGTTCCTTAAAGCGTGGTGTATCTTGCGGCGTCGAGATGATCAGGATGTCGCGCATGCCGGCCAGCATCAAGGTCGTCAGTGGATAATAAATCATCGGCTTGTCGTACACCGGCAGTAGCTGCTTCGATACTGCCATGGTGACCGGGTACAGGCGCGTGCCGGAGCCGCCGGCCAGAATAATACCCTTGCGTTCGACAGGTGTGCTCATCAGACTACATCCTTTGCCGCGTCGCGTGCTGCGTAGTTGGTTTCTACCCATTTCAGGTAGTCGCCTGATTGCACGTCGCGCACCCATGCCTGGTTGTCCAGGTACCACTGCACCGTCTTGCAGATGCCGGTCTGGAACGTTTCCGCTGGCTTCCAGCCCAGTTCGCGTTCGATCTTGCGTGCATCAATGGCGTAGCGGCGGTCATGGCCGGGGCGGTCCTGCACATAGGTGATCTGTTCGCGGTAGCTGCCCGACGCTTTCGGATCGAGCGTGTCGAGGATGTCGCACAGCGTGTGCACGACTTCCAGGTTGGCCATTTCGTTCCAGCCGCCCACGTTATAGACTTCGCCCAGGCGGCCAGCTTCCAGCACGCGGCGGATGGCCGAGCAGTGGTCGCCCACATACAGCCAGTCGCGCACTTGCATGCCGTCGCCGTAGATCGGCAGCGGTTTGCCGGCGCGGGCGTTGCTGATGATAAGGGGAATCAGCTTTTCCGGGAAATGGAAAGAGCCGTAGTTGTTCGAGCAGTTGGTGGTGAGTACCGGCATGCCATAAGTATGGAAGTACGCGCGCACCAGGTGGTCCGATGCTGCCTTCGATGCCGAGTAAGGGCTGTTCGGTGCATACGGCGTGGTTTCGGTGAACGGTGGATCCTGTGGTCCCAGCGTGCCATACACTTCATCGGTCGATACGTGCAGGAAACGGAACCCTTCCTTTGCTTCGCCCGTCAGGGCTGTCCAGTAGGCGCGCGAGGCTTCAAGCAGGCTGAAGGTACCGTTGACGTTGGTCGAAATGAATTCGCCAGGGCTGTGGATCGAGCGGTCAACGTGACTTTCTGCGGCAAAGTGCACGACGGCACGCGGCTGGTGTTCGGCCAGCAAGCGCGATACCAGGGCGGTGTCGCCGATATCGCCGCGCACGAAGATATGGCGTGGATCGTGTTCCAGGCTGGCCAGGTTGCTGAGATTGCCAGCGTAGGTCAGCTTGTCAAGCGTGATGACTGGTTCATCGTTGAGTGCCAGCCAGTCGCGAACAAAATTGGAACCGATAAAGCCGGCGCCGCCAGTAACTAAAATCATCTGTTATCCTTTTTCTTGCTTGAACGCAATCGAGAAGCGCAAGCTTTCCGGTAACGGAAAGTTTTCGCCTGAATATCCTCTTAAATTGCGATAATTAAATTCGTTTTTTGCCTACTGCAATCTTTCAATATGCGCCATCTTTTTTGAAAATAACGTTCACTGTTTTAAACAGAATAACAATGTCGTTGAACAGCGACCAGTTTTTGACATACCAGGCATCAAGATAAACGCGCGTATCATAACTGACATCGTTCCTGCCACTAACTTGCCACAGACCCGTTACGCCAGGTTTTGCTTCCAGATAAAAGTCGACTTGATTGCCATAGCGTTCGAGTTCCGCGTCAACGACAGGACGTGGTCCAACCAGGCTCATTTCGCCCTTGAGCACATTCCACAATTGCGGCAGTTCATCGAGGCTGGTCTTGCGCAGGAAATGACCGATCGGCGTAATACGTGGATCATTTTTCAGTTTGAAATCGCGGTCCCATTCGGCACGCGCTTGCGGATCGCGTTCCAGCAGTTCTTTCAACAGCACATCGGAATTGACAGCCATCGTACGGAACTTGTAGCACAAAAAGTGCTTGCCATTCTGGCCCACGCGCTTGTGACCGTAGAAAATAGGACGGCCCGACGCAAGTACCTTTGCGGCGATCCATAGCAGGATGGGAGAGCCAACGATAAGTACAGCGATTGATGTGACCAGATCGAAACAGCGTTTGATCAGTTGCAAGCCGGGCCGAGCCAGGTTATTGCGCATGGTCAGCAACAACACTTCGTGCGCGAAGAAGTGATTGACCTCCATGCCATACAGCGGCAAGCCACGCACAGCCGGTACGACCTGCATATTGGCCACGCTGCGGCTCACCTGCTGGATCATGCCTTGGTAAGCATCGATCCCACCCTGCTCCAGCGCAACAACAGCATGGGGATCGCCCAGGGTTTTCAGGGTTTGTTCAGGGGTGGCGCCTAACGAAATACAAGGCACCGGCTCCCCCACGCGATTCACATAATGATGCTCGAAGGGCGCTTTGCCCTCAGGAATCAGGAAAGCGATCAAACGATAGCCCATCAACGCTTCTTCATTGAAAGCGCGTGCGGTTTGCAATGCGTTGTCACCCCAGCCGATAATCACCATCGGCCGTATCCAGCCACCTGCTTTCATCAACAGGTATTTGACCACACCACGCGTCAGCAGCACACAGCACGGCACCAGCAGCCAGGTCAGCAGCAGGGCGATACGCGAGTCATTCCAGCCACCAAACGAGGCAAGCGCCGCATCGATCAATCCCATCACCATGACTATCTGCAGGATCTGTCTGATTTCATTGGCGTATGGTCGTCGTTTGGCATGATGGCCCTTCAGCTTGAACAAGGCCAGTGTCACAAGGGATAGCAGAAAATGGCTGAGCAGCCGTGAACCATCCAGATGCCAGTCGTTGAGCACGACAACATCCAGTGACCAGATGCCTGCCAGCAAGAACGCGACAAACAAAGCGATTGCGTCGGCAATCGCCAGAAAGTATTTTTCCGCCGTGCTGCTGCAATACCACTTGACCTCTTTTACAAATATGCCTTCGATGGGTTTCATGATGACTTGCTAAACCTTATAAACTTCAGAGTGAGTTGCAAAGGGAGATGGCGCCGCCATCTCCCTAGTTGATACTTGCTTAAACCCGGCCGTAGCGATCTTCAAACCGCACGATGTCGTCTTCACCCAGGTAGCTGCCTGACTGGATTTCAATCAGTTCCAGCGCTACCTTGCCCGGGTTGGCCAGCGAATGCACCACGCCCAGCGGAATATAGGTCGACTGGTTTTCCGTCAGCAGATATTCTTTGTCGCCATTGGTAATCTGGGCGGTACCCGATACAACAATCCAGTGTTCAGCACGGTGATGGTGCATTTGCAGCGACAGCTTGGCGCCCGGCTTGACGGTAATGCGCTTGACCTGGAAACGCTCGCCGTTGCCGATCGAGTCATACGAGCCCCATGGGCGGAACACTTCGCGGTGCATGGTAGCTTCAGGGCGATCCTGCTTGACCAGCTGTGCTACCAGTGTCTTCGTGTGTTGTGCTTGCGACGCATCCATCACCAGTACTGCATCGGCGGTTTCCACGATGACGGTATTGCGCATGCCAATGGCAGTAACAAGGCGGCTATTGCTGTGGACCAGGCAATCGTTGCAGTCTTGCAGCAATACATCGCCCTGGGCGCTGTTGTTATCGGCATCTTTTTTTGCGATATCGAAAACGGCCGCCCATGAACCGATATCATTCCAACCGGCGTCCAGGGCGACGGTTGCCGCATCGGCAGTACGTTCCATCACGGCATAGTCGACTGCAATATCAGGGCTGGCGGCGTAGGCATCGTGATCAAGGCGGATGAAATCGAGGTCGGTTTTTGCTTTGGCTAGTGCCTCACGGCAGGCAGCGACGACGGCAGGCTGGAAGCGTTCAAGTTCTTCCAGGTATCTGCTGGCGCGAAACAGGAACATGCCGCTGTTCCAGAAATAATCACCACTTGCAATATATTGCTCGGCCAAAGCCAACGCTGGCTTTTCGACGAACTCAACAATGCGCTGTGCCTTGCCCGCTTCCTTGCCTTCGGCGCGGATATAGCCATAGCCTGTTTCCGGGCCGCTAGGTGTAATGCCGAAAGTGAGCAGCTTGCCTTGTTCAGCCGCTTCGCGCGCCAGGTTGATCGCCTGGTGGAATGCCGGGGCGTCGAGAATCACATGATCTGACGGAAGCACGAGCAAAATCGGATCCTGGCCATTTTCCATGGCTTGCAACGCCGCAGTGGCAATCGCCGGGGCAGTATTGCGGCGCATGGGCTCAAGCACCATGCGTGCGTTTTCCATGCCTATTTCGCGCAACTGTTCGGCAACGATAAAACGTGACGATTCATTGCAGACCAGCAAAGCTGGCGCCAAGGCATCAATACCCTCAAGGCGCTGCAAGGTTTGCTGCAACATGCTGGTATCACCAGACAAACGTAAAAATTGTTTCGGAAACGCGTCGCGTGAAAGTGGCCAGAGCCGTGTGCCGGAACCGCCACAAAGAACAACAGGAACGAGGGAATGATTCATTTTTGCATCAATTCAAAATTTAAAACAACTTTATCGGACGGACGAGACTATTTGCGATTCACAACAGCAATTTCTAACTGTTGCCACATAGCAAAAAATCTGGCTGAAAGTTTTCCTGAATTATTTTTAAAGTACAATTATTTTAATAAAATCGGTAGTAGTCGCGCTATTCTTCTTACACTTTTCTACAGTTTTGATGAATGGCAGAAACTTCTTTCAACATTAGATGGCTTGGTATTTTAGCACTGATTATTTTTGCTTAGATCGAAGTTTGTGCAATCAAAAAAGCAACGAACACGGCCGAGGCTGTAATGCTCAATACCAGTACCGCACCGGCCGCACAATCCTTGGCAATTTTGATGCTGGGATGAAGCGCAGGATGCAGATGGTCAACCAGATGTTCCAGTGCAGTATTGAACAATTCAGCTGCCAGAACCATGCCACAGTTCATCAGCAGCAGCGCCCACCAGATAAAGGCCGGTCTGCTGTAGACGAGCACTGCTAACACAATCAGTGCCGCAAGGCACTGCAGGCGGAAACTCGATTCCAGGGAGAGGGCTGCACGAATGCCATGGAGGGCAAAAACCATACGTTTGTAAAATGACTGATTCTTCATCAGGAAGAATGCGCTTGGGCTAGGTGTGTGGCGTACATAACTACGAATTATTATTGCAAAGAGATCAGTGCCTGCACTGTACAGCGCTGTTACAGTTGCGTATCAAAACGCATGCGGTACGGATTATTCGTACCGATACTGCCAGCAGAAAAATAAAAAGCCCGTTTCGTGATGAAAGGGGCTCTTTTAAGAGTAAGTCATCGTGAAATGTCAGACTCTCGCTACATCGGACCCATCGCCATCAGCTTGAGATAACCTCTGGCGGGGCCTTCCTGTCGCTGCCTGAGCAGCTAGGGATTAATGATGGGTGGTGGTGCCGTGGTGGGTGGTGGTCGAATCCGAGCTTGCTGCGCCAGCGACAACAGCAACAGCTGCGCCGATAGCGATCAGGGCGCTGGTGCTCAGGCCAGCAACGGTGCCGCCGGCTGCTGCGCCGGTAGCGCCAGCTGCAGGAGCTGCTGCTGCTGGAACTGGAGCGCCGCCAACTGGCTCAGTGGTTTGAGCCATTGCTTGTGCCGAAGCGAAAGCCAGGATTGCCGAAGCGATCAGAAATTTTTTCATGGAAATATCCTTTTTTAGTTAACAGGGGGAAAACACTATAAATTATGAAACTAAGTACCCGATTGTATCAACATTCGGCGTGTTAGTCTGCATGCACGCTTGATGATGGCAAGTTCAGAGGCAATCCTTCCCAATACTAAAGCATTTTCCGCCGTTTTCTGTAGCTTGTTGTAGCAAGTTAACAAAATATGCTGCGGCTGTCTTCGTTACGTACTCGCCAGAGCGGTTTGCCAAGAGTCTGCCATCGCGCGTAAAATGCACTCTTCGCGGGTGTAGCTCAATGGTAGAGCAGAAGCTTCCCAAGCTTACGACGAGGGTTCGATTCCCTTCACCCGCTCCAATAAAAAATAGTTCCAACCTTCTTCCGCCGCTCCACAGAGCAAAAATTGCGCCACAAAAAGATGCTAAGACGAGTTACTCAGTGCCTCGATTTGTTGCTCTTTAGGTAGTAAACTCCATTACTTCAATTGCTCTATTGGCAATTTTTAGAGGTGCAGCGTTGTTTTCGTCGGGCGGCACATGAAAAACCTGCACTGCAAGCCCGGTGGCCAGTGGGAGCGGAGGTGGCTTGACTTGTTATTTTGCGTTATTACACATGTGATAATCAGTTAGCGTTCGTAAGCATATGATTTTTAAGTATATTATCTTGAAAATTCCACTTAGTCCTCGACGCCATTCAAGAAGAGCAGGCATTGCTATGCCAGACTTCCACCACTTTGACCTGAAGCTTTTAAATCCCTCGTTCGATTCGCCACTTGTCGATGTTCTAACGGAACTGGAACACTTGCGGCGTTTGCAACTTGGCGGCACAACCCCTGCGTCAACCTTCTTCCAGCTCAAGCATATTTTCCACATGCTGGAAAGTCTCGGGTCTGCGCGAATCGAGGGCAACCATACGACGCTTGCGGATTACGTCGAGACTTCGGTGGAAGGCGGCACAAACGATAGCGACCAAGTGCGCGAGATATCCAACATCGAAAAGGCGATGCAGTATATCGAGGACGTGGTGACGCCGAATTCTGCTGTCTCGGAACATTTCATCAGGGAACTGCACTCGCTGGCGGTGCTTGAGCTGGAGAGGGAGGGCAATCGCACGCCTGGAGCCTATCGAACGGAAGCGGTCCGCATTGCCAAGTCAGACCATTTGCCGCCAGACCCTGTTCTTGTACCGGGTTATATGGAAGAGCTGATGGGGTTCATCAACCGTGATGATGCTCCCAAATATGCCTTGATCAAGGTTGCGTTGGCACATCATCGCTTTGGCTGGATACACCCTTTTAGCAATGGCAATGGGCGCGTCGTGCGTTTGATGACCTATGCCCTCTTGATCAAGTACGGCTTCAATGTCAAGACAGGTGGACGGGTGTTGAACCCGACCGCTGTTTTCTGCAACGACCGCGAGCGTTACTATGCGATGCTTTCTTGCGCCGACAAGGGCACGGATGAAAGCCTGGACCGCTGGTGCACCTATGTTTTGCAAGGCATCCTGGATGAGCTGCAAAAAGTAGACCGGCTAACCGACTACACGTTCTTGAAGGAGAAAATTCTGATCCCTGCGCTTGCCTATTCGGTCCAGCGGCAATTGATAACGCATGAGGAACAGGCGATTTTGCTTGAGGTGGTAAAGCTCGGCACTGCAAAATCTGGCGATCTTGCCAGAGTGATGCCGGGGCTAAAACCCGCTCAGCGCACGTACCAGATCAAGCGTCTGGTGGAAGGAAAGATGTTGCAGCCCATCAAGCCTGGTGCACGCCAGTATACGATGTGCTTTACGAATAACTTCCTGCTACGTGGGGCCATCAACGCGCTGTCGAACGAGGGTTTCATCTCCGCATCCTTGAATGGCCCTGCGTAAGCAGGCATGCAACACGGCTTATCACGTCGGCATGACGATCTTGCCGCGTCGTAGTGAATGTTGTTGCGTGGTTTTCATGCTATCGTGCCCTGAAAGATCGCTCCACAATCGCTAAATCGACCGCATGGATGGCTGTTTGTATGGCTGCTATAATGTTGTCTTTGCGGAGCAGAAACGGGCCGCAAGCCCTCATGGTTGTTGAGTTCCTTGTCGAGCTTCCCAAGCTTGCGACGAGGGTTCGATTCCCTTCACCCGCTCCATTTTTCGCCGCCATGCGGGTTCGCGTGGCGCAGCCACTTTTCTTTCATTCCCATGTCTTCTGATACCCCAGCAAACGGCCCTGCGCGGCCAATGATGTACGATCCGACCGAACACCGCATCCGCAGTTTCGTTACTCGCGCAGGCCGCCTTTCGGTGGCGCAGGCGCGCGCGCTCGACACGCTGGGGCCGCAGTTTTTGCTGCCGTTCGGCAAACAGACGCTGGACTTCACACAGGTATTCGGCCGCCAGGCGCCGGTGATCCTGGAAATTGGCTTCGGCATGGGCGCTACCACCGCGCATATCGCCAAGGCGATGCCGGACAAAGACTTTATCGGCGTTGAAGTGCATACGCCGGGCGTGGGCAGCTTGCTCAAGCTGATCGGTGAAGAGTCGCTGACCAATTTGCGCCTGCTGCAGCATGATGCCGTGGAAGTGCTGACGCATATGATTCCCGCCAATTCGCTGGCCGGTATTCACGTATTCTTCCCCGATCCATGGCACAAGGCGCGCCACAACAAGCGCCGCCTGATCCAGTCGCCATTCGTGCGGCAACTGACCGAGCGCCTGGCGCCGGGCGGCTATCTGCATTGCGCCACCGACTGGGAAGACTACGCGGTCCAGATGCTGGAAGTGCTCAGCGCCGAGCCGCAACTGCAAAACAGTGCCGAGGGCTATGCGCCGCAGCCGGCCTATCGTCCGCTGACCAAGTTTGAAAACCGCGGTTTGAAGCTTGGCCATGGCGTGTGGGACCTGGTCTTCATCAAGAAATAAAACTGCACACGGCAACAGGCTTGCTGGT
Source organism: Janthinobacterium longum (assembly GCF_051380735.1). NCBI lineage: Bacteria > Pseudomonadati > Pseudomonadota > Betaproteobacteria > Burkholderiales > Oxalobacteraceae > Janthinobacterium > Janthinobacterium longum. The sequence continues at coordinate 103,201 of NZ_JBNYXQ010000011.1, forward strand.
CAAGTCTGCCCAATTGCGCTAAGCTTGATTTTTTAGCATTGAATGAGATTATGGCCAAGAAGATTCTCGTGACCGGCGCATCCGGTTTTATCGGTTCGCATACCTGTGTCGAATTGCTGGTGGCAGGTTTTGATGTGGTTGCCGTGGACAATCTGTGCAACAGCGCGCGCGAAGCGATACGCCGTGTCGAACAGATTGCCGGCAAGAGCGTGCCGTTTTATGAAGCCGACGTGCGTGACCGCGCCGCCATGGCCGCTGTGCTGCAAGAACACGCCATCGATGCGGTGATCCATTTCGCCGGCTTGAAAGCCGTGGGCGAATCGGTGGCCAAGCCATTGATGTACATGGATAACAATGTCAGCGGCACGGTAGCGCTGCTCGAAGTGCTCGCTGCCGCCAATGTGAAACGCTTCGTGTTCAGCTCGTCGGCTACCGTGTATGGCGATCCGGAAGCCTTGCCGATTTTGGAAACGTCGCGCCTGTCCGTGACCAATCCGTATGGCCGCTCGAAGCTGATGGTCGAAGAAATCCTGGCTGACCTGGTGCATGCCGATGCACAGTGGCAAGTCGGTGTGTTGCGCTACTTCAATCCGGTGGGCGCGCATGCCAGCGGACTAATCGGTGAAGATCCGGCTGGCATTCCGAACAACCTGATGCCGTTCATTGCGCAAGTGGCCGTTGGCCGCCGCGACAAGCTGTCGGTATTTGGCGACGACTACCCGACGCCGGATGGCACCGGCGTGCGCGACTACATCCATGTGGTCGACCTGGCGTCGGGCCATGTGGCGGCCCTGAACCGTTTGTTTTCGCTTGAAGGCGGCTTTACCGTCAACCTGGGCACGGGTCATGGCTACAGCGTGCTCGACACCGTGCGCGCGTTTGAGGCGGCCAGCGGCCGCCCGGTTCCTTACCAGATCGTGCCGCGCCGCCCTGGCGATATCGCCAGCTGCTACGCGTCGGCCGACCAGGCGCGCGAACTGCTGGGCTGGACGGCGCAGAAAAACATTGACGATATGTGCGCGGATCACTGGCGCTGGCAGCATCAGAATCCGCAAGGCTATGCTGCCTGATCAGTCCTGACACAGCAACAATGCATCGCGCCAGTTCGGCAAGCCGCAGAAGGTATCGATCAGCTTCTGTGACGATAGCGCCGAATTGGCAGGGCGTTGTGCCGGTACGGGATAGGCCGAAGCCGGTATCGGTGTCAGTTTCGGCTTCTTCGCCACTGATGCATGGGCCATGATCGCTTCGGCAAAACCGAACCAGGTGGTTTTTCCTTGCGCCGTCAGATGGTATAGCCCTGAATGCTGGTCCCACCACGCCTGCTGATCGGCGGCGGCCAGGCTTTGCGCGATGATGTGCGCCGTAGTGTCGGCAATCGTGCGGCTCCAGGTCGGTGCACCGAACTGATCTGACACAATATTGAGCGCGTCGCGCTCCTGGGCCAGGCGGCGCATGGTCAGCAGGAAATTTTTACCGTGCGTGCTGTAGACCCAGCTGGTACGCAGTATCAGGTGTTTTACACCGGAGGCAAGAATTGCCTGCTCGCCCGCCAGCTTGCTGCTGCCGTACACATTGATCGGACAGGTGGGATCGGTTTCCAGGTAAGCACCGTCCTTCGTGCCATCGAACACGTAGTCGGTGCTGTAGTGAATCAGCGTGGCACCCAGCTTTTTGGCTTCTTCGGCCATCACGCCAGGCGCTTCGCCGTTGATCCGTTGCGCCAGTTCCGGCTCGCGCTCCGCCTGATCGACGGCCGTGTAAGCGGCAGGATTGACGATCAGCGTAGGCTTGACGCTGCGAATGACCTCGCGCACCTGCTGCAAATTGCTCAAATCCATCTGGCTACGATCGACCGCAACGATTTCGCCCAGTCCTTGCAAGCTGCGTTCAAGTTCGTAGCCGACCTGGCCAGTTTTTCCTGTGATTAAGATACGGCTCATGAATATTCCTGTAGATATTAGTGCCAGTAGTATGCCTGAGGTGGCACGGTAAAGTAACAGGACGCGGCGGTTTTTGCATGTCTTGCCTTGCTATCTGGCGGTCATTCCATCATGAAAAATCCCGCTGCACAGTAATGCGCAGCGGGATTTTTTTCAGGCATGAAACAACGGCCAGCGATTATGGATACAAACCACGTACCTCGCGCGCCTGCAACACGCGCGTGCAGGCCAGGATAAAGGTCGCGGTGCGCATCGACACTTTTTTCTCTTGCGACACTTGCCAGACCGCGTCGAACGCTTCGCGCATGATGCGCGTCAGGCGGCTGTTGATTTCTTCTTCGGTCCAGAAGAAGCTCGAGAAGTTCTGCGACCATTCGAAGTAGCTGACGGTCACGCCGCCGGCGTTGGCCAGTACGTCCGGCACGATCAGCACGCCCTTGTCGTTCAGGATGTCGTCGGCGGCCGGCATGGTCGGGCCGTTGGCGCCTTCCAGGATGATTTTTGCGCGGATGACGTGGGCGCGCTCGGCGGTGATCTGCTGTTCCAGCGCGGCCGGGATCAGGATGTCGCAATCGAGGCCCCAGAAATCGTCGCGCGGCAAGAACGCTTCGGCGCCCGCATAGCCTTCGACGCTGCCGGTTTCGGCCACGTGCGCCAGCAGTTGTGGAATATCGAGGCCACCGCTGTGCACCACGGTGGTCTTGTGGTCCTGTACCGCGACAATTTTCGAACCGGCTTCGGCAAACATGCGCGCGGCCACGCCACCGACGTTACCGAAACCTTGCACGATGATCTTCGCGCCGTCGATCGGCACGCCGATGCGGGCGGCGGCGTCGCAGCCGATGACATAGACGCCGCGGCCGGTCGCATCGCGGCGGCCCAGGCTGCCACCGAGCGAGATCGGCTTGCCGGTCACCACGCCGGTCGACATATTGCCGTTCAGCATGGAGTAGCTATCCATCATCCACGCCATTACCTGTTCATTGGTATTGACGTCCGGCGCCGGGATATCCTTGTTCGGGCCGATGATCATGCTGATTTCGCTGGTGTAGCGGCGCGTCAGGCGTTGCAGTTCGTTGCGCGAAAGCGTCTTCGGGTCGACACGGATGCCGCCCTTGGCACCGCCGTAGGGCACGTTGACGGCCGCATTCTTGACCGTCATCCAGGCCGACAGCGCCATCACTTCCGATAAAGTTACGTCCTGGTGGAAGCGCACGCCGCCCTTGCCGGGGCCGCGCGACATATTGTGCTGCACGCGATAGCCTTCGTAGTGGGCGATGCTGCCGTCATCGCGCTCGATCGGCACGTCGACCGTCAGGATGCGCTTCGGGCGCTTCAGCGTTTCCACCCAGCGCGACAGGCTGCCCAGGTACGGAGTAACGCGATCGATCTGCTCGAGGTAGACGCCCCATGGGCCGAGGTCTTCAGGGTTGAGGTAGGAAGGCAGTGCGTGCTTGCTGGTCATGCTTGATAAGCTCCTGGACAATACGAATACGTGAGAGGCGTAACCGGAAAGCAGCTACGCGCAGCGGAACCGCATCGTAGGCGATAGGCTTTAGCCCCGGCCAATGCTTTGTATGCATCCGCTTATGCATTTATTGCATAGTTTGTCGCGTCAGGACTCAGGGATGGAACGCTTGCGCCGGCGGCTGCTGCGCGAGGTATTTTCCTGTTGCTGCACCAGGTACTGCCACAGGCTTTCGACCATCGGTTTGCCTGGCCGTTGCTCGTTCGGGCGTTCGCGGTACAGCCGTATTTCCAGCTCGATTTCCCAGCCGGGGGCGCCGCCGTCTGCGCGCGCCAGGTGCTTGTACTTGACGTCGCGCAGTACTGCCGATTCCGGCAAAAAGGCAATGCCGCGCCCTTCCAGCGCCATCATTTTCAGGCCTTCGGCCATATCGGTTTCGTAGCAGGTGTCGAGGAACAGGGGCGTTTTCGCGTCGGCCATCAGCAGTTCGACCATGCGCCCCAGGTAGGCGTTGCTGGTGTAGGAAAGAAAGGGCACCGGGTGGGCGGCGCTGCCCGGCAGCACGAAATCGGGCACTTTGTCGGTGCCGCAGCGGGCGTAGGCGCGCACGGTTTCGCGGCCCATCACCAGCATGTCGTAGCGGCCAGGGTCGAGCTGCACCGGCTGGCGCGGATGGTGGTAGCACAGCAGCAAATCGCAGCCGCCGTCGACCAGTTGCAGCACCGCGTCGTGCACGTTGAGCGCCATCAGGCGGCTGTTGATCGGTGCAAAACCTTGTTCCAGCGCCGTCAGCCATTTCGGCATAAAGGTCAGCGACAGCGTGTGCGGCACGGCGAAGTCGACGCTGGTCTGGGTGGCGGCGCGCTTGCCGCGCAACAGCGCCCGCACGCCATTGATCTGGCCCAGCATTTCCAGCGCCTGTTCGTAGAACACGGCGCCGGCCGGCGTCAGCCGCGTGGGGTAGGAAGTGCGGTCGACCAGGTCGATGCCGAGCCAGTTTTCCAGCGACTGGATGCGCCGCGAAAAGGCTGGCTGGGTGACGTGGCGCAGGGCTGCGGAGCGGCTGAAATTATGCGTTTCAGCGAGCGAGATAAAGTCTTCCAGCCATTTGGTTTCCATCGCCGCGCCGCGCCGTCAGATCATTTCCAGGATCATGGCGACGATTTCATCGCCATACGAGGCCAGCTTTTTCTCGCCCACGCCGCTCACGCCACGCAACTGTTCCAGCGAAGTGGGCTTGGCCTTGGCGATTTCGCGCAGGGTGGCGTCGACAAAGATCACGTAGGCCGGCACATTGTGGGTGCGCGCCGTTTCCACGCGCCACCAGCGCAGCTTGTCGAAGATCGCCTGCTCGCTGTTTGAGAGATCCATCTCCACGTAACCCTTGGCCACGCTGGTACTGCGCTTGCTGGTTTTCACCGGTTTCTGGTACTGGCGCAGCTGTACTTTCTGGCCGCCCTTGAGCACCGGCCGCGAGGCGTCGGTCAGTTTCAAGGAGCTGTATTGTTCGTGGTCGACGGCGACTAAGCCCAGCGCGATGGCCTGGCGCAAAATCGATTTCCATTCCGCTTCGCCCAGGTCCGCGCCGATGCCGAATACAGACAGTGAATCGTGGTGCCAGGTCTTGATGCGTTCTGACTCCATGCCGCGCAGCACGTCGATCACGTGGCCGCCGGCAAAGCGCTGGTCCATCCGGTAGATCGCCGACAGCAGTTTTTGCACCGGCACCGTGCCGTCGAATGAGATCGGCGGCACCAGGCAGGTGTCGCAGTTGCCGCATGGGGATGCCGGCTCGCCGAAGTATTCGAGCAGGCGCATGCGGCGGCAACTGAGGGTTTCGCACAGGCCCAGCATGGCGTCGAGCTTCACGCCCAGCACGCGCTTGAAGGTTTCGTCGGCTTCCGATTCGTCGATCATGCGCCGCTGCAGCACCACGTCCTGCAAGCCATACGCCATCCAGGCGTTGGCGGCCATGCCATCGCGGCCTGCGCGCCCGGTTTCCTGGTAATAGCCCTCGATGCTTTTCGGCAGATCCAGGTGGGCCACGAAGCGCACGTCGGGCTTGTCGATGCCCATGCCGAAGGCGATGGTGGCCACCATCACGATATTTTCCTCGCGCAGGAAGCGCGCCTGGTTGGCGCTGCGTTTGGCGTACTCCATGCCGGCGTGATAAGGCAGGGCGCGGATGCCGCTCTGGTTCAGGAATTCGGCCGTCTCTTCGACTTTTTTACGCGACAGGCAATACACGATGCCGCAGTCGCCCGCGTGCTCAGTGCTGATAAAGTCGAGCAGCTGCTTGCGGCCATTGGCCTTTTCGACGATCTGGTAGCGGATGTTCGGCCGGTCGAACGAGGACACGAACTGGCGCGCATCGTCGAGCTGCAGGCGCAGCGCGATTTCGGCGCGCGTCTGCGGGTCGGCGGTGGCCGTCAGCGCAATCCGAGGCACGTCCGGGAACTGCTCGTGCAGCACCGACAGCTTGATGTATTCGGGGCGGAAATCATGACCCCACTGGGCCACGCAATGTGCTTCGTCGATCGCGAACAGGGCGATTTTCGATGCCTGGAACAGGTCCAGGCAGCGCTGCGTCATCAGGCGCTCGGGCGCCACGTAGACCAGGTCGATCTGGCCGGTGCGCACCAGGCGCTCGATGCGGCTCGCTTCTTCGTAGGTCTGGGTAGAATTCAAAAAGGCGGCGCGTACGCCGACTTCGGCCAGCGCATCGACCTGGTCCTGCATCAGCGCGATCAGGGGCGAGATGACCACGCCCACGCCATCGCGCAGCAGCGCCGGGATCTGGTAGCACAGCGACTTGCCGCCGCCGGTGGGCATCAGCACCAGCGCATCGCCGCCGTGGCTGACATGGTCGACGATATCGGCCTGCTGGCCACGGAAGGCCGGATAGCCAAAGACAGTTTGCAGCGTCTGCAGGGCTTGCGCGTTGAGGTCTTGATTCATGGTGCCTTATTCTGCCCAGACAACCCAGCCGTAATGGGCACTGGCGATCACCAGCAGGCCAAACACGATACGGTACCAGGCAAAGAATGTGAAGTCGTGCGAACTGATGTAGCGCAGCAGCCAGCGCACGCACAAAAAGGCGGAGACAAACGCAGCCAGCGTGCCCAGGGTGAACAGGGGCAAATCGGTGGCCGACAAAATGTCGCGCGCCTTGTACAGCGAATAGGCAGTGGCCGCCAGCAGGGTGGGAATGGCCAGGAAGAACGAGAACTCGGTGGCCGTCTTGCGTGACAGGCCCAGCAGCATGCCGCCGATAATCGTCGAGCCCGAGCGGCTGGTGCCGGGAATCAGTGCAAAGGCCTGCGCGCAGCCGACTTTCAGTGCGTCCAAGGGCGTCATTTCATCGACCGAGTTGACGCGCACGGTGACCGGGTTCAGGCGCGCGCGGCGCTCGACCAGCAAAATGATCACGCCGCCGATAATAAAGGCCAGCGCCACCGGCACCGGCTTGAACAGCGCATGCTTGATCATCTTGCCGATGGCCAGGCCGATAATAGCCAGTGGCAAGAAGGCGATCGCCACGTTGAGCACGAACTTGCGCGACTTGACGTTGCTGCCGAAGGTAGACAACACGGACGCGATGCGCGCACGGTATTCCCAGCACACGGCCAAAATGGCGCCGGCCTGGATCGCGATCTCGAACACATCCATCACGTCTTTTGACACATCGTTGGTGAAATCGAGCAGGCTGCCTGCAAGAATCAGATGGCCGGTGGAGGAAATAGGCAGGAATTCGGTAAAACCTTCAACCAGCCCCATGATGATGGCTTTAAATGCAAGAATCAGATCCATGAATTGTGAATGTCAGTGTGGGTAAGCAGTAAGGGGAGGGAGGCCGTGCGGCGTCATGCTGTTATGCGATGGTGCGCGGGGTCGAAGCTTACCACGAGAGCGGCGTGCAGACTTGAATGAGGCAGGCGCGGACGGTGGTTTTTTTGCCACCGCCCGACTTGTGTGGACGCAATCAGCCTGGCGCTTTTGCCGGTGCAGCCAGGCGCGCACTGGCCGCCACCAGCAGCAGCGAGCCGCCGAGGATGGCAAAGGCGATATTGAGGCTGGTGGCATGGGCCACGAAGCCGATCACCGCCGGCCCGGCCAGGATGCCGGCATAGCCGATGGTGGTAATCGCCGCCACCGCCAGGCTGGCCGGCATTGCCGCTTGGTTGCCGGCTGCCGTAAACAGGATGGGCACGATATTGGCGGCGCCCAGGCCGACCAGCACGAAGCCCAGCAGCGCCAGCAGCGCGCCAGGCGCGGCCACCGCCAGGAAGAAGCCGCCGGCCGCGCACAGGCCGCCAAAAGCGAGTACCCGCTTGCCGCCGAAGCGGCCCACCACCTTGTCACCCGTAAAGCGGCCAAGCGTCATGGCGATGGCGAACGCCGCGTAGCCCAGCCCGCCCTGGCTGGCCTCCACGCCGCGCGTGGTCGTCAGGAACAGGGCGCTCCAATCAAGGATGGCGCCTTCGGCCAGGAACACGATAAAGCACAGCAGGCCGATCAGGATCACGGCGCCGTGCGGCATGACGAACAGCGGCGTCTTTTCGCCCGTGGGCGCGACACTGCGCAGCAAATGGCCTTGCGAGGCGCCGAGCACCGCGCCCAGCACTACCATCAGCACCACGCACGACCAGGCCGGCGTCAGGCCCAGCCACAACAGCCATGCCATGCAGCCGGCGCCGGCAAAGCCGCCCACGCTGAACAGCGCATGAAAGCCGGACATCATCGCGCCGCCATTGGCTTTTTCAATGATCACAGCCTGGATATTCATGGCCACGTCCATGGTGCCCACGGCGGCGCCGAAGGCCAGCAACACCAGGCCCAGCTGCAGCGGCGTGGCGGCCAGCGCCAGCCCCGGCAGCACGGCGATCAGCACGGCGCCGGCCCACAGGATCACGCTGCGACAGCCGAAGCGGCCAGCCAGCACCCCCGTAAACGGCATCGCGCACAGGGAACCGGCGCCCAGGCACAGCAATAAAAACCCCAGAGTGGCTTCATCGAGGCCAAGGCGGGCCTTGGCGTAGGGCACCAGCGGCGCCCAGGCCGCCATGCCGAGGCCGGCGGCGAAAAAGACCAGGCGCGTGGCGCGTTGTTGCAGGGTACCGGTAAGGTGCATGGCGTAACTTTTCAAAAAAGTGGTGAAATGAAATTAACGGGCACGGGCGCGCAGCACCTGCACGCCCTGGCGTTCGAAGGCGGCGACATGGGCCGCATCGGCGCTTGATTCGAGCACCAGATGCTGCAGCAGGCCGGTGGCCAGCACGCCGAACGGCGCGGCCGTACCCAGCTTGTCGCTGGTCACGGCCACCGCCACCGCGCGGCTGGCGCCGGCGATGCTGCGCTTGAATTCGGCTTCGTCATAGTTGAAGGAGGTGATGCCCGCCTCGGCGTCGGCGCCGCAAGCGCCGAGGAAACATACATCGGGATGCATGCGTTCGACCGCGCGCAGCGCCTGCGGCCCCAGGCTGGCGCCGGCGCGCCGGTCGACCCGCCCGCCGGCCATGATCAGCTCGATCTCGGGCCGCTCCATCAGCGCCATGGCGATTGCCGGTGCATTGGTGATCACGGTCAACGCCAACGGCGGCAGCGCGGTGGCAATTGCCAGGTTGGTCGAACCGGCGTCCAGAAACAGCACCTGACCCGCGCGCACCAGCGACACGGCCGCCTGCGCCAGGCGGGCCTTGCTTTCGGGCGACTCGTGCTGGCGCTGGCTGAGGCTGCCGCCATTGGGTGGCAGCGGAAGAGCGCCGCCATACACGCGCTGGCACAGGCCGGCAGCAGCCATCTCGCGCAGGTCGCGCCGTATCGTGTCTTCCGACACATCGAGCTGGCGCGCCAGGTCCAGCGCCAGCACCCGGCCATCGGCTTGCAATTGTTGCTGGATCAGCGCGTGGCGCTGTTTGAGTAGCAGGTTGGCGGTCATGACGTGCTTAATCGTGCAGGAATGTGCATGAATATACGTAAACGTGCAGTTTTCGTCAAGTGTTGTTCAAGACTGCCGCTCAAAGCTCAGGAGATTGCCAATGAGATATAAATCCTGATACTGTTGTCATATTGAATAGGGAGACAGATCATGACGGCAGAAAAGTTTTCCATGGCAACGCTGCTGCGCATTACCGTACGCCGCTATGGCCTGCGTTGCCTGGCGTTTCTGGCGGTACTTGAAGTAATGCACTATTTCCGCCATGGCGGGCTTGATCTGACTGACGTGCGCGACGGCGTGATCGCGCTGTGTATTTTTGGGCTGGTATCGCTGTTGATTGAATACAACCGCATGGTCAATGGTGGGCAGGAAGCACCTAAAAGCTGAAGTTGTCAGCCGAGACGGTATCTCAGGGTGCCGTCAGCCGCTCCAGCTCGCCCAGCCACCGCACCGCATATTCACGGCTGTCGCCGCACATTTCTGCCGAGGGCTGCAAGCCGCCGCAAAACGCCGGCCGCTCGGGCTGGCCAAAGATGCGGCACAGGTTATCGTCGGCCAGCTGCACGCAGCGCACGCCGGCAGGTTTGCCATTGGGCATGCCGGGTATCGGACTGGTGATCGACGGGGCGGTGCAGCAGGCGCCGCAGGAAGGGCGGCATGCCAGGGGAATGGAAGTCGGCATGGCGGTGAGGTGAAAAGCGGGCAGGGGCCGATAGTATAGCAAGCCCCCGCCGCTACCAGCCGTGCAAACTTATTGCACCACGCGCACGCGCGAGCCTGACAGGGTGCGTTTGGCTGGTTCGCCATGCACGGTGATGCGGCCCGAGCCGCTGGAGCGGGCGTTGACTTCGCTGGTGACGGTGGCATCGATATCGCCCGAGCCGTTGGTCGACAAATACGCAGTGTCGCTGCTCAGGGGCGCCAGGTTGAGCTTGCCCGAGCCATTCACATTGGCGTCCAGGCGCTGCACCGCGCCGCTGGCGCTGATGCTGCCCGAGCCGTTGACGGCCAGATTGACACGCTCGGCACGCAGCGCGCCCAGGTGGATGCGGCCCGAACCGTTCTGCACGGCGTCGCTGTTGCCGCTTGACAGCCCGGCCGCGTTGACGCTGCCCGAACCGTAGTTGGCAATGTCGAGGCGCGCCACCTTGCCCGACAATTCGATTTTCATCGAACCTCGCTGCACCAGAGTGAGGTCGTCGCCGTTGAAGCCGCTTGCCACCAGGCGCCCGCCGCTGACCGTGCTGATCTTGGTCAGGTGCGGCGTGGTGTAGATGATGTGGATGTCGCTGCTGCGGCGCAGATTGGCGTCGCTCCAGATGCGCAGGGTACTGCCGCTCACTTCGCTCTGGATCAGCGGCAGCACATTGCTGTCCGCTTCGATCACCAGCGAGGTCGCCGGGCCTACGCGGATGTCGATGCTGGCGTCGGCATTGTTCAGATTGCCGATATCGAGCACCGTCGCGCTGCCGAGCGTGCGTGCGTCGCGGCTCAGCTGCCCGTTGCCTTCAACGGCTTTGCCGCCTGAATCCGTGCTGTAGCGCACGTCGCCATCGTTGGGATTGATAACGATGGCGCAGCCGCCAACGGCGACGGCGCAGCACAGGGCCAGCAGAGCACGCATGATAATTCCTTTGATTTTTATCGGTGAATGGAAAAAGCCGGCGGCCGCGCTGCGGCTGCCGTGCTGTCGATGTCAAGATAGCAAATCACTGCAATTGGCGGCAGCGCAATGCGATGAACTGCATAAAACGCGGCATGAAAGGTGATTTACCAATAACCGAGCAGTTTCCACCACGCCGTGCCCACCACGGCAAAGATCGCCAGTTCGACCAGGCACATGACCAGGCCCGTGCGCCACCAGTTGCCCATCGTTACGAAGCCGCTGCCAAAGATGATCGGCGAAGTGCCGGTGGCGTAGTGGGTCAGGGTCATCATGATGGCGGAGCCTGCCGTCATCATCAGCATGAACGGGATCAGATACGCGGGCGGGATCAGCTGCGCGCCCACCGTCAGGAACGCCAGCAGCATGGCGCTGATATGGGCGGTAGTGCTGGCAAAGAAATAATGTGAAAACACGAATACCAGCACCAGCACGCTGGCCACCGGCAGCCAGTCCATGCCGCTGGCGACGATGGCGGCTTTCATGCCGCTTGAGAACCAGGCGATCACGCCGGTCTTGTTCAATTGCTCGGCCATCATGACCAGCGCACCGAACCACACCAGCGTGTCCCAGGCGCTTTTCTCGGACAGCACGTCGTCCCAGTCGATGGTGCCGGTAATGATCAGCACGAACAGGCCGACAAAGGCCACCACGGTCGGGTCCAGCGAAAAAGCCGGGCCGAACAGCATCGCCGGTACATTCGCCCACAGCACCAGCAGCAGGCCGAAGGTGCCCAGCATGACTTTTTCGGCGGCCGACAGTGGGCCCATGGTTTTCAGCTCCGCCTTGGCAAAGTCCACCGCGTCCGGCGTGGCTTTCAGTTCCGGCGGCGACAGCAGATAGATCACCAGTGGCATCACCAGCAGGCACACCAGGCCCGGCAGCAGCATGCACAGCGCCCAGGTGGTCCAGCTCAGGTGAAAGCTCTGGTTGCTGACGCGCGCCACGTAATCGACCACCAGCGGATTGGGTGCGGTGGCGGTCAGGAACATCGCCGAGGTGATCGGGTTGGCGTGATAATTGACCAGCGCCAGGTAAGTGCCCACCTTGCGCTCGGTACCCTTGGCCGGATCGGAATCAAACGCGTTGGCGATCGACTTCATGATCGGATGCACGATGCCGCCGCCGCGCGCCGTGTTGCTGGGCGTAAAAGGCGCCAGCACCAGTTCGCAGATCGCCAGGCCGTAGCCGATGCCGATCGTGCGCTTGCCCAGCAATGCGATGAACAGCAGGCCGATGCGGCTGCCCAGGCCGGTTTTTTTCAGGCCGCGTGAAATCAAAATCGCTACCACGATCAGCCAGATCAGCGGATTGGCAAAACTGCTCAGCGCATCGGTGATGGCGCCCTTGGATGAAGTCGAAGTCACTTGCGACAGCGAGACGATAACGATCGCCATCATCGCCATCACGCCGATCGGCATTACCTTCAGAATGATGGCCACGATGGTGGTCAGGAAAATCGCTACCAGCGCCCAGGCCTTCGGCGTCAACCCGTCCGGTGTCGGCAGCAGCAACAGGGTCACCAGCACGATGGTGGAAATGATGGCCGGCCCGAGGCGAAACGGCACAGCCTCCTTGAAATGGCGCAGCAGCTCGCTGACAGTCTTGAACATCCTGATCCTCTCTGATTCCCGCCTGCCGGTGAAGGCATGCTTTAAGACAATATTGCAGACATCATAGTGCAATGCTGGCAAGGAAAATAAAGCGATCTGGACAAGACTGCCGCGAAGTCAATTTTTCATGAATATTGTTGGCGATGTCATCGAAAACGGTGGGAACGCTTTGCAGTTGCCGAGATATAACTGACCAGGTATTTCCTTCCAGGAGCCGATCATGGACGCCGCCCAGTGGCAGGCATACCTGATTCTCCGTGGTCAGATGCGCCCGTCGCGTCGCAGCTGCGCGCCGATGCGGCGGATCTCGGCTTCGCCCTGGGCCAAAGCGGCCTGGCTGGTGTGCACCGAATAGTGGCCCATGAACAGTTCATGCGGATGTTGCAAGGCCGAGCCCAGCACGAAGGACGTGTCGCCGCGCGCAACGAAGTCGATCGCCTGTTCCGAGGCCGCAAATACGGCCAGTTCGCCCGTGTCGATCACGCCTCCCGCATCGAGCTGGCCGGCGTTCAGCGCCACCCAGGCGATGTCGTGGCCGGCAGGCGGCGTATAGCGCCACCGTTCGCCGTCTTGCAAACGCACGGCCAGGTAGTTCATGCCGGCGGGCGCAGGAATCGGGCTGCGCGCCGCGCCATATTGCCCCAGCAATACCCGCGCCGGTCCTGCCTGCATTACCCCGTTCGGCGCCAGGTACAGGCTTTCGGCCGGCGCATTTTCTTCCGACGGCGGCAGCGCCACCCACAACTGGAAACCCGTCATCGGCTGCGCGCCAGCCGGCGCGCCCGTATGCCACACGCCATTGCCTGCCCGCATCCACTCGACGCCACCAGACGGCAGCACGCCTTGCTTGCCGGTGGTGTCTTCGTAGCTGACGTCACCATTGACCATGAAGGTGACGGTGGCAATGCCTGAATGTGGATGCATGGCAAAACCATTGCGCGCGGGATTGCCTTCGGAGCGAAAAATATCGAGAAAGATAAACGGTTTTAATAGCTGCCCCAGGTCGCCAGGGCTGACCAGGCGCGTGATCGGGCCGTGGGTGGTGCCGCGCGTGCGCTGGACGATGGGACGTGCGGTGGCAAAGGTGTCGGGTGTGTTCATGGTATCTCCAGAAGTCAGTGGGTTGTATCAGCGTGGTGGCAAGGCATCGGGCGCAGGGCGCAAACGCCAGGCAACAAAGCCGGCCAGCACGCCCAGCAGTACGGCAGGCAGCGGGTTGCCGCCGATAATGAGCAGATGGGTGGCGACAGCGCCCAGCATGGTGCAGGCCAGCAGCAGGCTGCCGGCGAAACCGGCCGCCGGCACCAGCAGCAAGACCGCGCCGGTCATTTCAACGATGGCCGTCACGTAACGGAACCACTGGCCTGCGCCGATGGCGTCAAACACCTGCACCATCTGCGGCACGCCAGCCAGCTTGGCCATGCCTGCCGCGCCAAAGGCCAGCGCAAGCACGATGCGGGCGGCCCAGACCAGGCGGCGCTGCAGGGGAGAAAGGGGACGGGCTAGTGACATGATGGACTCCTGTGATGGTGGTGGATGCGACGAGTGAGGCCAGTGTAAAAGCTCAGCGATTAGCTGACTAGCTGGTAGAATCGGATGGAACTGATCCATTTTTCAAGCTAATCAAATCGGGGAACACCACCATGCTCGACCTGAACGACCTTGCCCTGTTCGTGCAAGTGGTGCGCAGCGGCAGTTTTGCCGGCGCCGCGCGGCAGCTGGGCGTGCCCGCCAATACCGTCAGCCGGCGCATCCAGGCGCTCGAGCAGCACCTGGGCACGCGTCTGCTGCAGCGCTCGACCCGCAGGCTGACGCTCACCAGTGCCGGCGAGCAACTGCACCGGCGCTGTGCCGGCGCCGTCGACGGCTTGCTGGAGGCGGGGCAGGAACTGACCAGCGGCAGCCGCGAGCCGGGCGGCCTGGTGCGCGTGGCTGCGCCGGCCGACTTCTTCGACTTCTTCAGGATGGAATGGGTGGCCGCCTTTCTGGCCGAGCATCCGCGGGTGCAACTGGCGTTCGTGCTCAGCGATGCCAAGGCGGACCTGATCGCCGACCGCATCGACGTGGCGTTCCGTGGCGGCCGGCTGCACGATAGTGATTATATCGGCCGGCAAGTGCTGGCCGACGGCAATGATGCGCTGGTGGCCAGCCCCGCCTACCTGGCCGCGCGCGGCAATCCCGCCAGCTTGCAGGAGTTGCAGCGCCACGACGCCGTGTTGTTTACGCCGCCGGGCCAGGCGCAGGGTTACTGGCGCTTGCGCGGCGCCGATGGCGTCGAACACGAGGTACAACTGACGGCCCGCTTGACGGGCAATACCGTGCAGGCGCTGCGCAAGGCTACCCTGGCTGGCCTCGGTATCGCCATGCTGCCGCGCAGTATCGTCAAGTGGGATCTGGAAGCGGGCCGGCTGGTGCCTGTGCTGGCCCAGTACCACAGCCCCGGCCATGGCCTCAATGTGCTGTATCCGAGCCGGCGCCAGTTGCCGCTGGCCGTGTCGGCCTTTATCGACCTGGTGGTCGGGAAGCTGCACGAACTCGATGCGCCGCCGGCCTCGATGCTGATGTGATGGAGGGCGCCCCAGTTTTGTCTTGACAGCTTGGAGAGTCTGTCGTAAAGTCACCAACACACAAGCAGATAAGCAAACCATCATGCCAACCAGTACCCGTTTCGTTGTTGCCGTACATATCCTGACCGGGCTGGCCGTGAGCGGTGGCAAGCCCATGCGTTCGGAAGACCTCGCGTATTCGGCCAATACCAGCGCCGTGGTTATTCGCGGCCTGCTGTCACGGCTGGCCGAAGCGGGGCTGACCAAGTCGCAGCTGGGCACCGGTGGCGGCACCATGCTGCAAAAGCTGGCCTCCGAGATTCGGCTGCTCGATGTGTACGAGGCGGTCGAGGACACCGAACTGTTTTCGCTGCACCGCACGCCGCCGTGCGCGAACTGCGCGGTGGGCGGCAATATCATTGCGGCGCTGCAGCCGACTTTGACGCGTGCACGTAGTGCGCTGGAACAGGAACTGGCCAGCATTACCATCGCCGATGTCGCGGCCGATGTCGCTAAATTGGGCAATTTCTCGATTCCGCTGGTGTGGTGATTTTTCGGTTTCTGTTTCGCTTTAAATGTAATCGTGTCGATGACATACATATTTTAATCAATGACTGCCTGGTCTTCCGGGGTGCCGGCAGTTCTTCTTTCAGCCCCGATCAAATGAAAAGGATCACATCATGAGCAACGCAACTATCGGCAGCATCGGCATTATTGGCGCAGGCGCCCTCGGTTCCAACTTTGCCCGCGTGCTGGCAAAAAGCGGCATGGCAGCCACTATCGCCAATAGCCGCGGCCCGGCTTCGCTGGCTGCACTGGTCGAAGAGCTGGGGCCGACCATCAAGGCTGGTACTGTGCAGGAAGCGGCCAGCGCCGATATCGTGCTGGTCGCCGTGCGCTGGGTCGATGCCGAAAAGGTACTGGGCGGCTTGCCGGCCTGGAATGGCCGCATCGTCATTGACGGCACCAATCCCGTCGAGTTCATCGATCCTGCCTCGCCCGACGCTAATGATGCGAGCAATCCGCTGGCCGCTTATGGCATCAAGGCCGCCGATCTGGGCGGGCAACATTCAAGCCAGATCATTGCGCAACTGGTGCCCGGCGCACGCCTCGTCAAGGCGTTCAATCACCTCGACGTGAATGTGTTGCCAGAGCCTGAAGTGGCGGGCGGCAAGCGCGTGTTGTTTTATTCCGGTGATGACGCCACCGCCAAGGCGGCCGTGCGTGGCCTGATCGAAGCGGCCGGCTTCTTCGCCATCGACCTGGGCACGCTCGACGTCGGCGGACCGCTCGCCTCACTGCCTTTCGGCGCGCTGGCCATGCACAATCTCGTCAGAATCTGATCAGAACATGGGATGGTCGCTGGCGATCTTTTCCGGAATCGCCTGCGTCACGTCCCGGTTTTCAACGATCTTGCTTTTTTTTAGCTTGAAAATACCGATAATCGCATTGCCGCGCGTGGCAGGCCCCGCGCACCGCATGCACATGCAAGATCACCTGCGCGCAATCGACAAAACTGCTCACGCTATCGCTATACGAATATGGGTGCTTGTGGCGCAAAAAGGCGATGATGCCGACGGTGGGCCAGGGACGATGCATGTAACGTTGCTCGTGATGTCATCAAGCTGTCAAATCAATTTGATATTCTTTGAACTGTCGTAGCTTTTGGCGTAATATACTTCCATAGTTATTGAATTATGAAAGTAAAGACCATGGATACCAGGGAAGTGTTAGCCGCGCTGGCGGCCATTGCGCAGGAAAGCCGTCTCGGTATTTTTCGTCTGCTGGTGCAGCTGGGGCCGGAAGGCATGGCGGCCACCAAAATCGCCGAGCAGCTCGATATCGCGCCTTCATCGCTGTCGTTTCACTTGAAAGAGCTGACACACGCCAAGCTGATCACTTCGCGCAGCGAAGGCCGTTTCGTCATTTATTCAGCCGACACCGCGGTCATGAACGGCTTGATCGGCTACCTGACCGAAAACTGTTGCGGTGGCGTTCCTTGTGGTCCCGGCAGCTGCGACACAGAACAATCGCCTACCTGAACTGGAGAATTGAGATGCAAGACAAAGTCTATAACGTACTGTTCCTCTGCACCGGCAACTCGGCGCGCAGCATCATGGCGGAGGCCCTGGTGACGACGATGGGCAAGGGCCGCTTCAAGGGGTTCTCGGCAGGCAGCCAGCCTGGCGGCACTGTCAATCCGTTTGCCATCGAACAGGTCGCTCACACCGGCTATCCAGTCGATGCCTTGCGCAGCAAAAGCTGGGATGAGTTCGGCACGCCTGACGCGCCACAGATGGACTTCATTTTCACCGTCTGCGACAACGCCGCCGGCGAGACTTGCCCGTATTGGCCAGGCCACCCGATGTCGGCGCACTGGGGCTTTGAAGATCCGGCAGCGGTGATCGGTACCGACGAAGAAAAGCGCACCGCGTTCCACCGCATCTTCCGCCAGATCATGACGCGCATGAATGTTTTCGTCAGCCTGCCGCTGCAGATGCTGGAAAAGAATGCCATTCAACGCGAGATACAGGCGATCGGCGACTCCCCCGTTTAACTATTTACGCTACAAGGACTTGCCGTGCTGATCGCCTTTCTGATCTTTCTCGCCACCCTGAGCCTCGTTATCTGGCAGCCACGCGGGCTCGGTATCGGCTGGAGCGCTACCGCTGGCGCCATCGTCGCGCTGCTGGCCGGCGTCATCCATGTCGCTGATATTCCCGTGGTCTGGCACATCGTCTGGAACGCGACCGGCACCTTCGTGGCGGTGATCATCATCAGCCTGTTGCTGGACAAGGCAGGCTTCTTCGAATGGGCGGCGCTGCATGTTGCGCGCTGGGGACGCGGCAGCGGCAAGCGCCTGTTCGTGCTGCTGGTTCTGCTGGGCGCTGCGGTGGCTGCCTTGTTCGCCAACGATGGCGCAGCGCTGATCCTGACACCGATCGTGATCGCCATGCTGCGGGCGCTGCGCTTTTCAGCCAAGGCTACACTTGCGTTCGTGATGGCGGCCGGCTTTATCGCCGACACGGCCAGCCTGCCGCTGGTGGTGTCGAATCTGGTGAACATCGTTTCGGTCGACTATTTCAACATCGGCTTCGCGCGCTATGCCGCCGTGATGGTGCCGGTGAACCTGGTGGCCGTTGCCGCGACCTTGGGCGCCTTGCTGTGGTTCTTCCGCAAGGACATCCCGGCAAACTACGACCTGGCGCAGCTGAAGGCGCCTGGCGAGGCGATCCATGATCGCGCCACGTTTGTCACCGGCTGGTGGGTGCTGGTCCTGCTGCTGGTCGGCTTTTTCTGGCTGGAGAGCCTGGGCGTGCCGATCAGCGCCGTCGCTGCGGCAGGCGCCGTGCTGCTGCTGGCGGCGGCCGCCCGCGGCCACCGGATTGCGACCCGCGAAGTATTGCGCAATGCACCCTGGCAGGTGGTGGTTTTCTCGCTGGGCATGTATCTGGTCGTCTACGGTTTGCGCAATGCAGGCCTGACCGACTACCTGACCGGCGTGCTGAACGCCTGTGCAAGCTATGGTGTGTGGGGCGCTGCCCTGGGCACCGGCTTGATTACCGCGCTACTCTCGTCAATCATGAACAATATGCCTACCGTACTGATCGGCGCCTTGTCGATCGATGCGACGACGTCGCAAGGCGTGGTGCGCGAGGCGATGATCTACGCCAATATTATCGGCAGTGATCTCGGCCCGAAAATTACGCCGATCGGCAGCCTGGCCACGCTGCTGTGGCTACATGTTCTGGCGAGCAAGGAGATTCAGATTTCGTGGGGCTACTATTTCCGCGTCGGCATCGTGTTGACCTTGCCGGTGCTGTTGCTCACCCTGGCCGCACTGGCCGTGCGCCTGTCTTGAAAAAGGAACTGTCATGACCGTCATTATCTACCACAACCCCGATTGCGGCACGTCGCGCAACACGCTTGGCCTGATCCGCAATGCCGGTATCGAGCCTGTCATTATTGATTACCTGAAACACCCGCCTGACGCGGCCACACTGATCGACCTGATCGTGAAGGCTGGGCTGACTGTCCGTTCGGCCGTTCGGCAAAAAGGCACGCCTTTCATGGAGTTGGGCCTGGATTCGCCAACCATCACCAATCAGGCCCTGGTCGAGGCGATGGTTGCCCATCCCATCCTGATCAACCGGCCGTTTGTGGTGACGGCGCTGGGCGTGCGGCTGTGCCGCCCGTCCGAGCTGGTGCTCGATCTTCTGCCGCAGCTGCAGCGTGGTGCGTTCACCAAGGAAGACGGTGAGCGTGTGATTGACGAACATGGACAACGCATCACCCATGGATAAGATTGCCGACCTGCCCAATATCAATCCCGAACAGCTTGATCTGCCGACCCTGGACCGGCTCGCCCCGGTCGGTGAGCTGACGCATCGGCCGCGCATCCTGATGCTGTACGGCTCGCTGCGCGAGCGCTCCTTCAGCCGCTTCCTGACCGAAGAGGCGGCACGCATCCTGCAGCACTTCGGCGCCGAAGTGAAAATCTTTGACCCAAAGGAACTGCCGATGGCCGGCAGCGTAGCGGAGGACCATCCGAAAGTGGTGGAACTGCGCGAACTTTGCCTGTGGTCCGAGGGCCAGGTCTGGTGCAGTCCGGAGCGCCACGGCACGGTGACGGCCGTCCTGAAAAATCAGATCGACTGGATCCCGCTCGAGATGGGAGCGATTCGTCCGAGCCAGGGCCGCACCCTGGCGGTGATGCAGGTATGCGGCGGTTCACAGTCGTTCAACGTGGTCAATACGCTGCGCCTGCTTGGCCGCTGGATGCGCATGTTTACCATCCCTAACCAGTCCTCGGTACCGATGGCCTACAAGGAATTCGACGATGCCGGCCGCATGCGTCAGTCCGCTTACTATGATCGGGTAGTCGATGTCATGGAAGAGTTATTCAAAATGACGCTGCTGTTGCGTGGCCGGACCGACTATCTGACAGACCGCTACAGCGAGCGCAATGAACGGGCGATGAAAGCGATTGACGCGGCCATCAAGCGAATTTGAATGTCCATCAGGAGAGCTGCATGATAATCCGCGAGGCCAAAAAAGACGATTCGACAGCAATCGTGGCGATCTACAACCACTTCATCGTCAATACGGCCATCACTTTCGAGGAACAGGCCATCACGCCCGGCGACATGGCGCAGCGCATCGCTGACGTGCAAAACAGTGATCTGCCCTGGCTCGTTGCCGAGCACGACGGCGTCGTTATCGGATACGCTTACGCCACCAAGTGGCGCGTACGCCATGCCTATCGCTTCTCGGTCGAGAGCACGGTGTATCTGGCGCCGTCGCATGCAGGCAAGGGGATCGGCACCCTGCTTTACAAGGCACTGCTCAAGCGCCTGAGCGAACAAGGCTATCATCTGGTCATTGGCGGCATCGCCCAGCCCAATCCCGCCAGCGTCGCCCTGCACGAGGCGCTGGGATTTCAGGAAGTGGCGAAGTTCAAAGAGGTCGGTTTCAAGTTTGGCGATTGGGTCGATGTCGGGTATTGGCAGTTGATGCTTTCAGCACCTGTGAGAGACGAAGCTACCTGACTGGATGGCGTTTCCCCTTGTGAAACCGTACTGCGGACTTCATGTCTTGACACCTACTCGCGATTAGTTGAGTTAACTGTGCCGCAGACAGGCATAAAATCCTGCACACCTCTTTCTTGCTCGAGGGTGAAAGGCGAGGACCGCCATCACCAATCAGCGGCAATACGCGGTTGAGGACTTTCGGCAAAGGTTGCGAGCAGTGCCACTGCCTGACAGAAACGCACAAGTTGAATGCGTGGATGCATTCATTGCAGACGCCGCGCAACCCATATCGTTATACACAAGTCGGCAGGCGTCTCACGCGCCGCCCTGAAAGTCGTTAACTTTCAAGGACTTACCTGAGGGGCTTGTAAACTTTGCCTAGATCGCGTTTACTCTTTGACTTTGGGTGACGCATTGGCCAAGGTATCGAGCCGCTGGACGGAGCAAGAGTTTGCTGGACTGGACTTGGGCGATGCTCGCCTCGACAAACGAGCGAGAACACTGATGGAACGATTTACGGCAAAGCCGACGGCGAGCATTCCCGAAGCCTGCGACAGTTGGAGCGAAACCTGCGCGGCCTACCGCTTTCTCGGCAACGAGGATGTGTCTTGGGAGGCCATCCTGGCCCCGCATTGGGAGCGCACCCGCGAGCGCATGCAGGCCCATCCTGTCGTGCTGTGCATCCAGGACACGACCGAACTCGATTTCAACGGCCAGGAAGCGGAGGGGCTTGGGCCGCTGAACTATGAGGCACGGCGCGGCATGTACCTGCATCCGACCTACGCCGTCACGCCGACACGCGAACCTCTCGGCGTGCTCGATGCTTGGATGTGGGCGCGCGCGAAGCGCGGCAAGGACGGCGTGCGTCCCGGACAGAAAGAAAGCGCGCGCTGGATCGAGGGTTACGAACGCGTGGCCGAGATGGCCGCGACGTTGGCCGGCACACGGCTGGTGTACGTGGCCGACCGCGAGGCCGACGTGGTGGCGTTGATGCGTCGCGCGCGTGACTTGGACACGCCGGCCGACTGGCTGGTGCGCGCCACACGCCGCAGGCTAGTGATCCGTCAGCGTGGAGGCGGAAGGCGGTCCCTCCGTCCAAGACGCCAACTCAGGGTGAAGTGGACCACGTAGCGCGGGTATCGTGCGTTTTGACTTGGGCCAAGGTAACTGATGACTGGACTTGCCCCGGATGCCATCGCCGCAAGGTGCAGACAGTTAGGCCGTCGAATCAGTTTCCTTGGGCGTTTGTACTGTCGAGCAAGGAAATGGCATGTCCTTCCGCGAAGTTCGGTACTGCGTCCGAAATCATCTGTTCTGATTGTGGCTTAGCTGCGGTCGCGCTAGGAAAGGAGGCACTCGCCTTGGCGGGGTATCCTTCGACTAATCAGCGGCCGTCAACGCTGATCTCGACGGAGGTGCTGAACCAAATTGTCATCGCAAAAAGTCACTCCCGTCACCGCTTCAATAACGCGCTTGCGGACTCAATCGTCAGGAAATTGACGCTTGAGCTGTGCGCGCAAGATGCAGGGGACTTTGATGAGGAAGATTTCTAGGCCATCAGCCAAGTCCAAAACGCGCCGCCAGCAATGAGTACGATCATGCCGAAGAACGCGAACAAGACCAATGCCGCGATTGCCTTGCGATAGGCGTACCCTACGCAGAACAAAAAGAAGCCAACGAACACGTAGACCAGCTTGGCTGTCGTCGTATGAACCATGAAAAAAGGCAAGGTATCGATTAGCCTGAATAGCACATAGACACCAATGGCTGTGAACGCGGTCGGCACGGCGATGTCCATAAACTCGCCGCTGTGGGCGTGCATCTCCTTGCTTGAGTGCATGGTTCTGCCGATTTTGTACCAAGCCATTGCCGTGGCCTCCATAGAACGAATGGTGTCATATTATCCTATTTTGGGATAATTCGGCGGAGGTGGTCACATAGCCGGATGAAATCCATCCACGATCCGCGCTACGGCCAACTCGTTGAGCGGCTGATCGCGCTCAGGGAGGAATTCGGCGTTACGCAAACAGAACTAGCAGGACTGCTCAACAAGCAGCAGTCCTACGTCGCCAAAGTCGAGAATTTTGACCGACGGCTCGATGTGGTGGAGATCGCCGACTGGCTGACTGCCTTGCGCACATCGCCGCAAATTTTCATGGCGGAAATCGACTGGTGGAATTAGGAGCGCCAGCCGGAGTGTTCGGCGGGCAAGGTTGTCGCGATCCGGCTCGCCGGGGGTGCTCAGCAAATTGAGCCGTACGTGCTTTTCCCGGTCGGCACATCAAGCCCGAAATAACACGAATACCCGCTGTCCTTCGTGTAGACGCAATCAACGTCACCTCTGCGCCGCTCTCGATAGTCCGCAGCGGAGCTGCACGCATCGTCCTTCTTCACATCCGGCCCGATCTGATTGAACAGGTCTTTTGCAAACTGGCCCTTGAACATGAACGCGACCTTCCGGTCCTTCGGCGTCGGCGCTAGCTTCTCCGATAAGGTTCCCCCGTAGACTTGATAGTTGCCATTGAGAGGCTTCTGTCCGTACCACTCTTCTTCCTTTTTTTCGGCCGCTTGGGCCAGCGAAAAGATCGAGAGCGCGACGACGATACCTACGGTTTGGACGTTCATGGGCGCTCCCTGATTTCAAGGTGGATGTGATCGTCGTGGCCCCTCCAAGACCGGACGCGGCCTATCGCCTGTTGCACCTTGTCGTCGTTGAAGAAGACTTTCGTAACCATCGGGTGCTGCACGAAAAGACGAATCAGCTTGATGGTGGCGTCGCGGTCATAGACCGCGTCGAAGCGCGACACCTGCGCTCCCGGCCCCACGAGTTTGTCCTTTCGCACGGGCCGGATATCCATCTCGACTCCCTTTCGGTGACTCTTGTGGTCATCGTATTCAAGCCCGCCAGCGATACTTATATTTCCGATACCGAACCTCCGGTCATCAATGGCTTGCCACTCGCGCTCAATGTAGAAGATCAGGGATAGCAGGTTGGGGTGGGCATACTGCGCAAGGTGGCCCGTATTCGGCCTATGCCCCACGTTACCGTAAACGTAGTAGCCCGCGTCTTCGGGTGCTTGGGGCAGAATGAAGTAGCCGCGTGTATCCTTTGGTTGGACTTCCAGCATGGCCCGCTCCCTTACGCGCACTTGTTGCAAGCAAGGTCCCACCCACCAGCGGTGTTGCCACCAGCGCCGCCGCCGATCTTTTGTTGCGTGTATTTCCACTTTACCTTGGAGAATCGCAGCCCGATGTCGTCGTGCAGCAGGCCGCCCTCGCTCGCCACTTGATCCATATTGGCGATCATGACGTTCTCCAACTCGACCTCGTAGTATTTCACCGGCTTGCCATCGCCATCGGCCCGCATGAATTCGAGCTTAGCCTTGGGGATAGTCTTACCCATCGAGCATACCTGCATCAGAATTGGTGAAGCAATATCGACGAGCTTGGAGATCGAAATGGACCGGTGCTCGCACCGCTCGGCGGTGTGGCCGCCACCGGTGGATGCGGTCGCGCTTCTGGGCTGCGTCACGCCCATATGCGCCGACGTGAGCTCGATCCAGCCCTGATGCGCCGAGTCCGCCGACTCCCCCTTGATTCCATCGATTTGAAGGTATGCGTCAATTGCCATGATGTCTCCAGATAGTGAGTGGGATACCTCGGTAATTGTCGCCCAGCCACACGCGCCAGAAATTGCTGTCAAGCAAAGTTCGTTCGCGGCGGATGCCAGAAAACAATGGGGGAATTGCGGTGGCACGTAGTACGTCAGCGCCGTCACGAAAGCGGCCCACGGACCTCCTTTCCATTTCGTCTTGGCCTGCGGAACGATCTGTCGTGTAGATGCACCGGGCCGCTGGGGTTTTCAGAATTCACGTAGAAAATTTCTGTCTGCGAAAATCCATGCATGCGCATTTCAATCTCAGTCGTCGCGATCTTCTGTTGACGGCCGCCATCGCCCGGCCACTTGAGTTGGCCGCTTGTGATCAGTTGGGTCAGCTTCGCAGGAGACATTTTAAGAATCGTACACACCTCGCTTTTGCTCAGGTGGGAGAGTCGTGAGTCGCCCGCCCCGATCTGAGCGAGCGGAAACACATGGCTGATAATTTCTTCCGCAAAGAGAATCAGCGTGCGTCTACCTGACAAGAACGGCAGTAGTTGAACGCGCGGACTCATGACCGGAAGGCGCTGTACCACTTGAGTAACGACATGCTCGAACGCGGCCACGTCTCCTCGAAGAAAAGCGATGGCAGCGCCAAGTCGGGCGTACTCGATGGCTGGACTATCGTCCAATCCATCGAAGCGTTCCAGCGCAGTCCAGAAATCGAGCACGGTGTTCAGTGCAGTGGTCTGATTGGATTCCAGCAAATGCCGAACCGCGACCATAGAATCGACATTGATTGTGGGACCGTGCATCGTCAGCAAGGAAGCTCGGCATCGGTTGCATCGTGTAAGCTCGCCGCGCCCAATGGATGGTGCATGCCCGCAATCGAGGCAACGATCAATCAAAAGACATTCGTGGCTGACGCAAGCCGAGAAGGGACGAATCTGCCACTGTTGCCGCCAGTACGGATGCTCTGCTAAGCACTTAGAACAAAATACGTTCGCGTCGTCGCGGCGAAAGCACTGATCCAATATTGTCATCGAGCGGTAGCGGCGCGGCGAATTTCTCGATGTGCCAACGCGCTCAATCGCACGCGCAGCCGCATCCTCGCCAAGGCCGATTGCACGCGTGATTTGTCGATACCGTTCGCGATCAATTAAACAGGCTTTCAAGGACGGTTCGTTTATTCTTATTCCAGTTCCCGACAACAACTGGTAGACGTTGGTGTGGCCGTTCGCCTCCGCCGTCCTAATTAACACGCTGGCGGCGGTTTCATCATCGAAGACAATAGGTCTGTTTGGTAACAGAACTTGTTTCATGACACTCCCCGCAAAGCGGTCGCCAACGTGCCGGGCGACATCCGAAAAGGATTTGCTCGGCACAGGCTGGCGTGGGCGGTGATGCCTCTTTCCCACGCTGTCGCAAAGTCTTCAAGCGTGACGTCGCTGGCACCCGCCTTGAGGGCTTCCAAAATGCTTTCCTTGATCAATGACATGACGAATGCAGGACTCCCACCTGTGGCGGCGTACATCTGGTGCATCGGGTGCATTTGATCGAATCGTGGAAACGCGGTGAGTTCGAGTTTTTGCATCGCATGCAAGGCCAACTATGTGTCGCCGGATATCCGATTATGCGTCGCAAATATCCCGGTATGCGTCGCGCGACGGACATTGCGTCTTGACCGTAAGCGTCGTCCCACCGCCGTCTACCCTTGAACATCGCACGATGCCATGATTGAATTTGGGACACAAATTGGTTGTGTCCACAAATTTATTTATGGACACAATAATTCAACCAGTTACACCCAAGGCGAAACGCGGGCCATATCGCCGTCACAGCGATGAATTCAAGCGTGCCGCTGTGGCACGTACGCAAGTCGATGGCGCCTCCGTCGCGCTGATCGCCCGCGAACTCAAGATCAACACCAATCAGTTGTTCAGTTGGCGCAAGCGTTTCGGTGACCAGGCGCTTGCTGGCGGCAATGCGCCAAGCCAGCTGGTGGCCGTCACAGTGCTCGACACTGCGCCTGCCAGCGCAGCGGTCGCCAGCACCGTCCCCGGCGTGATCGTGCTCAGCATGGGCCATGTCCAGCTGCGTCTGGAGGGCCAGGTGGACGCAGCGACGCTGACACTGCTGCCATGATCGGCTTGCCAGCAGGTACCAGGATATGGCTGGCAGCCGGCGTCACTGACATGCGTGCCGGCATGAACGGGCTGGCTGTCAAGGTGCAAGCGGCGCTGGCCGAAGATCCGTTCAGCGGCCACGTGTTCGTGTTTCGGGGGCGGCGCGGCGACATGCTCAAGGTGCTGTGGTGGAGTGGTGATGGCCTGTGCCTGCTGTCCAAGCGGCTTGAGCGCGGCCGCTTCGTCTGGCTGCAGGCCGCTGATGGCAGTGTCGCCCTGACGCAGGCACAGCTATCGATGCTGCTTGAAGGCATAGACTGGCGTCGGCCAGAGCGCACCTGGCGCCCGACAGCGGCCTTGTAAACGTCACGAACCTCGCGTAAACTCGGCCCATGCTCAACCCTGCCGACCTGCCCAACGACATCGATGCCCTGATGGCATTGCTGTGGGCACGCGAGGTCGAAGTGGCGGGCTTGAAAGCGCAGTTGAATACCCGCGCCGCCGAGATCGAACATCTGAAATTGCAAATTGCCAAGCTGCGGCGCATGCAGTTTGGCCGCAAGTCCGAAAAACTCGACCACCAGATCGAACAACTGGAGTTGCAGCTCGAAGACTTGCAGGCCGATGACGCCGAGGCCAAACGGGAAATGCCGGCAGTAGACCAGGCGCCGCGCAAACGGGCGACACGCAAGCCTTTGCCCGAGCATCTGCCGCGTGATGTGCAGCGCTATCTACCTACCGATGAGGCCTGTCCGTCTTGCGGCGGCAAGCTGCATCAACTGGGCGAGGACGTGGCCGAGCAACTCGAGTTCGTGCCAGCGAGCTTCCGCGTGATCCGTCACGTGCGCCCGAAACTAGCCTGCGGCTGCTGCGACGCCATCGTGCAGGCGCCGGCCCCAAGCCGGCCGATTGCGCGCGGTATCGCCGGTCCCGGCCTGCTGGCGCATGTGCTGGTGGCCAAGTTCGCGGATCACCTGCCGTTGTACCGGCAGTCGGTGATCTACGCACGCGAAGGTGTCGAGCTGGAACGGGCCCTGCTGGCCAGCTGGGTCGGCGCTGCCAGCGCGCTGCTGCGCCCGCTGGTCGAGGCCATTCGTCAACACGTACTGGCCGGCAGCAAACTGCATGCTGATGACACGCCGGTACCCGTACTCGCGCCTGGCAACGGCAAAACCAAAACCGGGCGCCTGTGGACCTATGTGCGTGATGATCGGCCAGCTGGCGACAACACGCCTCCGGCAGTGTGGTTTGCCTACTCGCCTGATCGCAAAGGTATCCATCCGCAAAGCCACCTGGCCCAGTTCAAGGGCGTGCTGCAAGCCGATGCCTACGCCGGCTTCAACGCGCTGTACGAAAACGGCGATATCCACGAGGCAGCCTGCTGGGCGCACGCACGGCGCAAGTTCCACGACTTGCATGCCGCACGGCCATCGCCGCTGACCACCGAAGCGCTGCGCCGGATCGCCGAGCTGTATATGATCGAAGCCGCAATCCGTGGCAAACCGCCGGACCAGCGTAAGTCAGTGCGGCAGACAGAAGTATGCCCTTTGCTCGATGACCTGGAGCGCTGGTTGCGCACGTCTCTGGAAAAGCTGTCGCGCAAGTCGGACACGGCGGCGGCGATCCTGTATGCGCTAAACCTGTGGCCGGCGCTGACGCGCTACTGCGACAACGGCGCCATCGAGATCGACAACTCGGCCGCCGAACGGGCGCTACGCGGTATCGCCATCGGCCGGCGTAATTACCTGTTCGCCGGCGCGGACAGTGGCGGGAACGGGCTGCGGCGATCTACTCGCTGATCGGCAGCGCCAAGCTCAATGGTGTCGACCCCGAAGCCTGGCTGCGCCATGTGTTGGCCAACATCGCCGACCATCCGGTCAACCGGGTTGACGCCTTCCTGCCCTGGAACTGCGCCGCGCAGCTCCCCTCTGCTTAACAATACGCCGCTTCCCAGCAGTGTGAGGCCATCATCTAGCAAATTAACATCCGGCTCAAGACGGCGCTGGCTTTACGCTTACTCTTGACCTTGCCTGTATACAAGTCTAATATTAATGACTCAAAAGTAAGTTACCCGGAATCGCATATGGAAGTCCCGATGGATAGCAAGCCGCGCTGGGAGCGGCGCAAGGATGCGCGACCGCAGGAATTGCTGGCCGCCGCGCTGGACCTGTTTGTCGAACGGGGCTTTGCTTCGACGCGGCTGGAAGACGTGGCCAAGCGGGCCGGCGTGTCGAAAGGTACTTTGTACCTGTACTTTGAAAACAAGCAGGAGCTGTTCAAGGCGGTGGTGCGCGACAATATCGTGGATTCGATCGGCGAGGCGGAAAACAGCATGGCCGCGTCGGCCGCCAGCAGCGGCGAGCTGTTGCACAGCCTGATGATGCAGTGGTGGGAAGAGTTCGGCGCCACCAAGCTGGGCGGGCTGACCAAGCTGATGATGGCGGAAACCAACAATTTTCCCGAGCTGGCGCAGTTTTACAATGAAGAAGTGGTGCAGCGCGGCAATGCCCTGATTGCCAGTCTGGTTGAGCGCGGCATACAGCGCGGCGAGTTTCGCCCGGTCGATCCGGTGCTGGTCAGCACCATCCTGTGTGCGCCGATGAACATGCTGATGATGTGGACGCATTCCTTCCTGCCGTGTGATGTGAATGACATCGATCCCATCGCCTACCTCAATACCTTTATCGACATGAGCTTGCGCGGACTGCAGGTGACGCCACCCGTGAGCGCTTGAGCCACAGGCAATGTTACCGTTCAGTTACGCCTTTGCAAGGTTCACCCCCCCAAATCTGCAGATCGTCGCAAATTTCCTCCAACGCCCCTCTTTATGGTTAACATGTGCTTTCAGCCAGTTCAACGATAAAATGGCGGATTATTACTTCACTTACCGAGTCCAAAGATGAATATCGAACAAGCCCGCTTCAATATGATCGAACAGCAAATCCGTCCCTGGGACGTATTGGATATCGACGTGCTGGAGCTGTTGAATGTGGTCAAGCGTGAAGATTTCGTCCCGGCTGCCTACAAGAACCTGGCCTTTATCGATACCGAAATTCCACTGGGTGGTGGCGAAAGCATGTTCACGCCCAAGCTCGAAGCACGCATCTTGCAGGAAGTTGCCGTCAAAAAGCACGAAAACGTCCTGGAAATCGGTACCGGCAGTGGCTATATGGCCGCCTTGCTGGCGCACAAGGCGCGTCATGTGCTGAGCGTGGAGATCCAGCCGCAAGTCAAGGAGCAAGCCGAAAAGACCCTGGCTGCCAATGGCGTGACCAATGTCACCGTGACCCTGGGCGATGGCGCGCAGGGTTGGAGCACGGGTGCGCCGTACGATGTGATCGTCATTTCCGGCGCGCTGCCGGTGCTGCCTGAGGCGATTTTGCAACAGGTCAAGGTGGGTGGCCGTATCCTGGCCATTATCGGTGAAGCCCCGATCATGTCGGCGCACCTGATCACGCGCACTTCCGACAAAGCCTACGACACGCGCAAGGTATTTGAAACCAGCGTGGCGCAGTTGCAAGCCGTGCCGCCGTCGCACTTCCAGTTCTGAAGCGGCGAGGAATTGATGGAGATCCTGAGCGCACCGCAGCTGGCCGCCTGGCTGGCTGATCCTTCCCGTCCGCGCCCCGTGCTGCTCGACGTACGCGAACCGTGGGAATTCGAGCTGTGCCGTTTGGACGACGCCACCTTGATGCCGATGAACTCGATCCCGGCGCGCATCGACGACCTCGATGAAGAAGCCGAGATCGTCTGCATCTGCCATCACGGCGCGCGCAGCATGCAGGTAGCGGCCTTTTTGGAGCGCAATGGGTTTGGCAAGGTCAGTAATCTGACGGGCGGCATGCACGCCTGGGCGCTGCAGGTCGACGCCAGCATGGCAAAATATTAAGTAGTTCTTGTAGACGCAATCCCGGGCCCGTGCAGTGCGCAGGCCCGAGGAGGCCTGCACCCGTCTTCCCCGGAGGGCCGGCAGGCAGGCAGCACCCGATTCTTGTATCCATCAACTTTTGACGACTCCCACGGAGAAATGCAATGCGGAAACCCCTTATCGCCGTACTGATGACCAGCGCCTTTGTCTCGATGACATGCTCGCTGCAAGCACAGGCGGCCGATCTCATCCAGGTCTACCAGCAGGCGCTGGCCAATGACGCGCAGTATGCCAGCGCGCGCGCGGCGCTGTCGGCAGGGATGGAGAGGGTGCCGCAGGGCCTGGCCGGCTTGCTGCCGCAGGTGTCCGCCTCGGGCAGCAATACGCGTGGCGATAACGAACTGATCACGCAAAACCCGGGCGGCAACAAGATCACCTCGCCATCGGTTAACGTGCGCACCAACACGTATAACCTGACCCTGGCCCAGCCGCTGTTCCGCTGGGACCGCTGGCAAACCTACCAGCAAAGCAAGCTGGCGCAAGCGATTGCCGAGGCCCAGTTCGCGCAGGTGCAACAAGATCTGATCACGCGTGTGGCGCAGGCGTATTTCGACGTGCTCAGCGCGCAAGACAATCTGGGCGCGACACAGGCGCAAAAAGTGGCGACCACCGAGCAGCTGGCGTCGGCCAAGCGCAATTTCGAGGTCGGTACGCAAACCATTACCGACACGCATGAAGCGCAGGCTGCGTATGATCTGGTGGTGGCGCAGGAGTTTGCCGCCATCAATGACCTGGCCAACAAGCGCAGCGCCTTGCAAACGATTATCGGCGAAGCGCCGGCGAATTTGTCGCCGATGCGCGCCGGCGTGGTGCTCAGCGCGCCGCAGCCGGCCACCATCGAACCGTGGGTCAGCTCGGCTGAAGAGCAGAACTTCGGCGTCGTCACGGCCCAGTTCAACGTCGAGTCCGCCAAGCGCGATATCGCCCGTAACCGCGCCGGCCACTATCCGACGCTGGACTTGGTCGCCAATGCCGGCCACACCTATACCTCCGGTGGCGGCTCGGGTAGCGGCAACAACAACAATGCCATCGGCGTGCAGTGGAGCATTCCGATTTTCAGCGGCTTTGCCGTCACCAGCCAGGTGCGCGAGTCGATTGCACTGGAAAACAAGGCCCGCAACGACCTGGAAACGGCGCGCCGTTCGGCCTCGCAAAATGCGCGCCAGGCTTTCCTCGGTGTCAACAGCGGCATGGCGCAAGTAAAAGCGCTGGAAGCGGCTGAAGTGTCGAGCAAGTCGGCACTGGAATCGAACCAGCTTGGCTACCAGGTGGGCGTGCGCATCAATATCGACGTTTTGAATGCACAGAAACAATTGTTCTCGACCCAGAAAGACCTGTCGAAAGCCCGCTACGACACCATCATGAACGGCTTGCGCCTGAAGGCCGCCGCCGGCACGCTGAAGGAAACCGACCTGGTGCCTGTTAACGCCTTGCTTGATCGTTAAGGGAATTTGACCTTCAAAAAACCAGCGCCTGCGCTGGTTTTTTTTCGTCAGGCGGCGCGGCTTGCTGCCATTTGCGTGACTACGACGCCGGCCACCACCAGCGCCGCCCCCAGCCAGTGCAGTGGCGTGATGTGCTTGCTGGCAAAGCCCAGCAGCCCGTAGCGGTCGATGGCCAGCGCGGCAAGCACCTGGCCGCCGATCACGGCCGCCATAAAGGGGCCGGAACCCATGCGCGGCGCCAGCATCAGTGCGGCCGTGATGTAGAACACGCCGGCCGCGCCGCCGAGCCAGGTCCAGCCCGGCGCACGCAGCGATAGCGCTACCTCGGGCGCCGGTACGCGCATCACCAGCATGACGAATGATGCGAGCACGGCGCTGACGCCGAGCGACGCCATGGTGGCCCACAGCGGGTGGCCCAGGTTGCGGCCCAGTGCCGCATTGGCGCCGGCCTGGAACGGCACGACGGCGCCGGCCAGCATGGCCAGCGGGGCAAATAAGGTGATCCATCCTTGCATGATTAACTCCCTCTCTCAACTTGATGGAGGTATCGTATTATTATGTGAACCTAAAATCCAATTCACACTTTGTCATCAAAACATGCACCATATGAAT
Organism: Janthinobacterium longum; assembly: GCF_051380735.1. Classification (NCBI taxonomy): domain Bacteria; kingdom Pseudomonadati; phylum Pseudomonadota; class Betaproteobacteria; order Burkholderiales; family Oxalobacteraceae; genus Janthinobacterium; species Janthinobacterium longum. Next base: position 135,612 of record NZ_JBNYXQ010000011.1, read on the forward strand.
AATCTAAGGGCTGTTGACCTGAATCTGCTGGTGGTTCTGGAAGCGTTGCTGGACGAGCGCCATCTGTCGCGTGCCGCCGTGCGCCTGCATATGAGCCAGCCGGCCGTCAGCCATGCGCTGGCGCGGCTGCGTCATCTGCTCGGCGATCCGCTGCTGCTGCGTGGCAAGGGTGGTTTCCAGCCGACGGCGCGCGCGCTGGCGCTGGCGCGGCCACTGGCCGAAGCCTTGCAAAACGTGCGCTCGGTGCTGGGTGGCGCGGTGTTCGATGCCGCCAGCACGCAGCGTGTGTTTCGCCTGGCGATGTCGGACTACGGCGCGGCACAGGTCTTGCCGGCCTTGCTGCACCGCTTGCGCACGGAGGCGCCCGGCATCGATCTTGCCATCAGCTACGCCAGCCGGCCGGCCATGCTGGCGGCCTTGCAGGATGGCGAGATCGACCTGGCACTGGGCGTATTCGCGCAACTGCCGCATCAGTTGCACAGTGATATTTTGTTCGAGGAAAATTTTATCTGCGCGATGGATCCGGCCAGCCTGGCGCCCGGTGAAACTTTGAACCTCGACACCTACCTGGCGCGCCCGCATGTGCTGGTGGCGTCCAACGATGGCGGCATGGCGGGGGAAGTCGATGCGGCGTTGGCCAAGCTGGGCAAGACGCGGCGCATCGCCGTGCGCTTGCCGCACTGGACGGTGGCACCGGCGTTACTGAAGGGAACAGATCTGGTGCTGACGGTGGCGCAGCGCGCCGTGCCGTCACGTGCAGGCAATGATTTAATACTGCAGGCGCCGCCATTCGTGATTGCGCCATTTGCCTTCGAGCTGGTGCGCCATCAGCGCACCGAAGGCGATGCCGGCATCGCCTGGCTGCGCGCGGCGATTGCCGCCGCAGTGCAGCCAGCTTGATGACAGTGACAGCTACAGTCCGCCGCCCTGGCCGTCGAACTTGCGTTCGATCAGTTCGATCTTGTAGCCGTCCGGATCGGTAATAAAGGCGATCACGGTGGTGCCGCCCTTGACCGGACCCGGTTCGCGCGTGACGTTGCCGCCATTGCTGCGCGCCGCATCGCAGGCGGCGACGATATCGTCTGCCGAGATGGCGATATGCCCATACGCCGTGCCCAGATCATAGCTGGCGGTGCCATAGTTGTAGGTCAGCTCCAGTTCCGCGTGATCGGGGTTCGAGCCGTAGCCGACAAAAGCCAGCGTGTACTGGTATTCCGGGTTGTCGCTGGTGCGCAGCAGCTTCATGCCCAGCACCTTGGTGTAGAAATCGATGGAGCGCTGCAGGTCGCCGACCCGCAGCATGGTGTGCAAAATACGCATCTGTTATCCTGAATAATGGTGGTGAATGGCAGGATTCTAGGCGTTTTATCCGGTTTGTGCAGAATGCCGCTCCCGCCGCGCATTGCAAGGCAGCGTGAACGGCGCCTGGTGCATTCCGGCAGGCTTATTCCAGCGTGGCGTCAAGCGTGATATTGGCCACCAGCAGTTTCGATACGGGGCAACCCATCTTGGCGCGCAATGCCGCATCCTGGAACACCGCATCGGTGGCGCCGGGAACCGTCGCCACCAGCGTCAGGTGGACCGCGGTAATCGCGTATTCGCCATCGACCTTGTCGAGGCTGACCTGGGCCGTGGTTTTCAGGGCCGTGGCCTTCAGGCCTGCTTCGCCCAGCTTGCCCGACAGCGCCATGGTGAAGCAGGCTGCATGGGCGGCGCCGATCAGTTCTTCGGGATTACTGCCCGGACCATCTTCGAAGCGCGTGTTAAAGCCATAGGCTATATTTTCAAGCGCCCCGCTCTGGCTGGAAATAAAACCCTTGCCATCCTTGAGACCGCCACTCCAGACGGCTGATCCTGATTTCTTCATGAGGTGCTCCTTGGTGTGGTTCAAATAACCATGATGCGCGAGGCTGCACCATGGTTCCGTTCGCTGCGTCACACAGGGCGCATGCCGCATGCCTATTGCGAGCTGGTCACGCGCCAGACCACATTGCCCACATCGTCGGCCACCAGCAGCGCGCCTTCCTTGTCGACAGCCACGCCGACCGGACGGCCCTGGGCATTGCCCTTGCGGTCGAGGAAGCCAGCGACGAAATCCTGCGGTGGACCGGACGGCTTGCCATCGGCAAACGGCACGAAAATCACCTTGTAGCCACTGAACGGCTTGCGGTTCCACGAGCCATGCTGGCCGATAAAGGCGCCGCCTTGATAGCTTTCGGGAAACAGCTTGCCGTCGTAAAACGCCAGGCCCAGCGAGGCCGTATGGGCGCCCAGTGCATAATCCGGTGCGATGGCCTTGGCCACCAGCTCGGGGCGTTGCGGCTTGACGCGCTTGTCCACGTTCTGGCCGTAATAACTGTAGGGCCAGCCGTAGAAACCGCCATCCTTGACGGACGTCATGTAGTCGGGCACCAGTTCGTCGCCGATCTCATCGCGTTCATTGACGGCCGTCCACAGCGCCTTGCTGCTAGGCTGCCAGGCCATGCCGTTCGGGTTGCGCAAACCGCTGGCAAAGATGCGCGGCTTGCCAGTGGCAATTTCGTACTGCCAGATCGCCGCGCGGCCTTCTTCGGCGCCCATGCCGTTCTCGGCCGCATTGCTGTTCGAGCCAACCGAGACATATAAATACTTGCCATCAAGGCTGGCCACCACGTTCTTGGTCCAGTGGTGATTGATGGGGCCGCCTGGCAGGTCCATCACCTTGACGGGTTTTTCCGTGATCTCGGTCTGGCCTTCTTCGTACGGTACGCGCACCAGTGCATCGGAATTGGCGATATACAAGTCCTTGCCGACCAGCGCCATGCCGAATGGCGAATTGAGACCCTGCATGAACACCGTGCGCGTCTGCGCCACGCCGTCCGCGCCGACGCCGCGCAGCAGAGTAATGCGGTTGGCTGTCGGCGTGCCCGCACCGGCTTTCTTCATGGTCATCTTCATGATCTTGCCCTTGATGCCCTTGCTGTCTTCGGGCTTGGGCGGGGCATTGCTTTCGGCCACCAGCACATCGCCATTCGGCAGCACGTAGACCCAGCGCGGATGGTCGAGGTCGCGTGCCAGCGCATGGATGGCAAAACCGGCGGCCACCGTCGGTTTGGCGTCGCCAGCCCAGCGTTCCACCGGCGCCACTTGCACCGTCGGGATCAATTGTTTCGATGGGGCTGGCAAGGTCGGGTTGGCGCCGAAGCCGGGCGGCATGGCTTGCGCCAGGGCCGTACCGGTGCTGGCAAGTGCCGTCACGGCAGCTATTGCAAGCAGGGAAACGCGCAAGCGCGTGGTGGGGAAGGGCATGGCAGGCTCCGGGTCAGGTTTTGCGGATGGCGTCGGACGACAGATCGGGATCGGGCCTGGCCTGGCCAGGTGGGGCCGGCTTGACCTTTTCCACGCCGGGCCCGTTGCGCAGGTCGGTATCGACCAGGCCTTGCTCGAGGTCGCTGGCGGCCTGCTTCATGATGTCGCGCGGCTTGACGTTCTGCGCATCGGGCGACTCGTCGCGCTCGTGCGGCAGGCGGTCCATGCCATCGTTTTTTACTTTCTCATCGGTATTGATCTTGCGCTCGCTGTTGCGTTCGGTAACCATAGGGCCTCCTGAAATCAAAGAAATGACATGCAGCCAGTGTCCCTGTGCCGGGCGTACCACGCAAGCGCGTTTCCCGGCCGAGGGCGCGCTGGCGCACGCAGGGGCGCATTTTTTCTTCTCCCTTGCGCCGTCCATCCCGATTACACTGCATGCACGACTTACCGAACGCCCCTTGCAGCCGGCCCCTTGCCGCACTATACTGTGAATATATACAGTATTTCGCGGTAGTGGCGTGCTGATCGCGACAGCCTTGGGGCGACTTGCCACCGAATTCATTTGCCGAGATTTTTATGCCCGTCGAACACCACGCCGATCTTCCGCCAGCACCGCCGCCAGCCCCGGGTTCCAGTTTCAATATGGGGCCCAAGACCATTGCGCTGGTGGTTCGCCAGAATACCGACGGCATTGCCGAGCCCGTCAACAGCATCATCGGCTTCCTGCGCGGCCTCGGTCATACTGTTGTGTTCGAAGCGGAAACGGCCGCCCATCTGGACGTGGCCGGCGTGGCCGCCATGTCGGCCGCCGAGATCGGCGCTGCCGCCGACTGCGCCATCGTCATGGGCGGCGACGGCACCATGCTGGGCATAGCCCGCCAGCTGGCGCCCTATGACGTACCCTTGATCGGCATCAATCAGGGCCGCCTGGGTTTCATGACCGATATACCCCTCGACCGCATGCTGCCCGTGCTGGCCGATATCTTGCGCGGCAATTTCAAGGCCGAGCGCCGCACTTTGCTCGAAGGCAGCGTCATGCGCGATGGCAATGCAATTCATGTCGGCATGGCCGTCAACGACGTGGTGGTTGCGCGCGGCGCCGGTGCCGGCATGGCTGAACTGCGGGTCGAAGTCGACGGCCATTTCATGTACAACCAGCGCTCGGACGGGCTGATCATTTCCACCCCGACCGGCTCGACCGCCTATGCGCTGTCGGCAGGCGGGCCGCTGCTACACCCCACCCTGGGCGGCATCGTGCTGGTGCCAATTGCGCCGCACGCCTTGTCGAACCGGCCCATCGTGCTGCCCGATTCGAGCCAGATCGTGGTGGAAATCGTGCGCGGACGCGATATCAGCGTGAATTTCGACATGCAGACTTTTGCCAGCCTGCTGCAGCAAGACCGCATTCTGATACGCCGTTCGCCACACACGATTACTTTCCTCCATCCCGAAGGCTGGAGCTATTACAACACCCTGCGCGAAAAGCTGCACTGGAACGAGTATCCGTCCGGCGAGGGCAAACTCGTTTAAGCGCATTGACTTTTACGCCAACCCACGCCACCTACGCCAACCCGCGGTCTTCCGTCCGATTGCCGCCCAACCATTGAAGCCATGCTCCATACACTGTCCATCCGCGATTTTGTTATTGTCGATACCATCGAGCTGGAGTTTGCTGCCGGCTTCAGCGTGCTCACGGGCGAAACGGGCGCTGGCAAGTCCATCCTGATCGATGCGCTGACACTGGCGCTGGGCGGGCGCGGCGACGCCAGCGTGGTGCGCGAAGGCGCGGCCAAGGCCGACATCACGGCCGACTTTTCCGTCAGCGAAGTGGCGCAAGCCTGGCTGGTGGCCAATGAATTTGCCAACGAAGACGGCGGCGCCCTGATGCGCCGCGTAATCGACAATGCTGGCCGCTCGAAAGCGTATATCAACGGCATCGCCGCCACCGCTGCGCAACTGCGCGAGCTGGGCGACCTGCTGGTCGACATCCACGGCCAGCACGCGCATCAGTCGCTGCTGAAAAGCGACGCGCAGCGCGCCCTGCTCGACGGCCAGGCAACAGCGCGCGAGGCCGGTGTGGAACAGGACGCGCGCCAGGTGGGGCTGCTCCACAAACGCTGGCGCGCGCTGGTACGCCAGCGCGAAGAATTCGAAACCAATGCCGCCAATGTGCTGTACGAGCGCGAACGCCTGGAATGGCAGGTGGGGGAACTGGAAAAGCTGGCTGCCAAGCCCGGCGAATGGACCGAGATCACCAACGAGCACAGCCGCCTGTCGCACGCTGCAAGCCTGCTTGAAGGCGCGCAGGAAGCGCTGTCTATTATTTCCGAAGCGGAAGAACACCCGGTGATTTCCCAGCTGGCCACCCTGAACCAGAAGCTGGGCAAGCTGGTGTCGGTCGATGCCGAACTGCAACCCATCGTCGATCTGATCGAATCGTCGCGCATCCAGTTGCAGGAATCCGTGTATGCGCTGAACAACTACCTGGACCGGGTCGAACTCGATCCGGACCGCCTGCACCAGCTCGACGCGCGCATGGAAGCGATACACAGCACGGCGCGCAAGTTCCGCGTCACGCCAGAAGAATTACCCGAAGAACACGCGAAACTGTCGGAAAAGCTGCAGCACCTGGCCGACGCCAGCGATATCGAAGGCTTGCGCCGCCAGGAAGAAAAGATCGAAGCGGAATACCGCGAAGTGGCGCAGCGCTTGTCGGCCACGCGCCGCGCCGCTGCGCTGGAACTGGGCCTGGCCGTCACGCGCGCCATGCAGGAACTGAGCATGACGGGCGGCAGCTTTGATATCGCCCTGAATCCCTGCGAGCCGACCGCGCATGGCCTGGAGCAAGTGGAATTTTTGGTCGCCGGCCATGCGGGCACGGCGCCCAAGCCGCTGGCGAAAGTGGCTTCCGGCGGCGAACTGGCGCGCATCGCGCTGGCCATTTCCGTCATCACCTCGCACGCCACCACCACGCCAACGCTGATTTTCGACGAAGTGGACAGCGGCATCGGCGGTGCCGTGGCCGAAGTGGTGGGGCGGCTGCTGAAGCGCCTGGGGCAGGGCCGGCAAGTGCTGTGCGTGACCCACTTGCCGCAAGTGGCCAGCCAGGCGAACCAGCATTTCCAGGTGGCCAAAGGTACCCTCGACAACGGCAAGACCGCCTCGCGCATCGATATGCTTGATGCCAAGGGCAGGGTGGAAGAGGTGGCGCGCATGCTCGGTGGCCTGGAAATCACGGCCACCACGCGCAAGCATGCCCGAGAACTGCTCGCGACGTAATCGAAGCCGGGGTCACCCCCGCAGCCGACAACGCAAGCCTCTGAGCTAGCGGCATTGAGGGTCTTATATCTTGAAAATTGTGTAAATTACGATTCACGGACACGTCAGCCTGCAGGGTCTGTGGGAGAAAATCCCGAGGGTCAGCCTACGGCGGCGTGTCCGATTCTATTAGCCCGAACAGTTGTCAGGGGGAGAACCCCGGAC
>NZ_JBNYXQ010000012.1:0-116001 GCF_051380735.1 Janthinobacterium longum
TAGGTCAGCGGCAAGTAAAAAGGCAGTAGAGTCCATAACTGCCCGAAAGTTAACATTATTTGCCGCTGTTTACAATCTGTCTTGAATCGAAAGGCTTAACTTAACGGCATTAGGGTCAGACCCGGCGGGTCTGACCCCGGAATCTGGCTTTCGGGTTAATTATGCGGCTCACTTAAGGGCACCGGGGTCTTCGCCAGCGCCTGTGGCCGCAGCACCCGCCCAAGAATAGCCTGCTCCAGTGCCGCAAATGCCGCACTGCCCCGTTGACGGGGGCGCGGCAAATCAACCTGCACGTCCAGCGTAATCTGACCATCTTCAATCAGCAGCACCCTGTCAGCCAGCGCCACCGCCTCGGCCACGTCGTGCGTCACCAGCACGGCCGTAAAGCCGCGCGCCAGCCACAATGACTCGATCAGCTGCTGCATCTCGATGCGGGTCAGCGCATCGAGTGCCCCCAGCGGTTCGTCCAGCAGCAGCAGTTGCGGCTCATGCACCAGCGCACGCGCCAGCGCCACGCGCTGTTTCTGGCCGCCCGACAGGGCCGCCGGCCATTCGTCGGCACGCTCGGCCAGGCCCACCGTCCACAGCGAGGCGGCAGCAGCGCCCACGCCACGCGGCAAACCGAGGGCCACGTTTTCCAGTACGGTTTTCCACGGCAGCAGCCGCGCTTCCTGGAACATGATGCGGATATCGGGTGCGGTTTTCCCCGATCCGACCGTGATGGTGCCCTGATCGATGCTTTCCAGGCCGGCGATCGAGCGCAGCAAGGTACTCTTGCCGCAGCCACTGCGCCCGACGATGGCGACGAATTCACCGGCGCCCAGTTTCAGGTCGACGTTTTTCAGCACCGGGCGCGTGGTGTAGGACTTGCTCAGATTATCGAGCGACAGCGGCACGCCGCTACGTTCAAGCGGCGCCAGTGGCGCCACCCTGGCGCGCACGGGAGGAACAGCGTCGTCCTGTGCGTAGTGGGCAAACAAATCCGTTTCAATCTGGATTGGCGCTAACAGCATAATGATTCCTTCTTATCGGTAGGCTGGATTCCAGCGCAGGCAATGACGTTCCAGCTTGCGCGAGAACAGGTCGGCGGCCTTGCCCAGCAAGGCGTACAGCAGGATGCCGACCAGGACGACGTCGGTTTGCAGGAATTCACGCGCATTCATGGTCATGTAGCCGATGCCGGCCTGCGCCGAGATGGTTTCGGCGACGATCAGCAGCACCCAGACCAGGCCCAGCGAAAAGCGCACGCCGACCAGAATCGACGGCATGGCGGCCGGCAGGATCACGTCGCGGTACAACGGCCAGCCCGACAAGCCATAGCTCCTGGCCATTTCGATCAGGCCCTGGTCGGCCGAGCGGATGCCGTGGAAGGTGTTCAGATATACCGGAAAGAACACGCCAACGGCCAGCAGGAACAGCTTGGCCGTTTCGTCGATGCCGAACCACAGGATCACCAGCGGTATCAGGGCCAGCGCCGGGATATTGCGCACCATCTGCAAGGTGGTGTCGAGCAGCGTTTCGGCATGGCGAAAGCTGCCCGTCAACAGACCCAGCAACAGGCCCAGGCCGGCGCCCACGCCAAAACCGACGCTGGCCCGCCACAAACTGGTTTTCAGATGCAGCCACAATTCACCCGAAACGGCCAGCGTCCAGAAGGCTTTTGCCACTGCCCACGGCTCGGGCAGGATACGGCTCGACAGCCAGCCCAGCTGCGAAGCCAATTGCCAGCCCAGCAGCAGCACCACCGGCAAGGCCCACGGTGCCAGGTTGTCGCGCCATGGAGTGGGCGCGCCCTTGTCCTTGCTCCTGATGGTCGCCGCCGCCATCTCAGGCCGCCTTTTTCTGGCTTGCCGCCGGCACGATATTGCTGGCCATGACTTCGCCGAACGGGCCGGAAAGGGACTGCTCGCCGATGGCCTTGCCCTTGCCCAGCAGCGGGAACACCAGTTCGGCAAAGCGGTATGATTCTTCCAGGTGCGGATAGCCCGAGAAAATAAAGGTGTCGATGCCCAGGTCGGCGTACTCCTTGATGCGTGCCACCACCGTTTCGGCGTCGCCCACCAGGGCCGTGCCGGCGCCGCCGCGCACCAGGCCCACGCCGGCCCACAGGTTCGGCGACACTTCGAGCTTGTCACGGTTGCCGCCATGCAGGGCCGCCATGCGCTGTTGGCCAACCGAATCCATTTTCGAAAACGCCGCCTGCGCCTTGGCGATGACCTCGTCGTCCAGGTGGCTGATCAGTTCATCGGCCGCGCGCCAGGCCAGTTCGCTGGTTTCGCGCACGATCACGTGCAGGCGGATGCCGAAGCGCACAGTTCGCCCGTGGCGGGCAGCGCGCGCGCGTATGTCGGCGATCTTTTCGGCCACCGCAGCCGGCGGCTCGCCCCAGGTCAGGTAGACGTCCATCTGCTCGGCTGCCAGCTCGTGCGCAGGTTCGGACGAGCCGCCGAAATACAGCGGCGGATACGGTTTTTGCACCGGCGGATACAGGGTCCTGGAACCCTTGACCTGGATATGCTTGCCCTCGAAATCGTAGCCAGCCGCACCACCCTCGCCGGCCAGGGTGGCGCGCCAGACCTTGATGAATTCGTCCGAGATTTCATAGCGCCTGGCATGGTCGGCGAACAGGCCGTCCGCTTCCAGTTCGCCCTGGTCGCCGCCGGTGACCACATTGATCAACAGGCGACCATTCGACAAACGATCAAAAGTAGAGGCCATGCGCACGGCCAGGCCCGGTGTCGACAGGCCGGGGCGTACGGCGACCAGGAATTTGAGCTTTTGCGTCACGCTGATCAGCGAAGACGCCACCACCCATGCGTCTTCGCAGGAGCGGCCGGTCGGCAGCAGCACGCCGTCATAGCCCAGCGTATCGGCGGCCACCGCCACCTGGCGCAGGTAGTCGGCATCGACGGCGCGCGCGCCTTGCGAAGTACCCAGGTAGCGGCTGTCGCCGTGGGTAGGAATGAACCAGAAAATATTCAATGACATGGTGTGCTCTATCTGTGTTGGTTTATTTGTTGGCGACTTGCCTGGCCGGCAGCAGCGCGTCCTTGACAACGATCGGTTTGGGGATCAGCTTCAGGTTGGAAAACGCGTCGGCCACCTTTTGCTGGGCCGCGATCACGTCGACCGACACCGGCTTGACGCCGTAGGCATAGCGCGAGGCGGCCAGCGCCACGACATCCTTGCTCAAGCCCGTCTGGGCCGACAGAATGGTCGCCACTTCGTCCGGGTTGTTGCGGCCCCAGTCATCGACCTTGGCCACTTCGTCCAGCACGATGCGCAGGATCTCGGGATTTTTTTCAGCATAGGTGCGCGAAGCCAGGTAGAACTGGTAGTTCGCCACCAGGCCCTTGCCGTCGGCCAGCACGCGCGCACCAATCTGTTTTTCGGCGGCCGCCAGGAACGGGTCCCATATGACCCAGGCGTCGACGCTGCCGCGCTCGAAAGCGGCGCGCGCATCGGCCGGCGGCAGGAATACGGGCTGGATATCGGCGTAGGCCACGCCGGCCTTTTCCAACGCTTTCAGCAGCAGGTAATGCACGTTCGAGCCCTTGTTCAGGGCGATTTTCTTGCCCTTCAAATCGGCCAGGGTACGCAAGGAGGACCCCTTCGGCACGACGATCGCTTCGCTGGCCGGCGACGGTGGTTCATTGCCTACGTAGACCAGATTGGCGCCGGCCGCCTGCGCGAAGATCGGCGGCGCTTCGCCGACGGTGCCGAAGTCGATACTGCCCACGTTCAGGCCTTCGAGCAGCACCGGGCCGGCCGGAAATTCTGTCCATTTCACGCCCACGTCCTGCTCGGCCAGGCGCTTTTCAAGGGTGCCGCGGCCTTTCAGCAGGGTCAAGGTGCCGTATTTCTGGTAACCGATACGCACCTCGGCCCTGGCTTGCGCCTGCACCATGGCTGGCATGCCGGCCGCCATGACACCGGCAACGGTGGCAAACAGCAAGCCCACGGTAGTGCGGCGGGATAGGCGTTTCTTCTGGCGATCGGTCATGGCGGTTTCCTGTGAATTGAAAATGGTGTATCAGGCGGTTTGCAAAGAGGGTGTGTACGGTTGCTGCTGCAGCGAGCGCCCGTGTGCTGGGGCTACATCGTTGACTGCAAGCGGCAGGCGCGCGCCCTGCAGGATGAACAGGCCGGCCGACACTTCGGCAATACCGGCCTGCACCCGCAGTTCGATAGCCGCGTCCAGGCTCAGGCCACGCTCTTCATGCCAGTCCAGCTGCTGCGCATTGGCGTAGATACTGGTAAACACCTGCTTGGCGCCCAGCGCGTGCAGCACCGGCCGCAGCGCATAGTCGAGCGCCAGGGTGTGGGCGTGGCCGCCACCGGTGGCCAGCGGCAGCACCAGCTTGCCGGCCAGGCCGTCCTGCGGCAGCAGGTCAAGGAAGGCTTTCAGCAGGCCCGTGTACGACGCCTTGTAAATAGGGGTGGCGATCACGATGGCGTCCGCTTCGGCCACAGCGCGCACGGCGCTGGCGATCTCAAGATCGCTGTAGTCGGCCTGCAGCAGCGCACGCGCCGGCAGGTCGCGTACATCGAGCTTGCGATAGCTGTGGCCATGCAGCGCCAGCTGTTCGCCGATATGCAGCAGCAGGCGGCTGGAGCTGGAAGGTATGTGCGGGCTGCCGCCCAGTAAAAGGATACTCATGTGATGTCCGTCCCCTGAAGGTTGTCGATAGGCGTTGCTGGATATGTGTGCAGCCTATCGCCATCAACGAGCGGATAAAACGAATGCTTTCGCGCTTCGATATGTGTTTTCCGACTAAAGCGCCACCACGCCCCGGAGCACTTCTGCAATCATCCAGATCATATTTTTTTGCATATCCATGCGCGCTTTTCTTCGTGTACGGCGCTTCAATTCCGATGCAATACTGGCTGCATCGATTTTCTGAAATGACTGCCATGACCGCTGCTTTTATCTACGCCACCGCGCCGCAAGCGCCTGTCTCGCCACCTGACGCCATCGCCGTCGCCACTGCGCTTGCCGCACGCCTGGCCGACACCGCCACCGTCCGCGACCAGGCCGGCGGCCATGCGGCCGAAGAGCGTGAATGGATACGCGAATCGGGCCTCTTGACCCTGTCGATTCCCCGGCAGTTCGGCGGCCAGGGGGCTTCCTGGTCGCTGGTGTACCAGGTGATCCGCATCCTGGCACGCGCCGACAGCGCACTGGCCCATGTCTTCGGTTTTCACCATTTACAGCTGGCGGGATTGCAGCTGTATGGCAACGCGCAGCAGCAGCGCCGTTTGCTGACACTGACGGTGGAAGAGCGCCTGTTCTGGGGCAATGCCCTCAATCCGCTCGACAAAAGAGTCACCGCCACCGACAGCGGCGACGGCTTTATTCTCGATGGCATCAAGAGTTTTTCGTCCGGCTCGGTAGGCTCGGACTGGCTGACGGTATCGGCCTGGCATGCACCCACGCACACGGCGCTGATCGCCGCCCTGCCCACGCGCCAGCAAGGCATCACCGTGCAGCCGGACTGGGGCGCATTCGGCCAGCGCCAGACCGACAGCGGCAACGTGCATTTCGACAAGGTGACCCTGCCGGCGGAGCTGGTGCTGCAGGCGCCCGCGCAAGCGGCCACGCCACAGGCCACCGTGCGCTCGCAGATCGCGCAACTGATCATGAGCAATCTCTACCTGGGCATCGCCGAAGGCGCTTTCGAGGCGGCCCGCAGCTATACCAGCGAACAGGCCAAAGCCTGGTTTGCCTCCGGCGTGGCGCAAGCGGCGGACGATCCATTGGTCCAGCACCGCTACGGCCAGCTATGGCTGCTGCTGCGCCCCGCGCAAGTGCTGGCTGACCTGGCCGCCCGGGAACTCGACACGGTGTTCGGCAAGGGTGCCCTGGTGACGGCGCAGGAACGCGGCCAGCTGGCCATCGCCGTGGCCGAAGCTAAAGTTTTGTCGCACAAGGCGGGCCTGGAAATCAGCAGCCAGATGTTCGAACTGACAGGCGCCCGCTCGACCTCGACCCGCTATGGTTTTGACCGCTACTGGCGCAACGTGCGCGTGCACACGCTGCACGACCCGGTCGACTACAAGCTGCGCGACCTGGGGCGTTATGCGCTATCGGGGACCGTACCCGAGCCGACGGCCTATTCCTGACACCCTTCCAACACACGGAGACACCGCCATGACCCTGACCCGCCGCACCCTTGTTCTCAGCGCATTGAGCCTCGCCCTGGCGACCAGCCTGGCCCACGCCAAAGACCCGAAAGACATCACCATCGGCGCCAGCGCCGGTCCGTATGCGGACCAGATCAAGCTGGGCATCAAGCCGATCCTGGAAAAGCAGGGCTACAAGGTCAGGCTGGTCGAGTTCAACGACTATATCCAGCCTAACTTCGCGCTGGCCGAAGGTTCGCTGGACGCGAATGCCTTCCAGCATATCGTCTACCTGAAAAAGTTCGCGCTCGAACACAAGCTGGCCCTGACGGACCTGGTGCAGGTGCCGACGGCGCCGATCGCCCTGTACAGCAAGAAGCACAAGTCGCTGTCTGAAGTAAAGGAAGGCTCGACCGTCGGCCTGCCGAACGATCCGACCAACCAGGCGCGCGCGCTGGTGCTGCTCGACCAACTGGGCTGGGTCAAGCTGCGCGACAATATCGACCCGGTGCGCGCCTCCGAAAAGGATATCGCCGTGAACATCAAGAAAATCAAAATATTGCCGCTGGAAGCGGCGCAGCTGCCACGCTCGCTGGGCGACACCGACTACTCCTTCATCAACGGCAATTTCGCGCTGGCCTCGGGACTGAAGCTGACGGAAGCGCTGCTGGCCGAGAAAATCCCGCCCAACTACATCAACCTGGTGGCCGTGCGCACCGCCGACAAGGACAAGCAGTTCGCAAAAGACCTGGCGGCCGCTTACCGCTCGCGTGAATTCCTCGACATCACCAACCAGCACTTTGCCGGCTATGTCAAACCGGACTACCAGCAGGCGCTGCAAACGGCATCGAAATAATGAGCAAAACCATCCGCTTCAACGCCTTCCAGATGAACACCGTCGGCCACCAGTCGCCGGGGCTGTGGACCCATGCGCGCGACCGCAGCCACCGCTACACCGACCCCGCCCACTGGACCGAACTGGCGCAGCTGCTGGAAAAAGGTCTGTTCGACGCGGTGTTCCTGGCTGACGTGCTCGGCGTGTACGACGTCTACCAGGGCAGCCTCGATGCGGCGCTGACGCACGGCGTGCAAGTGCCACTGAACGACCCGCTGGCGCTGGTGCCGCTGATGGCGCAGGCTACCACCCACCTCGGTTTCGGCGTCACCTGTGCCCTCACCTACGAGCATCCATATACGTTCGCGCGGCGCATTTCCACGCTCGATCATCTGACCGGCGGGCGCATCGGCTGGAATATCGTCACCGGGTATCTGGACAGTGCGGCGCGCAACCTGGGGCTGGACCAGCAGTTAGGGCATGACGAGCGCTATGACCTGGCCGACGAATATCTCGACGTGGTCTACAAGCTATGGGAAAAAAGCTGGGATGACGATGCGGTGGTCAACGACAAGGCGCGCGGCATCTATGCCGAGCCCACGCGCGTGCATGCCATCAACCACGTGGGCCGCCATTACAAGGTACCCGGCATCCACCTGTGCGAACCGTCGCCGCAGCGCACGCCGCTGCTGTACCAGGCCGGCACGTCGCCGCGCGGCACGCGCTTTGCGGCGCGCCATGCGGAAGCGACTTTTGTCAGTGGTCCCAGCAAGACGTTGGTGAAACGCTATGCGGACGACTTGCGCGCCGCCGTGCGCCAAGCCGGCCGCGATGGCGACAGCCTGGTCATCTATGCGCAGGCGCTGATCATCACGGCCGCCACCGAAGCCGAGGCCCGTGCCAAGCACGACGACTACGTCAAACATATCGATATCGAAGCGGCGCTGGTGCTGCTGTCGGGCTGGACCGGCGTGGACTTCTCACGCTACCCACTGGACGCTACCATCGACTATATCGATTCGGAAGCGGGCCGTTCGGCGCTGGCCTCGTTCAGCCAGGCCGACCCTGGCCGGACCTGGACCGTGCGCGAGGCGGCGCAGTATATCGGCTTGGGTGGCCGCGGCCCGGTAATTGTCGGCGACGCGCGGCAGGTGGCCGATCAGCTGGAAAGCTGGATGATTGATACCGGCATCGACGGCTTCAACCTGGCTTTTGCCGTCGCCCACGACAGCATGGCCGATGTGGTTGAACATATCGTGCCCGAACTGCAGCGGCGCGGCCGCTACCGCACGCAGTACGACGAGGGCAGCTTGCGCCACAAGGTTTTCGGCAACGGCGCGCGCCTGCCGGCAAGCCACGCAGGGCGGCAAGTGAGTATCACAAGCAACGCCGCCGCGCTGGCGGCTTGACTATACACATCCACTCCATCGCCAGCGCTCAGCCGGGGGCTGCCATCACATCAGTGTTGAGGAAGGACTGCTTCCGCCCCGAAGCGGACTTTGGAATTTCTCAACGCTTGAGATGGAAGTGCCTTCGATCCAAGACTTACCCAACCGTCGAAGCCGCGTTTGCAGGACAATGACAAAAATGCGGATCTCAACCTGCATACCTATTTAGCTTCCTGCTCCGCAGTTGGAAACTTTAGACGTGAAGCGTCAACGATGAGCTCGTACTGGACAGGACACACTGGTTTGGGCTCTACTTGCACCAACATCATCGGTGGAAAATCAGGCAAGGTCGCATCAATACAGCCGACTAACATCGTTTCTGCGAATTCAACTAAGGCCTCTACGATAATCGGCATCTCCTCAGCAATAGAAGTGGGCCTTTGTCCGTCCAAATACCACAAAGGAACATGTACTTCATTGGTCGGTAGTAGCTCAAAATTCTTAATTACGAGCTTTGCTCCCTTAGTTGTGGTCCCATGTTCTTGCCCGTTTCGAAACTCGATAATCCTTCTGATTATATCGGCTCTCTCTTTGAACCAGACGACCATTCGGTGTTCGTTGCCAAGACGGGGTACCAATTCCTTGTCGAGAAGATAGTCGAGTGAACTATGAGTTTGCTTCGTGCCCCAAAAGTGAACAGGAATTTGGCAAACCTCAGTAATGATTCGCCGAGCGGAGATAAGGAAATTCGTGACCGTTGATTCGATTTCGGGAACGACAGGGAAGTTTGCGTACGCTCGGGTGCCGCCTCCTTGAACTGTATTCGCAAACACCTCAGCTTGCTCTTTCTCAGCTTCAATGTAAGTGGCCGAGGAGTGGCTGCATTGCAGAAGATTGTTCTTGATCTTATGCATTAGCAGAAGCACGTTTCTTATCTTCTCAGGATCGCTTAACGGAATACGGCTTTTCAGCATGTCATATGCCATGATAAGTGTCCTTGCCACTATGGGAGAAGACGATCCAACATCTGCAATCTTTGCTGTAACCCACATTGCATGCGGATTTGCTCTTGCGGGATCTACTGATTCGGGACTCTGAACTTTAAACGTCTCTTCCTCAGTGAACATCTCGGCAAACTCCCCAAGTGGAATCATTCGCTGAATCGTCCCTTCTTTTTTAGAGGGCAATTCAAATGAGGCGGCGCCATCCCGTGGATACATTGGAACTCGGTTCTTGGTCATATAGACAATTCGAAATTAACGCAAAGTTATCTGAGCATAATCGCTAGCGATTATGCCATGCTGGCACGCCTATCAATTGGTATCAAAAACCCGATGAAGAGGAGTTTGATGAACGACCGCTTTTGGCCGATAGCTGTCACCCCAAAGCAGCCATACCTCATCGCTCTTGATTAGTTTTTTTCTGGAAGCGATCGCCATCCGGATCCAGATCCCGGTGCTCGCGAACAACCGGAAGCTGAAGCTTGAACCAGAGGTGTCCCATCATGTCACCAAGGCCGCGTAAATGCTCAGACCGCTCGTTCTCCGGCAGCGCCCGAATGATGCTATCCGCTTCGTTCATGACCTCGCCTATACGTTTGTAGACAGCCATCAGCGTCTGCGCCGTTTTATGATCCATTTTTTAGCTATTTTCCTAGTAGCCTGATCGGGAACTTACTTGTTCCAACGACCGCTCTTGTCCGAAAACGGACGCCAGGCAAGCTACATATCCTGCTTGGCTAAAGAGGCGCGCACGTTATGGGGCATGCGAAGCTGACACTGCTGGGGAGTTGTTGTTCACGCCATTTATAAAACCTTCCGAGAAATCGTCCCATGCGCCGGAGACAAGCCACAGACATGCTGCGAAGGTAAGTAGTTTTCGATTATTTTTCCTGAAACCGAAAACGAGCAGGGCAGCACCTGCGACAAAGAATAGGGGAGCAACAATATACATTCAGAGCCTTCGATTAATTATATTGCTAATTTTTACAAACAGGTAGACGCAATGCGATACCGTCACGTCATGCCCTAGGGGCTCGTCGTTATGAAAAGCAATAGAGAGTAACAAATTGCCAAGGGGGAAAAATCACACCTTGTCACGTTGGCGCGAATGGCTGCTTCTGGCCGAACCTGGCCGTTCGACCCAGCATAGCAGCTTGCAAGGTGAAAATCCGGTGGCTGCATCGTCAAGCTGAATTCGCCCCAATGCAGGCGTTGGAAAGTTGGGCGACGGTTTAATTATTGAGCTTGTATACTCGTTCGACCTCTGCAGGGGACAGGTTCGCCAAGCTCGCTTCAATAATTTCAGGAGCGACACCGAGTGGAAAAAACATGGTGATAATTTCTCCCCCCGGTCGCTCCTTGCTGATTCGATACTCGTATGCCAAATCGCATTCTTCGCCAAGGAAGTCTTCAATGAAGTCGAAAAGTTCATAATCCTCGACGACAATAACGCACCTGTTTCCTTCGTCCAGCCCAACGCTGATATATGGAAGAATTTGCTTCATGGAAAGTCCTCTTGGTACTCAATCCTTGGTGTGACGCGCAAGCCGGCCAGGCGCTGAATGCCAGTGCCCGGCGGCGGCCTCCAATTGCTGGCAAGACCCGGGCCGAAGCATGAAGCTGCAAGACCTGCTTGCCAATGTATAACACACCACCGCATTTGCGCAGCGCCCCGTTCCATGTCAGCATGGGCTACCCTGGCCACTGACAAGGACCGCAATGCCCCCTCTCCTTCCCCGCGTACTTGCCGTGCTGCTGGCCGCGCCGCTGCTGGCACAGGCGCAAAACCCGGCGCCGTTCCGCCTGTTTGCCAACACCTATTATGTGGGCACACAGGACGCCAGCTCGGTGCTGATCACGTCAAGCGAAGGCCATGTGCTGATCGACGCCGGCCTGCCTGACTCAAGCAGCACCATTATCGCCAATATCGCCACGCTGGGCTTTCGCATCGAGGACGTGAGGATGATCATGAATTCGCATGGCCATGCCGAGCATGCGGGCGGCCTGGCCGAACTGCAGCGGCGCAGCGATGCGCTGGTCTACGCCAGCCCGTCGTCGGCGCTGGACCTGGCGGCTGGCGAAGTGGGGCCGGACGATCCGCAATACCATGCGGCCGCCAAATTTCCACCCGTGACCGACATGCGTCTGGCGCGCGATGGCAGCCATTACACGCTCGGCCCAATCAAGCTCACCGCCCACGCTACTGCCGGCCATACGCCGGGCGGCATGTCGTGGAGCTGGCAATCGTGCGAGGCCGGCCGCTGCCTGGAGATGGTGTATGCGGACAGCCTGGAAGCCGTATCGCGCCCCGGCTTCAAATTCAGCGCCAGCTGCGAATATCCGAACGTACTGGACGACTTCTCGCATAGTTTTGCGCTGCTGGAAAAGCTGCCCTGCGATGTGCTGGTGTCGGCGCATCCGCAGGCATCAATGCTGTGGCAAAGGCTGGCGGCCAGCGCCGACAAAGGGGTTGACGCGTTTGTCGATGCTGGCGCCTGCCGCGCTTATGCCGCCGCCGCGCGCAACGCGCTGGCCACTCGCCTGGACAGTGAAAAACCGTAAATGCACTGGCATGCGTACGCGCCTGCCCGGCACACTTCTGCTAATCTGCCGCCATTGTTTACGATAAGGACCGCCATGTTGACATTTTCCCGCACCCTGCCCGTGCTTGCCGCCACGCTGCTGATCGCCGGCTGCGCGCAAAACCCGCCCGCCAGCCAGGCCAGCAGCGCGCCTGCCGCCAGCGCACCGGCCAAACCCGCGCCGCCACTGGCCGGCACCACCTGGAAACTCAAGCAGCTCAATGGCCAGGCAGTGAAACGCACGCTGCCGCGCCAGCGCGACGTGACTATCGTCTTCAACGACGGCCGTGTCAGCGGCTATAGCGGCTGCAACCAGATGATGGGCGCCTACGGCACCAACGGCAGCAGCACTTTGACGTTCTCGCAGTTCGCCGGCACCATGATGGCTTGCGAAAAAGACGACATGGACCTGGAGAAGCGGCTGCTGAAAAGCCTGGGCACAGTCAATGGCTATCGCTTTGACGGCCAGCAGTTGCTGCTGCTGAAGGATGGCGTGGCGGTGGCGCGCTATGAGGCGATGGCGCGCTAAACGCAACGCAAATCCGTTGGAAAACTGTACGCAACGGCAGGCTGGGGTCAGACCCGGCGGGTCTGACCCCGGTATTAATCATGTCGGCTGTGTGCCTGCGACACATTGCTGTTCGCCGGCACGCTGTGCGTCAGCCACACATTGCCGCCCACCGTCGACCCTGCGCCGATCGTGATGCGCCCCAGCACCGTGGCGCCGGCGTAGATCACCACGTCATCTTCGACGATGGGGTGGCGCGGCGTACCCTTGATCAGCACGCCCGATGCGTCGGCAGGAAAGCGTTTGGCGCCCAGGGTGACGGCCTGGTACAGGCGCACGCGCTCGCCGATAACGGCGGTCTCGCCGATCACCACGCCGGTGCCATGGTCGATAAAGAAGCTTGCGCCGATCTGCGCGCCAGGGTGGATGTCGATGCCGGTCAGGGTATGGGCGATGTCGGCCACCAGCCGCGCCAGGAACGGTGAGCCGAGCGTGTGCAGCCGGTGCGCCAGGCGGTGGTACAAAATGGCAATGGTACCGGGATAGCACAGCATGATTTCGGCCACGGAAGTGGCCGCCGGGTCGCCAGCGTAGGCAGCCTGCACGTCGGATACCAGCAGTGCACGAATCTCGGGCAGGCTGGCAGCAAACGCGCGCGTGATGTCGCGCGCTTTTGATGCCAGCGCGTCGTCGCTGGCGTCAAGGTGCACGTCGCCAGGCACCACGGAAAACAGCAGGCCACGCCGCACTTGCTCGCTCAGGCGGTTGAGGGTGGTGTTGAGCGTGTCGCCGACAAAATAATCGATGCTTTCATCGGTCAGATTGGGGCGCCCGTAATGGGTGGGAAACAGCGCTGCCGACAGACCGTTGACGATGGTGGTCAACGCCGCGCGCGACGGCAGTTCGCGCACGCGGCCATTGTGGCGGATCTTGTGCTTTTCTTCGCGCGACAAGCGCAGCGCCGCAATCACGGGTCCGAGATTCCACTGGACCGTGTCGTCAACGCTGGCCCCAGTATCGGCTGCGGTATCGACTGCGGTATCGGCCAAAATATCAATGCTGTGCATGGCTGTTCATTCCAAGGAAAACGGCGCGCACGCCGGGTCGCCCAAGCTTAGCGGCTGCTGCCTGCCAAACCAAGGAAGCAAATCATGCATCGATATGCGAAAAACAGATATCGACAGGCTAACCAGCGCACCCACCAACAACATCGTGTCCGCTGGCGTAAAATGGCGGACTGACAAAATCACTGTAGAACATGACTAAATTATTAACCTGGATACTGGCGGGCCTGGCGATGGTCGGACCGCTGGCCATTGATACCTATCTGCCGTCTTTCCCCGCCATCGTCACCGATTTTAACGCCAGCCCCCTGCTGGTGCAGCAGACCCTGAGCTTTTTCCTGTTTTGCTTTGCCTTCATGATGCTGTTCTACGGCACCTTGTCGGACTCGTTCGGCCGCCGCCCGGTGATCCTGGTCTCGCTGGTGCTGTATGTGATCGCCTCGGTCGGCGCCGCGCTGGCGCCGTCGCTGGCTTGGCTGCTGGCCTGGCGCGTACTGCAAGGGCTGTCGGCCGGCGCCGGTTCCGTGATCGGGCGCGCCATCGTGCAGGACCGCTACTCGGGCGCCGAAGCACAAAAAATCCTCTCGCACATCATGATGGTGTTTGCACTGGCGCCGGCGATTGCACCGGTGCTGGGCGGCTGGCTGCAGGTGGGCCTGGGCTGGCGGGCGATCTTCTGGTTCCTGACTGCCTTCGGTGTGCTGATGTTTGTTGTCGTCTGGCGCGCGCTGCCGGAAAGCCTGCCGAAACAACAGCGCCACGCTTTTCACCTGGGCAGCATCGCCGTCAATTACTGGAAGGTACTGTGCCACCGCCAGTTCCTGCTGCTGTCTACCGCCATCGGCGCGGCCTTCGGCGGCTTCGCCCTGTATATCGGATCGGCCGCCTACTTCATTATCAATATCCTGCACCTGCCTGAAACGGCGTTTGCCTGGCTGTTCATTCCTTTGATCAGTGGCATGGTGTTCGGTTCTGCGCTGTCGAGCAAGATTGCTCATCGCTACAGCCAGCGCCAGATGGTGTGGGCCGGCTTTGCCCTGATGCTGGTGGCGGCCGCCGTCAATATCGTCTACAACTACTTCTTTGCTGCCGAAGTGCCGTGGGCCGTGCTGCCGCTGTTCTTCTACTCGTTCGCGCTGTCGCTGGCGATGCCGCCGATGACCCTGATGGCGCTGAATCACTTCCCCAACAACAGCGGCCTGGCGTCGTCGATGCAGTCATTTATCCAGATGCTGCTGTTCGCGCTGGTATCCGGACTGGTCGCACCGCTGCTGTTCGACAGCGCACTCAATCTCGCGTATGGCGTGATGGGTGGGCTGGTGGTAGCGCTGATTTGCTGGGTGCTGGCGCAGGGAAAAGCTGACGCGAAAGTATAAGTAAAAACCCAGCGGCAAAGATCGGGGTCGGACCCTGCAGGGTCCGACCCCAGCCCTTCGATGAGGGTTTCCTCAAGGCCAAGGCGCAGGCGTGACGTCGCGGTACTGCGCGCCGCCATCCTCCGGCTCGGCTTCAGACTGTTGCGCGGGCTGGTTCAAGGGCCCGGCCGGCGAGCGCAGGCCGAGGATTTCCTTGCGCGACTCGACGAAGTCGGCCGAGCTCAATGGATGCTGCTGGTCAGGCCAGTGGCCCACCGCCCAGTCTTGCAGGGCTTCAAAACGGCGCCATAGTTCGGCGATGAATTCGCGGCGTGCTTCTTCCTGCTGCTGCGGCGTTTGGTCGGCGTGTGCTTCCATGACTGCTCCTGGCTGGTAAATCGTGGGATGAGCTTAAGCAGCGCCAGTAAGGTCGTCTGTACGCAAACGAACGTTAGCCTCAGACAGGCATCTTGCCAAAACCTACCGCCAGCCGGTTCCAGGTATTGATGGTGCCGATGGCGAGTGTCACGTTGACCATCTCGGCCGGCGTCAGTTCGGCTGCCAGCGCTGCATAGGCGTCGTCCGACGGATGGGCTTGCGCCATCAGCGTCAGCGCTTCGGTCCAGGCCAGTACCGCCCGTTCGCGCGCGGTAAAGAACGGCGTTTCGCGCCAGACGGAAACCGCATACAAACGGCGCTCGGTTTCGCCGGCCTTGCGCGCGTCGCTGGTATGCTTGTCGACGCAAAACGCGCAGCCATTGATCTGCGAGGCGCGCAGGCGTATCAGTTCCATCAGCGAATGTTCAATGCCCAGCCCGGCGATGGCCGCTTCCAGCGCGCGCATGGCCTTGACGGCGTCGGGCGAAGCTTGCAGGAAGTCGATACGTTGCTGTGTCATGATGATGCTCCTTGTGAAAAAAGATGCATCATTGTAGAAGCGCGGCGGTGGGCTGCGGCAGGCCAATATCAACAGAAAACAGCAGACCATCACCATGGAATTACATATCAGCCTGGAAGGCAGGCGCGACCTGGGCGGCCAGTTATACCGCCAGTTGAGCGAGGCAATACGCAGCGGGCGCTTGCCCGATGGCCAGCAGTTGCCGCCTTCGCGCCTGCTGGCCAGCCAGCTGGGGCTGTCGCGCAAGACCGTATCGGACGTGTATGACAAGCTCGGTTACGAGCAACTGCTGGTGGGCAAGGTCGGCGTCGGCAGCTTTGTGCAAACGCCGCAAACCAAACCGCAGCTCCGCCCTGGCGACGCCCTGCTTGCCAGCAGCGCTCGCCTGGCGCGCTGGGAAGCCCTGGCACCGCCGCTGGCGCACGGACCGCGCAGCGAACTTGCGCGCTACGCCTTTATCGGCGGGCGCGTGACGCCCGCCCTGTTTCCGCACGACGAATGGCGGCGCTGCGTGCAGACGGCATTGCGCCAGGAACGCGGCGAGCGCGGCAACTACGCGCCGGTGGCAGGGCTGCTTGCGCTGCGCACGGCGATCGCCGGCCACGCCGCCTTCACCCGCGGCATCGTGTGCACGCCCGAACAGATCGTCGTCACGAATGGCGCGCAGCAAGCCTTGTCGCTGCTGGCGCACACCCTGCTGGAACCGGGCGATGTGGTGGTGGTGGAAGAGCCTGGCTACCCGATGGCGCGCCAGTTGTTCGAGGCCATGGGTGCGCACGTGGTGGGCGTGGCAGTGGACGAGCAAGGCATGGTCGTGGCGCAGATACCCGATGGTACGCGGCTGATCTATGCCACGCCGACCCACCAGTTCCCGCTGGGCATGCCGATGAACACGGCGCGCCGCCAAACACTGCTGGAGCGCGCGGGCCAGTTGGGCGCGATTATTATCGAAGACGATTATGACAGCGCCTTCCGCTACGAAGGCCGGCCCACGGACGCGCTGCAAAGCATGGACCGCCACGGCCTGGTGGCCCATGTGGGCAGTTTTTCCAAGACCATGCTGCCGGAATTACGCATGGGTTATGTAGTGATGCCCGCTGCGCTGGTGCGCGCTGTGCAGGCCGTCAAGCACCTGACGGACTGGCATGCGCCCACCTTGATGCAGCTGGCGCTGGCACGCTTTATTGACGATGGCCACTTGCTGCGCCATATACGCCGCTGCCATGACGTGTATGCGGGCAGGCGCGAGCGGCTGCGGCACTGGTTCGATGGCCCGCTGGCCCCGTGGTTTGCGCTGGTGCCGGCGACGGCTGGCTTTCACGCAGCAGCGCTGGTGCATGACCATGTGCCCCTTGATGTAGCGCAATTGCTGCGTATCGCACGCCGGGCCGACGTGGGGCTGCAGTCGATCGCGCCGTTTTATCACGGCGCGCCGAACCGGAAGGGGCTCTTGCTGGGCTTTGGCGCCATCGATACGCTCGATATCGACGCGGCGCTCGGCATACTGCTGGGCATCTTGCAGGATATGCAGCCCCTGCCAGCCTGATTATTTGCCCTGCCAGCGGTAATGCCCGGTAACGCGATAGGCAAACAGGATGTTTTCTTCGCGCGCGCCGGCGCCGATATTATGAATGATCAGGGGCACGCCGCCAGCGGCCTGCCGGTCGCTGACGATGCCGATATGGGTAAGATTGCCCGGCAACATCCAGGTGACAATATCGCCCGGCTTGTAGCTGGCGCCATCCTGGCTGACCGGCAAGCTGCTGCCGTGGCGACCGAAAAACGTCGCCAGATTCGGCACGCGGCGATGGTCGATATTGCGGTCCGGCGCCTTCATCTGCCAGCGCCCCTTCTTCTGGTAGAGATCCCACGCCTGCCTCATGTCCTGGTGCACCAGCACCTGCAAGTCGGCCCCCAGCTTGCGGTAGGCGCGCACCACTACGTCGGTGCACACCCCACTGTCGAGCGGCACGTCGCCACCCGGATACGACAGGCGCACGTAGCGGGGATCGTAAGACAGGGTCACGCCGACCTGGCTGCGGGCGGCGGCGACCAGATCGGTGGCAGCAGTGCTTGCCTGCACGCCGGCGGACAGCAGCGCCAGCAAGATCGTGGATAACAGTTTGACGAGCATGAAAGGTGACATGAAAGGTGGCATGAAAGGTGCCTGGACGTTGAAGGAAACATGCGGACTGTACACTATCGGCCTGCCTTGCGGCGCACTGCGCCACAGGCGCCTGGGCTATACTTCCGGCCTTCACTCCCTACCAGAAAGCCTTGCTCACCATGTCCACAGCGGCCGAATTTTTCCACACGATACTGCGCGCAGCGATCGATGAAATCAAGTCCCGCAATATCGCGGTGTACACGTTTGCGTTTTACCATGACCATGCATCGCGCGCCGTGTCGGTATGCGTCGATACGAAAGCGAGCTCGCAACGCGCAGTGCAGGAATCGAACACGGTCAGCCTTGAGTATTTCCTGGAAGCGCTGGCCGACGGTGACCTCAAGGAAGCGAGCCAGTGGCCGGCCAATGGCGGCAGGAGTCTGACGCTGGGCGACTTCGCCCTGGTCAATATCGCGCGGCAGGAAATCGGCGAGCTGCGTGTCAACAAGCAGTTTCATCTGCAGATGCTGAAGGCGGTGATGGCGTTCCAGGATGAGATTGCCACCCTGTCGCCGGAACCGGCCGAGCTGCTGCTCACCTGCTCGGGTGTGGACGAAGAAGTGGAGTATGTCTGGTCGCTGCCGCCGGCTGGCCAGCAATCACCGGCATAGCGCGCGCCATTACCATCATCAGAACTACGCTATCGCAATGCGCCGTGACGGCTTGCTCTGCGGTCTACCGGAATAGACATGGGCGGGCCTGGCGGGGGCGCTGCGAGTGCTGTCGAGCTTGAACACACCGACCACCTGCTCCAATTGGCGGGCCTGGTCCTGCATGGCCTCGGAAGCGGCCGCCGCTTCTTCTACAAGCGCGGCATTTTGCTGGGTCACGCTGTCCATTTCGCTGATGGCCTGGTTAATCTGCATGATCCCGGATTCCTGTTCAGCACTCGCGGCACTGATTTCTTCCATGATATTGGTTACGCGCCGAACACTAGCGACGATTTCGTCCATGGTACTGCCGGCGGCCCCTACCAGTTTGCTACCGGTATCGACCTTGTTGACCGAATCGTTGATGAGTGTCTTGATTTCCTTGGCTGCCGTCGCCGAGCGTTGTGCCAGGTTGCGCACCTCGGTGGCGACTACCGCGAAGCCACGACCTTGTTCACCGGCGCGGGCGGCTTCGACAGCCGCGTTCAGCGCCAGGATATTGGTCTGGAATGCAATCCCGTCGATCACGCCGATGATGTCCGAAATCTTCCGGGCGGAGTCGTTAATTGCGGCCATCGTATGCACTACCTCAGACACCACACTGCTTCCGCGCACTGCTATTTCGGTGGCGCTGGCGGCCAGCACGGTAGCCTGGCGGGCGTTGTCGGCGTTCTGCTTGACGGTGGAGGTGAGTTCTTCCATCGATGAGGCGGTTTCTTCCAGGGAGCTGGCCTGCTCCTCGGTACGCGAGGACAGGTCGAGGTTGCCAGTCGCCAGTTGCTGGCTGGCGGAAGCGATGGCCAGTGTGCCGTGGCCCACCTCGGTGATAATGTCATGCAGTTTCTTGACGAAACCATTAAGCGAATTGGCTACCTGTCCGAATTCAGCACTTTGCGACGGCAAACGGTAAGTCAAATCCCCGTCCCCACTGCGCAAGTCTTCGGTGGCGCGCAAAATTGCCCGCAGCGGCACCAGCACCATGCGCGCCAGCAGTATCGCCAGCAACACCGCCAGCGCCACGGCGAGGGTACCGCCTCCGACCAGAGTGGCATTGGTAATATTTTGCAGCGACGCTGCATCCTTGCGGCGCTCGATCAGAAGAGAATTTTCCGCATCGGCCAGCTGGCTCAGCGTGGCACGCATCTGGTCCATCATCGATTTACCTTTGGCGCTTTGTTCGAACACGATCACCGCCTCCATCTTGCTGCTGTCGGCGTTGGCAGCCTTACGTAGCGCGATGGCTGGCTCGGCGGCGGCAGCGCGCCATTGCTGTTCCAGATCCTCCAGCGTTTTCAAGCGCGCTTGCTGCTTGTCGTTGTCGGATGTCAGCGCCTTGACCTTGGCCAGGTTTTTCTGAAACTCGGCGCGACCTGCCGTGTAAGGTTCCAGCGAGGCGATGGCGCCGGTGAGTGCGAAACCGCGCTCGCCCGTCTCCATGTTGATCAGGCTCGCAAGCATGTCCTGGCTGGCGCCCAGCACTTCATAGGTATGAACGTTCCAGCCATTCGCCTGATTCAGCTTTGAGAAATTGCTGTAGGCCACAGTGAGCAATACCAGCAGGATGGCGACAATGGAGCCAAAGCCGAGATAAAGACGGGTGCCTATACCAAAATTTGAGGTGGTTTTAGAGGTTGTTGTTTGCATGATGTGCCGGCCGTTCCAAATGGGGTCCGATTTTCCGGACCCGGTTGTGATTTCACGCACATATCCACGTTAACGTCATGAGTCTTGGTAATGCCTGCTAGATCAGACGCAACAAGGATCAAGTGCGCGGTCTAATGACTCCCTGGGCCGCGCGAGTGTGGCGGGCAAAGGTCAAAGTTGAATCATCGAACGGGACGACGACACGGAGGCGTGGTGGCGTTTAACTTGAGAATCAAGCTGTCCTGGAGCAATATTGCGGTATTGCATATTAAATAGCAACAATATTCTGTCAGGAAAGATTTCTGCGTGATCGAGCAACATGGAAAATACCCACGTTTTCATTCTGAACACAGCAAAATGGCCGGTGACGCGAATTTGCCACAATGATCGAAATTCATGCAAATTCGGTTTCATGTCGGCATGGACCACCACGCATCGTCAGCCGCGCTGTGCCTTCGCGCGCGCCCAGCTGACAATCGTGTTGGCATCGACCGCGCCAGGCTGGCGCGCCACTTCCATGCCGTTCTGGAACAGCGCCAGGGTGGGGATGCTGCGGATGGCGAAGCGGGCGGCGATGTCCTGCGACGCTTCGGTATTGACTTTGACCACCCGAAACGCCGGCTCCAGGGTTTGCGCGGCCTGGGCGTAGAACGGGGTCATGGTGCGGCAAGGCCCGCACCACGGCGCCCAGAAGTCGACCAGCACGGGAATGTCGGTGCGCTCGATATGCTTCAGGAAGCGCGCGCTCGACAGGTCTACCGGTGCCCCCGTAAACAAGTCCTTCTGGCACTTGCCGCAGGTGGGCTGCTCACGCAGCCGCGCGGGCGGCAGGCGGTTGACGGCGTCGCAATGGGGGCAGACGATATGCAGGGATACTGGCGTGCTCAAGGTCATGATAATGGCGCTGTGGACTGATTCATAAAACCCTACCTTAGCAGAAATCCCTGCCGCCTTCAGCGGGCCTGCTTACAGGAACAGCGAGGCCGCAATCGCCCACATCACGAGCGCGATAATGCCGTCTAGCACGCGCCAGGCCATGGGCCTGGCAAACACCGGCGCCAGATAGCGCGCACCAAAGCCCAGCACGAAAAACCACAGCGCCGAGGCCATGATGGCGCCGCCGGCAAAGTACACGCGGCCGCTGCCCTCGTGCTGGCCGCCAATCGAGCCCAGCAGGATCACCGTGTCGAGAAAGGCGTGCGGGTTCAGCAGGCTGAACGCCAGCGCCGCGCCGATCACGGCCCAGTAGCCTTCCGGCGCCTTGGCGGTCGAGGCCGTCAAGGCGGCAGGACGCCATGCCGATTTGGCCGCCCGCAGCCCGTAGGCGATCAGGAAGGTGGCGCCGCCAGCCTTGGCCCACAGCAGGAAGTTGGGGTTGTTGGCGATCACCGTGCCCATGCCGGCCACGCCGGCCGAGATCAGCAAGGCGTCGCACGCCAGGCAAACCAGAATGCAAGTCAGCACATAGTGGCGTTTCAGGCCCTGTTTCAGCAAGAACGCGTTTTGCGTGCCGATGGCCACGATCAGGCTGGCGCCCAGGCCCATGCCTTTCAAGAAGATTGCGCTATCCATGTTCATTCCTTTATCGATGCTTTCCCCTGGCGCGCAGCCGCCCACGCCAGGCCGGCAGGACGCTCGGCGAGGCTGTAAAAGGTAGAAGGACGGTGGGCGCGATGATGTCAGCGTTGCTGACTGTGCCGCGCGCGGAGGAAGTTGTTACCCTAAGACAGCAGTGTAAAGAAAAAGTAAATATAAGTATAATCAATGATTCTAAACATATATAAGAGATGCTTATGCGCGTAGTCGATTACCGGGGGCTGGCGGCGCTCGATGCCGTGATCGGCCTGGGCAGCTTTGAAAAGGCGGCGCAAGCACTGGCCATCAGCCAGCCGGCAGTCTCGCAGCGCATCCGCACGCTGGAGAACCTGGAGGGCACGCTGCTGGTTATCCGTAGCCACCCGCCGGCACCGACCGAAGCGGGCCAGCGCCTGATCGCCCACTACCGGCAAGTCAAGCTGCTGGAAGCGGCGCTCGACGCCCAGCCCGGCCCGACCACCCGCCTGCCCGAGCTGGCGATTGCAGTGAACGCCGACAGCGCCGCCACCTGGATCCCGGAAGCGCTGGGGCCGCTGTTGACGCCGCCCTCGTGCCTGCTCGATATACGCCTCGATGACCAGGACCACACCCTGAGCCAGCTGCGCGAGGGGCGCGTATTTGCCTGCGTCACCAGCGCTACCGACCTGGTGGCGGGCACCACTGCCACTGCGCTGGGCGGCATGCGCTATCTGTGCGTGGCCTCGCCAGCGTTTGCCGCACAGTGGTTTGCCGACGGCTTTACTGCCGAGGCCGTCAACCAGGCACCCGCCATCACCTTCGGCAGCAAGGACGCGCTGCACGAACGCTACCTGGAGCACCGGCTCGGCTATACGGGCCGCTACCCGCACCATGTGCTGGGCTCGGCCCGCGACTTCGTGCGCCTGATCGAGATGGGCTACGCCTACGGCATGGTGCCCTTGCTGCAGGCGGAAACGGCACTGGCCGCCGGCCGGCTGGTCGACGTGGCGGCCGGCCAGGCGCTCGACGTGCCGTTGACCTGGCATGCCTGGGATATCCAGACGCCGCTCACGCGCACCTTGTCCGACGCGGTGATCGCCACGGCCCGCAGATGGCTGCTGCAGCCTTCGGATAACGATCATGAGCATTGACTCATGAGCGTTGACCCCAGCAGTGTGCGCCTGCCGCCCTGCTTGACCTACACTGAGGCAACTATCACAAACCGACCGGTCCCATGAGTATGAGTATGAATATGAGCATTGCGCGCGCCACCAAGCTGGCTTTGCTGGCCATCATCCCCTTGGCAGCCGGCCTGGTCGCCTGCTCGCCGCTGGGTGCCATCAACGCGCTGTCGTCCGGCAGCGCATCGACGGTCACGCTTGCGCTGCCGTATGGACCATTGCCGCGCCAGAAACTCGATGTGTATGCGCCAAAAAACCACGCCGGGCTTTCACCGGTGGTGGTATTTTTTTACGGCGGCAACTGGAGCACGGGCGAGCGGGCAGACTATGCTTTTGTCGGCCATGCGCTGGCCTCGCGCGGCTATGTGGCCGTGATCGCCGACTACCGCTTGTACCCTGAAGTGCATTACCCGGAAATATTGCAGGATGCGGCCAGCGCCGTGGCCTGGACGACGCTTGAGGTACGCCGTTATGGCGGCGACCCGGCCCGCCTGTTCGTCATGGGCCATAGCGCGGGCGCCTATAACGCGGCCATGGTGGCACTCGACGCCAGCCTGCTGGGCCGCCACGGCATGCGCCCGCAAGACTTGCGCGGCTGGATCGGCCTGGCCGGCCCGTATGACTTCTTGCCGATCGAGAACCCGGACGCCAAGCCCGTGTTTTTCTTTCCCGACACCCCTGCTTCCTCGCAGCCGATCAACCATGTAACGGCGGCGCCGCCGCCGGCGCTATTGATCGCCCCGCGTCCTGGCCGCGACAAGCTGGTCGATCCGCAGCGCAATACCGGCGGCCTGGCGGCAGCCTTGCGCGCGCAGGGCCGGCCCGTGACGGAGCAGTATCTCGATGGCGTCAGCCACGCCACCCTGGTCGCCTCGCTGGCCGGCCCCTTGCGCATGCTGGCGCCCACGCTGGACCGTGTCAGCACCTTTATCGATGCCAACAGCGCGCCCGTGGCGAACGCCGGCATCAACGCTCGACCCCAGCCGGCGCCGCAAACAACAACGCCCGTCCGGTAAGGGACGGGCGTAAACATACCGTTACTGTTGCTTCAGCCGACCCGCGTATAGCCCTGGCGCTCCAGCGATGCCGCCAGCCAGCGGTTGCCATACCAGCCGCGCATCAGCAGGTAGGACAGCTGCGCGCAGCTGGCCAGCAGCAACGCCGCCTCCCTGCCCTGGCTATCGGCCAGTTCGGCGCTGGCCGACAGGACGACGTCCAGGCAAAACATCGGCAACAGCCACCACCAGCGGCGCTTGGCGACCGCCCACAGTGGACCGAGGAAGAAAGCGGGCCAGGAAAAGCCCGCGCTGACATACGCATAACGGCCGTTGCCGTCAGCGTACAAGGTACTGCCTCGTTTCATGCCATCCTTAGCGCAGATTGCCCGTATGGCCCAGCGAATAGCGGCCCGGCTGCGGCCACACGGTCAGGCCGTGCGGCTCCTGGCCCACTTTGACCTTCGACACTACACCGCTGGTGGTGTCGATGCGGTAGACCACGTCGTCGAAGCGGCCGGACAACCACAGGTATTTGCCGTCGGCCGAGACGTTGCCCATGTCGGGGCTGCCGCCGCCCGGGATCACCCACTGCGTCACCACTTTTTCGGTGGCGAAGTCGATCACGCTGACGCTGCCCTTGCCATTGCGCTTGCCATGGATGCGGTGCGTACCGCGGTTGGCCACATACAATTTCTTGCCGTCACGGCTGGGGTACAGGCCGTGCGCGCCGACGCCGGTCTGAATAAAGCCGATTTCCTTCAAGGTGGCGCCATCGACGATGTGCACGCCGTCAGCGTCCATGTCGGCGATAAAGAATTTCTTGCCGTCCGGCGAAATGCGTATGTCCTGCGGCATGCCCTTCTTGACGCTGCAAATCTCATTCGCCGGACCGCCTACCGGGCCGGACTCGGCAAAACGCTTGGCCGGCATCTGCAGTTTCAGGTAGCCATCGACCTTGCGGCCCACCAGGTCGATCTTGGCGATGGTGCCGTCGAACTCGCAGGTGAACATGGCGTAGCGGCCATCGTTCGAAAAGTCGGCATGGTTGATGCCGCCGCACTGAGGCGTGTCGATCGAATACTGCACCGCCATGGTCTTCGGATCCCTGAAGTCCAGGCGGTGGCGCGCTTCGGCCACCACGATGGCCGACTTGCCGTCCGGCGTGTAATACATATTGTAGGGATCGTCGACCGGCACTTCCTTGCCGTGCTTGCCCGTCAACGGGTCGATCGGCGTCAGGCTGCCCTTGTCGGTACGCTCGGCATTGTTGGCCACCCACAGGGTGCGCAAATCCCACGACGGCACCACGTGCTGCGGGCCCATGCCGACCTTGAACTTGTCGACGACTTTCAGGCTTTCCTGATCGATCACGTATACATCGTTCGAGCGCAGGTTGGGCACGTAGACGCGCGGCAAATGGTCTTTGACCACGGCGTTCATATTGGACGGGCCGATGCTGCCATAAACATTTTTGGGATCGACCAGCGGCGGCATGCCGGGCAGCGGCGAATAGGCAGGCGCGGCGGCAGGCGCCGCTGCTGGTGCCGGGGCCGGGGTTGCGGCGCCGATGACCTGGCTGGCCACGCCCAGGCCGGCGAGTGCGGCGGCCAGGGCAGTAACGGTGACGATGGTGCGTCGTTGGAGTATTTTCATGTCGGTTCGCGTATTTTCGTTGCAAATGCCGGACACCTGCTGGCGGCCGGGTGGAAAGAATTATTTGTGCTGCAGCAATTGCTTGATGGCCGCTACCGAGGTGTCGACCTGCAACTTGATGCCGATCTGGCCAAGCTCTGCCGTGGCTCGCGTGGCGTCACCGCGCACGCCGTCGGCCACACCGGGCCTGGCGCCATGAGCCATGGCTTCGCTGCGCACCAGCGACGGGTCGGTCGCCAGCATCAGCGCCGCGTCCGCCAGTCCAGCATGCAGGCCGATCTCGGCGGTGCTGAAACCGCGCTTCTGCAGTTCGGCAATATATTTGGTTTGGGTAATGTCGTAGTAGTCGAGCAAGGCCCAGGCGCGTGCATCCGCACCCTTGCCACCCTTGCTCCAGGCGCGGTTCAGTTTGGTCGCGACATTCTGTTCATTCTTCTGGTAGCCGCCATGGTCGCCGATAAAGATAATGTCGCGAAAGCCATGCTGGCGCAGGCTGGCGGCCGCGCCTTCGAGCACGGCTTCAAAGGCGGCCGGCGGTATCGAGATGGTACCCGCATGGCGCATATGGCCGGCCGGCGGGGAAATGCTGCCTTCAGGCACGTAGGACACGACCGGCGCGACGATGGTATTGCCCAGTTTTTGCGCGATCTGGCGCGCCAGCATGCCGGCACGCACATTGTGCTTGCCCAGCGCGATATACGGACCGCTCTGCTCGACGCCGCCGATCGGGATCAGCACCGTGGTGGCGCCGTGATCGATGCGATCGCGCAATTCGGTACTGGTCAGCTCTTCCAGCACGACGCTGGATGACGGTGCGGCCAGGCACGACAAGGGCAAGGCAAAAGTCAGGGAGAGGGCAAGCAGGCAGGCGCGTGGCGCCAGTGGCAGGCGGTACTGCAAAGTCATCATCAAACATCTTTCGTGGTCATCAGGCGTGACGCCCTGCCTGGCGAGACCAGGCAAGCTGCTGCCACAAGGAATTGTATTCCATCGGGGCAGCAACAGCACGTTAATTTGACACGATTTGGTGCGAATTGACTACAGGCAAATTTTTAGGCCAGCAGGCGCTGCGCACGCTCCGATGGACGGCGTGGCGCTTTTTGCGCTGGCAGCCCACCGACCACGCCCAGCTTGCGGCCAGCCGCTTCGCCGCGCAGGCGGAACACGGCCACCACGTCGACCAGTTCCACGGCGCGGTCCTGCAGCGAGACGGCAGCGGCGGCCGCCTCTTCCACCAGCGCCGCGTTTTGCTGGGTAACCTGGTCCATCTGCGAGATGGCCTGGTTGACCTGTTCGATGCCGGCGCTCTGCTCATGGCTGGCATTGGCGATCTCGCCCATGATATCGGTCACGCGACGGATGCTGGTAACGATCTCTTCCATGGTGGCGCCGGCCTGGTCGACCAGCGCGCTGCCGGTGTTGACTTTCTCGACCGAATCCTCGATCAAGCCCTTGATTTCCTTGGCTGCCGCCGCGCTGCGCTGGGCCAGGTTGCGCACTTCGGTAGCGACCACGGCAAAGCCACGGCCCTGTTCGCCGGCACGCGCCGCTTCAACCGCTGCGTTCAACGCCAGGATATTGGTCTGGAAAGCGATACCATCGATCACGCCGATGATGTCGGCGATCTTCCTGGCCGACGCATTGATCGAGCCCATCGTGCCCACCACCTGCGCCACCACGGCCCCACCCTTGCTGGCCACTTCCGAGGCCGACACGGCCAGGGTATTGGCCTGGCGCGCATTGTCCGTGTTCTGGCGTACGGCCGCGGTCAGCTCTTCCAGGCTGGACGCGGTTTCTTCCAGCGAGGAAGCCTGCTGCTCGGTACGTACCGACAGGTCGGCATTGCCGGCCGTGATCTGGCCGGCGGCCACGCTGACCGTATCGGCCGAGGTGCGCACGGTGGCAATCACTTCGACGATACGCTCAAGGAACTGGTTGAAGGCGGTCGCCGTGCGGCCCACTTCATCCATGCGCTCGACCGGCATCGCCGACGACAAGTCCAGGGTCGAGCTGACGCGTTCGAGCGTGCTCTGGATATTGCCCAGGCCACCGCTGATGGTGCGGTAGATATGCCAGGCCAGGCTGCCGGTCAGCAACACGGCCACAGCCAGCACGGCCAGCATGGTGTACAAGGCGGTATCGTAGGCGGCCAGGCTTTCGGCCTTGACGTCCGACACCAGTTTGTTGTTGTAGGCGATATGATCGTCGAGGCTTTTCTTGGCGGCGGCGGCCGTCAGGGCCAGCGGCGTGCCGGCGAGCAAGGTCGCGCGCACGCCCTCGATGTCGTCCGCGTAGGCGGCGGCAAAAAATGGCGCCAGCGCGCGGCGATATGCTTCCATCGCGGCCTGGTCGGCGTCGAGCATCTTGCGGTCGGTTTCATCGTAGATGCGTTCGGCGCGGTAGGTGGCGACCAGATCGTCGAAATTTTTGTTGGCGGCGGCCAGCGCCTTGTCGAGCGCGCTCTTGTCGGCCAAATTCGAAAACACCGACAAACGGTAGCCGGCCAGGCGCGAATCGGTCAGCGCGGCCTTGGCAGCGTTCAGGCCCTGGATGCTGGGAATGATGCGGTTCTGGACCGTATCGAAACGTTCCTGGGCACGCTTGAGCTGGAAGGCGCCGCCGGCGCCCAGCAACAGCAGGGCCAGCAAGGCGATGGATAAAGTCAGTATTAATTGCTTGGTGATATTCATGTGTGCCCGTCAGTGAAGCAAAACTGGATTGGTGAAGTTAATTAATGGTTGATTGCAGCGACCGCTCATGCAGCCAGTGCCGCGTCTTGCGACGTGCGGCGCAGCAAGCTGCCATGCTCGCGGCAAAAAGCGGCGCCGGCCTTGTAGCCCACATCGAACAGCAGTTGCATGTTCGAGCTCGACCAGTCGAGGGTGTCGGGCCAGTGTTGTTCCGGTATGCCGTTCATCAGGTCGAGCTTGAGCAGACGGCGCTTGGGCTGGCCCGTATGCGCGTCCGTGTTGTGCTCGAGCTCGAACAGGCGCAACTCGGTTTTGGAAATCTTCACCAGCGGCGTGATGATGGAACGCACCCAGGCGTCGTACAGGTTGCGCGGCTTGCGCAACAGGCGTTCATCGCCGAGGATGTCGAGAATGACCAGGGTATCGGCATCGTGGTGCTCGCCCTTGCCTTCAATAAATGGATCGAAATTGAGGGTATCGAGCGCTGCGCCTTCGATATAGTCGCTGCCGGCGATATTGGTCGGCGCGTACAGGAACGGAAAGGACAGCGCCGCGCGCACATGCTCGGGGCCGATTTCATGCTTGCCCCAGTTCTGCATGCGGTGCTCGGTCAGGTTGTAGGCATTGATGTAGAACTGCGGGCGCATGGTTTTCACGCCCGAGAAATCCACTGCTTTTTCCAGGAAGGGCAAATGCGCGCACAGACCCAGGCTTTTCGATGACAGGTCCGATGGCGACAGGGAAGACATCATCAGCTTGCCCCAGTCCGACCATGCCGCAGGCGCCCCCGCAAACGTTTGCTTGAATGCTTGCACGAAAGGATTGCTGGCTGGTGGCTGGAATGCATCGCGAAAGGTGCTGGCCTGCATGCCCGGCTTCTGGAAAATCTTGTAGTTAATCGGGATCATCTTGTAGATGCTGTCGGCCACGCCCGTATCGGCCCAGCTTTGCAGCGCCTGGCGCGGCGTGGCCTCGTGCGGCGTGGTGTACAGCAGCCCCATCAGCACGCCAGCACCGGACGCCGAAATCACGTCGAACTCGACACCCTCGTCGACAAAGGCGGCCAGCGCCCCCGCGATCAGGGTGGAATTGGGTGCGCCGCCACCGAGCAGCAAACCGGTCTTGCGCGCTGGCATT
The DNA here is from genome assembly GCF_051380735.1 of Janthinobacterium longum. NCBI lineage: Bacteria > Pseudomonadati > Pseudomonadota > Betaproteobacteria > Burkholderiales > Oxalobacteraceae > Janthinobacterium > Janthinobacterium longum. The sequence goes on from NZ_JBNYXQ010000012.1 coordinate 29,429, forward strand.
GAGGTCACGGCGGGGGCGTTTACGTTCACAGATTTCATGTGTACTCCTTTATGGCGGAGCAGTCCTGCCCCTGGGGATCAATCGGCGCTCGGCTTTTATGCCGCACTTTTCAGTGAAAGAATGTTGCAAAAGAAGATATTAAATTAACATAAATAAATTCCACATGGCAATTTAGTTAACGCATGTATGACATTCAGAAAGGCCATAAGTCGCGCCCATGCGGCTTGCGAGTGTTGCAGTGCAACAAAAAATATTATGGGGCCTGACAATAAGTGTTGCTACATGGAAAATTTGACAACTTCGGAAGGATGGCAGAGGCGCAGTCTCAAGGACTGGCGGAAAAACGCAGATGAGCACACAGGAAGTCGACAAACACCCGCAATTTGGGAGACAGGTGGCGGCTCGATGGCCACAATATCCAGAATTTGCTCGACGTGAGCAGATATCGCTGCAATACCTGCCGCAGCTCGCCGCGCGCGACGGAATCGGCCACGATAAAGTCTGGCAGATAGGCCAGGCCGACGCCCTGAATGGCCGCGCCGATCAGCGCTTCGATATTGTTGCAGGTCAGCGCAGTACGCAAACGTAACTCCGGCGAGCTTGCCGCTTGGCCATGCTGCAGCGCCCACTCCTGCAATTTGCCGGTACTGGGGAATTTGTAGCGTACGCAGGCATGCGAATCCGACTCCAGCGCCTGCGGCGTGGCCGGCACGCCATGACGGGCAAAATACGCGGGCGAACCGACGATGGAAAACGCGAATGGCCCCAGCTCGCGCGCCATCAGGCGCGAATCGGTCAAGGTGCCGCTGCGCACGGCCACATCAACGCCCTCGGCCACCACGTCGACCAGGCGGTCGTTGAAATCGAGGTCGAGTTCGATTTCGGGATACAGGCGCGTAAATTCTGCCAGCAGCGGCAGGATGATGCGGTAGCCAATCACCGGCAGGCTGACCTTGAGCTTGCCGCGCGGCGCCTCGGCCAGGTGCGACAGTTCCGCCTGTGCATCCTCAATATCGGCCAGGATGCGCAGGCAGCGCTCGTAGAACAACGCGCCTTCGTTGCTCAGGCTGATCCTGCGCGTGCTGCGGTTGAGCAGCCGCACGCCCAGCTTTTCTTCCAGCCGCGCCACGCTCTTGCCCACCGCCGAGGCCGATACGCCCAGCAGGCGCCCGGCCGCCACAAAACTGCAGGTTTGCGCTGCCTGCACGAAGGCGGCAATACCGTTGAGCTGATCGATGGCCATGATTAGAGCGTTTTTGTCCGTTATGAGTGGATTTTAAGCTACTTTTTCTGTAATTAAAGCCATCCTATCATGGAATCCCTTGCTTACTGAATGCTTCCCATGACCTCTGTTTCCTCACAAAAGCGCCGCCTGCTGGTGTTGGCCGCCATTTGCCTGGCTGCGCTGTGCATGCCACTGAGTTTTACCGGCCCCGCGATTGCCATGGTGGCAATTGCCCTTGATCTGCACGGCAGCCCGCTGGCGCTGGCCTGGATCAGCAATGCCTTCATGCTCAGTTTTGGCGGCTGCCTGATGGCTGCCGGCGCGCTGGCTGACCGCTATGGCCGCAAGCGACTGTTCCTGCTCGGCTTGGCGGTGTTTTCTGTGGCGGCCGTGGCGCTGGCCTGTGCACCCACCATCGAAGCGCTGGGCATGCTGCGCGCAGTGCAGGGACTCGGTTGCGCACTGGCTCTGTCCAGCGGACTGGCGGCGCTGGCCCAGGAATTCGACGGCGCTGCCAGGGCGCGCGCCTTCAGCCTGATCGGCACGGCGTTCGGCGCCGGCCTGGCCTTCGGCCCCATTGTCGCCGGCAGCCTGGTCGCCTCGCTCGGCTGGCGCAGCCTGTTTGCGCTCACGGCGCTGGTGGGCCTGGTGGCACTGATCGTGGGGGCGCGCACCCTGCGCGAATCGCGCGACCGGCAGGCGGCCGCACTGGACTGGGCCGGCGCGCTCGGTTTCACCGGCGCCCTGTCACTGTTGACGTATGGCTTGCTGCAGGCGCCGCACAGCGGCTGGACCAGCCTGGCCAGTTGCGCCCTGCTGGGCGGCGCGGCGCTGCTGCTGGCGGCTTTCGTCGCGATCGAAAAACGCCAGCCGCGCCCCATGCTGGACCTGTCGCTGTTCCGCTTGCCCGCGTTTGCCGGCGTGCAGCTGCTGGCCGCCGCGCCGGCGTTTTCCTATGTCGTGCTGCTGGTGCTGCTGCCGGTGCGCCTGATCGGCATCGAGGGCTACAGCGCAACGAAGGCCGGCGCCATGATGCTGGCCCTGTCGGCGCCCATGCTGGTACTGCCGATGCTGGCCGGCCTGGCCGCGCAACGCCTGCCTGCCGCCCATATCTGCGGCGCCGGCCTCCTGGCCACCAGCGCTGGCCTGCTGTGGCTGTCCCACTGCGCGCCGGGCCTGCCCGCCACTACCCTTCTCGGCCCGCTGCTGCTGATCGGCGCCGGCATCAGCCTGCCCTGGGGTTTGATGGATGGCCTGGCCGTCAGCGTGGTGCCGGTGGAACGGGCCGGCATGGCAGCCGGCATCTTCAACACCACGCGCGTGGCCGGCGAAGGCATTGCGCTGGCGATTGTCGCAGCACTGCTGGCCAGCTTCACTGCCGCGGCGCTGCGCAAGCTGCCCGGCGTGAATGCGCAGGAAGCGGCGCTGGCGGCGCCGCTGCTGGCCATTGGCGAGCTGCGCCAGGCTGGCGCGCTGCTGGCGCACGCCAGTGCGCAGGAACTGGCGCAGGCTTACGGCTTGGCGTTTCGCCACTTGCTGCAGGTGCTCGCTGCCATCAGCACAGCCTCGGCACTGTTGATCCTGGTCTTCCTGCGCCAGCCTGCCGCCGGCCCGGCACCCGCGCGCTGACGTTTCTTCGCAACACGCATCGCAATCTTCCGCGGAAAACGAGTTTACTTGTCAAAGCGCTTTGAACTATACTTCAAAGCGCTTTGAAACATAATTAAAGCGCTTTGGCTTCGTCGATTAATGCAATGACCGGCGCCAGCCCGCCCCTATAAAAATACTGGAGATACGATGAACAAGCATTTCTTGAAAACCTTGCCAGCCGCCGTTGCCCTGACCTTGAGCGCTACGGCCGCCCAGGCCGCATTGCCGATTGATTTTGGCGGTTACTTCCGCTCGGGCTTCGGCACCAGCAGCGAAGGCGGCAAGGAATCCTGCTTCGGCCTGGCCGGCGCCTCGTCGAAATATCGCCTCGGTAACGAGTGCGAGACCTACGGTGAATTGAAATTCGGCGGCGAAGCCTTCAAGGCCGCCAACGGCACCACCTTTCGTATCAATACCCTGGTGGCGTTTTCCGTCAACCAGAACTTCGACTGGGAACAATCGGACCCGGCCTGGCGTGAAATGAACGTGGTGGCCGACAAGATCGGCACCGGCGCCTTCGCCGAAGCGCGGGCCTGGGTCGGCAAGCGCTACTACGACCGCCAGGACGTGCATATCACCGATTACTACTTCTGGAATAACAGCGGTCCCGGCGCCGGACTGGAAAACATCGACCTGGGTGCGGCGAAGCTGGCCTACGCCATCGTGCGCACCGCCGACGACACCGACAGCAAGCGCATGGTGTTCTCGCATGACCTGCGTTTTTCCGGCATCAAGGTCAACCCGGACGGCGAGCTGACGGTCGGTGCGCAGTTCAACCAGAAGCGCAACGCCGACGGCGCCGCGCCAGTCGCCAGCGGCCATCTGCTGACCCTGATGCACACGCAAGGCAACTTGCTGGGCGGCTATAACAAGGTCGCGCTGCAGTTCGGCAAGGGCAGCGGCGCCAACACGGGTGGCGCCACCCTCTCCGCCGACCGCGACGACAAGGTCGTGCGCCTGACCGAGCAACTGATGGTGCAGCCGAAAGGTTCCTGGTCCGGCATGGCCACCTTTGTCTACGAAGACAAGGAAACGTCAGGCGTGAGCAGCAAGTGGACCTCGCTCGGCGCGCGTCCGATCTACCATTTCACCGACAACTACAGCCTGGCAGTTGAGCTGGGTCATGACATCGTCAAGCCTGAAGGCGACAAGACGCGCAACCTGACCAAGCTGACCATCGCGCCGCAACTGTCGGCCGGCAACAGCTTCTGGTCGCGCCCCGTGCTGCGCGCCTTTTACACCTATGCCAAATGGAACAAGGCAGCCCAGTCGGCGGCCGTGGCCGAATCGGCACTGTCGTCGACTGGCGTGTTTGGCGGAAAAACCAACGGTAGCTCGATGGGTTTCCAGGTCGAGAGCTGGTGGTAAGAAACGTGGTCCAGGTTTGACCTGGCCTCTGGCAGCAACACCGCCCTCAGTTTTGGGCACGTAATACCGGAATCACCATCGCACCGCTGCATGCCATGGCCGGCAGTTTCATTGTAGTGATTCAGCAATCCTCTTTTTGCGCGGGCACCCTTCGGGTTGGCCCGCGTCTTTTTTTGCGCCGGCGCATGCAACAGGTCCCTGTGCAGTTCCCTGATCAAGCTTGCCATTATCAGATAAACTACCTGCCATTACACCAAGATCCACCCCTGACGCAGCATCCATGAACCTCAAAAATCTCGCCAAAACGCTAGGAATTTCCGAAACCACCGTCAGCCGTGCCTTGAATGGCTATCCGGAAGTGAGTGAGCGCACGCGCGAACGGGTGCTTGCCGCTGCGCAGGCAGCCGGCTACCGGCCCAATCCGATGGCCCGCAGCCTGGCCGTGGGCCGCACCAATATCGTCGGCATCATCTACCCGCTGCTGCCGAATGACCTGGCCGACCCGATGTTCATCGATATCGTCGGTGGCATGTCGGAAGCGCTCGAGGCGCAACAGATGGACATGATGATCTCGCCCGCCTCGGCCACCAATGAGTTCCATACCTATGAACGGATGGTAAAGGGCCGCCGCATCGACGGCCTGATCGTCGGGCGCACCAAGCCTTTCGACGAGCGCATCGCCTACCTGGCGCAGCAGAACATGCCGTTCGTCGCCCATGGCCGCACCCAGCTGAACCAGCCGCATGCCTGGTTCGACTACGACAACGAAGCCGGCATGCGCCTGGCTGTCGAGCGCCTGATGTCGCTCGGGCACCAGCGCATCGGCCTGATCAGCGCCACGCCCGACCTGAACTTCGTGCGCCAGCGGGTCGACAGTTTTCAACATGCCATGCGCGATGGCGGCCTGGCTGTCGACCCCGACAATCTGGTCGACAACGCCCATGACCGGCGCGCCGGCTACCAGGCCATGCAACGCCTGCTGGCCCGCTCGCAGCGTCCCACCGCTATCATCGTCGACAACCATATGTCGGGCGTGGGCGCGGTGCGCGCCTTGCTCGACGCCGGCGTGGCCATCGGCAGCGAGATGTCGCTGATCGTCTGGGGCGTGATGGAGGATTCCCTGGCCGGCCACAATGTCACCACCGTGGTCCAGCCTGACCCGCGCGGCGCCGGCGCGAAGATGATCCAGATGCTGCTGGCCTTGCTGGACGGCACGCCGGCCACCGACCTGCAGGAGCTGTGGCCTTGCGAGTTGCTGCCGGGAGAGTCGGCGGGGGTTGTACTCAGCTAGCAGGTTGAAAAACTTGCCGTAGTCCGCAGCGGAAATATGGGGTCAGACCCGGCGGGTCTGACCCCGGCCCTTCTCACGCATTCCCTGAAACTAAAATTTCGCCACTTCGCCAACCGATTCACTTTACTTTTCAAAGCGCTTTGAACTATACTCATTCCAGACCCAAAGCGCTTTGAACTTAAAATAAGACGCCGCCTACCAACCAGCGTTCAGAAATCATTCATGCCGACCATCAAGAACAATCTCGCCAACCTGCCCGCCGACTGGTGGCGCAGCGCCGTCATTTACCAGGTGTATCCACGCAGCTTCCTCGACAGCAATGGCGACGGTATCGGCGACCTGCCCGGCATTACTTCGAAACTCGATTACATCGCTGCTTTGGGCGCCGACATCGTCTGGATCTCGCCCTTCTTTACCTCGCCGATGAAGGACTTCGGCTACGACGTGGCCGACTTCTGTGATGTCGACCCGATGTTCGGTACCCTGGCCGATTTCGACCGCCTGGTCGCGCGCGCCCATGAGCTGGGACTGAAAGTGATGATCGACCAGGTGCTGTCGCATTCGTCCGATCGTCACCCGTGGTTCATCGAAAGCCGCGAAAGCCGCGACAATCCCAAGGCCGACTGGTATGTGTGGGCCGACCAGCAGCCCGATGGCACGGCGCCGAACAACTGGCTGTCCGTTTTCGGTGGTTCGGCCTGGCAATGGGAACCGCGCCGTGGGCAGTATTATCTGCACGACTTCCTTGTCAGCCAGCCCGACCTGAATTTTCACAATCCGGCAGTACAGCAGGCGCAACTCGATAACCTGCGCTTCTGGCTCGAACGCGGCGTCGACGGCTTCCGTTTCGACTCCTGCAATTTCCCCTACCACGATCAGCTGCTGCGCAATAATCCGCCAGCCGTCCAGCGCGACGCCAGCAGCGTGTCGGCCATCAACCCGTATGGCATGCAGTCCCACGTCTACGACAAAACCCAGCCGGAAAACATCGCCTACCTGCAGCGCGTGCGCGCCGTGCTCGACGAGTACCAGGCCATCTCGATCGGCGAAGTCGGTGACGACGATGCGCTGGCCACCATGGCCGCCTACACCACCGGTGGCGACAAGTTGCACATGGCCTACAGTTTCAACCTGCTGACGGCCGAATTTTCGGCCGCGCATATTCGCAAGCAGGTGGAAGAATTCGAAGCGAAAGTGACCGACGGCTGGGCTTCCTGGTCGGTCGGCAACCACGACAGCGTACGCGTGATGACGCGCTGGGGCGGCGCCCATCCATCGCCATCGCTGGCCAAGGTGGTGCTGGCGGTGCAAGCGGCGCTGAAAGGCACGCCTTGTTTGTACCAGGGCGACGAACTGGCGCTGACGGAAGCGGACATACCTTTCGAGGCGCTGCAAGACCCGTACGGCATTCCGTTCTGGCCGCAGTTCAAGGGCCGCGACGGCTGCCGCACGCCGATTCCGTGGGCCGGCGATGCGCCAAACGGCGGCTTCAGCAGCGCCAGGCCGTGGCTGCCGGTGCCGCCGGAACACCTGGCGCGCGCGGTTGACGTCGAAGAAAAAGACAGCACCTCGGCCCTGCAATTTGCACGCAATATCCTGGCCTGGCGCCGCACCCAGCCGCAGTTGCTGCGCGGCGAGATCGTCTTCTTCGACGCGCCGGAACCGGTGCTGGCTTTCCGGCGCGAACTCGATGGCCACCGCGCCATCCTGGCCGCCTTCAACCTCGGTACGCAAGCTGTCAGCTTCAGCTGGCCAGCCGCAGCGCAAGCGGTTGAACTGGCCGGTCACGGCCTGAGCGGCAGTGCGCAAGGCGCCAGCATCACCCTGCCTGCCCACGGCGGCTGGTTCAGCAAGCTGGCATAAGTACCCGACGTACCCAAAGGCAGCAATGCCGGCAACTACAATAATGAGCCCCGCGTTTCAGCGGGGCCGGATTGACATAGTGAGGACGACATGGCAGGACTGAAGTTAACGGGCTTGAAAAAAGCCTATGGCGACGTGCAAACCCTGCACGGTATCGACCTGGAGATCGCCGACGGCGAGTTCATGGTCTTCGTGGGGCCGTCCGGTTGCGGCAAATCGACCCTGCTGCGCACTATCTGCGGACTGGAAGAAATCAGCGGCGGCGACCTGTATATCGGCAAGACGCGCATGAACGACGTGCCACCCGCCAAGCGCGGCATCGCCATGGTGTTCCAGAGCTACGCCCTGTATCCGCACATGAGCGTGGCGCAGAACATGGCGTTTGGCCTGAAACTGGCCGGCATGAGTAAAGTACAGATTGCCGACGCCGTGCAACGCGCCGCGCAGATCCTGCGCATCGAGCCGCTGCTCGAACGTAAACCGAAAGACCTTTCGGGCGGCCAGCGCCAGCGCGTGGCCATCGGCCGCGCCATCGTGCGCAAGCCCGATGTGTTCCTGTTCGACGAACCGCTGTCCAACCTCGACGCCTCGCTGCGCGTGCAGATGCGCATCGAACTGGCGAACTTGCACCGCGAACTGCGCTCGACGATGATCTACGTCACCCATGACCAGGTCGAGGCGATGACCCTGGCCGACCGCATCGTGGTGCTGAACGCGGGCCGCATCGAACAGGTGGGCGCGCCGTTGGCCCTGTATCACCACCCCGCCAACCTTTTCGTGGCCGGCTTTCTCGGTTCGCCACGCATGAATTTCCTGAAGGGCAAAATCCAGTCGTACGCCGACGGCGTGGCGACCATCGCTACCACGGCCGGCGGCCTGCTGAGGGCGAACCTCGCGCAGTCGCTGCCGAATAGCGCTGCCGTCACGGTCGGCGCGCGTCCCGAACATGTGCAGGCTTGCGCGCCGGGCACGGTGGCCTCGGCCATCACTGCAAGCGTGCAGGCGGTGGAAAAACTGGGCGACATCAGCTATCTGTATGTGATGGTGGCCGGCGCCGAGGAGCCGCTGGTGGTACGCGCCGACGCCGAAACCGACTGGGCAATAGGCCAGCAGGTGGCGCTGCAGGTGGCGGCCTCGCGCGTGCATGTGTTCGACGAACACGGCCAGGCACGCACCTGATTATCTCTTTTCGGATCAGGCGCCATGGGCGCCGCCTGGCCAGTTTTATTTCAGCCTTGATGCAAATTGACACACCCATAAAAACAGCACTGGAGATCGACATGTCTTTACTGAACACCAAACGCACCCTGATCAAAACCACCCTGCTCGCCGCCGCGCTGGCCGGTATCGGCAACCTGGCCACCGTCACCATGGTGAACGCGGCCGAAGCGGGTACCCTGCTGATCTGGATCAATGGCGACAAGGGCTACAAAGGCCTGGCCAAGGTCGGCGAGGAATTTACCAAAAAGACCGGCGTCAAGGTCGTGGTCGAGCACCCGGAAGACGCGCCGAACAAATTCCAGCAGGCGGCAGCCGCCGGCAAGGGCCCGGATATCTGGATCTGGCCGCATGACCGCCTGGGCGGCTGGATCGACGCCGGCCTGTTGCAGCCGGTCAATCCGAGCAAGGAAGCGCGCGCCGCCATCGCGCCGCTGGCGTGGAACGCCTTCACGGTCACCGGCAAGACCTGGGGCTACCCGATGTCGATCGAAGCGGTAGCGCTGGTCTACAACAAGGACCTGGTGCCGACCCCGCCGAAAACCTTCGAGGAAATCGCCGCACTGGACAAGAAATTGTCCGCGCAAGGCAAAAAAGCCATCTTGTGGGATTACACCAATACCTATTTCACCTGGCCGCTGCTGGGCGCCGGTGGCGGCTTCCCGTTTGAAGTCAAGGCCGATGGCCGCTACGATGCGTCGAAAACGGGCGTCAACAATGCCGGTTCCGTGGCCGGCGTGAATGCCGTCATGAACCTCATCAACAGCGGCGCCATGGCCAAGGGCGCCGGCTACGCCGAAATGGAAGCCGGTTTCAACCAGGGCAAGATCGCCATGATGATCAACGGTCCATGGTCGTGGGACAATGCGCGCAAGTCGAAGATCAATTTCGGCGTGGCCACCATTCCTACCGTGGCCGGCAAGACTGCCACCCCGTTCGTCGGCGTGCTCGGCGCGATGATCTCGAAAGCCAGTCCGAACAAGGACCTGGCCGTCGAATTCCTGGAAAACCAGATGTTGCAGATCAATGGCCTGAAAACCATCAACGCCGACGTGCCGCTGGGCACGCCCGCCAACAAGGCGCTGTTTGCGGAACTGAAGTCGAATCCGAATATCCAGGCCACCATGGAAAGCGCGCAGGCAGGCCGCCCGATGCCGAACAACCCGGAAATGGGCCGCTTCTGGTCGTCGATGCAATCGGCGCTGGAAAACATCACGCAAGGCCGCCAGAGTACCAAGGAAGGCCTGGATGCAGCGGCGAAGCGGATCACGACAGCGAATTGATATAGCTTTGCGGTAGTGCAAGCAAATCCGGGGTCAGACCCGTCGGGTCTGACCCCAGCCCTCCGCTGCGTCCCCGCTCGACGCAAACAGCACCACTTTCACAGGTATCCCATCGTGCGCAAGTTTATCGGCCCTACGGTACTGACCATCAGCATGGCGCTGGGTCTGTACCTGCTGTTCCTGTTGTATATATCCGGCCAGACCATGCTGGCTGCCGTTTTCCTGGGCCTCTTGACGCTGACGACGTTTGTCTTCACGTCGCCGCGCGCCTATGCCTATCGCTATCTGTTCCCCGGCATTACGGCGGTCATCGTCTTCGTGCTGCTGCCGCTGGTATACACGGTGTCGATCGGCTTTACCAATTTCAGTTCGCGCAACCTGCTCACCTACGAGCGCGCCACGCAATACCTGCTGGACGAAACCCAGCGTGTGGAAAGCGCCGGCTATGCGATGACAGCGCACCGCGATGACAAACAATACCGCTTGCGTCTGGAAAGCCCCGACACGGGCGAAGTGCTGCTCACCGCCCCGCTGGCCCTGAAGCGCGCCGTGCCCCTGACAGTGGAAGTGGCGCCTGTCGATCCGGTGCAAGCGCCGGTGCTGGCCGAGCCGCTCGGCATCAAGGACATTATCGCGCTGCAAAAGGATTTGAAGCTGCTCACCTTGGTGCTGCCCAATAAAATCGAACTGCGCATGGTGGGCCTGCGCGAATTCGGCCCGGTCGCGCATGTCTACAAGCAGCTGCCCGACAAGACCCTGAAAAAAGTCGCCACCGGAGAAATCGTGCAAGCCAATTTCAAGACGGGTTTCTATGAAATGGCCGATGGCACGAAGCTGGAACCGGGCTTCAAGGTCAATGTCGGCTTTGCCAATTTCGTCAAGATCTTCTCGGACGAAGCGTTCCGCGGCCCCTTCCTGCGTATTTTCGTCTGGACCATCGTGTTTGCCCTGATCAGCGTGGCCACCACCACCGGCCTGGGCATGGTGCTGGCCGTGCTCCTGAACTGGGATGCACTGCGCTTTCGCGGGCTGTACCGCACCCTGCTGTTCCTGCCATACGCCGTGCCGGGCTTTATTTCCATCCTGGTATTCAAGGGCCTGTTCAACAATAACTTCGGCGAGATCAACCTGGTGCTCGACGCCCTGTTCGGCATCAAGCCGGCCTGGTTCTCCGACACCACCCTGGCCAAGGCCATGATTTTGATCGTCAATACCTGGCTCGGCTACCCCTACATGATGGTGGTCTGCATGGGCCTGATCAAGGCGATTCCGTCGGACCTGTACGAAGCCTCCGCGCTGGCCGGTGCGGGTCCCCTGACCAACTTTTTCAAGATCACCCTGCCGCTGATCATCAAGCCGCTGACACCGCTGATGGTGGCCAGCCTGGGCTTCAACTTCAATAATTTCGTTCTGATCAGCTTGCTTACGGGCGGGCGTCCCGACTTCCTTGATACCACGCTGCCGGCCGGCACCACCGATCTGCTGGTGTCGTACACCTACCGCATCGCGTTCGAGGATTCGGGCCAGAACTTCGGCCTGGCCGCCGCCATCTCGACCCTGATCTTCTTCCTCGTGGCCGCGATCTCGCTGGTCAATATGCGCCTGACGCGCATGAACAAAGCTTAAAGGACAGCATATGGCTATCGTTGTCGACCGTTCCAACCGCTGGCGCATTGTCGCCGCCCACGTCGCCGTCATCGCGCTGATCGCGCTGGTGATGTTTCCCTTCCTGATGATTTTGTCGATTTCGCTGCGGCCCGGCAACTTCGCCTCGGGCAGCCTGATACCGCCCGAGATCAGTTTCGAGCACTGGCGCCTGGCGCTGGGCATGTCCTGGCAGGCGCCCAACGGTACCCTGGTCGAACCGGACTTTCCCGTGCTGCTGTGGCTGTGGAATTCGATCAAGGTGGCCACCATGAGCGCGACGCTGACGGTGCTGCTGTCGACCACCTGCGCGTACGCGTTCGCGCGCATGCAGTTCCGCTTCAAGTCGCAGACCCTGTCGGCCCTGCTGCTGTTGCAGATGTTCCCCGCCGTGCTGGCACTGGTGGCCATCTACGCCATCTTCGACCTGCTGGGCAGCTATGTACCGTGGCTGGGCATCGACCACCACGGCAGCCTGGTGTTGGCCTACACGGGCGGCATCGCCATGCATATCTGGACCATCAAGGGCTACTATCAAACCATTCCGATCGAGATCGAGGAAGCGGCAAAGGTCGACGGCGCTTCGCAGTGGCAGGCCTTTGTGTACGTGCTGCTGCCGATGACAGTACCGATTCTGATGGTGGTGTTTTTGCTGTCGTTTATCGGCGCCATCATCGAATACCCGATCGCCTCCGTGCTGCTGCATGAACAGAATAACCTGACCCTGGCGGTGGGTTCCAAGCTGTTCCTGTACGAGCAAAAATACCTGTGGGGCGACTTCGCCGCAGCGGCCATTTTGTCCGGCCTGCCGATCACGGCCGTATTCCTGCTGGCGCAGAAATGGATGATTTCCGGCCTGACGGCTGGCGGCGTGAAAGGTTGATATGCGCCGCGCTCTGACCACGCTGGCCGCATTGATGCTGGGGATGTCCGCTCAAGCTGCAAGCTTCGCGGACAACCCGATCGTCTACTTTGCCATCACCGACAGGTTCGTCAACGGCAATCCCGGCAACGACCATAGTTATGGGCGTGCTGCCGACCCGGAAGGCGCCGATGGCGGCAGCTTCCATGGCGGCGATATTGCCGGCATCACGCAGCAGCTCAAAGCCGGCTATTTCAAACAGCTGGGCATCAACGCGCTGTGGATCACGGCACCGTATGAACAGATCCACGGCTGGGTGGTTGGCGGCAAGCAGGCGTTCCGGCACTATGCCTATCACGGCTACTGGGCGCTCGACTACACCACCATGGACGCCAATATGGGCACGCGCGAGGAACTGCGCGAGATGATCAATACCGCGCACGCGCAGGGCATCCGCGTGCTGTTCGACGTGGTGCTCAATCATCCGGGCTACGCCGACCTGCGCACCCTGGCCGAGTACAAGGTAGCGGTGCTGTGGCCAGGCCATGAAAAGGCGACCCTGCGCGACTATCACAGCTTTGTCGACTACAACAATTTCGACTTCAGGCAGTGGTGGGGGCCAGACTGGGTGCGCGCCGGACTGCCCGGCTACCGCGAAGGCGGCCAGGATGACTATTCCATGCAACTGGCTTTCCTGCCGGACTTCCGTACCGACAGCGCGCAGGCAGTGGGGCTGCCACCCATCCTGCAGCGCAAGAGCGACACGCGCGCTACCGCCCTGCCCGGCACCACCGTGCGCGGTTACCTGGTTGGCTGGCTGGCCGACTGGGTGCGCGAATTCGGCGTCGATGGTTTCCGGGCCGACACCGTCAAGCATGTGGAACCGGCCAACTGGCTGGCCCTGCGCGCAGCCGCCACCAAGGCGCTGGCCGACTGGAAGGCGCGCCATCCGCAGCAGAAAATCGACGATGCGCCATTCTGGATGACGGGCGAAGCCTGGGACCATGGCCCCGAGCGCAGCAGCTGGCACGATGCAGGGTTTGATTCGATGATCAATTTCGATTTCCAGCATCGCGCCGGCAGCAACTGGAAGACCATCGACGGCGTGTATCGCCAGTATGCAAGGCTGCTGGGCAAGGCGCCCCGTTACGATATCCTGTCGTATGTCTCCTCGCACGACACCAGCCTGTTCCCGCGCGAGCAGCTGAAACATGGCCTGTCCGCCCTGCTGCTGGCGCCCGGCGGCGTGCAGCTGTTCTATGGCGACGAAAGCAGCCGCCCACGCGGCAAGGCGCCTGCTGGCGATGAACAGCAGGCCACCCGCTCCGACATGAACTGGCAATCGCCCGACACCGCCATGCTGGCCCACACGAGGAAACTGGGCCAGTTCCGCTTGCGCCATCCTGCGCTGGCGCGCGGCGAGCATCGCCTGGTCGATGAGGCGCCGTACGCATTTGCACGCTTGACGGACGGTGACCGTGTCATCGCCCTGCCTGATGCGCAAGGCGAGGTAACGCTCAAGGTGGGCGGCGTGTTTGCCGAGGGCGCCACTGTGCGCGACGCGTACGCCGATCAAACTTATACCGTCATCAACGGCGCCGTCACCATCAACGCGACCGGCACCGTTTTGCTGGAAACAACAACACCATGAGCAGCTACGATATTTTAGTTGTCGGCGGCGCCGGCATCGACACCATCGTGCGCGTACCCAGCCTGCAATTGCCGCTGGCAGACGCCGTGCACGTACCGCCCATTCTCGATTATGTGGCCCATACCGGCAATGGCGTCGCACAGGGCTGCCATGCGCTGGGACTGCGCTGCAAGTTCATCGACTTTATCGGCGACGATGCGCAAGGCGCAGCCATCGTGCAGCGCTACAAGGAGGTCAAGCTCGATTTCAGTTACCTGATCGAGCCGTCCGGCACGCGCCGCAGCGTCAATCTGGTTGACCGGCAAGGGCGGCGCCTGTCGCTGTATGACGGCCGCCATCCGGAAACGCTGCGCATGCCGCCCAACTTCTACCTGCCCTACCTGGGCCCGGCGCGCCATGCGCACTTTTCCATCATGGGATGGGTGGCACAGCTGTTTGACGATGCTTTGGCCAGCGGCACCACCGTCTCGACCGATCTGCACGACTGGGACGGCGTCAACCCGCACCACCGGGTGTTTGCATTGCGCTCGGACCTGGTATTTCTCAGCACCGCAGCGCTGGGCGAGCGCAGGGACACCGTCATGCGCGCCATCGTGGAGCAAGGACGCGCGCAAGCCGTGATCGCCATGGCTGGCGGCGATGGCGCGTATCTGCTGGAACGGGGCAAAGATGAGGTACGCCATTTTGCGTGCGCCGAACCGGAGCTGCCCGTGGTCGACACCAACGGCGCGGGTGACTCGTTCGTGGCGGCCTTCCTGCATGCCTGGCTGGGCGGCGAAAGCCTGGTAATCGCCATGCGGCGCGGCGCCATCGCTGGCGCCTTTGCCTGTGCCCGGCATGGCACGCATGAGCGCTTCGTGACGCGGGAAGTACTGCTGCGCTCAGATCAAGGCTACACTGGCTGATGACTCAAGCAGCTCTCAGGCATGCCGACCTGGCGCTCCGCTTCTGATCCGGTAACCGGCAAGCGGAGTCATGACGATTTGCTTTTCACACATTGATCGTTGATTTGACGAATTTTTTCGTCCAGTGCCCATTGCACGACTTCCCTGGCCAGACCAGGCGCAGCGGAAACCGGGGTTCCGTCGAGCCGTCCATAAATGCTGCCGGCTCCCGTATATGCACGGTCCAGCAGCATGGTTTCATGGGTGCCACCTTTCCTCGCAAGGTACAGTGCATACCTTGGTTCCACCATCGCGTCGTTATTTGCCTCGCCATGCAGAGGAAATTTATCGAGAATATCGCGCAACTTCTGGTTCTTTTCGCTGTTTTCAGTAACGTATGTGCAACCCGCTTTCAGCAAGGTCGATTCAGTCAGCCGTACCCTGAACAACATTGAATCGGAAACATAGACCAGCTTGCTCTGGACGATTTCATCGTCAGCACTGCCAGTATCGTTCAAAGCGGGCGCTGCGCCGCAAACCCCGGCAGCAGCCAGCGCCACCGCAAAGACGGTGGCGCTAAAAATTCCATGCGATACCATGCGTGGCACAGTCGGGCTTGCGGAATTGGCTATTTTTGACGACATATCACCTCCATAAACAAGTTTGAACCAATCAAAAAGTGAATTCGCTGAGAATTCCACCCGGCAAACGATGGGCAAACACCGGCATCTCCATGATCTCACGCTGTCGCGTGTCATTGACCAGCAACGAAACAGACGGTAACAATTGGCATCAGCAAGTAAGGGACACCTATGCCGGAACCGCACTAGCTTATGACTTAAAATTCTATCAAGCCTGCCGGCACGGCAACGCCCTCATGGCACAATGGCTGCGGATTTCACCACACCAGAATTTGAGACCGGAGACCTGCAATGAGAATCGAAACCCTGGCCGTGCATGCCGGCTATTCCCCCGACCCGACCACCAAGGCCGCCGCCGTCCCGATCTACCAGACGGTGGCCTATGCTTTTGATAATGCCCAGCATGGTGCCGACCTGTTCGACCTGAAAGTGGCCGGCAATATCTACACGCGCATCATGAATCCGACCCAGGACGTGCTGGAAAAACGCGTGGCTGCACTGGAAGGCGGCGTGGCGGCGCTGGCCGTGGCCTCGGGCATGGCGGCGATCACCTATGCGATCCAGACGATTGCCGAAGCGGGCGACAATTTTATTTCGGCCAGCCAGCTGTACGGCGGCACCTACAATCTGTTTGCCCACACTTTGCCGCAGATCGGCATCGAGGTACGATTTGCCGATGCACGCCAGCCGGACACCTTCGCCGCGCTGATCGACAGCCGCACCAAGGCGATTTTCTGCGAATCGATCGGCAACCCGCTGGGCAATGTGACCGACGTCGCCAAGCTGGCCGAAATCGCCCATGCGCATGGCATTCCGCTGATCGTCGACAACACGGTGCCCAGCCCCTATCTGTTCCGTCCGATCGAACACGGCGCCGATATCGTGGTGCACTCGCTGACCAAATACCTGGGCGGCCACGGCACCACGGTGGGCGGCGCCATTGTCGACAGCGGCAAGTTTCCCTGGTTTGACCACAAGCAGCGCTTCAAACGCCTCAATGAACCGGACGTGTCGTATCACGGCGTGGTCTACACGGAAGCGTTCGGCCCGGCTGCCTTTATCGGCCGCGCGCGGGTGGTCCCGCTGCGCAATATGGGAGCGGCCATTTCCCCGCTCTCCGCCTTCCAGCTGATCCAGGGCATCGAAACGCTGGCGCTGCGCATGGACCGCATCTGCGACAACACGCTGGCGCTGGCCAAACACCTGAAGCACCATCCGAAAGTCGCCTGGGTCAATTACGCGGGCCTGGAAGACCATGCCGACTACGCGCTGGTGAAGAAATACATGAACGGTCGCGCCTCGGGCATTCTGTCGTTCGGCCTGAAACTGGCCGACGGCGCGAATGTCAACCCGGACCCGCGCGCGGCCGGCGCCCGCGTGCTCGACGCCCTGAAACTGTTCACGCGCCTGGTCAATATCGGCGATGCAAAGTCGCTGGCCACCCATCCTGCTTCGACCACGCACCGCCAGCTCAATCCTGAGGAGCTGGCCAAGGCGGGCGTATCGGAAGACATGCTGCGCCTGTCGGTCGGCATCGAGCATATCGACGATCTGCGTGAAGACCTGGAGCAGGCGCTGGCGGCGGCATAAGCCGGCTTACGCCAGCAGGCGGGCCACCTGTCCGATACGCTCGTCCACCGTGCCCGCCACATCGATATACGCTATTCCCCGCCGTGCCAGCTCGGCCTGATACCAGGCATGCTGGCGCGCGCGAAAGCCCTCGTCGCGGCGCGTGCCATCCTGGATAAACGGGAAGTCCGGCGCGCACAGCAGCACCAGGTCGTAGCGGTGCTCGGCCAGTTGCGCCAGTTCGGGTTCAGCCTCGCCGAACATCTCGATGCAGTAGAAAAGCGTGGTCATCGGCGAGGTGTCGCAGAACAGCCAGCGACGTGCCTGCCCTGCTGCTGACTTCTCGCGCCGCAGCTGTTCGCGACCGATTTTGAGCAAGTCGTCATAGTCCAGCACCCCATCCTGGCTTTCCCACAATTCGCGGCCGTATTCGGCCACCCAGCTGGTATCGAAATGCGCGGCCAGCGCGGCGGTGAGCGTGGTCTTGCCGCTCGATTCGCCGCCCAGCACGCAGATGCGCGTCACCAGCCCTGCGTACACCAGAGTATCCAGAAAGGCCCGGTGCGCGTGCGGATCGCTGCGCACGGCCGTGCCGGATACAGGAATCCGTGTTCTTGCCTGGTCGACGCTGACATGGGCCACCGGCGAGCCGGCATAAGACTCGCCCAGCACGGCGGCAAAGCCAGGGCCATAGTCCTCGCTGGAGAACACGGCGTCGACCGGCAGGTCCAGCAATGTCCAGCACAGCCAGCCCATAAAGTGGCGATGCACATCACCGTCATCGAGATCGTTATGCGGTAAAGTGCGGGGCGCGATGCCGCGCGCCGCGCAAAGAGCAGCCAGACGATCATCATCGAGCACCACGATGGCCGCTTGCGGATACAGCGCACGCAGCCACTCTTCGCGGCGCGCAGGCTCCAGGCCAGGAAACTCGGGCCTGGTATAGCTGACGATCAGCAGTTCCTCGCTGCCAGCCTGCGCGCGATCAAGCAGCAGTTGATGGCCACGGTGCAGCGGACAGAACTTGCCCACCACCAGCGCCCGTTTGAATTTTCTCATGCCAGAGCTTCCTGCAAATCCGAGGTGTATTGAATGATTTTGTCTTCCGCCAGCAGCACTTCCACCGTGACATCGCCGAAAAACGGCGCCAGCAGGTCGCGCGCCTGCTGCGCCTGGGCCATGGCGCCGGCAGCCAGGCGCAGCACGATGGTGCCATCATGCTGCTGGTGCACGCCGAACAGTGCGATGGCCAGCGGTTTGAGCGCGTGCGTGATATCGATATTGTTGATCCAGGCGCCGCTGGCCGTACGATAGCGCAGCGGACTGCGCCCGGCCAGCCCGACCAGCACCGGTCCATGCGGGCCGTGTGCCAGCGAGGCATAATCGCCGGTGCGATAGCGCAGCAGCGGCAGGCAGAAGTTGAAGCCGCCAGTGACCGTAATTTCGCCGCGCACGCCATCGGGTACCGGTTTGCCTTGTGTGTCGAGGATTTCCACGTACAGCCGGTGCTGCAGCAGCACATGACCGCCAGCCGCTTCGTCATACACGGCCACCGGCCCCACTTCATTGAGCGAATAGATATCGAGCAAGGGACAGTTGAAGCGCTGTTCGAGGCGCGAGCGCATGCCAGGCAACAGCATCATCGAGACCGACATCAGCGCGGCCGGGCGGTGCGTCATCGGCACATTGAGCAGCTCGGCAAACGAGATCGGGTCGCCGGCGATCAGTTCGGGCGCCATCGCATCAAGGTAGCGCGCGCGGTCGTCAGGATGGCGCCAGTCGTCCACGTGCAGGTTCAGCTTGGCCAGGCCCGATTCGCCCATGGTGGGCGTCACCGAGACATACGTAAAGCAGCGCCGCTGGTGGCCCAGCAGCATCACGCCCACCTGGCCGGCGCCATGGCGCAAGGTGACGCCGAAACGATGCAATGCGCGCTTGTGGAAGGCCAGGTAGCGCCCCGCCACCACCGGGTGCGAAGCGATCAGCAGGGGGTGGCCTGTGGTTCCCGTGGTGTGGAAATTGATCATGCGCGCCAGGTCGGCGTCGTCCGGCACAAAGGCGGCGATATCTTGCGACAGGTCGGCGCGGCTGATCAAAGGCACGTCCACCAGCCGCGCGGGCGGCGAACCGCAGGCGCGGTAATGCGGCACCATCGCATAGGCATGGCGCAGGAAACCGGACATCCAGGCCGGTGGCTGGCCAGGCTGCCAGCCGATAACGGCGTCCATCACTTCGCGTTCATGGGCAAGCAGCGCCGCCACCTCCGCTGCCAGCAGCTTGTTGCCACTGCGGTTGCGATAGACCGGTGCGGCCGGGTGAGTGCGCAACCGGGCCAGCATGCGCCGGCCCGCGTCCGTCAAGGTAGGACAGTATTCGAGGTCGCTGTCCCATGCGCCGGCAGGCAGGTTTGCGTCACTGCGCAACAAGCTCATTCACGCGACCATTTGTCGGCCGATTCCTGGGCCGCTTTTTTGGCCAGCGCTTCGCGGATCTCGCGCGAGCGCTGTTCGGCCGCGCGGCTCGCCTCGAGCAGGCGACGCCGCTCGGTACCGCTGATGGCCGACAATCTGTCGATGGCCTGCGCCTCGCTTTCGCCATCGGGCCGAAAGCCCAGCCGCGCCAGCACGATGCGCGCCAGTTCCTCGCGCCGCTCGGGGTCTTGCGTGTATTGATGGGCCGGCGACGCCGCCGCCAGCTCGCGCGCCGCCTCGCCCAGCACCTGCAGCAGATCGTCTTGCGCCAGCTGCTGCGCGACGAACCAGTCGTCGGCCAGCAGCCAGCACATGATCATGGCCAGCGCCAGGCGGTTGCGGTCGGCCTTGACCTGGACGCCGTGAAAACCCTGCAAGGAAGTGGCCGGTGCACGCGCGCCATGCAAATGCAAAATGTCGTTGACCAGCGCCGCCACCGCCACCGCTTGCGGGTTATGCACGCCGGCGATGCGCGGCTCGCGCAGGAATTCCGCAGGCGTGTCGGCCAGGCGGTGGGTCAACATTTCAAGGTGAGGGCCTGATTGATTCATGGTGACGTTACCTCGACCCAAGACTCAAAACTGGGGTCAGACCGGACGGGTCTGACCCCTGATTTTTGCTGTGTATACTCTTCATCTTAACTCTTCACATAATGCCGCTGGCTGAACAGGCGAGCAAATTCCAGCAGATCCTCGTACTGCTCCACGGCATGAATATCCCACCCCTGTTCGTCACGCGCGCGTTGCAGGGCGCCGTAAGTATCGCGCATCCACTTGTTGTCGACATGGTCGTTCCAGTCCGTGGCGATATTGAGCGCCATGGTGCCGCCGGCGCCGCCGTTTTCCATCGCTTTGGCCGAAATATCCCAGCCGCTGTTGCCCAGTTCATCCTGGTCGAACATGGTGGTAATGCCGCTGTCGGAAATCTGCAGAATATGCGTGGGCCGCTTGCGTCTGGCGGCATAGGTCTCGCGCAGGCAATGAATGGGAAAGGCCGTGCCGCCGCCAAAAAAGTCGGTCAGCACGCCGAGTATCATGTCTTCATCGCGCACGAAGCCGGGCGTGCGCATCACCTGGCGCTTGCCGCTCCATAAGGTGACCTGCACCTTTGAGCCGGCGCGCAGCGCCGACAGCGCGATCACGGCGCCGGCCAGCGCCAGGAACGAGGTGTGCTGCTGGGGGTTAGGCATGGAGCCGGAACTGTCGACATACATGTCCAGGTCAACGGGCATCGCGTCGATATCGCGCGCCGGCTCGCGCCCGTATTCGCGGCGCACGGTGGTCACGCCTGGAATCGGCCGAGGTGACTGCATCACCGACTGCAACCAGTCGATTTCATCGAGCGGGTCGCCGATCTCCCACGGCGACAAGCCTTCCATCTGCGGCTCGTTCGACTCGGGCGCGGGCCGCGAGGGAAAGCGCACCAGGTGAGGCAAGGCACGCTCGCGGTAATAGCGGATGGCGATTTCATGGTCGCTCAGGTCAACCCCCGACGCCTTCAGAATATCGCCCAGTTCGAACGGTTCGCGCAACTGGCCGCCGCTTTTTTTCTGCGCTGCTTCGTCGGGTGCCTGGCCCACGGCGTCGTCATCGAGACCAGAAATACGCTTGTCATGCACCGGGTGAATGGCGCCGTTTTCCTCGTCGTCCTCGATCTGCTGCGCACCATATGTCTGGCAACCGCGCGCCGCGTCGCGGGTGTCGTGGAAATAGCGGCTCGGATCATCGGCTTTCAGCGCCCCGGTATCATCGACCAGGTAAGGCAGCAGCAAAGTGGCAAAGCGCCCTGCCGCCAGCATCCAGTCGTTGGCGTAGACGCGGATCAGGCGCGCGCCCAGCCAGGCGTCCGTGTCCAGGCGTTCATCTGCCGCGCCGCCTCCCAGGTCACCCTTGGGCAGCTGCCACAGATTCTCATAAATGCGCATGTACAGCAGCCAGACCTTGCCGGATGCCGGGCTGTCTTTCGCCTTGCCCTGCTCGAGCTTGCGGTAGATATCGGCCATGCGCAGGCTGACCTGGCGCTGCAGCCGGTCGTTGATAAACAGGTCGGTGTACAGATTGGCCACCATCGGTGCGTGCTGCTCCAGGGTCGGCAGGGCCCGGCGCATGCGCGCCAGCAGGCGGAACTGGTCGCTGGCGCTGCCCGGCGCCAGGATATGGTGACCGATCTCGTGCGCAAGGATTTCCAGGCCGTAGTCCTGCAGCCCAAGTTCGGCCACCAGCGGCAGGTCGACCACCACGCTCTGGTCGAGCAGCCGTATCATCGCAAAGCTGCCGCTCAGGCCCTCCTTGCTGGCCTGCACGCGGCTGGCACACAGGGCCGGGTCGCGCAGGCGCGTGAATTTGCTCCAGACGCCCAGCGCCTGCGGCCAGGCAGCGCGCCATTGTTCGATCAGTTCGGCGTGCGGGCTTTTCATGGCAGCGGCAGCAGGCGGATCGCATGCGTATAGGGCGAGGTGATGGCCAGCGTGTGGGCATTGGCGGCCAGCGCGATCTCGCCGGCCGGCAGGTCCAGCGCCAGCGCACGCCCCTCAAGATGCACGGTACTGCCGTGCAGACGCACACTGGATGGCACACCGGTGCTTGCCTGCACATACTCGTCCTCGGTGGCACCATGCAGCACGGCGCCATGGGCATCGGCCAGCAGCAGATAAAAGCGCTCGCCGGCGCTGACAACAAAGCCATCGTCCGTGGCACGTACCTGCGGCGGCGTGGCGAACTCGCCGCCCAAAGCGGTAAACGCGCCGAACTCGATGCCGTCCGCATTGCCGCGCCAGGGCTGATTCAATAGCTGCTCGCGCAAGGAAGGCCAGTCCAGCTGCGACTCACAGTATGCTGCCAGCGCCAGCGCAGATGGCAAGGTATCGGCAGCAGCAATCGCCCCCATGCGAAAATGCGCCACGCCGGCGCGCCACGCCAGCACCTGGCCGACGGCGCGCATTTGCGACAGCGTGCCCACTTGCGGCGCAATGGCGGCCATCTCGTCCTGCCATTGCTGCGTGCGTGCACCGGCCACGCCGGCCAGGTGAATGGCCGCGTTGCTCAGCATGCCCAGCGCATCGACCGGGCTGGTCGCCAGCAGCGGTGCAAAGTGCGGCGCCAGCTCACGCCAGACTGCGCCCAAAAAGGGATTTTTCGCCGCAGGTCCGGCCAGGCCATGACCGACCAGTTCGAGGGCCATATCGTAGGCGGCCAGGGTAAAGCTGCCGGCGCGCTCGGGCGCCGCGTTGGCCACGGCCTGCACTACCGGGTCGACGCCGTCCTGCAAAAAGGCGCCAAAGGCCTGCATGTCGAGCGAAGGAAAGCTGCGCCGCGCTTCCACCCCGCGCGCATTGAACTGGGCGCGGCCACTGGCCAGTATCGCGGCAAAGGCAGGGGAAATCATGGGCGCGCGCAATTCATTGTGAGCGCAGCCACGTGCGGTAATTGGTATAGCGCTGGTGCAGGTACTTGAGCTTCAACAGGTCGTCGTACAGCGGGCCATACAGCTTGCGCCCCTTGGTCCGTTCGCCGATCAGCTTTTCGATGCGGTTCAGGCGCGCCAGCGTATCGCGCTCGCTCAGACCGTCGAGGCCCAGGTCGAATTCGGCCGACAAGACGCCAACCGGATCGTCGCGATCCAGGTCCAGGCGGTTGAATTCGTCGTTCGACAGGTCGAACAGCCGGCGCAGCCAGCCCAGCCTGTCGCTGCGGTAGGCGGCGTTTTCGGGCAGTGCAAAAAACGGCGCATCGAGGTCCGGCTGCAGCTTGTTGTGCAAGACGAAGGGCAGCACCTGGCGCAGGTCTTCCAGTTCGACTTCGCCATTGCCGCGAAAATAAGCCATGGCTTTTGCATAGATCAACAGCGCCATCAGAGTGCGCACCGAGATGCCGTTGAGGGTCTGGCAGCCAAGGTCTTTCAGCCGGTCGCGCCCGTTGTCGGCCGCCTGCGCGGCATTGCGGTCGGCCCCCGACAGGCGCGCCGTATCCTTGGTCATGTATTCGAACTGGCCACCGGCCGTTTCAAACAGCTCGAACTGGCTGGCGAAAAACTCCAGGCGGCGGCGCACGGCGTCGGGCACGCCGACCTGGCGGATAGCGTCGCCGATCTGGTCAACTTCGCTTTCGGTGAAGATGATATCGGGCGGCACCAGCTCTTCGGGGCGCACGTTTTCCTCCACGCGCAGCAGCAGCTCGTTCAAAAAGCGCGGATTGAAGGCCAGCGCCTGCACCGTCACGTCGACCCGGTCGCGCAGCGCTTCGATCACCTGGTAAGTGCCACCACCCTGGTCGTCATTGGCCGTCAGGTACCAGGCCGCTTCCGGGCACTCGTAGATATGGTTCAGCACTTCCGCGTAATTGTCGCCCATGACGGTCAGCAGCGCGCTTTGCGTGCGCGTGGGGATGCGGTTGTATTCATCGACGATTTTCACGCGCATGCCCAGCCAGGCGCGCCAGGCGATGCGGATCTCGTCCATGCTTTGCGCGTTGACCAGGTCCGCCGGCAGCGGATTGCCGAGCAAATCGGCTATCGTCATCTGCGGATGGCCATGCTGCATGGCGCGCTTGACCTCTTTCACGGACGATCCGGCCAATACCCCCATCAGCAGCGCGCTGGCCGTCTTGCCGCGGCCGGGACCACCGACAAACAGGCATTTGCGGCGCGTGGCAAAGGTCAGCAGCGGCAGCAGGATAAAGCTCGAATAGCTTTGCGCCGAAGGCAGGTTGAGGGTGCGCCGGCTGTCGCCCACCATATAAGTTTGCGACGGCCCGTCGTTGTATTCGATATCGTAATGGGGACTGATAATGGCATGGTTGACGATCCAGAAATACGCCTGGCGCAGCTTCTCGTCAAACGGCCGCGCCGCGCTTTCGCCCTCTCCGCTCAGGGCCACCGGCCCCTGGTACAAATCCGCCACATCGAACTGCCGCGCGGCGGGCGCCGCCCTGGGTTTGGTGGGGGCCTGGGAAAGGCGCTGGAAAAGGTTGAAAGCCATGGGCAATTTTCAGTAAGTCAGTCATTTCAAGGCCAGCCCTTTGCTGGGTCACATAAGTAAAATTATTGCATAAACTATCAACTAGTATTGTTCAGTTCGCCAGCAACGCAGATATCATCAACGATAGTCAAGCGTGCAGGGCATTGCCAAGGGCGGCACCGCGTGGCGGTTATTCCTTCCAGAAAAAAAATTTTGCTATAAAGTAATTGAAAGTGATAATCTTCTTGCCATTCCCTTATTTCTGATCTGAAGCCGACAAGGAGCAGTACCATGGCCCTTACTCTGGCGCCCGGTTCAAACGTAGCCAGAGTTGGACATTACGAGTTGCGACAGTGCCTGGGCGAAGGTGGCTATGGCCAGGTCTACGAGGCCTGGGACCATCTGCTGTATCGCAGCGTCGCACTGAAACGGCTGACCCTTGCCGGCCGCGACGCCGACGGCAGTAAGTTGCTCGGCGAAGCGCGGCTGGCCGCCTCGCTGCAGCATCGCGCATTCGTCAGGATATTCGGCTATGAGGACCATGGACAAGCCCAGTATATTGTCATGGAACTGGTGCGCGGCCAGGCCTTGGGGCAGCACGCGGCCGAATTCACGGCAGAGCCGGAACGTGTACTCGATATCGTCGATCAGGTCGCCGCCGCCATGGCGGAAGCGCATGCCTCGGGTCTGGTGCATGGCGATCTGAAACCTAACAATCTGATGCTCGAAACTGACGGCACTGTGCGCATACTGGACTTCGGCCTGGCGCGCCAGATCGACCCGCTGGCCACGCAGTCGGGAACGACAGAAGATCCCCAGGGCACGATTGCCTATATGGCCCCAGAGCGCTTGTCTGGCCGTCCCACTTGCACGGCCAGCGATATTTACTCGCTGGGCGTAGTACTGTACCAGTTGATGACAGGAACACGTCCGTTTGCTTCCTTGCACGGCCTGGCGCTGGCCAGCGCACACCTGCACTCCAACGCGCGGCAGTGGGAATATCCGGCCACGCTCGCTCCCGGCCTGCTGCAACTGATATTGGCGATGACTGCGCGCGACCCGGCCGTGAGACTGGCAAGCATGCATGCCGTGCGCGAGCGCATTGCGGCGATGCGCGGCATATCCGCAACCGCAGTAACGCAAGCCTCGGGATTTTCCATGCCAGCGGCCGCGCGCGTGCCGCAGCCAAAACATGGCAAGCATCGCCGATGGCCGCTGCTGCTGGCCGGCGCCGTATTGCTGGCCACCAGCGTGTTCGGCCTGACAAAACTGCCGCCGTCCTGGCCCATTCCGCTGGCTTCGGACGCCGCGCTGATGCGCTCCGGCATGGAGGCCTTGCGCCACACTGATCGTGACGGTGCCATCGAACAGGCGCTGCAGTCTTTCGGCACCATCCTTGCCCGCTCCCCTGGCCATGCCGCCGCGGCCGCCGGACAGTCGCTGGCGTACAGCCTGCGCTACGTCGGCGACGGACGTGACGAAAGCTGGTTGCTGCGCGCGGCGACAGCAGCCAGACTGGCGTTGCAGGAAAATGACCAGTTGGCACTGGCTCACGCCGCCCAGTCTTGGGTGGCGACGCTCGAAGGGCATGGCAGCGAAGCCCTTGACGCCGCCAATCGCGCACTGGAACTTGATCCCGAAGATATCGCCGCATTGCACGCCAAGATCAATCTCTTGCTGCGCATGCAGCAGCACACGACTGCGCAAGAACTGATCCGCCAGGCCCAGAGCCACTGGCCAAACGAGCGAATTTTTGCCGATC
The DNA here is from genome assembly GCF_051380735.1 of Janthinobacterium longum. Lineage (NCBI taxonomy): Bacteria > Pseudomonadati > Pseudomonadota > Betaproteobacteria > Burkholderiales > Oxalobacteraceae > Janthinobacterium > Janthinobacterium longum. The sequence continues at coordinate 55,765 of NZ_JBNYXQ010000012.1, forward strand.
TCGAAGGCACCCTGCACTTCCAGCAAGGTGACTATGTGCATGCCGAACAGGCTTTCCGCCGCAGCCTGCGACTTGAACCGGATGCCGTGCTTGGCTATGCCAACCTGAGCGCCACGCTGCTGCGTCTGGGACGCAGCGACGATGCACTGGTGGTGCTGCAGCAGGGGCTGCGCATGCAACCGAGTGGCGTGCTGTACAGCAACCTGGGTGCAGTACTCTTTGCTCGCGGCAATTTTCTAGGTGCAAGTACCGCCTTCGAACATGCGGTTTCAGCAGCCAAGGGCGGTCCGAACGACTATCTCAAGTGGGCCAATCTGGCCGATGCCTTGCGCTGGATACCAGGCAGAGAAAAGGCGGCGCGTGACGCCTACCGGCGCGCCACGCAACTGCTACAACCGATACTGGCGCGTGCGCCGGACGACGCCACCTACCTCACGCGCATGGGACTGTATGCCGCCCACCTGGGCAACAAATCCGATGCCTTGCAGTGGACCGAGCGTGGTGCCGCCGCCGCACCGTCCAACCCCGACGTACGTTTTCGCGCGGCACTTGCCAATGAGCTCAGCGGCCGGCGCAGTGCCGCCCTGGCCCATCTGGAACGCGCCACAGTCTTGGGCTACCCGTTTTCATCCATCGAAAGCGAACCCGAGTTGGTCGCGCTCCGGCGCGACACCCGTTATCAAACTCTTGCCATGGAATATAAACGATGAATCAACATATTACGCTCACGCCCCCTGCCCAGTCTCTGCTGCACCTGTCATTCGATGCCGACCAGCGCGGTTCCGGCCTGGGCCACACCCTGACACGTATCTCCTCCACGACACCTGATCCGACGCCTCGCGTCGGGGTACATGCCGACGGCCTGTATTTTGCGCCTGGCGAACAGCTGCTGCTGAGGGTCACGGCCAGCGGCGCTGCAGAGAAGAACAATGCCGATGCGTTTGATTCCTTCCAGATCATCGATTGCGTCATCATCACGCGCCCACAAGTGATACAACGCGGTGCCGGGCTCGCGTCCAAATATTCTCCGCCTTCGCCATTCCTCCAAGCCATCGGATCGTGCTATCCCCTGCAACTTGATTTTCGCGCTACCGTCAATCCGCTCACGCATGACAATGTGCGCATCGTCAGCCAGGATTGGAAAGGTTCGCTGGACATCGGCGTGAGTCCCGGCATGTGGGATTTATCACTGGTACTGACGGTGCGCATTACGCGCGGTCCCGGCGCCATCAGCGAAGTCCGTGTATTCTGGTTTGATCCGGAAACCGAAGTGGGCAGCACCGGCACAATGAAATAGCGGCTGCGAGCGATGTCAGACGGTCCGTAAAGGGCGGATCTTGCCGGGCATCGCTCCAGGCCCGGGATCCGCTTGCCTGGCAGCCAGTGTGTCAGTGCGCCTTGGTCCACCATTGCGCCACCCCACCATACTGGTCGGCCATGGCCGTATTGTGGTCTATCTCCAGCCCGTTGACGACGCGGTCAGGATTTTTCTGCACCATCTGGTAGCCCCGGCCCGGTATGTCGGGCACCTCCAAAGATGCCGATTTCCAGTAGTGCTCGAATGGAAGTTCGTACAGTTGCCGACCGTCCAGTCCGCAACCGTAGCCGACATACAGGCCAGGCAGGTATCGATAGATTTTCACCGCCTCATACCAATTGGTGCAATAGGCAATCACATCTTTAGCCTTGGCCCTGGAACTCACCCCCTCCAGGTCCAGCCAGATATTGGCGCAGAACGGCAGGCCTATGCTTTGTGCCTGGGTCGCGGCATGGGTACCGTATTGCGCACCGAGCAGCGCAGTCGGCATCCAGCCGGGCCTGCGCACATGTTGCACCGGCATCAAGGCCAGCCCTCCATTGAGGATATCCTGCGCTTCGCCGGCGGTAAGGTCGCCCGGGGCCGTCTTGTCATGCAAGGACAGATACCGCAGGCAGAAGCGGTAACCCTGCTCGGCAAACTGCTGCGCGGCGGTTTGGGTCAGGACCGCGTCGGTGTCGAAACCATGCGCACCGTTGGCTGCGCCCTGGACCGTCCCCGCAAACGTGCCTGACGGATAATTGACCGGTACGGGTATCCTGGCAAAAGCGTTCGGATGCGCCCTGGGGCCAAGCAGGCGATCGCTCGCGGCCAACACACTGACGCCGCCATCCTTGCGGGCAAACACCCCATGGCCGGCATAATTTTCCGCGGCCGCGAAAAAGTGCTGCATGCCTTTCCAGATGGCCAGGGTTGCCCCTGTCGATTCAGCTGTGGTCGCGGCGACCAGCCGCCGGGGTTGCTGGCGCAGCGCATTGGTCAGCATGGAGAAGGTGGCAGCCTGAATATCGGCGAGTTTGTGCTCGCCTTTATGGCAACTGGTATCGAAGTTGGCGCACCATTTGGAGCCGTCCGGCATGATGGCGACCATACCCACGCCAACGGCGCAACTGTCGGTACCGACAGACTGCTCTTGCATTGCTTGATTGAGTGAGCCTGGCGGCACCAGAACGTCAACCTTGAAATCAGTCATGGCTATCCTTTTTCGGTCATGGATTCAGGGTGCGCCGATCACGAAGGCGGTATAGTTCATGCCAGTGAGCTGGGATGCCAGGCCCGTGGTCAGGTGGCCTGTGGTCGCACGACCGTAGTTGGAATCGTACGCCGTGTAGGTGCCCGGAGCTCCAGTCACCGGATTGGCCACTGCGGTGATGATGAAGCCCAGCACGTGATTGTTGTTGCCGGCCCATATCCTGGTCCCCACAGGGTAGCCAGGCAGCGCCGCAGCCAGGGCCGAGGCACTGGCAAGAGTGCTGCTGTGTGCGATGCTGTTGGCCGCCTCCGTGACCTGGTCTTGCAGGCTGTTCAGACTGATCAACTGCCCCGCCATCGATAACTGAACCGTGCTGCTCAGTGCCTGGATGCCATAGGTCAAAGGCACATTCGGGTCATTGAGCCAGCAGGTGGTAAGCAAAGAGCAGAATTGATTTACGTAATACCAGTTTCCGCCAGGGGCGGCGGTCTGAATCAGGTAGTTGACGACTGGTCTACCGAGTGTCGTGAGGTCGACCCACAGTGAAGGATTCGACGAGTTGATCGTGCCGACATTAATATGGTTGACCGGCGGCGCTGTTGCGGGAACCGGCGCGGCAGGTAACGCCGGTGCAGGTGCAGGTGCAGGTGCAGGTGCAGGTGCAGGTGCAGATGTGGCGGCAGTGGGCTTGGCAGGCATTTTGGGCATGATCATCTTTCTCTAGGATTGAAGGGGTACCGGCGGCACACAGGTGACGCCCCCGGCTTGCTGTGTAGCGGACAGGCATGGACGCCATTGGTCCTGCTGGTCCAGGTAAAAACTGAGCGTGCTGACGTTGGCCGGAAAGCGTAGATCCAGCCAGGGCGCCTGCATGCCGGGATCCATCACGCCAGCCGGCGGCACCTCCTTGCCGGCCGCGATACGGTAACGCGGCGTAAAGTCGTAGCTCTGCGTCATCAGCGCGGGCGTGGTCAGGGTGGCCATGCCATCCATGCCAGTGCCGATGGCGTATATCTTGTTAGGTACGTTGGCGGCCACCGTCACCGTCATCGAACCCGGCGCCAGGCCGCTGGAACAATCCTCGAAACCGGGTGCATTGCGGTCCAGATTGAACAGCACGCCATGGCTTGCCGTGCGATCGACACGGCGCCTGCCGCCGGCCTTGAATGGCATGCCGGATGCATGTTCCGAACCGGCGCACCAGATGAAGTTGAGCTCGTCGCTCCACATCAGGGTCGCATGCGCGCCAACCGCCACAGTGCATGGGCTGCGTATCCACACCCGCGAAACGATGCGCGCATCGGGCGTGGCAGGCACCTGGTAAATGAAAAAAAACCAGTCCCGTAACGACGCGTTGTACAAATGCAAGCAGTAACAATTCATGATCGATAGCGCCCCACTGTGCTGCGGTGCGAGTCGGGGCTGCCGACATGCACCTGCCACTCGTTCTGTTCATCGAGCACGGCAGTGAGGGTATCCACATTGGCGGGAAAGCAAATCCGTGCAGGCGGGTTCAGCACGGCCGTGTCGAGCACGGCATCGGGCAGCAAGCCATATGCCCCAAAGCTGATCCAGTAGACCAACTGGGCGTCCGGCACCGGCGTAAAAACAGTAACGATATTGGGACTGGCCGGCACGGCAAAACTGCCACCGCCATCCATGCCGATACCCAGCCGCAGCGAGCCGCCCGCCTCGATGCTGCGATCGGCGTGAATAAGCACTTGCCCGCGCGCGGACTGCTCAGGCAGGGCCCGGAACTGGCAGCCGTAGAGATTGCGCTCCAGCATGACCGAGCTGCCCGCCAGCGGGTCGGCGCGCTCGAACTGGCGCGCGCTGGCGCTGCCCGCCTGCTCGAACCACACGCATTCGTAGGCCGCCTCCCATACAAAGCACAGTTGCACCTGCGGATGGGCGGGCGCCAGGCGCCAGGCCAGTTGCGCCACCTGGGGCAGGCTGCATGGCGCATTGGCGTGATCCTGGTAGACGCAGGCCTGGCCACTGAGCAGGGATTCGTTGACGAACCAGAGCGTGTATCGCCGGTTGCTGCGCATAGTCAGATTTCCAGTGGAAAAATTCGCTGATGAATGCCCCCCGACAGCGCACGCCAGCCCGCGACTGACCATGCGCGCCGGTGACGAATCAGACTTTGTTCCAGACGTTGTCCTGGCCCAGGCTGTAGGTCAGCGCGTAGGTATTGACCGGGAACACAATTTCGGCATTCTGGTTGACCGTGGTGATGTCGAGGATGGTGCCAACCTGCACGTTGGTGCCGGCTGCGATCCAGTAGGTCGGCGTCGGGGTAAAGGTGTGGGTCAGGTTCGGGCCGGCGGGGGTAACGAAGGTGCCGGTGCCGCTCATGCTCACGCCGACCGTGAAGACATTATTGGGGACGTTGGAGGCATCGCTGATGACCAGCGAACCGGATGGGTTGCCGGTGATCTGGTTGATAAAGCTGGGAGTGTTGTTCGAGTTGGCGAAGCAGATGGTGTTGTTCGAGGTCAGATCGGCCGGCACGCAATCGGATGCGTTGAAGGTCACGCCTGGGCGTACGGAGCCGCACGCGCCCCACACGAAGCCATAGTCGACCGTCCAGTCAAAGGTAATCTGAGTACCGGGTGCCATGGTGAAAGGGCTGGCGAACCATGCCAGGGAGAACACGTTGCTGCTGGCCTGGTTCGGCGCCTGCTGGTAGACGTAAAACGTCCATGGCATGGCCGAGTTGTTTTCCAGGGTCAGGTTATAGGCGGTTGACATATGAGTGATCTCCGATAAATGGTGGGTTGGTTACGGCCTGCTTGGTCCGTGGAAAAATTATCGCCGCATGCCGTGGACAAAACCATTACACCGCATTACACGGCATTACACCGCCATGCCTGGCCCCGCCCCGTGACAGCGCCTGCAAGCCAAGCGGACAAACCATGTAAAGCGCCGTGTTGACATGTAAATCAAAAAACGATGCTCGCGTGCTTACATGCGAACAGCGACGATAAGGTGCATTTACCGGCCTGCGCGGCGCCGCAGATGCTGGCACGCATCCTGCTGAGGGTATCTCGCATCGTTTTTTCATCGAATCTATACGGAACCTCCCAATGGCATTTGCAATGAACACCACATGGACCAGCCCTTGCGGTGCATTGAGCATGGATGGCAGCGTGCAGGCAAGTAGCATGGACTTGTCGGTACGCATTTACCGCAGCGCCCTGCCGACACAGTGCGACACTGTTGCCGTCGTGCCGGGAGTGCCGGCCCAGTTCAGCATCCATTTCCCCGGCGGCTACTACGCCTACGGCTACCTGAACCTGGAACCGGCGCCTGCCGGCTTCGGCGCGGTCTGCCTGATCGATGTCCACCATGGCCCCGGCAATGGCACGCCCGAACTGAGCGCCAGCGGGCACTTGGGGCCGTTTCCTGTTCCCGTGCCGCCCACCCCAACACCCTGCCCACCGCAGCCGAAATCCGATCCTGCTCCCGATCCAGATCCCGCCCCTGATCCGGACCCCGATCCGGCCCCGGAACCGGACCCGGATGCTGGAAACCATGACAACGCGCTGTTTCCGTATATGTATATCCGGACATGGCCACTGGTCAAACCGCTCCAGGCACAGTTGCGCTTTGTGAACTACACGCCGCTGATGAGCAGCCCGCCGCAAGACAGCTTCTATGGCAGCCTGGCATGCGCAGCCACCAGAGCCGAGATGGAAGCGTGTGCACTTGACTTCATCGAGGGGGCAGCGCCATATCAAGGCCAGTTCCTCACGGCCGCCGAGCTGCAGGCCGCCCCGTTCCTCCAGCTTGCCGAACTGGCTGACGCAGTCATCGGGCTGGAGTACGTCCCCGCCGCCGTCCAAGCCTGGATTGCTGACAACCAGTTGGCGGCCCTCGCGGGCACTGCCGCCTACACATCCGCTCTGGCACGCCTGTGGGACAGCTATTTCGCTCTCGTGATTGCCCCCTGGAGCGAGCCGGCCTTGCTGCCGCGCTATGGCGCACTACTGGTATCGGCCCACACGCTGGCCTGCGTGATGACGCCGCCGCCAGCAACCGTGCCCGACCGGAAAATGCTGCGGGAACTGACACAAGCATCGATCGTGCTGCCCAAGGCCGTGTTCCCTTTGCCGGCAGCCACCAGCTCGCCGCCAGCCGCCTCGCCGCCGTCCGGCGTCAGCGGCTGGATCGGACCGTACGCCATCGGCGATCTGCATATGGTACGCCAGCGCCTGCTCGCTTACGCCCCCGGGGAGGTTGCGGCGATCGAAACCGTCATGCGTGGCGAGCGCAAGGAAGTGAGCCGGCACCATGCACGCCACCAGATCGAGGTCGACGTGGCGCAACGTGGCTCAGGCGAACAACTCGACAACAATACCGCTGATACGCGCAGCGACCTGCTGAGTGAAACGCTGAGGACTATTGCAGAAAAGACCACCAACAAAAACTACAACAACCTCAATTCAAGCTATGGCCCGCCTACCACCGCCACCGTCAGTGGCGGCCCGGTCGTGACGACCGTCCAGCAAGGCCCCAACAGCGACGACATGACGCGCTTTGCACGTGAAGTGCTCAACAAGACCGTCAACCGGATCAGCCGCAGCGTCGGCGCCCTGCGCTCAAGCAGCCTGGCGCTGGAGTCGACCGAGACCGTGACCAGCACAGTCGATAACACCGAAGGCACGGACAGCCAAATGTGCGTCTTTCGCTGGATTAACAAAGTCTATACAGCGCGGGTGGTCAACTACGGCCAGCGCCTGATGATCGAATTCATGCTCGACACCCCGGCGCTTGCCTACCGACGCGAGGTGGAGCTGGGACAGCGCGCGGCCCTGTATGCGCCGCGCTCACCGGCGGCGCAAGGCATCCTGAGCTTCGAAGACATCGAGCGCGACAACTATGCGCGCCTGGCGGCCGAGTACCACGCCACCGATATCGTCCCGCCGCCGCCGGAAATGAGCTATGTGTCGGCGGTGCTGGGAGCGGGCGAAGCAAAGCTGGTGGGCCTGCCACCGGCCTGCCGCGCCAGGTTCGCAGTAGTCAACGCAATCGTCTCGCCCGGCAGTACCGCGCCGGCGGTGATGGTCGGCAACAAGACCGTACTGGCGCCGTATGGCGCGGTGGCCATGCCCGCCGGCTGCGGCAGTAGCCTGCCGGTAGCAGTAGCCGGTACGCCAGCATCACTATCGCCGCCCGCAGTTGGCCCGGCAGACACGGCCCAGGTACTGGTCACCGTCACGATTACCTGTGTGCCGAGCGACAGCGCGATGGCCGAGTGGCGCATCCAGACCTACAAGACCCTGATGCAGGCCTACAGCGTGCTGTGCACCGGGCGCACGGGCCAGGAACTGCCCGGCCATCCTGATTTTCGGCAACGCCCTGCGCTGGCGGCGCGACGCATCGAGACAAGTGAGCTGCGGCGTGCTTGCCTGCGCCTGGTGCAGGAGCGATGCGCCGCACTGACCGGCCTGCCGTACGCGGCCAGGCCGATGCGGCCGGGGCCGGGGCATGGCGAATTTATCGATGACATGTTCGAATGGAATGAAATGAGTGTCCGTTATTACCGCAGAGATGGCGTCGGCGCGCCTCTTCCAGACCTCGACCAGGAAGCGGATGGGGCAATGCCACTGGCCGCTTTCCTCGATGCCGGCCTGGCGCGTGTCATGGTACCCGCGCGACCGCAGCAAGCCATGGAATTACTGTACCTGCTGTCGAGTGGCACACCGTGGCAGGGCGGCGCCGGTCTGGTGCCGGTCGACAGCGTCGATGTGCCGGTCGTCAACGAACTAAAGACGCTTGGCAGCGCCCCCCGGCCGGCAGGACAATGTGTCGGCCAGGCCTGGCAGGTAGTGGTGCCAACCGCCATGCAAGTCATCGACGGTATTCCTCTCGGAGCACTGCAATGAACCGGCACCGTCATGAAGAACACGACATGGTTCCGTTTGCCGTGCTGGGCGCAGGCCAATTGCCGGTGGGCGCCGTGACGGCCTTCGCTGGTGCGCTGGGCACGCCGATACCGGCCACTGCCGCGCCGCCCACCAGCGTGCCGCCCGCCGGCGTGCCTGTGACCAACGCCATCGAAGCGTGGGGCTGGATGTTGTGCGACGGACGCGCACTCGATTGCGGCCTGTATCCGCAATTGTTCGCCGTGCTTGGCTATACCTACGGCGGCAGCGGTGGCAGTTTCAAGCTGCCCGACTACCGCGGCAACTTCCTGCGCGGCACGGACTGCGGCGCAGGCACAGATCCGGATGCCGCCCTGCGTACCAGCGCGGCCGGTGGCAACGCGGCGGATGACGGGGTCGGCTCGCGCCAGACTGCAGCCATGTTGAAACATGAACACAATTATTCGACCGTACCATCGGCCGTCACGCCATCGCAGGATGGCAGTACGGCCAGCGGCGCGCCGGCCAAGGGAATCACGTCCGCGCCGACCAATGCCAGTGGCACGCTGCTGAACAACGATACCGGCGTGAGTGCGAACGAAACGCGCCCGGCCAATATCGCCGTCAACTTCCTGATCAAATTCACCTACGGTGCGCAGCGTGGCGCGATGCACGGAGCATGGGCATGAACACGCCATTGCCACTGGTTTCGTGCGTGATGCCCACCGCCGGACGAGCCGATATGGTCGCGCGTGCAGTGCGTTATTTTTTGCGCCAGGATTACCCGCGCAAAGAATTGTTGATCGCTTACGACCACCCGGGTGACCTTCCGGAGAATCTGGACGATCCGCGCATCGTCCTTCTTTCGTGCGTGCCTGGCACGAGCATCGGCGCCAAGCGCAACAATGCCATACACCATGCGGCCGGCACGCTGATTGCCCAGTGGGACGACGATGACTGGTATGCGCCGCAGCGCTTGTCGCATCAGCTTGCCCCCATCCTTGAAGGCTCGGCCGACATCAGCGGCCTGCATGACACCTTGTTCCTGTCGAGCGGCACGGCGCGGTGCTGGCAGGCAAGCGAAAAACTCTACGCGCGCCTGTTCGCCGAAAATATACATGGCGGCACCCTGGCCTACCGGCGTAGTGTGTGGGAGCACCAGGCGCGCTATCCTGACCGGTCGCTGCGCGAAGACGCCGATTTTCTGCAGGCGGCTATGGCCAACGGCGCGCGCCTGGGCCGGGTGCCCGGCCGTGAACTGTTCATCTATGTACGGCACGGCGGCAACAGCTGGCAATTCGAAGCCGGACACTACTTGGCCGCCACCGACTGGCGCCAGGTGCCCGCACCCGCCTGCCTCGGCACGGATGCTGCCTGTTACGGCGTGTCCGTCGCTGACGTCCCCAAACCACCCGCCTTGCCGTCCACCGCAGCGCCTGCCGATGGCGTGCTGGTCTCGTGCATCATGCCCACTGCCCAGCGCCGCTGTTTCGCCGCGCGCGCCATCAGCTACTTTCTGCGGCAGGATTATCCGCACAAAGAATTGATCATCGTCGACGATGGAAGCGACCCTATGGAGGATCTGATACCGCCCGGCGAACCTGTACGCTATCTGCGTCTGGAGCAGCGCGCCAGCGTCGGCGCCAAGCGCAATCTGGCCTGCTCCATGGCCAGCGGCAGCATTGTGGCGCATTGGGACGACGATGACTGGATGGCGCCGACATGGCTCTCATCGCAAGTGGCGACGCTGTTGGGCGCGGCCGCCGACGTGTGTGGGCTGGAGAAAGTGCTGTTTCACGCGCCGGCCCTACAGCAAGCCTGGAAATATGTCTACGACGGCGCGCGCCCCTGGGTGTACGGCGGCACGCTGTGCTACACCAAGTCTTTCTGGGAGAACAATAAATTTCCCGACATCAATATCGGTGAAGACAATACCTTCGTCTGGAGCCGGCGTCCAAAGCGCATCGTCTGCAATCCCGCGCTGCGCTTGTACGTCGCCACTGTTCACTCAGGCAACACCAGCCCGAAACACACTGGCGACCGGCGCTGGCACCCTCTGCCAGCCCGGGAAATCACACGCATCAAGCAATCTTTCGATGACATCGACCAACTTCATGGCGTACACCTATCATGACACCATCAGAAACCGTCACGCTTTCCACAGAAGAACGTCAGCAGCCGCTGCCGGTGGCGCGCGCACCAGCCTTGCACCTGGATTTTTCGGTGAGCCAGAACGAGGAGCATGTCACGTTGCAGTTGTCGACCACGCACACCAGACTGGCGTTGGGAGAACGCACCCACCACTACAGCTTGCTGGCATTGGCACGCCAGCGTCTGCACGACGCGCGGCGCGGGCTCGACGCCTCCAGCCAGGGATGGATGGAAACCGGACAGCTCGCGCTCAGCCTCGGCCTGGATCCGGCGCATTTGAACATCCATATTTTTCGCGCCCGCAGCCAGTTCCGCGCCGTAGCGGGCCAGACCGGCGAACTGATCGAGCGGCGACGCGGCGAACTGCGCTTCGGCGAGCTCAGTTTCCGCATAGTGCGAGGCTCGCTTCTCGAAGGAATTTTCCAGTCGGCAACAACATCTGCATATGGGGAAGAATAAAGTGTGTAACATATACAACTTGTATTCATCATGCTTTCAGCCGGTTCGTGCCCTGTCCTCCCCATTCTCATGCCAGATACCGATCTCACCCTCAGCTCGCCGCTTGCGGGCAGCTTTCTGGAGGCGCCGGCTTTGCTGTGCCTGACGCTGCTATGGCATCCCGATCCGCGCCGGATCGGCGCACAGGTCACCACCAGCCTGGCCCAGGCGCCAATCGCCTTGTCGCGCTACAGCCCCGCCTTCCAGCATCCGGGCCAGGAAGAAGGCGCGGCGCTCGGCTATGGCGGGATTTCACGCGCACCCTTGCATATTGAGGCGGGCGATGACGACGGCGTGCTGCTGCAGGTGCCGCACAGCCGCATGACCGTCGAGCTCAATGGCGCCGCCATTGAGGGCGAAGTCAATCTGACATTCAGCCAGGTAGCAGCGGGGGCGGTGCTGGGCTTGGGTGGCGCAGTGCTGATCTGCCTGCACTGGATGCATGGCTTGCCCAAGGACAACCGCATTGCGGGGCTGGCTGGCGTCGGCACGGCGGCGATCTGCATGCGCGATCTGATATTGCAGGTGGCAGCCACCGATACCACCGTGCTGTTGCTGGGCGAAACTGGCTGCGGCAAGGATGTTGCGGCGCGCGCCATCCATGCCCTGAGCCGGCGTGCGCAGCACCCGATGGTAGCTGTCAACCTGGCTACGCTCAATGAAGGCCTGGCCTCGGCCGAACTTTTCGGATCAGCCAAGGGGGCTTACACCGGAGCACACAGCAGCCGCCCGGGCTTGTTTGCACAGGCAAACGAAAGCAGTCTTTTTCTTGATGAAATTGGCAATGCGCCAGCCAGCGTGCAACCGATGCTGCTGCGCGTGCTGGAAACCGGCGACTATCGGCCGCTGGGCTCGGTCCAGGACGCGCACGCAAATGCACGCCTGATTGCCGCGACCGACCAGAACCTGTACCAGGCCAGTTTCAACCAGGCCTTGCTGCGCCGCCTGGAAAGTTTCGTCATTGCCGTTGAACCCCTGCGCCACCGGCGCGAAGATATCGGCGTGCTGATCCTGCAACTGCTGGGGGAAGCGGCCACCATGCTGACGTTCGACCTGGTCACCTGCATTGCCTGCCATGACTGGCCAGGCAATGTACGCCAGCTCAAGCATGTGCTACAGCGCTGCGTGCTGGCCTTGCAGGCAGGTGAACCGGCCGACTTTGCGCGCATGATCACGCCACACCCGGGCCACAGCGCTGCAGTCTCGGGCAAGGCGGCGACACCGATGGCATTGCCGCGCAAACGCCTGGCCCATATTGACAACGCGGCGGTGCTGGCGGCCATGCAGGCGCATGCCTGGCAAATCAGCGCGGCCGCAGTTGCCCTGGGCGTATCGCGCCCATCCATGTACAAGCTTTTGGAAGGTCACCCCGACATCCGCCGCGCCGGGCAGATTTCTGTCGATGAGATCAGACAGGCGCTGGCCGCGTCTGGCCAGCAGCTTGAGCACTGTGCGGCCCTGCTCAAGACGCCATGCGAAGCGCTGCGGCGTCACTTGCAGACGCTGGGCATGCCCGTGCTGTACTGACATCGCCGGGCCTGCACCGCCATCGACAAACCCGGCAAATCAGCCAGCCATCGGCGTGGCCAGAAATACCGGCTGCTGTTCGGCAAGGGCCGTCAGCGCTGTCACGGCCGGATAGTCGCTGCCCGCCATCACATCGGGCACCAGCCGATGCGCAAAGCTCCAGCCCACGGCGATGGTGATGCCGGCATTGCTCAGGCAGTCGGGCGTCTGCTCGTGCAGCGATTGCTCCAGTTGCCGCCACGCCCCATGCAGCTGCAGTTGGACACGGTCCAGCCAGGGCTGGTGCTGCTTTTCCTGGGGCCGCAGGCGCCGTTCATAAACGATTTGCACGGCTTTTTCACAGGCCGCCAGCGCGTAGCCGACCTGGCACAGCCCGCGCAGCCTGGAATGGCCCGGTTCCGGGCTGATGCGCTGACCATTGACCGCCAGCTCTTCCAGGTAAGCCAGGATCAGGCTTGAATCCATCAGCACCTGGCCGTCGCCGGTGACCAGGGTCGGCACCTTGACGGCGGGGTTGATGGCGTGCACCTGGTCGAAATCGGCAAACACCGACAGCGGGCGGTGCTCATGGTCCAGGCCCAAAACTTTCATGGCGATGGCAACGCGCCGCACATAGGGTGAATCGAGCATTCCTATCAATAGCATGGTCTGTTTCTCGCTATATCAGGTAAACGCATGTGCAACCTCATGTGCCAGCCCTGACCCACCATTGCGGCACGCCGCCGAGCTGGTCCAGCATGACAGTATCCACATCGATCGACAGGCCGTTGACCAAGCCGGAATGACCTGTCTGCACCATTTGGTAGCCCCGGCCGGGAATCGCCGGCACATTGCTCAGCGACTGCCAGTAGTGCTGGAACGGCAGGTCGTACAGTTGCTGGCCATCGAGGCCGCAACTGGCGCCGACATACAGGCCTGGCAGGTAGTTATCGATTGCCACGGCACTGAACCAGTTGCTGCAATAAGCGATGACGTCCTGCGCGCTGGCGCTGGTGCTGACGCCTTCCAGATCCAGCCACAGATTGACCTGGGCTGGCACACCGATGGCCAGCGCCTGGGCGGCGGCATTGGCGCCATGCTGCTCACCGAGTTGCGCCGTCGGCTGCCAGCCTGGGTCTAGCACGTGCTGGACAGGCATCAGGGCCAGGCCGCCATCGAGAATAGCTTGGGCTTCGCCGGCGGTCAGGTCGCCCGGAGCAGTTTGCGCCTGCAGGGAAAGATAGCGGGCGCAGAAGCTGTAGCCCTGGCTGGCGAAGGCCTGCGCTGTGGCCAGGCTGATGATGCTGTCGGCGTCGAAGCCGCGGGATTGATCGGGTGCTGGCTGGACGATTCCTACTGAACTGGTAACGGACTGATTGACTGGCATCGCTATCCTCGCAAGTGGTGTGATCGGCTGTTGATCGTACCATCTGCCAAAAGAAAATAAAGACCACTCAGCCGGTTTTTTCGTCGTTGCACCAGCGTCGCCATCCCAGCGCAGCGCACACAATGAACAGCGCCGACAAACCCGCCACTTCATGGCGTATGTCATGCATCGACGCGCCCATCTGGTTCAGCGCCACAAAGCCCTGGATGCCGGCCGTCGACGGCAGCAGCCAGCGCAGCGCCTGCAGCGGCGCGGGCATGGAACTGACGGGCCAGGTCAGGCCGGCCAGGAACAGGACAGGCATCGAGGTGGCGATCATCAACTGGGTACCCCGTTCGCGCGTACGAAACTGCATCGCCAGCAGCATGCCGAACGCCGCAACCGTCAGAGAAAACAGCACCAGCAACAGCAGCAGTCCGCCAAAATTGCCGCCGCGCGGGTAGTCCTGGAACCAGAACACGAAGCCGAAGAAATAGCAGCAGTTCAACAAAACCACCGAAGCGAACGCCAGCAGCATGCCCATATAGCCGCCCGCCGTGGGTGGGCCGGGCAGCGGAAACGTCTTGCTTTGGCACCATGTGCCGAACAACATGGTCATGCCGATCAACAGGGTCTGCTGCACGATCAGGGTGGCCACGCCCGGCACCACGTAAGCGCCATAGCCCTCTTTCACATTGAACAGCGGTACGGCGTCAAATGTGATCGGCGAGCGCTGGTCTGCCACTTGGTAGCTTGACGGCGTGGCGGCCGCCAGGCGCTTGAGTTCAATCCCGGCCGAGACGGTGCCCACCACTTCGGCCAGGCCATTGAGCGCCACCTTGTTGAGCATCAGGTACAGGCCATTGCCCGCCACCTGGGCCTGTGCGGCGCGGCCGGCCAGCACGTCTGTCTGCAAGCCTTCGGGGATGATCAGCACCCCCATGACTTGCCGGCGCCACAGCAGGTCCTGGGCGGCTGGCAATTCGGGCGTGACGGCCACCACCTGCAAGGCCGGATGGGCCATGGCAAAGCGCGTCATCTGGCGCGACATGCTGCTGCGGTCCTGGTCGACTACCGCCACCGGCACGCGCTGTACCACTTCTTTCGTGTAGGGCAGCGGGTAGAAGAATGAATACAGTACCCCGCCGACGAACAGCAAGGTCAGGGCGCCCTTGTCGGTCAGCATGGCGCGCCAGGTGGCAAGAAATGATCGCCAGATCATGTTTTTCCCCATGCCGCGGGCTCATTCGCGCGGCGCGCCAGCAGCAGCATGCCCAGCGCGCCGCAGCCGATGGCAAAACCGGCAAGCACCAGCAGTTGCACCACGCCATAGCGCCACGGCGCGCCGCCCAGCCAGTAAATCGTCTGCAGTTCCAGGTAATGCGTGAGCGGCAGCGCTTGCGCCCAGGCGCGCGCCACCGGCGGCATGGCCATCAGCGGAAACGCCTGGCCGGCAAACGCAAATGCCGGTGCAGTGATAAAGGCGGTGCCCGACAAGGACAGCCGCAGCGACAAAGTGGCGGCGATCAGCAGCAGGCCCAGGCCACAATACGCCAGCACCAGCAGCAGCATGGCCAGCAACAGGCCAGGCATGCTGCCGGCCACCGCCCAGCCGCGCACCACGCTGAAAAACAGCAGGTACAGCAAGGCCAGCGCCGCATAGGCGAGCAAGGGGAACAGCAGTTTGGCGCCCACCGCCCGAGACCAGCTGCCCTTGGCCGCCGCCAGCCACTGCGGCACGGTGGCGTCGCGCAGCTCGCGCCCGATGCCAGTTACCACCGCAATCACGATAAAGATCTGCAGCATCGATGGCATCAACGCCAGGGTCAAAAACGCTTCGTAGCTGATGTTGTCGTTGTACAGGCTATTGAGCCGAGTGCGGATCGGTTCGAACTGGGCGCTGGCCTGCACGCCCGAGACACCCTTCTTTGCCCGCGCCGTCATCTCCACGCCGGCCGACAAGGTGGTCGACACGGTGCGCACGTCGCGCAGCAAGGCCCCCGCGTGCGAAGAAAACTGCGCGTTGTACAACCATTGCACGGTGGCCTGGCGGCCAGCGAGCAGTTCTTTTTCAAAGTCGGCGGGAATCACCAGATACCCATACGCGCTGCGCTCGCGCAGCAGTTGCAGCGCTTCATCGCTCGACCCCACGCTGGCTGCGACCTGCACGCCCGGCGAGGCGTCGAGCCAGCGCGTGAGCTGTCGCGACAGGCTGGAATGGTCATGGTCGATCACGGCAATCGGCAGGTCGCGCGCAATGCCGGCAGAAAAAATCCACCACAGCAGGCCGCACAGCAGCAGCGGAATCCAGCTCAGCATGGCCAGATCCCAGAAGTCGGCACGCAGCCGCGCCCATTCGCGCGCCAATGCGCCAGACTGCGGCTTGAACGCTTCAGTCATGCCGCTTCACAGTGGCGGAAACACGACCGACATGCCGGGGCGCAAGCCCTCGACCCTGATGGCCGGGCGCAAGCGGATCTCGAAGGTGCGCAAGTCGGTGCCGCCCGGGCGCGCCGCGCGCCAAGTGGCAAAGTCGGGCATCACGGCCACCGAGCTGACCTTGAAAGTGAGCTGCTGGCGCAAAGCCGGCACATCGGCCGTATGCGTGCTGCCCATGGCAAACGCCGCCATCTCGTCTTCGCGCACCTGCAGCACGGCCCAGGCGTCAGCCAGGTTGACCAGGGTGAGCACGGGGAATCCCTGCGGCGCCAGTTCGCCGGGCTGGATCTGGATCTTGCTGACCTGGCCGGCCACCGGCGCGATGATTTTCGTTTCCGCCAGCGCCACCTGCGCTTCCGTCAGCACGGCGCCCACCTGGCGCGCCTGGGCCTTGGCAGCGTTCTTGTCTTCGGGCCGTGCACCGGCGTTGGCCATGTCGTACTGGGCGCGCGCTGCCTGCGCCTGCTGTTCGGCGGCGCGCCACTGGGCTTCGGCATCGTCGCGCTTCTGGCGCGCGAGCACGCCTTCGGCAAACATATTATTTACTCGCTCATAGGTCGTCTTTGCAATTGCCGCGCCGGTCTGCGCGCGCTGCCAGTTAGCCTTGGCCGCCCGTACCTCATCGGGCCGCGCGCCAGCCTGCGCTTTTTGCGCCACGGCGTCGGCCGCCTGCGCAGCAGCAGTCGCCTGCGCGATCTTGGCGTCCACTTCGGGGCTAGTCAGCTGGAACAGCAACTGGCCCTGGCTGACGGTGTCACCGAGTTTCACGTTGACCTGGCCAACCCGGCCCGCCACCTTGGACGAGACATTGACTTCCTGCGCATCCATCTGTCCCTGCAAGGGCAGGCGCTGCGGCTGGAAAGCCTGGTACAAGCCCCAGGCGATAAAGATCAGGATGACCATGCCGAGCAAGCCGGCAAGTTGTTTTTTGGAGGTGCTCATTGCGGGGTATCCAGAGGTAAGTGTATGTCGGCCTGGTCGGCCAGGCTGCCCAGGCGCCGTGTTTCGCCGGCCGCTTCGAGCAGCTGCGCCAGACCCATCACATAGTTGTAGGCGCTCTGCGCGCGCTGGGTTTCAATCTTCGCCAGGTTCAGGCGCGCATCGACCACTTCCAGCGACGCCACCTGTCCCTGCTGGAAAGCCACGGTCTGCAGGCGGATATTTTCACGCGCCAGTTCCACCGATGAAGCGGTCGACAAAAACTGGATGCGCGCGTTTTCCAGCGCACGCCAGTTCTTTTCGATCAGCGTGGGAATATCGCGTTCGGCCTGGCGCGCCGTCACTTCCACCCGCTTCTGGTCCAGCTTTGCCGCTTCTATCAGCTTGCCCGTATTGATACGATGCACCAGCGGCACCGACACCACCACCCCGACCGCCCAGTTGGAACGCACCACCCGTTCGCCGCCGCGGTTCAGATTGTAGTTGCCGACGGCGAACACGGTGGGGCTGTACTCCTTGCCGTGCAGGCGCAGCGCCTGCTCCGACTGAAAACGCTTGCTGGCGATCTTTTTCCAGGCTGCGTTCTCGCGCATGCCGGTGTCGATAAACGATTGCAGCGAACCAACCGGCAGCGAGTTGACGAACAGCGGCGTGGCGGGCCGTACCTGGGCGCCGGTGTTCAGCAGCCGGTCCAGCGCCACCTGTGCGATTTCCGCGTCGCTGCGCGCCTGCGCTTCCTCGCTGCGTGCAGCATCGAGTGCCACGTCGGCGCGCAGGCGTTCGGCGCGCGAGATCAGGCCGCCCTTTTCCAGCTTGGCCGCGTCGCGCTGGTGCTCCATCACACCTGCGGTCACTTCCGCGCGCACCGCCACCACCCGTTGCGCCAGCAGCAGCTGGAAATAGCGCTGCGCCACCTGTGTGCCGAGTTTTTCCTCGGCTTCGAGCCGCTCGGCATCGGCCTCCTGCGCCATGCCGGCCGCCACGCCCTTGACGGCGTCGAGCCGCCCGGCGGTATAAATCGGCCACATGCCGACCAGGCCAAACGAAGTGAGATTGGTCACGACGTCGCGGTCGAGCGAGTTCGGGATTTCAGGTATCGGCAAATTCGGCAGCGCCGCGCCGATGCCGCCCGCCACGCCAGCCAGTCGACTGGTATCGAGACTCAGGTCGGTCGACAGCCTGCCGCGAAAGGCTGTCAGGTCCAGCGAGGGGCCGTCAATATTCGACAGCGCTTCCGCTTTCAGGGTCTTGGCGCGCACGTCGAGCGAGGCGCCCTGCACGGCGCCCGAAGCGCCGGTCGCCTGCCGCAGCGCTTCGTCAAAACTGACGCTCTGCGCCTGCGCAGAGGGGGCCGGAGCCAGCGCCATGGCAGTGGCGGTTAAAAAAAATAGTGCGGTGGGGCCCATGAGGTGTCCTGTCAATAAAAAACGAAAGCACGGGAAGGCCATGTTTATACTTTCACAATAGCAATTATAGACAAGGATGCCGACGCCAGCCTGCACGGTTGAATGGATGGCGGGGGCGTTACCGGGCCTGGCAAATTGGATGCAGATCAAGGAATCATAAAAAAGCGGACAAAGCTGCCGCGCTGCTCTGGACGGAATATGGCGCCCTCGCCTACGCTGTTTTTTTATCTGAAAAGCAAGAGGCAAGCGATGCAAACAGCGCGACTGACAATTACCGGCATGGACCACGAGGGCTGCGCCGATGCACTGACGGAGGTACTGGAAAACGTCAAGGGAGTCGAAACGGTTTGCGTGTCGCTGGCGCGCAATGACGCCACGGTGCAGTTCGACGAAACGGTGGCCCAGGAAGGCCTGCTGGCCGCCGTCATCGACGCCGTCAATGACGCCGGCTTTATCGGCGAGATGGAACAGGCGCAGGCGGCAATACCCTGCACCGGCGCCTGCGGCCATTGCCGCCGCAGCTAGGCGTTATCCCTGCGTCCGCACAGCTGCGCCAGCACGCGGCGCGGATGCAGCGACTGCATGTCGAACGGCGGCAATTCCAGCGCATCGAGCGTGTTCTTGAACAGCAGGCCCAGTTCCGTATCGCCCTCCAGCAGCAGGCGGCGGCTGAAGAACAAGGTGTCCGGGTCTTCCTGGCGCCGCGCCAGCAGCAGCAAATCATGTGCGCTGGCGCCGATGCTCAAGTCCGGCGCCTGGCCATGGCGGGCCGGCGCAAACGCCGACCCACGCCAGCAAAAATCGACCGCCACACCGGCGTCGAGCACGCGCAGGCGCAGGCTGCGCCCCTGTAACAGCGCGCGCACATCGTCGGGCAGTTGCGGCGCCAGCAAGCGGTTCAGGCCCTGCACGAAAGCCCAGGACGCGGGGTAAGGCGGCAGTTTGGCCAGCAACGCGGCCAGGGGCGCCGGCAGCCGGAATGGCGGCAGTGTTTCAATCTTGTTCAGCATATGATTCCTGTAAGTTCAATGGGGTGCGGCGGTCTGGCTATGCATGCCCGGCTCGCCATGCCAGTAGCCGTCGCAGGTACCGGCCGCATGGCAGGCCGCCAGTTGCGCCTGCGCGTCGTCGGCGCAAAGCTGGCCGCGCCGGGCCTGGTCGAAGATGCCGATCACTTCCACCGTATGGTGTTCCTGCGCACTGATACGGGCCACGCCCACGCCCAGCGCGGCCATCGCACCGAGCTCGCGCACCAGGTTGTACACCAGCGCCGACTGCGTCTGCGTGCCGTTCAGCACCAGGAAGGGCTGCGCATCGCGCGTGCGCAGCAGCAGGCCATCCGGCTCCTGCAGGCAGCTGTACTGGCAATCGTCTTTCGGCAGGTTGCGGTTACGCGCCGTAAAGCAGCGCGCGGAAAACGCCAGCGGCATGCGGCCGTACGAAAACACTTCGGTCTCGATGCCATCGGGCACCTGGCGCAGCAGTTCGGCCAGCGCCTGCTGGCTCATCTCCAGCGGCATCACCCAGCGCCGCGCCCCGAGGCTGGCCAGCAGTTGCAGGCTGGCGCCGTTGAAAAGGTTCAGGTGGGGGCCGGCGACGAATTGTGCGCCCTTTTCCAGGCAATGCACGGCGCCGAAATCGTTGGCCTCCACGCCATGGCGGCCGTTGCCGGCGATGCGGCGCAAGGTGGCCAGTTCCGCGCTCGATTCGATCAGCGCCTGGGTCGACAGCACCACTTCCTTGCCGCTGGCCGCCAGCAGGTCGGCAATATCGAGCCAGTCCGACAGGCGCAGCTCGTGGCGGCGCGAGCAGACCGTCTCACCCAGGTAGACAATATCGACGGCAGTGGCGGCGAGTTGCTGGTAGAACTCGAACACGGTGGCGCGCGGCCAGTAGTAGAGCAAAGGCCCGAGTGACAGTTTCAGCATAATTTTCCTTTATTTCCATGAGCGGTGATAGGCACCCAGGGTGTGCTGCTGGCCTTCGGCCAGCTTGTCCATGGCCGCCATCCAACCCGGCTTGACGGCGTAGCGCTGCTGGCCTTCGCGGCAAGCGTCCAAGCTGTCGATGGCCTCGCGCCAGACCCGCGTGACCTGCGCCACATAGGCTGGGCTGCGCTGGCGGCCTTCGATTTTCACGGCTTTCACACCCATGGCCACCAGTTGCGGCAGCAGCGCCAGGGTGTTCAGGCTGGCCGGCTCTTCGATCGCGTAATACTGTTCTCCGTCGACGTCGAAGCGGCCCTTGCACAGGGTCGGGTAGCTGGCGTTTTCGCCGGGACCATAGCGGTCGATCAGCACGCCGTTCAGGCGCGACTCCAGGCCGCCTGCGGTTTCCGCCCAGCGCACCGCCTTGGCCGGCGAGCACACGCCATGGGTATTGGGCGCTTCGCCGGTCGCATACGACGACAGCGCACAGCGCCCTTCGACCATCACGCACAGGCTGCCAAAGCCGAACACTTCGATCTCGACCGGCGTGTTGGCGATCAGTTGCTCCACCTGCGCCATCGACAGCACGCGCGGCAGCACCGCGCGCGAGACGCCGAAGTGTTCATGGTAAAAGTTGATGGCCTCGTAGTTGGTGGCCGAGCCCTGCACCGACAGGTGCAAACGCAGTTGCGGATGGTGCTCGCGCGCATACGCCATCAGGCCGGGGTCGGCAACGATAACGGCGTCCAGGCCCGCGTCGGCCGCGCGGTCGATGGCGCTGCGCCAGACCATCCAGTTATGCGGCTGCGGATAGGTATTCAATGCCAGCAACACCTTGCGGCCGTGCTGTTGGGCGTAGCGCACACCTTCGGCAATCGCCTTTTCGTCAAAATTGAGGCCGGCGAAATTGCGCGCATTGGTGGCGTCGCGAAAGCCGAGATAGACGGTATCGGCGCCATTGTCGACAGCCGCTTTCAGGGCCGGCAGGCTGCCGGCCGGGCAGACCAGTTCCAGCGCTCCGGCCACGCGCTGGGCGGTAGAATGTTCAAGCTTCATGATGAGGACTTTCTGTATCGGCTCAGGGTCGAGACTATAGCCCCGCGCCATGTGAGCAGTCCTTGACACAGGTGAAGGAATGCATGCATGGGGGTCCTCCTTGCGCTGTAGAATGCGCCCTGCCATCGTGCCTGATCCTCTACTCACAACAGCCATCTCCATGACCCGAAAACCCCTGCTGATCCTGCTCCTGACCCTGTTCCTCACCGCGCTGCAAGTGCAATGGGCCTTGCCCGTCGAAGGCTATGACGCCAACAGCACGCACATGTTTTCACCAGAAATACTGGGCGTGTATCCGGGCGTGGTGCTGCTGTTTTTGCTGGCCGTGTTCGCCCGCCGCCAGCTGCCGCTGCTGCGCCAGAGCGCCATCTGCACCGCCATCCTGGCCGCGTACTGGCTGCTGGCGAACTACATCACGTTCGACATCCGCGTGGCCGGCTGGAGCACGTTTTCGCCGATGGAAATCTGGCTCCATGTGCTGCCTGCTTCCGTCATCAGCATCGCTACCTGCGGCGGGGCGTTTTTTGCGACCACGTACATGATTTTGCGCGAGACGAGGTGGGACAAACATCGCTGAGATCAATGCTGAAATTTTTACCCCAAGTGCAGAATCTGGGGTCGGACCCCCGCGACCGTTGGCGCAAGCCTCTGAGTCAGCGGCATTGAGGGTCTGACCCCGGCACTTTCGCCGTTAGGGGTGAAAGAAATGCCTGCCACGGCCTCGAATTTCACCTCGATCAAGAATCCGCCACTCGCCTGCAAGCACCCTTTGACGACACTACATTTAGTCGATATTCTTCAATAAAACACCGCATGTTGTGGTTATTGGAGGTTTCATGTCAGCTAGCGCACTATCCGTCACGCCGTCTAAAAAACACAGTCAGGTCGACGTCGCCGCATCCATCAACGAGTACCTGGAGCGGCGCGACTGGCGGGTCAACGCCAACGCCAACCAGGGCTATTCGCTGGGCGGCCTGATACTCAATGTATCGGGCAAGGTAATCGCCAACTACTGGCTCGACCAGGTCTATCCGCCGGAAGTGGGCGCAGCCCACCGCGAGGCGGCGCTGCATATCCACGACCTCGACATGCTGGCCGGTTACTGCGCCGGCTGGTCGCTGCGCACCCTGCTGCATGAAGGCCTGAACGGCGTGCCGGGCAAGGTCGAATCAAGCCCGCCAAAACACATGTCGTCGGCGATCGGCCAGATCGTCAATTTCCTCGGCACCCTGCAAAACGAGTGGGCCGGTGCGCAGGCTTTCAGCTCGTTTGACACCTATATGGCGCCGTTCATCCGCAAGGACAAGCTGGCGTACGCCGATGTGCTGCAGTACATGCAGGAGCTGATCTACAACCTCAACGTACCGTCGCGCTGGGGCACGCAAACACCCTTCACCAACCTGACCTTCGACTGGGTCTGCCCGGAAGATTTGCGCCAGCAGATTCCCGTGATCGCTGGCGTGGAAATGCCTTTTTCCTACGGCGAACTGCAGCTCGAGATGGACATGATCAACCGTGCCTATATCGAGATCATGATGGCCGGCGACGCCAGGGGCCGCGTGTTCACGTTTCCTATCCCGACCTACAACATCACCGAGGATTTCGACTGGTACAGCGACAACGCCGAGCGCCTGTTCGAGATGACGGCCCGCTATGGCCTGCCCTACTTCCAGAACTTCATCAATTCGGAACTGAAACCGAACATGATACGTTCGATGTGCTGCCGGCTGCAGCTGGACCTGCGCGAACTGCTCAAGCGTGGCAACGGGCTGTTCGGTTCGGCCGAGCAGACAGGATCGCTGGGCGTGGTGACCATCAACTGCGCGCGCCTGGGCTATCTTTGGCGCGGCGACGAAGCGGCGCTACTGGCCGACCTGGACCGCTTGCTGGAGCTGGGCAAGACCAGCCTGGAAATCAAGCGCGCCACCATCGACAAACTGATGCAGGAGGGGCTGTTTCCGTACACGAAACGCTATCTGGGCACCTTGCGCAATCACTTTTCCACGCTGGGCGTGAACGGCATCAACGAGATGATCCGCAATTTCAGCGGCAATGAATATGACATTACCAGCCTAGATGGCCATGCGCTGGCGATACGCCTGCTCGACCATGTGCGCGCACGCATGGTCCAGTTCCAGGAACAGACGGGGCATATGTACAACCTGGAAGCGACACCGGCCGAAGGCACGACCTACCGCTTCGCGCGCGAAGACCGCAAGCGCTATCCGGCCATCCTGCAGGCAGGGACAAGCGACAATCCCTACTACACGAATTCCTCGCAGCTGCCGGTCGGCCATACCGACGACCCGTTCGAGGCACTGGAACTGCAGGACGCACTGCAGCGCAAATACACGGGCGGCACCGTGCTGCACCTGTACATGACGGAGGCACTGTCGGACGCCAATGCCTGCCGCGAACTGGTGAAACGGGCGCTGTCGCGCTTTTCGCTGCCGTATATCACCGTCACGCCCACTTTTTCGATCTGTCCGCGCCATGGCTACCTGGCGGGAAAACACGAGTTTTGCCCAACCTGCGATGCGGAGCTGATCGCCCGCAAGCAGGCCAATCTGAACGCCATACTGGAGGAAACACCATGAACGCACGTCCCAACCTTGCACCTGCGATTGAACTTCACAACAGCGAACGCCAGCGCTGCGAAATCTGGACCCGCGTGATGGGCTATCACCGCCCCGTTGCCTCGTTCAATATCGGCAAGCAGGGTGAATTTCACGAACGCCAGTACTTCAGCGAAGCGTGCGCCTCGGTGTCGGGTCCCTTGAGCCGCACCTGCCGCTGATGGCCAGGCAACTCAGGGTGGGCGGCGTCACGCCGTTCTCCGCCACCGACTATCCCGGCCAGCTGGCGGCCGTGGTGTTCGTGCAGGGCTGCCCATGGCGCTGCGGCTATTGCCACAATCCGCATCTGCAGCCGCGCTCCGGCGACGCCCTCACGCCGTGGACCGACGTGATGGCGCTGCTGCGCCGCCGCACGGGCCTGGTCGATGCAGTGGTGTTCAGCGGCGGCGAAGCGTGCATGGACCCGGCCTTGAAAAACGCCATGCTCGAGGTGAAAGCGCTGGGATTCAAAGTGGGCCTGCACACGGCCTGCATCTATCCGCAGCGATTGAAGGAAGTGCTGCCGCTGGTCGACTGGGTGGGTTTTGATATCAAAGCCGCTTTCGCGGATTACCGCGCGATTACCGGCGTGGCGGGCGGCGGCGACCCGGCGCGCGCCTGCCTGGACGCCATCGTCGCCAGCGGCGTGGCCCATGAATGCCGCACCACCATCCACCCAGCCCTGCTGCCCGAGTCAGCGCTGCTGGAACTGGCTGAAACGCTGGCAAAAAAAGGCGTCACTCACTATGTGCTGCAGCAGTTCCGCGCCGAAGGCTGCACCGACGCCAGGCTGGCCGACGCCACATTGCACGGCTACCCGGCAGCGGCCACGCTGGCACAAATTACCGCCATGTTTCCGCGATTTACATTCCGTAATCATGGCAATTGACGCCAGGGCCACTTGATTGCAAAAAAAATACTTGAAATCCCCGTTCTGCAACGCTGAAATCGCTTGCTTGCTGTAATGTATCAACTGCGCCGCGCACCAAGTTGGCGCAAGTTTGATCTTTCACCGAGCATTACAGATAAGCGTCATCATGAACGATTTCACCGCCGATAGCCCCACCCTCCATACCGATATCCTGTACGGCCCCCAACGACCGGATCTGCTGCAAGACGAAGTGCTGGCCGACCTGCTGGAGGCCACCGCACGCCGCTGTCCCGACCAGATTGCACTGATAGCCGGCGAACGCCGCATCAGCTATGGCGAATTCGATGTACTGGCCAGCCTGGCCGCCTCGCGCCTGGTGGCGGCAGGCGTACGGCCCGGTAATATCGTCGGCCTGTGGCTGCCGCGCGGCGCCAACCTGCTGTTGATGCAGGCAGCGATTGCCAAGGCGGGCGCCGCCTGGCTGCCGGTCGATGAAGATACGCCCGTCGAACGCCTGCAAGTGTGCCTCGACGACGCCAACGGCGCGGGCATAGTCAGCTGCACGCAGTTTGCGCCGCGCCTGGCGGACGCAGGCGTCATGCGCCCCGTGTGGACGGCGGAAAGCCTGCTGGCGCCGCGAACCGATGGCGAAACGCTGCACCCGCGCCACGCCACCCTGCCGGCACACCCGGCCTACGTGATCTACACCTCGGGTTCGACCGGCAAGCCGAAAGGCATCCTGATCAACCAGCGCAGCATCTGCCACTTCCTGCGCAGCGAGAATGCGGTGCTGGGCGTGACGCAGGACGACACTGTCTACCAGGGTTTTTCGGTCGCCTTCGACATGTCGTTCGAGGAGATCTGGATCGCCTGGCTGGTCGGCGCCACCTTGTGGCTGGGGCCGAAAGAGATCTCCGGCGACCCGGAAGCGCTGCCGCGCGCGTTGGCAAGCAACCAGGTGACGGTGCTGCACGCGGTGCCGACCCTGCTGGCGCTGTTTGCCGAGGAAGTACCAAGCCTGCGCCTGATCAACCTGGGCGGCGAGATGTGCCCCGAGTCGCTGGTCGAGCGCTGGTCGCGCCCTGGTCGCGCCATGTTCAACACCTATGGCCCGACCGAGGCGACCGTCTCGTGCAGCCTGGCGCGTCTGCTGCCGGGCCAGCCGGTGACCATCGGCACGCCGTTGCCCAACTATGGCCTCTTGGTACTGCAGGTGGCGGAAGCGGGCGAAAACCAGTCATTGAAGCTGCTGGCGCGCGGTGAAACCGGGGAATTGTGCATTATCGGCCCCGGCCTGGCCGAGGGCTACCTGGGCCGCCCCGACCTGACAGTGGAAAAATTCCTGCCCAATCCGTGGGCGACGGGGGCTGACGACGCGCGCCTGTACCGCACCGGCGACCTGGCCCGTATCGACGCCGATGGCCAGGTGATGTGCCTGGGCCGCGCCGATGACCAGGTCAAGATACGCGGCTTTCGCGTGGAGCTGGGCGAGATCGAGGCCGTGCTGGCGCAGCAAGCGGGCGTGGGCACGGTGGCCGTCTTGCTGCGCAAGGATGACGGCATCGACCAGCTGGTCGCGTATATCGTCGGCAGCGACCATGCGCCGGACGACGCCCTGACGCCAAAGACCCTGCGCGCAGCACTGAACCTGCACCTGCCGCCGTATATGGTGCCGGGGCGGTTTGAACTGCTGCCGCTGATGCCGCGCCTGACCTCCGGCAAGATCGACAGGAAGGCCTTGAAAGCGATGCCACTGTCCGCTCCACCAGCAGGCGAAGCGGGTGAATCGGATACACCCGAAACGCCGGCCGAAGCAGCCCTGTTCGCGGCGCTGGCGCAGCTGTTCCCGGGCCAGCCGATACTGCGCAGTGCCGACTTTTTCAGCGACTTGGGTGGCCATTCATTCCTTGCCGCGCGGCTGGCCTCAAGCCTGCGCGCCGATCCCCGTTACGCCCACATGACAGTGCGCGATATCTACCATAACCGCGAAATCGGCAAGATCGCCGCCGTGCTGGGAGAAGCGCCCGCGCTGGCCGTACCGGAAGCCGACTGGACGCCACCGTCGCGCGTCAAGCGCTGGGTATGCGGCGCAGCCCAGGCGGCTGCCGTGCCGGTACTGGTGACCCTGCGCATGGCACAGTGGCTGGCGCCCTTCTTTACCTATCATTATTTTACGGGCGACCCGGGCGACACCGTGGCGCGCGCCGTGGCCGCCTCGATCGGCGTGTTCCTGCTGGCGACGCTGGGCGAATTTGCGATTGCGATTGCCGGCAAATGGCTGATCGCCGGGCGCCTGAAAGCGGGCAGCTATCCGCTGTGGGGCGTGACTTATTACCGCTGGTGGCTGGCTGACCGGCTGGTCGAATCGGCGCCTGCCTATCTGCTCAGTGGCTCGTCCTTGAACAGCTGGTGGCTGCGCGCACTCGGTGCAAAGGTCGGCAAGGAAGTGGTAATCGGTTCGATGACCTTGCGCGCGCCAGAGCTGCTGTCGATCGGCGACAACGTCAGCGTCGGCAATGCCGTCAATTTTGAAAACGCGCGCGTCGAACGGGGCCGTTTGCTGCTGGGGCAAATCAGCATCGGCAACGACGCCTGCATCAGCTCCTACGCAATTTTGGAAGGCAATACGACAGTCGGCGACTTTGGCCACCTGGAAGGCCAGTCCGCGCTGGCCGATGGCGCTCAAGTGCCGGCCGGCCGCATCTGGACAGGTTCGCCGGCGCGCGACGCGGGCGCGTTTGACCGGGCCAGCCAGCCGGCGCGGCCCGCAGTAAGCAAAGCCCGATTGAGCGCCGAGATGCTGTTTTTCTGCTTTGGCATGGTGCTGATCGCGGTGCTGTTCTTTATGCCCGTGTTCCCCAGCTTTGTGCTGATCGACTGGTTCGACGAACGCGAAGTGATGCCGTGGCTGCAGGGTCGCGAGGCCACCACGCAACTTGCCCGCTATTTCATCCTGGCCTTCCCGGCCAGCGCCGTGCTGATCGTGCTGACCGCCCTGCTGTCGGCCGCCATCCGCTGGGGTGCGCTGCCGCGCCTGAAGCCCGGCGTTTCTGCCGTGCACAGCAATGTCTATTGCGCCAAGTGGCTGGTCAGCCATATTCAGGAATCGAGCCTGAACGTGTTGCACGGCATTTACGCCACCGTATTCGCACCGTACTGGTATCGCCTGCTGGGCGCCAAGGTCGGCAAGGGCGCCGAGATTTCCACCGCGCTGGGCGTGGTACCCGACATGCTGACCCTGGGCGACGACACCTTTATTGCCGACGCCGTGATGCTGGGCGACGAGCAGATCGACGGCGGCTGGATGACCATGCGGCCCACCGTCATTTCGCACCGCAGCTTTGTCGGCAACGGCAGTTATATCCCCGACGGCACGGTGCTGCCCGAGCATGTGCTGATCGGCGTGCACACGCATGCACCGCGCAATGATCAGATGCATGGCGGCGACACCTGGCTCGGTTCACCGCCGATGCACCTGCCGGCGCGCGAACAGGTCAGCGGTTTTGCCGAGCACCTGACCTTCAAGCCGTCGCCACTGCGCCGCCTGGGCCGCAGCCTGATCGAAGCGTTCCGCATCGTCGCGCCGCATGCGCTGGTGATCGCCGTCGGCTATACGCTGGTGCTGGACGTGATGCCGCTGGCCGGCGCCGGGCGCTGGAGCGAGGTGGTAGCCGACCTGGCGATGGCCGGCGTCGCTTACGGCATCGGCAATTTCCTGCTGGTGGTAGCGCTCAAGTGGCTGCTGCTGGGACGCTACCGCAAGCACGCGGCGCCGATGTGGACGCCGTTCGTGTGGCTGTCCGAAGGCGTGACAAACCTGTACGAAGGCATCGCCGTACCCAACTTCATGCGCTACCTGCGCGGCACGCCGTGGCTGCCGATGGCCTTCCGCCTGTTCGGCTGCAAGATCGGCCGTGGCGTCTACATGGACACCACCGACATCACCGAATTTGACTGCGTGCATATCGGCGACCATAGCGAACTCAATGCGCTGACCTGCCCGCAAACCCATTTGTTCGAAGACCGCGTAATGAAGATCGACCACGTGGAAATCGGTGAGCGCGTCTACATGGGCCCGCGCAGCTCGGTGCTGTACAGCGCCAAGGTAGGCGACAACGCGCGCCTGGGTCCCTTGACCCTGGTAATGAAGGGCGAGCATATCCCGGCCGGCAGCAACTGGGCCGGCTGCCCGGCGGCGCCCCTGCGTACATGAGTTTTACGCAGTACTGGCTGGGCGATGGACTGCTGGCAATCGGCATTGCCGGCGACATGGCGCGCACCGTTGCGCGCCAGCGCATCCGTATTGCCATCTGCGAGGCCGTCGCACAATGGCTTTCCATCGACAGTGAGGCGGTCAGCATGCAATCGCAGCCAGGTCATGCACCGCGCTTGCTGCTGCCCGGCCGCACTGCCGGTCTGGCGATCAGCCACGACGACGGCATCTCGCTGGCCGCCATCCATCTGCACGGTGCGGTGGGCATCGATGTAATGCGGGTGGTCGCGGTTACAGATTGGTTTGCCGTGGCGACCGACTACCTGGGGCCGCAAGTGGCAAGCGAATTGTCCGCCTGCGCCGAAGCGCAGCGACCGCTGGCCCTGGCGCAGGCGTGGACGGCGCGCGAAGCAGCGCTCAAGCATGCCGGCCGGGGACTGAACGAATGGGATGGCGCCGCCATCGATTGCCGCTTGCAAACGCTGGCCGTGCCGCCAGACTATGTGGCAACGCTGGCGTATTGATGGCAAAACTTTGGCAGACGGCGCGTGCAACGGCGGCGCTGGCTCAGCCCTCCGCATAAAGCAGCGCATCGGCTTCGCGCACGGCCGACGTCAAGAGCGCCAGCTTCACGATATCGAGGTGGCCGGCGGTACGCACACGCGAGCACAGGTCGATGCCGTAGGGGCGCACCTGGCGCAGGGCGGCGGCGACATTGCTGTCGTCGAGGCCACCGGCCAGGAACACGGGCACGGGGCTGGCGCGCACGAAGCGCGCGCTGATGGCCCAGTCGTGGATGCGGCCGGTACCGCCCAGCTCCTGGATGGCACCGCAGGGCTTGCCCGAATCGAGCAAAAACGCATGCACATGGGGCGCATAAGCGTCCATCATGCCGAGCGCCTGTTGGTTCTCCACATGGATCACTTGCACCCGCCGCACCTGCGGCAGCATTCGCGCCAGCTCGGCCACTTCACGCGGGTCGATATGGTTGACGATCTGTACCGTGGTCGGCAAGGTGGCCGCGATATGGTCGGCGATACGCGGCGCCGTCGTTTCGGCCGTCAGCAAAAAGGTCGATACCGGCGGCGGCGCCCAGGCAGCGATGCGGGCAATGCGCGCGTCGGGAATCACGCCTGGGCCAGATGGCATGGCAGCGACCAGGCCCAGCGCATCGGCGCCGGCGGCGATCGCCAGTTGTGCTTCATCGATGGAAGCGATGCAGCAGATCTTGATACGGGTTCTCATAATGGCCAACATTACAACATGGCCACGGCTGTGCGACAACATACGCGGTCAAGCGCACGCACGATTTGTGACAGAATAGGCAGGTCGCCCAATACAATAAAATGCGTCCATGCACACCGTTGACTTCGAAATCCGCAAGCAATGCCCGCCGCAGCTGTGCGACTGCGCGCGTGCAGAGCTGATGCAAGATGCGAAGGCCAACCTTGCCATCCTGCGGCTGAACCTGACGGAAGAAAAGCGTTTGCTGGCCCATATCGAGACCATCGCGACGCATGAACAGCTGAAAAAGCTGGAAACAAATTTGCAGAAAAACCTCGGCGTGGTGCTGCGCATCGCCCCCGGCAACGGCGAAGTGCGCACCGTGCGCGGCTTCCAGATTCAGTTGCAAGAGCAGCCCGGCCTGTGCCGCAAGACCCGCGCCGCCATTCCCGCTGCCGTGCGGCGCTGCCTGGCCGCGCATCCGGAGATAGCGTTTGCAATATTGAATGAAAATGATTTGTTGGGCGGAATTTAAACCGATAGCAACTGCCGGTCCTGCTCCACAAGCGTATCAGCAGAATGTGTTGGAAACCCGGGACGCCCGCACGGGCTCTCCGGGCCAAGCGGGCCTGAAAAATGTCGAGGGCAAGGCGCAGCGACGACGACAGTACGCTAGTACGCCTAGGAGCTGCAACGCAGCCATCGGCATTTTCTCGGGCTCGCGTCTCCAGCCCGCCATTTTTACGTTTTTACTCTTCAAGCCGCCTTGATCGGAATTACCCTGCCCTTGGCCTCGCGCGCCCGCAACTGTCCACAACCTCCCTCCACATCCTGCCCGGCCGAATCGCGCAACTTGGTCAGCACACCACGCTCATGCAGGCGGGCCGCAATCGCGCGCGCCTTGTCCCAACTGGGGCGTTTGAACGGCAGGTCGGCGATGGTGTTATACGGAATCATGTTCAGCACGGCATACTTGCCCTTCAACAGTGACACGATGCCGTCCAGTTCATCGTCGCCATCGTTGACGCCTTCCATCAGGGTCCATTGATACTGCACCGGATAGCCGGTCAGGCGCGCATACCACTCGCCAAAATCGACCAGTTCGCGCGGGGAAAGCTTCGGTGCGCGCGGCAGCAGTTGCTCGCGCAATGCAGGTTTGGTGGTATGCAGGGACAGCGCCAGCGCTGGCTTGACCCTGCCCTGCGGCAAACGCTCGAAGGCACGCGGGTCGCCAACAGTGGAAAACACCAGGTTCTTGTGGCCGATATTGCCTTCCGTGCCCAGCAACTCGATCGCTTCCATCACGTTGGCGAGGTTATGGGCCGGTTCGCCCATGCCCATGAAGACGACTTTTTTCACCGGCCGCATGGTGCGCGCCAATACCACCTGCGCGATGATTTCGCCGCTGGTCACTTGCCGTAGCAGGCCGTCGCGGCCCGTCATGCAGAACTGGCAACCGACCGCGCAGCCCACCTGGCTCGATACGCACAGCCCATCGCGCGGCAGCAGCACGCTTTCCACCGTCTGCCCGTCGTGCAGGCCCACCAGCAATCTAGCCGAACCGTCGGCGCCGGGATGGGTACTGAGCAGCCTGAGTATGCCCTGCAGTTCCAGGTCCAGTGCCGGCAACGCTACGCGCACCGGCAGCGGCAAAAAGTCTTCGGCGCGGCGCCGGCCGCAGTCGTGCGGCTGCGCCTGTATCCAGTCGCGCAGCACGCGCTGTTCGTGCAGGGGCTTGGCGCCCAGCGCGCGCAGGCGCTGGCGGATGGTCTCGATCTGCATGGTGGATGACTGGAAAGCGACCGCCTTATACCTTCTTGACGAACTCGGTCTTCAGGCTCATCTGACCGAAACCTTCGATCTTGCAGTCGATATCGTGGTCGCTGTCGACCAGGCGGATGTTCTTGACCTTGGTGCCCATCTTGACGACGCCGCCGCCACCTTTCAGTTTCAGGTCCTTGATGACGCTGACCGTGTCGCCGTCCTGCAGGATATTGCCGGCCGCGTCACGGTAGACTTTCGCACCCTCTTCCACCGCCTCGCCGGCCGTGGCCGACCATTCATGCGCGCATTCAGGGCAGACGAGATTGTTGCCGTCTTCGTACGTGTATTCGGACTGGCATTGCGGGCATGGAGGTATTGTGCTCATTCGTTTCTCTGTCTGGTGAACGGCGCTTGGGCCGTAAAAGCCGACATTATAAGCGCTACGCCCGCCATCGGCGGGCTTTTTCACATATGGCGTCGCAGCCTTATTTGATATTCCTGTCCAGGAAGGCGCGGATCACCGGCACGATCTCGCGGGCATGCGTTTCGAGGGCGAAGTGGCCGGTGTCGTAAAACCGGATATCTGCGTTCGGCAGATCGCGTTTCCATGTTTGCGCACCGGCCGGCAGGAAAAACGGATCATTCTTGCCCCATACGGCCAGCAGCGCAGGCTGCTGCTGGCGGAAATAGGCCTGGAATTGCGGGTACATGCGCACATTGGACGCGTAATCGAGCAGCAGGTCGAGCTGGATCTCGGCGTTGCCCGGACGCGCCACGCGCATGCCTTCCAGGGTGTAGCCGTCTGGCGAGACGCTGTCCGGATGACTCACGCCTTCAAGGTATTGCCACTTGATCCCGGCCGGCGTCGGAAACTCTGCCAGCGCCGCGCGGTTTTGCGCCGTCGGCGCCTGCCAGTATTGCTTGATGCCGTCCCAGCCCTTGGCCAGCCCCTCTTCGTAGGCATTGCCGTTCTGCGAGATGATGGCCGTGATGCGGGAAGGATGGGCCAGCGCCAGGCGCCAGCCAACTGGCGCGCCATAGTCATGCACCATGATGGCATAGCGGTCGAGCTTGAGCTGCTCGGTGAAGCGATCCATAGTCTTGCTGATGTTCTCGAAGGTATAGGCATACTGTTCGCGCGCCGGCGCTTCGGTGTAGCCGAAGGAAGGCAGGTCCGGCGCCACCACGTGATAGCGGTCGCTCAGTGCCGGGATCACATCGCGATACATGAATGAGGAGCCACCAAAGCCGTGCAACAGCAGGATGGTTGGCGCGGCAGGGTCGCCCGCCTCGCGATAAAAAACTTTCACGTCGCCGACGTTTTCGTAGCGGTAATGCACCTGCGCCTTGTCGGCTGCCGACATGGGGGCGGCGCTGGCGCCGACGGCGGCCACGGCCAGAGTTGCGCTGACAGCGAGTGTGGTGGTGTTGATATTCATGGTTTTTCCTTGTAACCTTTAAAGTGAGTATTTGAAGGTTACATCCATTTATGGTAACCTGTCAATATTATTTTTTAAGGTTACAAAATGACGCCGCATACCACCCCAACTCCGCACTTCATCGGCAACGACTTGGCGCTCGATTTCATCAATAGCGCCTTTGGCACCGGTGACAGCAGTTGGGATTGCCTGGCTGACGATGCTGGCGCAATAGCATGGCTGAAGGCAGCAGGCCAGATGGCGCCTGAATTCGATGCGCCTGCCGCAGGACTGGCTGCCCAGGCTCGCTCGTTGCGCACCGTGGCCGCCCGGTTGATCGACCTGGACAAACAGCGTGATCCACGCGACTTTGAAGTAGTGAACCAGATACTTGAGGCAGGCCGTCCTGTACGAACGTTGGTGCTCGATGCCAATGCCAAGCCCGTGCTGATGGAACGGCGCCGTGATGACAGCGTGGCCAGCCTGCTCGAACCTGTGGCAACCGCACTGCTCCAGCTGCTGACGCAGGGCGAGCTGGCGCAGGTGCGCCAGTGCGAGGCGCACGATTGCACGCTGCGCTTTCTCGACATCACCAAGTCGGGCCGCCGGCGCTGGTGCAGCATGGCTGTCTGCGGCAACCGGATGAAGGTCGCCGCTTTCCGCGCACGCAAGGAAGCCAGATAATGCCTGCCAGGCAAGGCGCCAGGCAGGCAGAACGATTGATTTTCCACTGACAGGAGCAAGCAGCAATGACCATATCAAGCTACCCCGACACCCGCCTGCTGATCGCCAATCAATGGGTGGACGCCACCGGCGGCAAATCCATCCCCGTGTTGAACCCCGCCACCGGGCAAGCGATCGGCACGGTGGCCCATGCCAGCATCGCCGACCTGGACCGAGCACTGGCCGCCGCCCAGCAAGGCTTCGAGACGTGGCGCACCGTGCCGGCAGCCGAAAGGGCCGCCATCATGCGCCGCGCGGCGTCACTGCTGCGCGAACGCGCCCTCGATATTGCGCAGCAGATGACGCAGGAGCAGGGCAAGCCGCTGGCCGAAGCGAAAGTTGAAATCATGGCCGGCGCTGATATCATCGACTGGTTTGCCGCCGAAGGCATGCGCGTCTATGGCCGCATCGTGCCGTCGCGCAACCCGGCCGCGCAGCAACTGGTGCTGAAAGAACCGGTCGGTCCGGTCGCCGCCTTTACGCCGTGGAACTTCCCGATCAACCAGATCGTGCGCAAATTGTCGGCCGCGCTGGCCACCGGCTGCTCCTTCCTGTGCAAGGCGCCGGAAGAAACCCCGGCCTCGCCGGCAGCGCTGATGCAGTGCTTCGTGGACGCCGGCCTGCCAGCGGGCGTGCTGGGCCTGGTGTTCGGCGACCCGGCCGAAATCTCGGGCTACCTGATACCCCATCCGATCATCCGCAAGGTGACGTTCACCGGCTCCACGCCAGTGGGCAAGCAGCTGGCCGCGCTGGCTGGCGCCCACATGAAGCGCGTGACGATGGAACTGGGCGGCCACGCCCCGGTGATCATTGCTGAAGACGCCGATGTGGCGCTGGCCGTCAAGGCGGCCGGCGGCGCCAAGTTCCGCAATGCCGGCCAGGTGTGCATTTCACCGACCCGCTTCCTGGTGCACAACGCCGTCAAGGCCGAATTCACCAGTGCGCTGGTCAGGCATGCCGAAAGCCTGAAAGTGGGCGATGGCCTGCAGGCCGGCACCACGCTGGGGCCGCTGGCGAATGCGCGCCGCCTCAGCGCCATGGCAAAGGTAGTCGAAGACGCGCAGGCCAGGGGCGCCACCCTGGCCACCGGCGGCAGCCGGATTGGCGACACCGGTAACTTTTTCGCGCCCACGGTGTTTGCCGATGTGCCGCTCGACGCCAGCATCTTCAACGACGAACCGTTCGGCCCGATCGCCGGCATCCGCGGCTTCGACAGCCTGGAAGAAGCGATTGCCGAAGCGAACCGCCTGCCATACGGCCTGGCCGGCTACGCCTTTACGCGCTCGATCAAGAACGCCCACCTGCTGATGAACCGCATGGAAGTGGGCATGTTATGGATCAACCAGAGCGCCACCCCGAGCGCTGAAATGCCCTTCGGCGGCATCAAGGATTCCGGCTATGGCACGGAAGGCGGACCGGAGGCGCTGGAATCGTACCTGAATACCAAGGCCGTATCGCTGGTGGGGGTGTAAGCGGTTCAGGCCCAGTCCTCGAGCGCCCCACTGGTACGCAGCAGGGCAATCACGGCCTCGATGCGGGCAGGGGCGCTGGCCAGCAGCGGCGCCACCGCCTGGCCCAGCAGGGCGCGCAGCAGCAGAGGCGCCAGCACCATCTCGATAAACTGGCCAGCCAGCGCCGAGGCGGCAGCAGCACGGCCGGTATCATCGGGCGTAATGGCGTTGGCCACGCGTGTTACTCCCGCCTGCCAGAACAGCTGTTCGGCACGCGCACTGGCCTGGCCAGGCTGGGGCAGCCCCGCAACCAGCAGCCGCAGCAGCGCCAGTGCGTCTGCTGCCAGGGCATCTTCCAGCACCCGCATGGCGACCACCGCCAGCCGCTCGTCCAGCGGCGCGCCTGGCGCTACCGCATCGCGGGCAGCCGGGCCTGCCAGCAGGTGGTCGATCACGGCCGAGAACAGCGCGGCCTTGTTGGCATAGCGCGCGTAAATGCTGGCCTTGCCGGCACGTGCATCGATTGCCACCTGGTCACAACTGGTGCCCTCGTAGCCCCGCTCCAGAAACAGCCGCGTTGCTGCGGCCAGCAAACGGGCCTCCACTTCGCCCTCGCTTCCTGCGCGCGGACGCCCGCCGCGCCCTCGCTTCGCCTGCACTTCTCCTTCCATGCCGCCTCTTTTCCACTGAAATGACTGTACAAAGTTTCAAAGCCGCTGCTAAACTAGACTTAACAGTTCAGTTTAATTTATCCGGTTTGTACCGGCCAGCAGCGTAACACACCAGGAAATCCCCCATGTCCACCACCATCCATCCATTTCACCTGGCCATACCCGAGGCCGACCTGGCCGACTTGCAGTCGCGTCTTGCCCTTACCCGCTGGCCCGACGCCGAAACGGTGGCCGACGCCAGCCAGGGCCCGCAACTGGCCAGGCTGCGCGCCCTGGTCACGCGCTGGCGCGACGGCTACGACTGGCGCAAGTGCGAAACCATGCTCAACGGCCTGGGGCAATACCATACCGACATCGACGGCCTGGATATCCACTTCCTGCATGTGCGCTCGCCTGAACACGATGCCATGCCGCTGTTGATGACGCATGGCTGGCCGGGCTCGGTGCTGGAATTTCGCGACGTGATCGGCCCGCTGACCGACCCGGTGGCCCACGGCGGCCAGGCCGGCGATGCGTTTCACCTGGTCATTCCGTCGTTGCCTGGTTTCGGCTTTTCCGGCAAGCCCGTTGCCACCGGATGGAACGTGAACCGTATCGCCGACGCCTGGATAGAACTGATGACGCGCCTCGGTTACCAGCGCTGGGCGGCACAGGGCGGCGACTGGGGCGGCGCCGTCACCACCACCATCGGCTACAAGGCGCCGGCTGGCCTGGCCGGCATCCACCTGAATATGCTGATGTTCCAGCCGACGGCGCAAGAGCGTGCCGAGGCCACGCCGCACGAGCAGGCGATGCTTGACGACGCCCAGCGCTACGACCAGCAATTTTCGGGCTATTTCAAGGTACAGGCCACGCGCCCGCAGTCGGTCGGCTTTGG
The DNA here is from genome assembly GCF_051380735.1 of Janthinobacterium longum. NCBI lineage: Bacteria > Pseudomonadati > Pseudomonadota > Betaproteobacteria > Burkholderiales > Oxalobacteraceae > Janthinobacterium > Janthinobacterium longum. The sequence goes on from NZ_JBNYXQ010000012.1 coordinate 93,261, forward strand.
CCTGGCCGATTCGCCGGCCGGGCTGGCGGCGTGGATCTATGCCCTGTTCCAGGACGTGTCGGACAACGACGGCAAGGTGGAAACGGTATTCGCGCTTGACGCCATCATCGACGACATCATGCTGTACTGGCTGCCAAATACCGGCGCCAGTTCCGCGCGGCTGTATTGGGAAACCATGCAGGCGATGCGCCATGGCGGCATGCCTGCAGCGCCGATGGCCGTGCCTGCGGCGATCAGCATGTTCCCCGGCGAGCAGGTACGCCTGTCGCGTCGCTGGGCAGAAAAGCGCTTTGCCCGTCTGGTGCACTTCAATGAACTCGACCGCGGCGGCCATTTTGCGGCCATGGAGCAGCCGGCGCTGTTTATCGACGAACTGCGCACCGGCTTGCGACAGCTGCGCTAAGCCGGCCGGGCCTTACGCACGGCGCACTATTTCAATGGTGCTGTGGACGACTTCCTCGTGGATGCCGATGCGCGCACGCAGCCGTTCCGGCGTCAGTGCGGGGTCGCGGCTAAGCACCGACAGCGCGCACGAATACAGCTGCTTGCCGACGCGCCAGACATGCAGGTCAACGATGCGCGGCGTGTCGCCGCCCTCTTCCACTTCCACCGCCTCGCGGATTTCCTGCACTACCGGGTGGTCCATCTCGCGGTCCAGCAAGACCTTGCCAGTCTGCTGCATCAGCTTTTTCGCCCACAGTGCCACCAGCACCGCGCCGGCGATGCCCATCACGGGGTCGAGCCAGTTCCAGCCATAAGCCCACGCGCCGGCCAGCGCGACGATGGCCAGCACCGACGTGGCCGCATCGGCCAGCACATGGATATAAGCGGCCTTCATGTTCAGGTCTTCGCCGTGGTGGTGGTGGTGGTCGTGATCGCTGTGGCTGTGGCCGTGGTCATGGCCATGATCGTGATGACCACCGAGTATCAGCGCACACACCAGGTTGACCGCCAGGCCGAAGCCGGCCACGGCCATGGCTTGCGGATAATGAATCGCCTGCGGCGAGAACAGGCGCTCGACCGAGGCCACCACCATCAGTACCGCCACGCCCAGCAACAGAATGGCGCTGGTGTAGCCGGCCAGTATTTCGATCTTCCAGGTACCAAAGGCAAAGCGCGGGTCGCGCGCATGGCGGCGCGAGGCGGCATACGCGAACGCCGCCAGGCCGATCGCCAGCGCGTGCGAGCTCATGTGCCAGCCGTCGGCCAGCAGCGCCATCGAGTTGTACCACCAGCCGGCCAGGATCTCGAGCGCCATGGTGGCCAGCGTGATCCACATGACGATGCGCGCGCGGCGCTCGGCCTTGCCGTCGCTGCTGTCGAATAGGTGTTCATGGGTCCAGGCAGACAAGTCCTCGGCTGCGTGGGTGTGCAATTGCGTCATGGTGGCCTTTCGCTTATTTGAGATAGGTGCGCAGGATGGCGACGATTTCATCGGCACCTTTGGCCCGGTCGGCGTCGCTGGCGATATCGGGGCTGGCGACATGCTCGCGCAGATGCTCTTCGATCACCTCGGCCATCAGGCCATTGACGGCGCCACGCACGGCGGCGATCAGTTGCAGCACGTCGCCGCAATCACGCCCTTCCTCCAGCCCCCGCTCTATGCCTTCCACCTGCCCCTTGATGCGTTTGACGCGGTTCAGCAGCTTGTCTTTGTTTGCCAATACATGACCCATTCTCGCCTCGTAAAAAATACTATAGGGGGTATGGCATCAGAAAGTACTTTCCTTCGTCTTGAAGTGGCAACAAAGCCATTGGTGTTGCTTTTTGAACCCATACAGTAATTGATATTAAGCACTAAAAATTAATGATTGGAAAAATACCGGAAAGCGCTCTACCATCGGCCATCCGCCGCCATTTTGTCGCCTGTCGACGTGCCAGCCGGTGGACCATAAAAATATCGGAGACTAGCAATATGAAATTCAATAACTTGAAAATTGGCCGCCGGCTGGGCCTCAGTTTTGGCGCCATCATCGCCCTGCTGCTGATCCTGGCAGTGGTCGCCATTACCCGCGTCAGCGTACTGGGCAACGAAATTCGCCGCATGAACGAAGACAGTTATCCGAAAACCATGCTGGGCCATGCCATCAAGGATGACGTCAACGAAACCATGATCGCCATGCGCAATATCTTCCTGACGGTCGACGCCGAACTGGCCAAAAAAGAAGTGCAGCATGTCGACCAGATCGCGCGCCGCATCGATGCTTCGATCGGCAAGCTCGAGCGCCTGCCGGCATCCACCGACAGCGCCAGCCTCATCAAGCAGCTCAACGCGGCGCGCCAGCAGTTCGACAAGGTAAGAAAAGACGTGCTGACCCTGGTAGCGGAAGACCGCAAGTTCGAAGCCAAGAGCCTGATGCTCAAGCAGCTGCTGCCGCGCCAGCAAGCGTACTTCGCCGCGCTGGAACAACTGGTCAACTACCAGACTGGCCTGATGGAAGCGTCGGGCAAGGCTTCGGTGCAGCAGGCCGACCAGACGCGCCTGATCATCCTGCTGCTGTCGAGCGGCGCGGCGCTGGCCGGCATCTTGCTGGCGATCCAGGCCAGCAACAGCATCACACGCCCTTTGCAGCAGGCGCTGGGCGTGGCGCGCCAGGTGGCGGCCGGCGACCTGACCAGCAAGGTGGTCGTCGGTACGCGCGATGAAACAGGCCAGCTGCTGCAAGCCCTGAACAGCATGAACACCAGCTTGCAGGACATCGTCGGCCAGGTGCGCGGCGGCACCGATACCATCGCCGACGCTTCGGCACGTATCGCCAGCGGCAATCTCGATCTGTCGTCGCGCACCGGCCAGCAGGCCGATTCGCTGCGCGAGACGGCCGAATCGATGGCGCAGCTGACCTCGACCGTCAAGCAGAATGCCGACCATGCCAGCCAGGCCAACCAGATGGCGGCGCGCGCGTCGGAAGTGGCAGTGCGCGGCGGCGCCGTGGTGGCGCAGGTGGTCGGTACCATGGGCGCCATCAATACCTCGTCCAAGAAGATCGTCGACATTATCGCCGTGATCGACGGCATCGCCTTCCAGACCAATATCCTGGCGCTGAATGCCGCCGTCGAGGCGGCGCGCGCCGGCGAACAGGGCCGCGGCTTTGCGGTCGTCGCCAGTGAAGTACGCAACCTGGCGCAGCGCTCCAGCCAGGCCGCGCGCGAAGTCAAGGCGCTGATCGACGATTCGGTCAGCCATGTGGCGGCAGGCAGCGTGCTGGTCGAGGAAGCCGGCACCACCATGACGCAGATCGTCGACCGCGTGCGCAGCGTAACCGACATCATGGGCGACATCAACGGCGCCAGCCACGCCCAGGAAGCGGGCATCGAACAGATCAACCTGGCCCTGGCCGAAATGGACAAAGTGACGCGCCAGAACGCCGCGCTGGTGGAACAGGCCGCCGCCGGCGCCGAATCCTTGCAGGACGAAGCGAGCCGGCTGGCGCAGGTGGTCAGCCGCTTCAGGCTGGAACGCGGCGTGGTGATGCAGGGCGCGTAAAGCCGTGCGACAATCAGTTTTTACTTAATCGGAAAGCAGCCATGGCCAGCCTGCGTGTTGAACTCGATGGCTCCCGCGTCACCACCATCAATCTTGCCGAAATGGGCGTTGTCCATGTCTCGGTGCATGGCGCGCTGGACCGCAATCCGAAGGCGGCACTGGACGCAGGCGGCGGCAGCCATGCGCAAGGTGGACGCGGCTACCTGATCTGGGTACCCGAACTGTCGGTACAGGCTGGAGCGGTGTTGAAGGTAACCTTGCATGAGGCGTGCGAGAGCCCGGACGAGGGCAAGACCATCCGCGAGCTCTATCCTGACCACGAACCATGCACGCGAACCGACTTCGCGCTCAATGACGAGATGGCCGCAGAAATACGTGCCCGGCCACAGCTGCACCAGGCATTTTCCGTACAGGCCGCCACGTCCCAGGGCCAACAGGCAATGGCAGCGAGTGACATCAACAATACAAGTTTCACTTTCGGAGTCGTCTGGGACTATACCCGCCCAAGCCAGGCGCGCGTACACCTGTCAACGCACTGCCTGGACGACTTGCTGGCAAGAAGAATTGGTACTTATCATCTGCAGGCCGTACTGTCTTATGGCGACAGCGCGTCGTTCGTGCTGATTGATTGACAGTGTCAGCGCTGGCTGGCCAGCACTTCCTTGCGCAGGAAATGCATGGCTTGCGGCTGGTCTACCAGCACGCACTGCTTGCCGGTACGCTGGCAATGGTCATGCACGCGCCAGTAGGCATCGTGGCTGACGCAGCCAGTCTGGCAGATCACCAGGTCGGCCGCCACCAGGCTCGCTTCGAGCGCTGCCACATCGTCGATGCCATCGCCGCCGCCTGCATGATGGAGGAAGTGCCCACCTGCCTGCTCGATGGCGTGGCCGGCTTCCCGGCCCGAGACAGGACCAACATAGAGCACGGATTTTTCACGCATGCCGGCCAGCAGATCGGGCTGCAGCACCGGCCTGTTTGACACCGAAGGCGCCGCCCCCCATTGCAGCCGCAACAGCTCGCGCATCAGGTCCTGCACCCGTTCGGCCAGCCACTCGACCCGGCGTGCCAGCTTGACACGCGTCGGCAAGCCCGGCGCAGCGGCAGCCAGCTCGGCCAGTTCCTCGCGCACCAAAGCCAGCTTCGTGTCGCGTATCACCACCTGCGCTTGCGTGCGCATCAGCTGCGCTTCGAGCGCGGCAATGCGCGCCGCCTGCGCTGCCTGCTCGTCGAGCTGGTCGCTGCAGCGCGCCTGCGCACGGCCGTAGGCGTTCAGCAGCGCGCGATGTTCCTGCGCCATCATGCCCTCGATGCCATCCATGTCCACCATCTTGCCCATCTTGCCTCCTTTGCCAGCAGCCATCAGCCACGGTAGCTCACATTATAAATGGGACTTATTCGCATTTGTGAATGAGCCGTGCTTGCGGTAGGGGTATAGTCTGGTTTTAGCCATTTCGCGAACATTCCCGATGCGATATTTCCCAGCCGCTTTGACCATCGCCATGCTGACACTGCCCTTGCAAGGAAACGCCATGTCCGACGCGCCGCTGCAGGTTACTGCCCGCTGCATCGATCATCCTGGCTGCGTATTTACCGGTGAAGACATGCGCATCGAAATCCTGATCACCAATACCAGCAACTACATGGTCGGCTATCCGCTGGCCTATATGGAGCGGCGCGGCCCCACCATCATGCTGCGCGACCCCGCCAGCGGACGCAGCCAGCCTCAGCGCATCTCGCTGGCCGACCGTGCGCTGCGCAGCACGTTGACACCGATCGCGCCGGGCCAGTCGGTCAAGCTTGACGATGTGATCCGGGCCAGCCAGTTGCGCCAGTTTGGTGTAGCTGTCGACGTAACGGCCGAGATCGGCGTGTCAGCCACCATTACCGCAGGGGTCAATGGCGAGCCGCAGCCGTTCACGGGGAAGGCAACCTTGCGCATCGCCGCTCAAGCAGCAAGCCATCCGCCGGTAAATCCCGCCTTGACCAGTCCGTCGCGCAAGTAGCGATTGCCGCGCATCAGTCGCCATGGAAAATCGTGCAGATGGTTATCGAGCATCAGCAGTACCGGCCCGTCGTTGATGCCGAAGCGCCAAGGCGAGACCCAGTGCTTGCCCTGCTGCGTGACGAACACGGTCGAGCGGGCATGGAACACATCGTGCTGTTGCGCCAGCGCCGGCAGCACGATTTCGGGCGCGAATGGCAGCGAAGCGGCCACCGCCCATGGCGCCAGGGTGCCGTCGTCGAAGCCGTACGGCGCGCCGCGACCCACATAATCGCGAAAGCAGCGCCGCACCCCCATGGACTGCTGCGTGGCGGGGCCTGGCCCATCACTGGCGCTGATACCCCAGCCGTGTTCACCATAGCCGGGAAAACCCAGCGGATTATCGATGGCATAGCGCTGCTGGACCAGCGTTGCACGCCGGGTATTTTCCGCATAATCGAGACCGTGGGCGCGCATGAAATCGTCCTGGGCGCCGCGCAAATCGAGCCAGGCATGCGACATCTGGTGAATGAACAGCGAGCCGGCGTACAGGTAATCGATGCCATACACCGATTTCCATTCGAAGCTGGCGGTCCAGGCGTCATAGCTGGGCCGTTCGATGGGAAAGCTGGGCGAACCGAGCGCCAGCACATACAGGATCAGCGCCTCGTCATAGCCGCGCCAGCACTTGCGCAGGAAACCCGTTTCCGGCTTCCAGCCATGGCGCAGCAACTGGCAGCGTGCGCGCATCCATTGCCAGTCGACGCGCCGGTACAGCAAATCGGCCAGCGCGCGGATCTCCAGTTCATCCTTGTCATCGCCATCGAAGTACTGGGCAGCGGCCAGCACGCCGGCCATCAGCAGGGCCGTATCGATGCTCGATAGCTCGCAAGCCCATACGCGCCGGCCATTGTCCATATCGAGGAAGTGATAGTAAAAACCCTTGTAACCGGTGGCGGCGGGAGAGTCGCTCTGCTCGCTGGCAGCCAGGAAGCGCAGCGTTGCCAAGGTGCGCGCGATGGCGTCGCTGCACGTCATGAACCCGCGCTCGACACCGACGCAGTAGCTGGTCAGCGCCAGGCCGACGGCGGCGATGCTGGCTGGCCAGCCAGTTTTATCCTTGTCGCGGACCAGGCCGTTGGCGGGGTTGGACTGCTCAATAAAATAGTCGAAGGCCTGGCGCTGCAGGGCCGGCAGCATGGCTTGTTCGTCAATCAGGTCAGGCGGCAGGGGAAAGCTGGCCGGTTTCATGGAGGTGGGCGCGGGGCGCTTGGTGGCGATACGGAATAGTATGGCAGCGAAAGGCTTTTGGTGCCGGGGCTTGAGCGGGGTAGTTTGAAGTGAGGGGACGGCGTTGGCCGCTACACGGCCAACGGGGCCGCGCGGGGCGCGGCAGATGGGCGATTCGGAGAGCCTGCGCGGCCCTTAAGGGCGCGCAGTCTTCGAATCCCACCGTTTCCGTCCGTCATAAACAAAAAAGCCTCCCGCAGGGGAGGCTTTTTTGTTTATTCTGGCGGAGACGGTGGGATTCGAACCCACGATACAGGTATAAGCCGTATGCATCCTTAGCAGGGATGTGCCTTCGGCCACTCGGCCACGTCTCCTAGCTGATTACTCAACTATGTCGTTGCAGCTGACTGCGCTGCAGCGACGAACGTCATAATATCGACTGCACCCCCTTTGGTCAAGGGCGTGCGGCGATATTTTTGCTTGTTCAGGCTTTTTCCAGCTCGAACGCCTTGTGCAGGGCGCGCACGGCCAGTTCCATGTACTTTTCGTCGATCAGGACCGAGATCTTGATTTCCGAGGTCGAGATCATCAGGATATTGATGCCCTCTTCCGACAGGGTGCGGAACATTTGCGAGGCGACGCCGACGTGGCTGCGCATGCCCACGCCGACCACCGACAGTTTCGATACCTTGGCGTCGCCGGTGATGCTGGCCGCGCCCAGTTGTTCGCGGTTCGCTTCCAGCACGGCCAGGGCGCGTGCGTATTCGCCGCGCGAGACGGTGAAGGTGAAATCCGTTTTACCGTCGACCGACTGATTCTGTATGATCATGTCGACCTCGATATTGGCGTCGGCCACCGGTCCCAGGATGTGGTAGGCCACGCCTGGACGGTCGGGCACGCCGAGCACGGTGATTTTGGCTTCGTCGCGGTTGAAGGCGATGCCGGAGATAACTGCTTGTTCCATATTGGTGTCTTCCTCAAACGAAATCAGGGTGCCTGAATTGGCTTCTATTTCCAGGGGCAGCAGCGGGTCGGTCAGCGACGACAATACGCGCGTGGGCACGCGGTAGTTGCCGGCAAATTCCACCGAACGGGTCTGCAGCACCTTGGAGCCCAGCGAAGCGAGTTCCAGCATTTCTTCAAAGGTGATGGTCTTCAGGCGGCGCGCCTCGGAGACCACGCGCGGATCGGTCGTGTAGACGCCGTCCACATCGGTAAAGATCAGGCATTCCTGTGCCTTCATGGCGGCGGCAATCGCCACGGCCGAGGTGTCGGAGCCGCCACGGCCCAGGGTCGCGATGTTGTCGTTTTCGTCCACGCCCTGGAAACCGGTAATGATGACTATCTTGCCGGCATCGAGGTCACGTTTGACTTTTTCGTCATCGATCGACTGGATGCGGGCCTTGGTAAAGGCAGAATCGGTTTTGATCGCGACTTGCCAGCCAGCGTAGGATACGGCTTGTTTGCCGATCGCCAGCAGTGCCATCGACAATAGGCCGACGGACACCTGTTCGCCTGTCGAGGCGATCATGTCAAGTTCACGCGGATCGGGTTGATCCATGATTTCCCTGGCCAGTCCAATCAGGCGGTTGGTTTCGCCCGACATGGCCGATGGCACCACCACGATTTGATGCCCCGCGTCGTGCCACTTGGCAACGCGCTTGGCGACATTCTTGATACGGTCAGTCGAGCCCATCGACGTACCGCCATATTTGTGGACGATTAAAGCCATAAGAGTGAAGTTTCCGCTCAAGAAGAATAAAAAGGGGTCTTCACTTTACATGCCGCAATGCAAAATAACAAGCGATTAGGCGCATTAGCTCATACCGAATGCGCATATGGAAATAACCGATCCATGCAGTGCGCAGGCCCATGCGTACTGCTATTCAAGCCGCCTGGCAGGCGCTCCAGCGCAGGTTCACGCGCGGCTGGCCTGGCAAACCGAGGCAATGGCAATCGAGGCCGATGCCGGCCGCAAACAGCAGTTGTTGCGCCGCACTGACAAGCGGCAGGCGCTCGCGCTCCCAGGCCGGCACGTCGAACGCCTGGTAATGGTATTTCAGGCTTTTGGTCGGGCGGTTCAATGCCAGCTTCAGGCGCTCGCCGCCCTGGCGGAAATCGATGGTCAGCAGCTGCGCCTTGAGCCAGGCGATATCGATGCCCTGCCCGCCTTCTGTCACCGGGTCGAAATGCAGCACGCCGCCGTATGCGGGGAACGCCAGGCTCGCTTCGCCCTGCCAGTGAAACTGCTGCCCGGCTTTTTCCAGGCCCGGGATGTTCGCGTCATCACGCTCGCGCATGCCGGCCAGGTCATCCAGTTTCGGCGTCAGGTACAGCCGGTCGCGGTGGCGCCGCACATGGCATTCGGGGTGCGTCACCAGCAGCTGCGCATCGGGCCGCGCTTCCAGCAACTGCGCCAGCATTTCCGCCAGCCAGGCCGTTGATGGCATGCGCAGGCCACGCGTGCCAAACCAGTGGCGCAACAGGTTGTAACAGCGGTCCTGGCTCAATTCATGCAGTTTGGCCAGTTCGATGCAATCGCCATCGAGGCAGTTGGTCAGGTCCTGCGTCGCCAGTTCCGTCAGCAAACGCTGCGCCGACTGCGCATGCTGGGCGCTGCGCGCAAAGCGTTCCTGGAAGCCGGGAAAGGCCTGCGCCAGCACCGGCATCACCTGGTGCCGCAGGGCATTGCGTGCAAACCGTGCGTCGTCGTTCGATTCATCGTGGATATGCGCGATGGCGTGTTTTGCCACATACGCTTCGAGCTGCTTGCGCGACACCGGCAGCAGCGGGCGCGCCATCACCAGATCGGCATTGCCCAGCAAATCGGGTGCGCTGTTGGCGCCATCCATGCCCGACAAGCCGGCCGTGCCCGAGCCACGCAGCAACTGCAGCAGCACGGTTTCAGCCTGGTCATCCTGATGGTGGGCGGTCAGCAACAGGCGCACGCCATGCTGCGCGCACAAGGCGCCCAGGGCGGCGTAGCGGCGCTTGCGGGCTGCCTCTTCGGTGCCGGTCTTCGGATTGATCTCGATGCTGACACGGGCGGCGTCGAACGGCACGCCGAGCGTAGCGCACAGAGCCTCGCAATGGGCCAGCCAGGCGTCGGCGTTCGCACTGAGGCCATGGTGCACGTGGAAGGCATGCAATGCCACGCCCTGCTCCTGCGCCCAGACATGGGCCAGGTGCAGCAGCGCCGATGAATCGAGACCGCCGCTCAAGGCGATGCCGATGGCGGCGCCGGGCTGCGGCGCGCAGTCTTGCAAGGCGCGGGCAAAGACGTCGGCCACGCTGGCGGTTTGTTGCTTTTTCAATTCGGACTCCGGTAATGCAAAGAGGGACAGCGGCTAAACGGATGGGTTCGTTTAGCGGACTGTCCCTGCAAATATTTATTCATTGCTGGCAAAAATCAGGGGTCAGACCCGACGGGTCTGACCCCTGATTTTTGCTGCTCCGCCAATAACGTTTACTCGCTCGGCGTGGTTTCCTTGAACTTGCCATAGCTCAGCAGCTTTTCATGGCGCGCTTGCAGCAGGTCCTTGGTTTTCATGCCCTGGAACTGGCGCAGCGTATCGGCCAGCGCGCGTTTCAGCAAGGTGGCCATCTGTTTCGGATCGCGGTGGGCGCCGCCCAGCGGTTCGTTGATGATCTTGTCGATCAGGCCCATGGCTTTCAGGCGGTGCGCGGTCAGGCCCAGCGCTTCGGCCGCGTCGGCGGCGCGCTCGGCGCTCTTCCACAGGATAGAGGCGCAGCCTTCCGGCGAAATCACGGCGTAGGTCGAGTATTGCAGCATCAGCACGGCGTCGCCCACGGCAATCGCCAGCGCGCCGCCGGAGCCGCCTTCACCGATAATGGTGGCGATCAGCGGCACTTTCAGTTCGGCCATCACATACAGGTTGTGGCCGATGGCTTCGGACTGGCCGCGCTCTTCGGCGTCGATGCCGGGGAAGGCGCCTGGCGTGTCGACAAAGGTAAAGATCGGCAGGTTGAACTTTTCAGCGACCTTCATCAGGCGCATGGCCTTGCGGTAGCCTTCCGGTTTCGGCATGCCAAAGTTGCGCATGGCGCGTTCTTTGGTGTCGCGGCCCTTCTGGTGGCCGATGACCATGCAGGGCTGGCCGTTGAAACGGGCCAGGCCACCGACGACGGACAGGTCGTCGGCATAGCTGCGGTCACCATGCAGTTCGTGGAAATCGGTAAAGATTTCGTTCACATAATCCATGGTGTAGGGGCGCTGCGGGTGGCGCGCGATCTGCGCCACTTGCCATGGCGTCAGCTTGGCGTAGATATCCTTGGTCAGCTGCTGGCTTTTCTTGGCCAGGCGGTCGATCTCTTCCGAGATATCGACGGCCGAATCGTCCTGCACGAAGCGCAGCTCTTCGATCTTGGCATCGAGTTCCGCGATCGGCTGTTCAAAATTGAGGAAAGTCGTTTTAGTCATTGTACCTCCAGGGTTTTACCAGCCGCGTCGCCAGGGCGCGCGGCGTTATTGATGGTTATTTTACCGTACCGGCTCATGCGGCGGGGGGTGCATCGCTGGCCGCAGGGGCCGCAGCAGGATCAAGGCTGCGCCATAAATACCAGGTGGCCACGGTGCGCCACGGCTCCCAATTGGCGGAAACTTCACGCGCATCGCTGCGGGAAACCGGTTCGCCGGAAAAGTAATTGACGCTGATGCCCTGGATCAGGCCGGGGTCGTCGAGCGGCAGCACGTTCGGGCGCAACAGATTGAAGATCAGGAACATCTCGGCCGTCCAGCGGCCAATGCCGCGGATTTGCACCAGTTCGGCGATAACGGCTTCGTCATCCATTTCGCCCCACTGGTTGGCGTGCACGCGCTTGGCCTTGAAGTGATCGGCCAGGTCTAGCAGGTATTCAGTCTTGCGCTTGGACAAGCCGCAGGCCGACAATTGCTCGGCGCCAGCTTTGAGCACTTGCGACGGCGTGCATTTCGGGCAAGCCAGCAGCAGCTTTTTCCAGGCCAGGTCGGCGGCCTTGGGGGTGATCTGCTGGCCCACCAGCGAACGGGCCAGGGTGGTAAACGGGTCGCTATGGCCGACCAGGTGCAGGTCGCCAAATTGCGGGATCAGCTTTTTCATGATGCGGTCGCGCTTCATCAGCTCGATCTTCGCCTCTTCCCAGTAGGCCGGCACCTGTATCACTTGCGCCGGCGCCACGGCTTCGCCGTTGTCCCTGGTGTTCGACATCATGCGCGGCGCCAGTTGGTCGAGCCGTCAGGCTTGTCTTCCAGGATAATGCCCGCTTCCAGCAATTCGGCACGGATCTTGTCGGACTCGGCAAAGTCGCGCGCTTTTTTCGCGGCGCTGCGCGCGGCAATCGCGTGCTCGATGGTGGCCGTTTCGTCATTGCTGCCGGCGGCGCTACCCACGGTGGCTTGCAGGAATTGCTGTGGCGTACGTTCCAGCAAGCCCAATACGCCTGCCAGACCCTTCAACTGACGCGCCAGCACAGGTGACTTGCTCTTGTTGACTTCCGTGGCCAGGTCGAACAGGGCGGCCACTGCCAGCGGCGTATTGAAGTCGTCGTTCATCGCCACGGCAAAACGCAGGGCGTGGGCTTCGTTCCAGTCGATCGCGCCCTCTTCCACCGTTACACCGGCCAGCGCCGTGTACAGGCGCGTCAGTGCCAGGCGGGCGTCGTCCAGGTGCACGTCGGAATAATTGAGGGGGCTGCGGTAGTGGGCGCGCAGGATGAAGAAGCGGATCACTTCGGCATCGAATTTTTGCAGCACTTCGCGGATGGTAAAGAAATTGCCCAACGATTTGGACATTTTTTCATTATCCAGGCGCACGAAACCGTTATGTATCCAGTAGTTGACGCTGGTGTGGCCAAACGCGCCTTCGGATTGGGCGATCTCGTTTTCATGGTGCGGAAATTGCAGGTCGGCGCCGCCGCCATGGATGTCGAACTGCTCACCCAGCAAGGCGCAGGCCATGGCCGAGCACTCGATATGCCAGCCAGGGCGGCCCTTGCCCCATTTCGAGTCCCATTTGACTTCTTCGGGTTCCGATTCCTTGGACGACTTCCACAATACGAAGTCGAGCGGATCGCGCTTGCCGGTGTTGACATCGACGCGCTCGCCGGCGCGCAGGTCGTCAAGCGACTTGCCCGACAATTTGCCGTAGCCGGGGAAATTGCGCACGGCGTAATTGACGTCGCCGTCCTCGCCCTGGTAAGCCAGGTTATTGCTTTCCAAGCGCTCGATCAGGCTCAGCATTTGCGGCACATACTCGGTGGCGCGCGGCACATGGTCGGGCGTCAAAATGCCCAGCGCGGCCGTATCTTCATCCATGTACTGTGTGAAACGGGTAGTCAGCTGCGAGATGGTTTCGCCGTTTTCCACCGCACGGCGGATGATCTTGTCGTCGATGTCCGTAATATTGCGTACATAGGTCACGTCCAGCCCGGAGGCTTTCAGCCAGCGGTAGATCACGTCGAACGCCATCATCATGCGCGCATGGCCGATATGGCAGTAATCATAGATGGTCATGCCGCACACATACATGCGGACCTTGCCCGCTTCCATAGGTACAAAGGCCTGCTTTTCGCGCGCCAGGGTGTTATAAATCTTCAGATCGCTCATCGTGCTTTACTGGTGGAGCGGCGGCCAGCCCGGAAAAACGACAGACAGGCGCGGACACCGTTGGTGCCGCGCCACTGAACCGCCGTGTGCGCCGAGACTGCCACCCGCTATATTGTTGTTCTTGTTTGTTAGAATCAGGTCTTAGCGGGCAAGTATAACATTGATAAAAACCATACTGGCCCGATATGAATCAGGTTTTTACGAAGTTCGACCGAAGTTAAGCACTTCTTTCGTTTCTTTACAATTCAGGCAAGTTTAAAGAAAAACAACGATCAAGGACATTTTATGCAAGAGACCAAATCCCCGCGCCTGCCTTTCCTGACGCGCTTTTTTACGCTGTTTGCCGGCCTGGCACTGGGTGGTGCTGTGGTGGCAGCCTCGCCAACGGCCAACCCTGCGGCGCTGGACGCGACCCCGCACGTGGCCCTGAAAACCAGCATGGGCGAGATCGTGCTGGAACTGGACCAGCAAAAAGCGCCAAAAAGCGTGGCGAACTTTCTGCAGTATGTCAAAAGCGGCTACTACAAGGGCACCATCTTCCACCGCGTGATCGACGGCTTCATGATACAGGGTGGCGGCTTCGACAAGAACATGAAGCAGAAAGCCACCAAGGCGGCTATCCAGAACGAAGCCCAAAACGGCTTGCAGAACGTCACCTACAGCATCGCCATGGCGCGCACCGGCGACCCGCATTCGGCCACCTCGCAATTTTTCATCAATGTCGGCAATAACAGCGCACTCGACTACCCTGGCCGCGATGGCTTCGGCTACACCGTGTTCGGCAAGGTCATCAGTGGCATGGACGTGGTCGACAAGATCAAGGCGGTGCCGGTAGCCGACAAGGGTCCGCACCAGAACGTGCCCGTTACGCCGGTGGTGATCGAATCGGCCACCTTGCTCAAACAAGCGCCCGCAAAACTGTAAAATAGCGTTTTTGCCGCCCCGGCTTGCCGCTCCGGCATGGCCCGGGCACGAAATATTTCATCCAAACAAAAGGACTATCATGACTTCCGTAATCATCACCACCAACCTGGGCAAGATCACCGCTGAACTGGACGCTGAAAAAGCGCCGAAAACGGTTGCCAACTTCCTGGCCTACATGGAAGCCGGACACTACAACAACACGATTTTCCACCGCGTGATCGATGGCTTCATGATACAGGGCGGCGGTTTCGAGCCAGGCATGAAACAAAAGCCGGCTGACAAAACTGTCGAAAACGAAGCCAAGAACGGCCTGAAAAACGACACCTATACCCTGGCCATGGCCCGCACCTCGGACCCGCACTCGGCATCGGCCCAGTTCTTTATCAACATCAAGAACAACAGCTTCCTCGACTACCCGGGCCAGGACGGCTGGGGCTACGCCGTGTTCGGTAAAGTTACCGACGGCAAGGAAGTAGTTGACGCCATCCGCTCCGTGAAAACCACGCGCGCCGGCATGTTCGCCGATGTGCCGACCACCGATGTCATTATCGAAAAAGTCGAAGCAGCATAATCACCGCAATATGAATCACAGGCATTGCCACGTTGCTTCCATGCATAATCTTGATCAGGGGAGCGTTGAACGATGACAATGCCTGCCGCACTCTTTATTTCCGACCTGCACCTGCAGAGCTCGCACCCGCGCACCAGCGCCGCCTTTATCTCCTTTCTTGAGCACCATGCGCAACATGCGCACGCCCTGTATCTGTTGGGCGACCTGTTCGAATACTGGGCCGGCGACGATGATCTGGAAGACCCCTTCAACGCGCGCATGACGGCAGCGATACGCGCCGTCAGCGATGCGGGCGTGCACGTCTACTGGATCGCCGGCAACCGCGACTTCCTGGTCGGCTCCGGCTTTGCTTCTGCTGCCGGCGCCACCCTGCTCAGTGAACCGCATGTGACCACGATTTCCGGCCAGCGCATCGTGCTGGTACACGGCGACGCCGAATGCACGAACGACGTGGCATACATGGAATTTCGCGCCATGGTGCGCCAGCCTGCCTGGCAACAGCAGTTCCTGTCCATGCCTTTGGTGCAGCGCAAGGCCATTATCGACGGCTTGCGCAAGAACAGCCGCGAGCAGAACGGCGAAAAATCGATGGAGATCATGGATGTCAGCCCTGATGCGGTAGCGCGGGTATTTGCCGAACAAGCGACCACCATCATGATCCACGGCCACACGCACCGCCCCGCCCTGCATCAGGTGGACGGCACCCTGCGCTATGTCTTGCCAGATTGGGAATGCGATACGGAACCCACGCGCGGCGGCTGGATCGCCATCGATGAGCAAGGCAGCATCACGCGCCATGCGCTCGATGGCGCCATTATCGACTAGCACTGCGCCGACGCCGCCACGGCATGGCGTCTGACAAACCTGTCTGCCCGCCTCTGCTGTAATGACGGCATGTCTACCCTGTATATCGGCACGGCCGGCTGGGGCATTTCCAGCGCGGCCTCAAATCACTTCCCCACTGAAGGCAGCCATCTGCAACGCTATGGCCTGGTGCTGAACTGCGCCGAAATCAATACTTCCTTCTACCGGCCGCACCAACCATCAACCTATGCACGCTGGGCCGACAGCGTGCCCGATGGCTTTCGCTTCAGCGTCAAGCTGCCGCGCACCATCACGCACGAGTTGCGCTTGAAAAATTATGCGGCGCAACTGGCGCGCTTTGCCGGCGAAGTGGCGCATTTGAAAGACAAGCTGGGCTGTGTGCTGGTGCAACTGCCACCAAGCCTGCGTTTCGATGCCATTGTTGCCAGCAGCTTTTTCAATGACTTGCGTGGATACTTCACAGGCATGCTGGCGTTCGAGGCACGCCATGCCAGCTGGTTCGATGAAGCTGCCACCACCCTGCTGCGCGCATCGGCGATCACGCGCGTGCGCGCTGACCCGCCTGCCGGCCAGCCTGGCCCGCATGTGCAGACTGCGGATGTCGCCTATATCCGCCTGCACGGCAGCCCGAAGATTTACTACTCGGATTACCCGCCCGAATTTCTCGCCGCGCTGGCGCTTGAATTGCGCACGCAAGTGGCAAACGGCAGCTGGTGCATCTTCGACAACACCGCCTCCGGCGCAGCACTGTTCAATGCACTGGACCTGCAGGCGCGCCTGGCGCGGTAAATCGAGCTCACCGTTGGTCCACCTCAAACAAGTACCGATCTGCCGGTAGCAGCGATGCGCCATGGCCCTACACTGTATTTCCCAGCAGCATGGAAACATCAGGAGCGGCGATGTCATATCCGAAGATCCCCTATGTGGTGGCGCGCGGGTCGGCCTTGCTGCAATGCGACCGTGCACCGGACCAGCTCGCCCGTGTGCGCCTGCGGCGCGAGCTGCCCGGCAATGTGATCGTGATCCACGGCGTCAATGATGTCGGCACCAGCTTTGCCGCCGTCGAAACAGGCCTGTGCGAGGGACTCGACGAGCGCCTGTATGGCAAGCGAGAGGGTCGATCCGCTCTATTGCGCCCCGCTACCTACCGGCTACCGCAGCCAGCCGACAAGGACACGGTCGAACCGGACCCCGACGCGGTTTTCTTCAAGCGCCGGCTGGTCGACACCACTCATAGCCCGGTCATCCCATTTTATTGGGGCTACCGGGAGCGCAGCAATGCGAGCAAGGTGGTCAACGGCCAGAACACGGACCGCCACGGCAACCGGCTCGACAAGGACATGTCGAAAAATGGCGGCCCCTTCGGCAACGCCACCAATACCCTGCCAGACATGTGGAACAAGGGCCTGTATTCGCCGGTCGACATGGGTGGCGACCCGGTACGGCCTTTGATGACGGCACCTGGCCGCATGTACATGATACTGGCCGCAAAGCGCCTGGCAGCCCTGGTCTCCATGATACGAGACTACGACAGCAACGAAGTGGTATCGATAGTCGCGCATAGCCAGGGTTGCCTGATCTCGCTGCTGGCGCAAGCTTTTTTGCTGGACGAGGGCAAGCGGCCGGCCGACACCCTGATCCTCACGCATCCGCCCTACAGCCTGGTGGAAGACACCAGCATGTTTTTCGGTACCATAGAACTGAGCCGCATCTTTGGCGGCGGAGTTGACGCAGCGATGGCAGGCCAGTATGACGCCATCAACGACCGCCAGACCTTCCATGCGCGCTTGCAGACCTTGGTGCAGATCGTGCAGGCGGTGGTTGCTCGCAAGCACACGACACCGGCCTTTGGCCAGATCGAGGATCACGTGCTGTGCCACGGCATGACAGGCGCAACATGGAAGGCCGAGGCGGACCGCGACAACCGCGGCAAGGTGTATCTGTATTTCTGCCCGGAAGACATGACGGTCGCGCTGGACAATATGCAGGGCATAGGCTGGCAGGGCGTGCCCGATTACCTGGATGGCCACGGGCTGTCGACGACACAAGGAACAAGGCAAAGGAGCATTCGGGGTGACGCCCCCACCTTTTGGGACAAAGAGCACCAGCAGCGCCAGCCCTTGCGCGAGCTGGGTGCGGGATTCTACCAGCGTGTTTTCACCAGCAAGCGGCGGCTCGATCCGGCAAAAAAAAGCATCGGCCCTGTGCTGGTCGGCCTGCCGCCGCACGATTTCGCCCTGCGCCTCGATGGCGAGGACGACCACGCGCATGTGGCCGGCACCAACCGTGGCCATCGCGCCAGGCACGACGAGGCACCGTGGCCACCCGTCAAGCCGCACAAGTGGAATATCCTCTCGACCGAAGCACGACGGCGCGCCGGGCTGCGCACCATCAACGGTGAAGCACTGCGCGTGCCCAGGGCGGCCGTACTCGATGGCGGCGAAATCATCACGGGCCAGTTTCCCGCCACATCAAGCCAGGCCACGCTGCCGCCTGACAAGCAGGGCCCGTGCGAAGAAGTCGACCCGATCGATGCGGCCATCGCCATTACCAGCAGCGATGGCTTGCGCGACCGCCGGCAGGAGATAGCACCTGATCCGCGCCCCGTGCCGGGCCGTATCCCTGGCGAAGGCCATGGCCTTTTCGGCTCCGGCCCTCACCAACAGGTGCAAACAGCATGGAACCTGAACAAGCAAGTGGATGAGCAGTGCAAGCTGATACGCGTCAGCCGCCATCCGGGCGACGGCGACCTGCTGTATGTGCTGCGCGAAGAAACACCGAACGAGGCGCGCAGGCGCTGGCAGCATGAGGTCAGCCCCAAGTCCTTTCACGGCGCCATTATCGGCAATGCAGAAAATCATCGCCATGTGACGGCGTATGACGTGGCCATCGGTGGCGGCAAGGCGAGCAGTGATCCGAGGTTTTACCGGTATTTGTGCGCGGTGGCGGATTGGCGTTTGCAGAAGGATTTACGTAACCCGGTACGGCCATCCATTCTCAGATGGGATGATTTCCTGAACACATTTTCAATTTATTGGAACGCGGAGCCCATGCAGCGCAAACTAATCATTGAAGGCAACGCCAACTACTACAGCAATGGAGCGTTACCGGCATGGTTGCCAGGCCTGCAAGCTGGACTTCCCTCGACCGTTGTCTGCGAGACACTCAATGGCCAACGCACCGAATCGACCTTCCCATCCTTCAGCCGTCGGGCCATCAACGATATTCCAAAGTGAAAATCTTGCCATCTCAGCCCATGCTCTACAGGAGAACACGATGACCAGTCAGGTGGGGAAATACCTTCATACACTTTTGCTTGTACCGCCCATCATCGCCGCAAGCCTGCTCGGTTCGCGCTGGTTAAATCACCCTAGGGCCATTCCAGCGGCCAAGCCAATCACGCAAGCTGCACCGGTCACCGAGCAGTCCCGGCGCGAATATGTGCTGGAAGTAATCGGGATGGGCGTGACGCTGGATAAGTATCGCCAAGGCAAGCTGTGGGAAGCACTTCAGAAGGATAACGCCCATGCCAGCATTCGTGAGCAAGACAAAGAAAAATATCCATGGGACGAAATGGAGCGCGCTGGCATCTCTGGCGGCCGTAGTGGAGATACGCTGGAAAATGGAGCAAAATACTTGCCCATGTATTTCGGTATGCCTGTGTTTAACGCCGAGCCACCCATTTACAACAGCAGAATGTTGGACAGCCCAGACTCACCTGCCATTGGCCTTGCTGGTGGCTATTCGTCGTCCGGCCTGCATTGGCATCTGTTTGCTGCCGGTCCGCGCCGCTTGAGCGAGCACCCTGACCGCATTCTGGAAGATGTATTTGCATTTTTCGACGCTAACCCCGACGTGCCGTACATCGTGCTCAACTCGGTGGACAATACTCCGACACGTGACTTATACCGCCCTGATGACGCACCATCGCTCGTTAAAAATGGTCACTACATCCCCGAAATGCCCGATGCCTCTGCCCTCTTCGTGTTAGCCCGGCGCGAGCGTATTGATGCGGTACGCAAGTTTGCCTTTGACGACGCACCACCTGAAGCCAGCGTTGACACCCTCAATAACTTCGGCGTGGCACGGCGGCTGTATCTGGCTTATGACAAACTGATGACCAGCGTGCCTCATCCCGACAAGAAAGAGAACCGGGACGCCTTCACCATGCGTCAACCGACAATAGAAGAATGGTTACCCGTCGCCGCCCAGTTTGCCCGCCGCACCGATATCCGTGGCACCGGCAGCTTCAGCATGCTCGAAAAGCTGCATGGCCACAACTATCATCCGCCAAAGGACTGGCAACCGACGCCGTGGTTTCCCGTGCCCTTCAACAAGGAGCAACTGGCGCAGCTGGACCGCTTGCCCACGCTGGGCTTTATCCACCGCCCCACCTTCGTCAAAATGGTCGATGCGGACGGCAAACCCATGACGCGCCGCGACCACCGCGAACGCGCCTTGCAAGCGGCTTGGCAGGAAGCGCTGCGCAGCCTGCCCGAGACAGAACGGCCAGCAGCGCCGGCACGCCTGGTGGCGGCCACCGGCGGCAACACGCAACAGTTAATCACGCTGCACAAGACCTTGATGAAGCATGCGGAAGATGGCGGCACGGAACTTGACAGCGGCAATCCCGCACAATGGATCGATACCGACCAGCGCCTGGGCAATACGGGCGCGGCGACCTGGTTCGTGCAGATAGCAATCGGCGTGATGGGCAGCTACCGCGATGGCGGCGTCAGCGCGGCGGTCAACCTGCGCAACCTTGATGAGGCCTCCATCGTGCTGGTCAGCCCGCCATCGGAGGAAAAGCGCCGCACGCAGAAGCATCCGAACGGCGGCGATGTGTTTGCGCACCACGGTACGCCGGCGATCGATCCGGCAAATTACCCGCCGAACTGAGCCGTGCCCGTAGCCGCCAGCCGCACCTCTCCCAGCAGGCGCTCTTCTTCATCGGTATCGGCGTCGACCTGCGTCACCAGGGTCCAGAAGCGCCCGGTGGTCCTGATACCGGCAAAGGCCCCGCTTGTTTCCAGCCGCACCAGTACTTTTCTGAGGCTGTGCATATATGCTGCATCGATGGCGTCGAGTGCGTCGTCGTCGACGCGGGCCATCAGTTCGTCCAGTGCCTCCGCGATCTTGCCGTAGCCCTGCTCCCACAGCTGGCCGATGGCTGGCACATCGACTTCCATGCATTCGTTCGACCAGTCCGGTGGATAGTATTCCAGCTCCTTGTTGTCGGGGCGAGTGTCGAAGCTGAGCGAGAGAGTCGGAAACGATACGGCATTGAAGGCAAACGCCGAGAATACCTGTCCCTTGAACTCTGATTCAGCCAGCAGCGTCAGTGAGGCGCTGGCCAGCCTGAATACACTGTCTTCAAACTGATGGACAGCCTCGAATGCCTGCCACTCGGCGGCGGACGCGGTGTCGTCTGGTGGTGTGTTCATGCGGATGGGCAAAGATTATTCAAACTGTTTTCTGAATGCCTCGAACTGCGCCGCCAGGCCATCAAAATCGCTGCGCAGCTGCAGCACTTCCTGTTCCAGCAGGGCTACCCTGCTGCCCTGCTGGGGCGCGCTGACGGCGCCGGCGTAGCCTGCGGCCGTTTCAATTTGCGCCAGTGCTTCGGCACCACCGAGCAGATGGCCGTAGCGCGGCTCTTTTGCGCCAGGGGCGACGGCCAGCTTGGCCACCAGTGGCGGGTATTTGTCGATCAGGAACTGCAGGCCCGATTCCACCTCGGCCAGCGATTTGAACTCATGTACACGGCCGCTGCGGCTGCGGATTTCGCCAGCCGTCTGCAGGCCGCGCAGCATCAGGATCGCCAGGATGGCCAGCTTGTCCTGTTCCAGCGACCATTTGATGCGCATGCGGTGTTCGTACTTGGCGACGCGCGCGCCTGCCTGGGTGATGCCGTTGACGAACTTGCGCTGCATCAGACGCTGCAGCACGTCGTAGACGGTTTCTTCGGACAGGGCCATCACCGGGTCGCGGCTGGAAAGCTGGTTGCAGCCGTTGGTCAGGGCGTTGAGCGAGAGCGGATAGCTGTCTGGCGTCAGTGCTTCTTTTTCGGCCAGCACGGCCAGTACGCGGATCTCGAACGGGTCGAGCAGGTTGGGATTATCGTTGCTTGCTGCGCTTGCCTCAGTACTCATGCCTCATCCTCTTTCACTAGTCCACCAGCTTGTTCATCTGTTCCGAGTCCAATTTATCACATTCGGGCACGCCCTGGCAGCAAATGCCGGCCCGCTTCAGGGTGGCGAGAATGGTTTCGATGCGCTGCTCCTGCGCCACCGCGTGCGTGATCAGGCCCTGCAGCGCTTTCGACAGCGGATCATCGCCGTTCGGCGTGACGCCGTACGCAGCAAACAGATGGGCGGTGCTGCCTTCGCGCAGGGTATTGAGGTCTTTCTGCACGATATGCGCGGGGTTGCCGACTGCCGTGGCGCCGGACGGCACGGGCTTCAGCAGCACCGCGTTCGAGCCGACTTTGGCGTAGGCGCCGACCGTGAAGCTGCCCAGCACCTGAGCGCCGGCGCCGACGATCACGCCACGCTCCAGGGTGGGATGGCGCTTGCTTCCGGTGTGCAGCGAGGTGCCGCCCAAGGTTACGCCCTGGTAGATGGTGCAGTCGTCACCGACCACCGCCGTCTCGCCGATCACCACGCCAAAGCCATGGTCGATAAACACACGGCGGCCGATCACGGCGCCAGGATGGATTTCGATGCCGGTGATAATGCGCGCGAGATAGGAAATAAAGCGCCCCAGCCACTTCATGCGGTGCAGCCAGCACCAGTGCGCCCAGCCATGCATGACGATGGCGTGCAGGCCCGCATAACAGGTCAGCACCTCCCAGCCGTTGCGGGCAGCCGGGTCACGTTCGATGATGCTGTTGATGTCTTCGCGCAGGTGGTGGAACATGGTGGAAACTAAGAAGGGGATATGCAGATGGTAACGTATCTGGCGGGGGGATGCTGGAGGTGACGCCGCGGAGGGCTGGGGTCAGACCCTAATGCCGTTAAGTTAAGCCTTTCGATTCAAGACAGATTGTAAACAGCGGCAAATAATGTTAACTTTCGGGCAGTTATGGACTCTACTGCCTTTTTACTTGCCGCTGACCTA
>NZ_JBNYXQ010000013.1:0-103990 GCF_051380735.1 Janthinobacterium longum
GCGGGCAGGCATCCGTGTGCGTGGCACGATCCATGTGCAAAACGTCAATGCCTATCACAGTCGCCTGCGCGGCTGGCTGAGCGCCTTTCATGGCGTGGCGACACGCTATCTGCCCAGCTACCTGGGCTGGCGGTGGATACTCGACGCCAGGAGAATTTTGTCCCCGGAAAGCTTGCTCAAAGCCACCATGGGGTCTTTCCCACACTTGATGGTGACATAGCCTAAAAAACGGCGCAATGGTCAGACCATTGCGCCGCTATCAACAGACGTTTCCATGCTGCGGGCCGGCGTTGTCCGGCCCGCAGTGCCGGAAAACTAGTTGGCCGCCACCTGCGGCTCCGGCTCGCCCCAGCCACCACCCAGGGAGCGAATCAGCGCCACGGTGGTGACGGCGCGGTTGCCGCGCAGTTGCACGGCGCTGCGTTCGATGGCCGACAGATTGCGCTGCGCGTCGAGCAGGTCCAGGTAGCTGGAACGGCCGGCGTCATACAGTTTCTGCGCCAGGTCGGCCGAACGGCGTGCCGAGACCACGGCTTCGTCGATCTGCTGTGTCTGGCCAGCCAGGATCCGCAGGCCGGCAAGATTGTCTTCGACTTCGGCAAACGCCACCAGCACGCTCTGGCGGTAGGTGCCGACCGATTCTTCC
The DNA here is from genome assembly GCF_051380735.1 of Janthinobacterium longum. Lineage (NCBI taxonomy): Bacteria > Pseudomonadati > Pseudomonadota > Betaproteobacteria > Burkholderiales > Oxalobacteraceae > Janthinobacterium > Janthinobacterium longum. Next base: position 647 of record NZ_JBNYXQ010000013.1, read on the forward strand.
AGCTGCGCTTCGCTGCGCGCGACTGCCGCCTTGTTGCGGCCACCGTCGATGATGGGCATCGACATCAAGGCGCCCAGCAGCCAGGAGCGGCTGCTCCACTTGAACACGTCGGAAAAAGTATCGGCCGCGCCGCCGCCCGAAGCGTTCAACATCAGGGCCGGGAACATCGCCGATTTCGCCACGCCGATACGCGCATTCGACGCTTCCATGGTGCGCTGGGCCGAGGCAATATCGGGCCGGCGTTCCAGCAGCGTCGACGGCAGGCCGGCGGGAATCACTGGCAAAAAGGCGCTGTTCTGCAGCGGATTGACGATGGCAGTGAAGCTGGCCGCAGGTTTACCCAGCAAGACCGCCAGCGCATGCTCGCCGGTGGCGCGCTGGCGCTGCAGGCCGATCGCCTCGGCGCGCGCCGTCGACAGTTCGGTGCGGGCCCGCGACAGGTCGAATTCGCCGATATCGCCCAGGTCATAGCGGCGCTGGTTGACATGCACGCTTTCCTCGCGCAGGCGCACCGTCTCGGCGAGGGTCGCCAGTTCGGCGTCGAGCGCACGCAGCTGGAAGTAAGTCTGCGCCACGTCGGCCTGCAGCGACAGCAGCACCGAGCGATAGGTCGCTTCGACCGCCAGCGCATCGTTGCGCGAGGCGCTGACATTGGCCGCCACGCGGCCGAACAGGTCAACTTCGTAGCTGGCCGTCAGGTTGGCCTGGTAGACATTGGTGGCGGCCACCGGCGTGCCGTTCGGCAGGCCCAGCGAGGTAGTCGAAGCGCGGTTGCGCTGGCCGCCCACGTTCACGCCCACTTGCGGTATGCGGTCCGCTTCGGCGATGCCGGCAATCGCCCTCGCCTGCTTGACGCGGGCGGCTGCCACGGCCAGGTTGGCATTGGCCTGCGTGGCCTGCGCAATCAGGCCGGTCAAGGTGGGGTCGTTAAACGCCAGCCACCATTCGCCGCGCGCCTGGCGTTCGGCGTAGTTCACCTGCGCCGGCGACCAGCGGGTGCCGTCCTGCGCCGTCTGCACCGCCGGCACTTGCGCTTCCTTGAAAGCGGCCGGGGTGGCGATCTGCGGCTGCTGGAAATCGGGCGCAGCGCACGCTGCCAGCAGTACGGCCGCTGCCATGGCGCCGAGCACTGGTTTGAACAGCGGGTTCAATTGGCTTTTCACGATACATCTCCTTCCAGGTCCAGCACCGGCGCGGCGGGGCGCTTGGCGGCAACTGGTTTTTTCTCGAAACGCTGCGCCAGGGTGCGCAGCAATACATAAAATACAGGCGTCAGGAACAGGCCGAAGAAGGTCACGCCCAGCATGCCGGCAAACACCGCCACACCCATGGCATGGCGCATTTCCGAACCGGCACCGTGCGAGAACACCAAAGGCACCACGCCCATGATGAAGGCGATCGACGTCATCAGGATCGGACGCAGACGCAGGCGGCAAGCTTCCAGCGCGGCTTGCACCACGGTGCGGCCATGGTCTTCCAGTTCGCGCGCAAATTCGACGATCAGAATCGCATTTTTCGACGCCAGCCCGACCAGCACGAACAGCGCGATCTGGGTAAACACGTTGTTGTCGCCACCGGTGAGTTTCACGCCCAGCAGCGCGCACAGGATCGACATCGGCACGATCAGAATCACGGCCAGCGGCAGGGTCCAGCTTTCGTACTGGGCAGCGAGTACCAGGAACACCAGCAGCACGCACAGCGGGAACACATAGATCATCGTGTTGCCGGACAAGATGTCCTGGTAGGTCAGCTCGGTCCATTCATACGAAATCCCTTGCGGCAGCACTTCCTTGGCGATGCGTTCCAGCGCCGCTTGCGCCTGGCCACTCGATACACCCGGTGCCGGGCCGCCATTGAAATCGGCTGCGGCGTAGGCGTTGTAGCGCTGCACGCGGTCCGGACCATAGCTGTCTTTTACGCGCATCAGGGAAGACAGCGGGATCATCTCGCCCTTGTCGCTACGGACCTTCAGCTGCGCGATGTCCTGTGCATGCGAACGGAACTCGGCATCGGCCTGCACGCGCACCTGGTAGGTGCGGCCAAACTGGTTGAAGTCATTCACGTACAAGGAGCCCAGGTTGATCTGCAAGGTCTGGTAGATGGTTGCCAGCGGCACGCCCAGCTGCTTGGCCTTGACACGGTCGACATCGGCGAACAGCTGTGGCACGTTGATCTGGTAACCCGAGAACACGCCCGCCAGTTCCGGTGTCTGGTAAGCCTTGCCGGCCAGCGCCTGGGTGGCGTTGTACAGCGCGTCGTAACCGAGATTGCCGCGGTCTTCGATCATCATCTTGAAGCCGCCGATGGTACCGAGGCCGTTGACCGGCGGTGGCGGGAACACCATGATGAAGGCATCCTGGATACCACCCAGGCGCTTGTTGATCTCGGCCGCGATGGCGCCACCGGACAACTCCTTGGTGGTGCGCTCGTCGAACGGCTTCAGGGTGGCGAACACGATACCGGCGTTCGGCGCATTGGTGAAGTCGTTGATCGACAGGCCCGGGAAGGCGATCGTCGATTCCACGCCAGGCACCGACTTGATGACGTCGGACATGCGGCGTACCACGTCTTCGGTGCGGTCCAGCGAGGCAGCGTCAGGCAGTTGCGCGAAACCGACCAGGTATTGCTTGTCCTGGCCAGGCACGAAACCGGCAGGCACGGCCTTGAACACGAACACGGCGGCGATCACCAGCAGCGCATACACGCCCAGCGAGGCGCTCTTGCGGCCCAGCACACCTTTGACACCGGCTTCATAGCGGTGCGAAGCACGGCCGAAGAAGCGGTTGAACCAGGCGAAGAAACGCCCGAAGACCTTGTCCATGCCGCGCGTCAGCGCATCTTTCGGCGCATCGTGCGGTTTCAACAGCGCGGCCGACAGGGCCGGTGCCAGGGTCAGCGAGCTGAAAGCCGAGATCACGGTCGAAATCGCGATGGTCAGCGCGAACTGGCGATAGAACTCGCCCGACAGGCCGGGCACGAAGGCGATCGGCACGAACACGGCGCACAGCACCAGCGCGATGGCGACGATAGGACCGCTGACCTCTTTCATGGCCTGGATGGTGGCGTCGCGCGGCGACAGGCCTTCCTCGATATTGCGCTCGACGTTTTCCACCACCACGATGGCGTCATCGACGACGATACCGATGGCCAGCACGAGGCCGAATAGCGACAGGGTATTGATCGAAAAACCAAAGCCCAGCATCACGGCAAAGGTACCGACGATGGAGACCGGCACGGCCAGCAGCGGAATAATGGAAGCGCGCCAGGTTTGCAGGAAGATGATCACCACCAGCACCACCAGGGCTATCGCTTCGAGCAGCGTATGGATCACGGCTTCGATCGACGAACGCACGAACTGGGTCGGGTCGTACTCGATGCGGTATTCCACGCCTTGCGGAAAGTCTTTTTTCAGTTCTTCCATCTTGGCGCGCACGTCGGAAGACAGTTGCAGCGCGTTGGCGTTCGGGGCCTCGAAAATACCCATGCCGACGGCCGGATTATTGTTCAGCAAGGACCGCAGCGAGTAGCTGTTGGCGCCCATTTCGACGCGTGCCACGTCTTTCAGTTGCGTCACCGCGCCGTCGCTATTGGTGCGCACGATAATGGCGCCGAATTCCTCGGGCGACTGCAAACGGCCCTGGGTATTGACGGTCAGCTGGAACGGCGAGTTTTTCGCCGGCGAAGCACCGATCACACCGGCGGCGACCTGCACGTTCTGTTCGCGGATGGCCTCGACGACATCATTGGCCGTCATGCCGCGTGCCGCCACTTTTTGCGGGTCGAGCCAGATGCGCATGGCGTAGTCGCCGGCGCCAAAGATCTGGATGTCGCCCATGCCGGGCAAACGGGCCAGCTGGTCCTTGACGTTCAGCACCGCGTAGTTACGCAGGTACATATCGTCATAGCGTTTGTTGGGCGAGACCAGGTGCACCACCATGGTCAGGTTGGGCGAGGACTTGACGGTCGTCACGCCGATCTGGCGCACTTCTTCGGGCAGGCGCGGCAAGGCGCGCTGCACGCGGTTCTGTACCTGCGTCTCGGCCTGCTCGACGTTGGTGCCGATCTTGAAGGTGATCGTCAGCATCATCGCGCCGTCGGACGTGTTTTGCGAGGACATATAGAGCATGTTCTCGACACCGTTGATCTGTTCCTCCAACGGGGCGGCGACAGTTTCGGCGATCACTTTCGGGTTGGCGCCAGGATACTGGGCGCGCACCACCACCGATGGCGGCACGACGTCGGGGTATTCCGAGATCGGCAGGCCGAAGATCGACAGCATCCCGGCCACGAAAATGACTATCGACAGCACCGCCGCGAAGATCGGCTTGTCGATGAAAAAGCGTGAAAAGTTCATGGTTTATTCCTTGGAAGTCGATGCTGCCTTGGCGGCTGCCTTGTCTTGCGTATTGGCGGCGACCTTGGCATCTTTTTCTGCCGGTTTCGCGGGAGCGGCTGGCGCGGTCGGATCGAAGTCCATCGCCACCAGCTGCGGCGTGACCGGGGCGCCGGGGCGCACGCGCTGCAGGCCGTTGACGACGATCTTCTCGCCCGCTTTCAGGCCTTCGCGCACCACGCGCAGGCCGTTCGAGTTCGGACCCAGCTTGACGGCGCGGTATTCAGCCTTGTTGTCGGCACCCACCACGTACACGTATTTACGGCTCTGGTCAGTACCGACGGCGCGGTCGCTGATCAACAAGGCCGACCCTTGCGCCTGAGGGCCGCTGCCGGTGTCGAGCTGGATGCGGGCAAACAGGCCAGGCACCAGCATGCGGTCGGCATTGGCAAAGGTGGCGCGCATGCGCACGCTGCCGGTGGCCGGATCGAGCTGGTTGTCGACGAATTCCAGCTTGCCTTCGTGCGGGTAGCCTTCTTCGTTGGCCAGGCCCACCTTGACGCTCACAGGGCCGCCCTTTTGCGCCGTACCGGCCACGCGCAGATAGGTGTCTTCGTCGCCGTCGAAGCTGGCGTAGATGCGGTCGGTCGATACCACCGAAGTGAGAATGGCGGTGGCGTCGATCAGGTTGCCGACGGTGATTTCAGCCTTCGATACACGGCCGCTGATCGGCGCCTGTACCTGGGTGTACGACAGGTTCAGCCTGGCCGCTTCATACGACGCTTGCGCGGCGCGCACATTGGCGTCCAGCTCTTTCAGACCCGAAGCTTTTTCATCGAGTTCGCGCTGCGGGATGGCTTTTTCGGCCAGCAGTTTTTCGGCGCGGACCAGTTCAAGCTTGGCCAGTTCGGCCTTGGCGCGGGCCGAGGCGGCGGCGCCTTCGGCACGCGATACCTCGGCCTGGAACGGACGTGGATCGATCACGAACAGCACGTCGCCTTTTTTCACTTCGCTGCCCGGCTTGAAGTTCACCGAGGTAATGAAGCCGCCGACGCGCGAACGGATCTCCACACGTTCGATGGCTTCCAGGCGACCCGAGAATTCCTGGGTTTCGGTAATCCGTTTTTCAATCACGGCGGCGGTCGAGACCGGCGGGCCGCCGGCTGCGGGCGCGTCGGGCACCTTGCTGTTGGCCGAATCGCAGCCGGCCAGGCTGAACGCCACCAGGCCGGCAACAGCCAGCGCGGCCGCCAGCGGCTTGAGCAGGATAGAAATTTGTTGAACGTTTTTCATTTTATTTCCCTGTTTTATGAAAATTTCTAATGGTATGAGCGACAGGAAGCCACCCAGCCGATTAAAGTGAATAAAGATGCTATGGCGCCCGACGGCGCTCGGTCAAAGATAAAGGGACCGCCTGCGTACGAAAAGCGGGCGGGGTCGACAAACCGGCTGTGCGAACGCACAGCGCAGACGAATTAGGTATTCATGGAACTACACTACACAGTGTAACAACCAGATCCAAAAAAGTAAACCGATAAGTGTAATTTATTCCAGGGTGCAGAATCGCGGTGTCATGAGGTGGTCTCCTTGCTCAGGCCAGCGACAAAGCTGGCAATTTCACCGAGGACGTGCACTTTGCACGCGCATTCATTGCGGGCGGTGGCGTCTTGCAGCGGCACTGCGGGCAAGCGCCGCACAGTAGTCTTGATGCCGCAGGCAATCAGCTTGCTGCCGTATTGTTCAGCCTCGTCGCGCAATGGGTCATCCTCGCTCGAGACGATCAGCGCCGGCGGCAGGTTTTTCAGGCGGCTTGACTGCAGCGGCGACGCATACGGATGACTGCGATCGGCGGCGTTCGGCAGGTAGCTGCGGTAGGCGGCGGCGCAGGCATCAGCCACTTCCACCAGTTCCGGGCAACTCGGCAGCGAGCGCATCGAGCAGGTCGACAGGCCGGGATCGAGCATCGGCATGATCAGTACCTGCCCCGCCAGCGCCGGGCCGCCGCGGTCGCGCGACATCATGGCGCATACGGCCGCCAGGTTGGCGCCCGCTTCGATGCCCGACACCAGCATCTGCTTGCCGGTCCAGCCCAGCTTGGCCTTGTTCTTCTTCGCCCACAGCAGCACGGCATGCGCGTCTTCGACGGCGGCTGGGAAAGGCCGCACGCTGGCCAGCGTGTAATTTGACGTCAGCACCACCTGGTCGGGATTGCCCAGTGCCAGGCAGCGCAAAAAATCATCGGCATCTTCCAGGTCGCCGTCATCAAAGCCGCCACCGTGAAAGAATACGAACAGGCTCGGCTTTTTCGCGCCCGGCACGCCGGCCGTATAGATGCGCGCCGCCAGCGGCCCCGCCTCGCCCTGCACTTCGATATCGCGTATCTTCAGCGACTCGGCAGGCGCCAGGTCGTCCGCGCTGGCGGGCGCATTCATTGCGCCACCACCGGCGCTGCGGCCATGTTCATGTCCAGGCCGGCGTCATTAACGCACAGCAAGGTGCCTCCAACTTCATGGGTCAGGGCGCTGTAGCCGCTGGCCTCGGCTTGCGCCGCCTGCGAGTAAGCGTCCGTAAATACCATCGAAGCCAGAGCAAGCGAGCTCACTACCAGCGCGAACACTGCAAAGTTTCCATTCCGATGACCCATGATTTTCCTCCTGTAACTATCGACCGCCGTTTCTGCAACTTCGTATTTATGCTGCAGTACAACAACTATAAACTTGTTCTACAATCTGATAAAGTAGGCAATGATGAATTGATTGTTCAATATTCTGAACAATGCGAAGTAAAGTGTCAGGAAATCAAGTGAACAAGCTACAAGCAATGGAAGTGTTCATCCAGGTGGTCGATGCGGGCGGCTTTACGCGCGCGGCCGAAAACATGCAGTTGCCGAAGGCCACTGTGTCGACCCTGATCGCGGCGCTGGAAAGCAGCCTGTCGGTGAAACTGCTGAACCGCACCACCCGCCACGTCAGTATCACCTCGGACGGCGCCGCCTATTATGAACACTGCGTGCGCATCCTGTCGGACGTGCGCGAAGCGGAAGAGTCGCTGTCGCGCACGCGGCTCAACCCCAGCGGCCGTCTGCGGGTCGATGCACCGACCGCGCTGGCCAGCGAACTGCTGATCCCCGCCCTGCCCGACTTTTTCGCGCGCTACCCGGACATCGTGCTCGAACTCGGTTGCAGCGACCGCCCGGTCGACCTGATCGAGGAAGGCGTGGATTGCGCCGTGCGCGGCGGCGAACTGGGCGATGTGAACCTGATCGCGCGCCGGGTCGGCGTGCTGCATTTCGTCACCTGCGCCTCGCCCGCCTACCTGGCCCATCACGGCACGCCGCAGCACCCGAACGACTTGCCGCGCCACCGTGGCGTGAATTTTTTCTCGGCCAAGACCGGTCGCACGTTCGAATGGGATTTCACGCGCGACGGCGAACGCATACAGATCGCCATGCCCAGCCATATCGCGCTGAACGACTCGAACGCCTACACGGCGGCCGGCGTAGCCGGCCTGGGCATCGTGCAGATGACGCATTTCATGCTTGCGCCCTTGATGGAACAAGGCAAAATGGTCGAGTTGCTCACCGAGTGGGAATCCGACCCGCTGCCGATCCACGTGATCTATCCGCCCAACCGCCACCTGTCGGCCAAGGTGCGCGTGTTTGTCGAATGGGTCGCCGACATGTTTACCAACCACCCGGCCACGCAAATGAAAACGAAGTTTGCGCGCGCCGGCCAGACCGAGGTCCAGCCATGACAGCACTACAGCATAAGCGACACCGCATCGTTTTTCTCGACCGCGACAGCCTGATCGCCAAGGTCCGACCGCCCGCCTTTGCCCACGAGTGGGCCGAGCACGCACACACCAAAGGCAGCGCGCAGACCGTCGAACGCTTGCAAGGCGCCAGCATCGCCATCACCAACAAGGTGCCGCTGCGGGAAGCCGAGCTGGCGCAATTGCCGGACCTGAAAATGATCGCCGTGGCCGCCACCGGCACCGACATCATCGACCTGCCGGCCTGCCGCGCGCGCGGCATTATCGTCGCCAATATCCGCGACTATGCGCGCGCCACAGTGCCCGAGCACACGCTGGCGCTGATGCTGGCGCTACGCCGCCAGCTGGTGGCTTACCGTCTTGACGTCGAGGCGGGCCTGTGGCAGGCGTCCGACCGCTTCTGCCTGTTCGGCCACCCTGTCCGCGATCTGCACGGCAGCCGTTTGGGCCTGCTCGGTTACGGCGCGCTGGGAAAATCCGTGGCGCACCTGGCGCGCGCCTTCGGCATGCAAGTGGCCGTGTATAACCGCTCGCCCATCAAGGAAGACGGCGTGACCGAAGTGTCTTTGGCCGAACTGCTGGCCACTTCCGACATCTTGAGCCTGCACCTGCCGCTCACCGACAAGACGCGCAATATCATCGGTGCCAAAGAGCTGGCCAGCATGAAGCCCACGGCGCTATTGATCAACACCGCGCGCGGTGGCCTGGTCGACGAAGCGGCGCTGGCCGACGCCTTGCAGACAGGCGTGATTGCCGGTGCCGGTTTCGACGTGCTGTCGAAAGAGCCGCCGCAAGCCGACAACCCGCTGCTGCAGCTGCGCCTGCCGAACTTTATCCTGACACCGCATACGGCCTGGGCCAGCGGTGAAGCGATGCAGCTGCTGGCCGACATGCTGATCGAGAATGTGGAGGCGTTCGAACGCGGCGCACCCGTCAATGTAGTGGCGTGAGGATGATTGAGGGTTGCTGCCGACGAAGTGTGTCCACGCGGAATTGAAAATGCCGCCCAAGCGTATTTGACAAGATTTCATGCATAATTTGTATGTGCAGTCTTGATCATGTCAACTTGGGAGAATGCCTTGAGCAGCGAAAAAACGATCTGCCTTGCATTACAGGGTGGCGGTACCTATGGCGCATTTGGCTGGGGCGTGCTGGACAGGCTGCTGCAGGAACAGGAGCTGGCCATCGAGGCTGTGAGCGGCACCAGCGCCGGCGCCGTCAACGCGGCGGTCATGGCCGATGGCTACGCGCTGGGCGGCGGGCGCGAAGGCGCGCGTGCAGCGCTCGACAAATTCTGGATGAAACTGGGGCAGACAGCGCTGCTGAGTCCTTTGCAGCCATCGCCGTTCGATTATCTGGCAGGCCGCCATACCATGCAAACCTCGCCCGGCTACCATATGATGCAAATGGCCGCCGCCATGGCCGGCCCGGTATTCGAGATCCCGTTTACGCTCAATCCGCTGCGCCACTTCCTCAGCGCCACCATCGACTTCGAGCGCGTGCGCGCCTGCAAAGCGCTGAGCATCTTTATAGCTGCCACCAATGTACGCACCGGTACCGGCAAGCTGTTTGTCCGCGAGGAACTTGACGTACAGCGGGTGATGGCGTCCTGCTGCCTGCCGACCGTATTTGCTGCCGTCGAAGTGGAAGGCGAAACCTACTGGGACGGCAGCTATGTGGCCAATCCGCCGTTGGCGCCGCTGCTGCGCCACGCCAGTTCGCGCGATATCGTGATCGTACAAATCAATCCGGTGGCGCGCCGGGAACTTCCGCGTTCCATGGCCGACATCGGCAACCGCAGCGATGAAATCGCCTTCAATATCAGCTTCATGCGCGAAGTCAGCAGCATACTCAACACGCGCACCGTACCGGACGAAGAGCAAGGCCGGAACGTGCAGCCGGCGCCGGCGCTGCTCCACCTCATCAGTGGTCATCCGCACCTTGCCGAGTTCAGCATTTCTTCCAAAATGAATGCCCAGCCAGCCTTTCTGCAGCGCCTGCACGATATGGGCGTGGCAGCGGCGCAAGAGTGGCTCGACAATCACAAGCACGACCTCGGCGTGCGCGCCAGCTTCGATCCGGCGCCCGTATTTTTCTCGGATATCGTTTCCAGTTGATGGACGCGCCTTTGTGAATCGTGACCACCCCGGCATTGGCCTCATTGCTGCCGGGCCTTGAGCCACAAGCCGAATTCTTTCATGACTGCCACTACCGGCAGCAGCCGCTGGCCATCTTCCGTCAAGGCATATTCAACCTTGACGGGCACTTCGGCATACACCGTGCGCGCCACCAGCCCCGCCTCTTCCAGCGCGCGCAAGTCCAGCGTCAGCATGCGCTGCGAAATATGCGGCACGTCGCGTCGCAGCTCATTGAAACGCCTGGGGCCATCGATCAGGTACGACACCAGCAGCAGGCGCCAGCGCCCGCCCAGCAGCCGCATCGCTTCTTCGATCGAACATCCCGTTACGCTCGCTTTCATGGCCGCAGTATCCGCATCAAGTATAAAAAATGTACCTACACAACATTATAGTGCCTTCTTCCTTTTTTATCCTTGATGCCTATAATGGCTGTCCAGGCGGGCTCACCTGGAGTTCGCGATTACCGGAGCCATCATGAAGCTGTACCACATCCCCGCCAGCTGCTCGCTGGGCACGCATATCGTCCTGACGGAACTGGGCCTGGACGCCACCCTCGTCAAGGTCGATTACAAACAGCATGTGACAGAAGACGGCGCCAGCTTTTACGATGTCAATGCGCACGGCTATGTGCCAGCGCTTGAGCTCGACGACGGCAGCATGCTGCGCGAAGGACCGGCCATCATGCAATACCTGGCCGACCTGCATCCCGAAGCCGGGCTGGCGCCACCCAACGGCAGCTTCGAGCGCTACCGGATGCAGGAATGGCTGAACTTCCTGTCCACCGAAGTGCACAAGGGCTTTATTCCGCTGCTGTACGCCGCCCAGGCCGGCAGCTACGTGGACATTGCCAGGCCCAGACTGGAACAGCGCTATGCCTGGATTGACCAGCAACTGGCCGGCCAGCCATACCTGATGGGCGAAGATTTCAGCGTGGCCGACGCCTACCTGTTCGCGCTGACCGGCTGGGGCCAGGCGCCATGGCTGACCTCGTACTACAAGGCCGATATCCATTTCGACCAGCTGGAGCATTTACGCCACTGGTACCTGCGCGTGCAGGCACGGCCGGGGGTGCAACAAGCCCTGCGCGAGGAAGGGCTGATTTAGTTCCCGCGATGCCTGCCGAAAAACTCCCACATCACCTCATTGGCATCGACGTTGCGCGAGGTCTTGCCGATTGACAGTCCGACATTGAAAGCATCGGCGCCGGGCCAGGTGTGGCCGCCGCCGTCGATGGTGACCAGGGACACGCTTTGCTGGCCGTTGCTCTTCTCCACCATGCTTGCTGTCAAATCGTCTCCGGCCACGGCTTGCAGCAAGCGCGGCTGAGGCGCATTCGCTGCGATGCCGTTGACTCTGGCCCAGTAGCGCAAGGTGTCGTCAGCCGACAGATAGCCGCCGGCCTTGCCTCCATACTGCACCACTTGGTCGGCCGTGCCGTGGAGCAGAAGCATGCCGACCTTTTGCGGTTTGCCGTGATGCGCGACCACCGGTTCGGGCATCGGTGCGCCGACCGAGGCCACGGCGGCGAAGTGCTGCGGCAGCTCGGCCGCCAGGCGCAGGGCAAAGAAACCGCCGCGCGACAGGCCGGTGGCGTAGACACGCCTGGGGTCGATGCGGTAATCCTGTTTCAGCTGGGCCAGCATGGCTTGCGTGAAGCCGACATCGTCCGTACCGCCCAGATAATCCATGCCGAAGCCCACGTTCCAGTCCTGCTTGATCCCTTGCGGGTAGACAACGATAAACCCGTGACGGTCGGCGGCCCGGTTCATCTGCGTGTACAGCATCTGCTCGGCCATGGTCATGCCGCCGCCATGAAAATTGAACACCACGGGAAACGCCTGCTGCGGCTGGCCGTGGCAGGCCGGCGGCGCATAGACGATATAGCGGCGCTTGGTGTCCTTGTGCTGCAGGGTTTGTACCTGGGCCAGGACGGGGAAGCAAATGGCAAGCAACAACAGCAGGCTGACGATGATTTTCATGGGTTCTCCGTAAGTAAGGTACGGCCAGCATACGGAGGGCAAGGTGAAATATCGGTGAAATCGGCCGGCTTTCATGTCGCCATGATGGGAACAATCTCGACGCGGTAGTTCGCCGTGCCCGGATAAAAACGGATGTCCCATTGCATCACCTGCGCCAGGCGCGCCAGTAGCAACTGGCCATGCGAAAAACCCTGTACGCGCACGGTCTGCCCGGCCGGCACGGTATTGTGGATGGCGACACAGCATTGCCCGAAGGCGATGCGCAACTGGCAGGCGGGGCCGCCATGGAACAGGGCATTGCCCAGGCAATTGTTCAACAGCAGATTGATCAGCTGGCGATGACCCTGCACCGGCAGGCGCTCAGGCAAGTCCAGTACCAGCAAGCTGGCGTCCCAGCCGTGTTCCTCGAGCAGACGCAGCAGGCATTGTTCGATGCAGCGGCGCAGCTCTACCGTCTCCTGCGCGATCCGTTCGGCGCGCGCCAGGCTGAACAACAGCTCGACGGTATTGCTCATATCATCGACGCCCTCTTGCAGCTGGGCCTGTTCAAGCGGCTGCAGCGGACGCGCTGCCGCCAACAGCAAGGTATTGCGCATCAAGGTCAGCGGCGTGCGCAATTCGTGGCTGACGTCGCGGGCAAACGCCTGTTCGCGCTGCAAAGCCGTTTGCAATTCGGTAAAGGTCGTTTCCAGGCGGCGCGCCAGGAAGCCGATTTCGTCCGGCCGGCCGCGTGCGCTGAACTGCGGCGGATACTCAGGCGTCAGGGCGCGCGCTTCCTGCGCCAGTTTTTGCAAGGGCAACACCAGCCGGCGCGCCAGCAACCAGGCCAGCAGCAGCGCAAGGCCGACCAGCGCCAGCGCGACGGCGACCAGCACGCCGCCCACCTCGCGCACCAGGCGCGATACCACCAGCAGCGGCGCCACGTCGGCCAGCAGATACCAGCGCATGGGCTTGCCGGCATTATCGATATCGAGCGCCATCACGTGGTAATGCTGGCCGGTACCGGTAAACACTTCGGCGCGTGGGGCCGATGACAAAAATTGCTGCCGCACGGGCGCTGGCAAGGCGCCATAGTCGCGATAAAGCATGATCAGGTCGTTGCCGGAGGCCGCCGCGCCCTGCCGGCGCACGCGCGTGGTGATGAGCGCCGCCTCGCGTGCCAGCAGGCGCTGCACCAGCATATCTTCGGTCACATAGGAAATCACCACCGCCAGTCCCGTATAGCACAGGCACAGCAGCACGGCAAAACCGGCCAGCGCCGCAAACAGGCTGCGCCGTATGGTCGTGGCCATCACTGCCCTGCCCGGCTGCCAGCGTCCATCGCCAGCCGATAACCGAGCTGCGGTATCGTCACCAGCACGCCGGCGCCGCCCGCCGATTCCAAATGCTTGCGCAGCGCATAGACATGCGATTTCAGCGCGTCGCTGTCGGGCGGCTCGCTGCCCCACAGGTGGGCGATCAAGGCCGAGCGCGAAACGGCGTGCGGATGCTCGCGGCAAAGCAGCAGCAAGATCCTGAAACCGCTCTGCGTCAGCGCCAGTCGCGCTTCGCCGTACAGGGCGCGGCCTTCGCGCACCAGCAACAGCAGCGGGCCGACGCGCATTTCCTGGTGCACGTGCAAGTGCCTGCGCCGCGCCAGCGCCTCGCAGCGCAGGGCCAGCTCGCGCAAATCGAACGGTTTGGTCAGGTAATCGTCGGCGCCGTCGTGAAAGCCGCGCGCCTTGTCCTCAAAAGCGTCGCGCGCCGTCAGCATCAGCACCGGTACATTACTGGGGGCCCCCGCCTTGATGGCGCGGCACACCTGCAAGCCGTCGATATCGGGCAGGTTCAGGTCCAGCAGCACCACGTCATAGATATTGCTGGTGGCCAGCCGCACGCCCAGCGCGCCGGTGGCGGCATGGTCGCATTGCCAGTGCAGGCCGTCGAAAAAAGTGGCCACCTGGCGCGCAATACCGGCATGGTCTTCGATCAGCAGGATACTGAGTCGTGTCACGTTGCTGCACGCCGCGCTTGCCACTCGCGCCGCAGCAAGCCATACAGCGCCGAATCGCTGACCTGGCCGCCGACGATCCAGCGCTCGGGCAGGTAGCCTTCCTGCTTGAAGCCCAGGCGCAGCAAGGCGTTGGCCGAGCCGGTGTTCAAGGGGTCGATATCGGCTTCGAGCCGGTTCAGGTCGCGTTCCACAAACGCGTACTCCAGCAGCGCGCTCAAGGCCTCGTGCATATAACCCTGGCCCCAGTACGGACGGGCCAGGGCATAGCCGATCTCGGCGCGGCGGTTTTGCCGGTGCAAGGCATGCAGGGTGCAGCTGCCCAGGTAGTCGCCCGTGCCTGTCAATGTGATGGCGAAGCGAAAGAACTCTTCTTTCTCGAAGGCGGCGTGATCATCGGCAATCTGCCGCGCGGCGCGTTGCGGGTCCTGCCACGGCGGTTCGCTGAAATAGCGCATCACTTCCGGATCGGCGTGCATGGCCTGCAGCGCAGCCGCGTCCGAGGGTTGTGGCGGGCGCAGCAGCAGGCGCGTGGTGCTAATCGTTTTGGTATAGCTCATGCGCTTCCAGTTCCAGTCTGCGGTTGTGATCCTGGTGATTACCTACAGCATGCGATGGCCCTGCTGGTACAGCAGCGCGCGCACCGTCTCGACATTGTCATTGGCGACCAGGAAAAAACTCTGCAGTTCGTCAAACGGCGTGACCGCCACCAGGGTCCAGCCCTGCGGCTGCAATTGCCGGCGGAACCAGGCCAGTACGCCATCGCTGAAGTCGTCACTGGCAGCCACATCGCGCTGCTGCTTGCTGCTCGGTGCGACTAGCGTCAGCCCCAGTTCATGCACCGCGCAGGCATCCTGCACGGCATGCGTGCCTGTCTCGGGCCACTCTTTCCACTCCCACTCGCCGGCCGGCAACAACATCGCCTGCAAGCGTGACAGCTCTTCATCGGTCAGCGCGCGCTTGTCCTGGAACTGGCGTATTTGCCCGACCAGCCGCGCCAGGCGCTCGCTCAGGTCGGCCTGCGCGTCGTCGTCGAAGTCGGCCACGCCGTTTTCGTTTTCCACCAGCACATCGAAACGCAGCGGCACGCTGGCTGCCACCGGCGTCAGTTTGTAGGTGGTGTAGTCGGCAAAGTCGGTCGAGATCGACAGCACGCCGTCTTCCCACTCGTGGACGGTCTCGTCATCTTCATCGTAAAAGGTAGTGCAGGCTTGCGCGGGATCGGCCAGTCCGATCAGGAAGGCGGCGTGCGCGGCGTAGCTGGTCTCTTGCATGGGGTCTCCGGCTCAACTGTTGTGTACAGGACGAATCTTATTATTCCATGCAACTATAATGTCATGCCAAGTTATTTTACTGATACTGACAGGATGGTTGCATGGCCTTTTTCTTGCGTGACTATGAAGTATTCCTGCTGCTGGCTGCACCCGATGCGCCCGGTTTATGGACTGAGCAACAATGGACGCCGTTTGATGAGGCCATCGCCGGCGTCGTGGCGCAAGCGCGCGGCAAGGGCGCCGTGCGCAGCCATCAGTACAATTCGGCGGGCAAGCCGATTGCCTTTGGCCGCATGGGCTGGGATGCCAGGGGCCATGCCAAATGGACGCACACCCCGGCCACCACGGACGCACGTTTCATGAGCCTGGAAGCGTGGGCACCCGCCTGGAGCACGTGCGAAAAAGACGACCTGGCGCCCGACCTGTTCATCAGCCTGCTCAATGAAGCGCATCTGAACAGCGCCGGCAAGCCGCTGCAATTCGGCCAGCGCATGGTCTGCGCAGTGGCTACCGACATGGGCCAGGAAGCGGCCGCAAGCGTGCGCGCGGCCATGGTGCAGCTGGCCGGACGCCAGCGCGCCGCCGTATTTGCCCATGCCTTGCGGCGCTGGGGCAAGTGGCAGCCGGGCGGCTTTTCAGGCGCCATCCAGGACCTGCTGTTGACCGATCTGTTCAAGCCGGGCAATCCTCATGACCGCGCGCTCGATGTAGCCACCTTCCGGGGCAACTGGGAAATGCTGGTGCCGGCAGGGGCTTGAAAAGGCCATGGCCAGTTACGGTTCGTTGCGCAACATATCGAGCTGTTTTCCGAACCAAGGGCGTAGACGATGGCGTCGATCACCAGTTGCGCGCGCCGAGGATTTTTTCGCCCAACTCGCTCAGCTGCGCTTGCGGGTAATGCAGCTTTTCCTTTTCCAGCGGGTCTCCAGGAAAGGCATGGCCTTGCGGCGCACTGCGCTCGCGCCAGCTCTGCACACGCCACTCACGCAAGGCTTGATTGCTTTCCTGGGCCGGCGTAAACGAAATGTATTGCGCCAGGCGTACCTTGTCGGTCGAGGTATTCGGGCGGATGCCATGCGCCAGCAGGCTGTTAAAAATCAGTAACTCACCCTTTTTCATGGCGATGAATTCCATCGGGTACGGCACCGTTGCCAGATCAGGCAGCCACGGGTTGCGGTCCTTCGGCGCCTGTTCGCGCCAGGCCATGAGATGCTGGAACAATTGCGGATAGCACTGGAAGCCGCCGCTCTCGGGCGAGGTGTCGGACAGCGCCAGCACGCCCTGCACATTGACCGGCAGCGGGTCCAGCGTGGTGTCGGCATCCCAGTGGATAAAGCCGCCAAACTTGCGCTTGCCCTTGTTGGGCGTGTTCAGGTTGGCGCGGTCGATGGTCACCCACAAGTCTTCGCGGTCCCAGATATCGACAAAGGCCTCATACACGCGCGGGCTCTGGCGGTTATTCCACAGCGCCTGGTTGTGATAGGCCTCGACCATGCCCGAACCGTTGAGTTCCTTCATCGCATGGTCGCGCAATTGCCCCTGGTTCCAGGTGGCGGGGTCATGCTGGTCCAGGCCCTGGAATTCCCACAGGAAATCTGCCGTACCTTGCACCTGCTCCGGGCTGACGGCGTCCTTGACGATCACGTAGCCACAGGTTTGCCAGTGCAAGAAGTCTTGTTCGGACAATACGCGCAGCGGCAGTTGCTTTTGAATGTCGCGCAGCTGCGCCTGCTCGAGATAGGCCACCGACGGGTTGCCGGGGCGCTGATCGCCATATTGGTAACGGTCTTGCATCGCTGTCTCCTGTTGTGATGTTGTGGGACAGATTGTGCCGTGCAAGGGCGCTGGCAACTATGTCGGCAACAGCCAATACTGATACTATCCTGACCATGCGAGCTGAAAGAACGTTGCGATGACACCTTTATATGAACAAGTGACGATTCCCGCCGGCCAGTCCTGGGGCTTGCTGTGGCGTGAGCTGGAGGCGATTCCGTTCATCTGGCACTACCACCCGCAGTTCGAGCTGACCCTGACGGTAAACGCGCGCGGCCAGCGCTATATAGGCGACCATATGGGCAATTTCGAGCCGGGCGACCTGGTGCTGGTAGGGCCGAATTTGCCGCATACCTGGTCGGCCAGCGAGCGCATCGATGCAAGCCGGCCGATGCTGGCGGTAGTGGTATGGTTTTCGCTGGAATGGATCATGCAGCTGGCCGGCGTACTGCCGGAACTGCACAGCCTGCTGCAACTGGCGCAGCGGGCCGGGCCGGCGCTGCAATTCACCACGGAAGCCGCTGCGCGCAGCGCCGCCATGTTGTTGCAACTGCAGGCACTGCCCCAGCCGCAGCGCTTGCCGCTGCTGCTGAACGTGCTGCTGGAACTGGCCGGCGACCTGCAAGCGCGGCCGCTGGCCTCCGGCGCGCGCAAGCTGATCGCGGCCGATGGCCAGCAAAAGCGCATGGCAGCCGTGCTTGACCATATGCATCTGCACTTCCGGGAAGACATTGCCGTCGCGGACCTGGCGCAAAGGGCGGCCTTGTCGCCGGGCGCGTTTCACCGCTTCTTCAAGCGCCACGCGCTGTGCACGCCAAGCAGCTACCTGGCGCGGCTGCGCATCGGCCGCGCCTGCCAGCAGCTGATCCAGACGCAGCACGGCATTGCCGCCATCGCCCAGGAAGCGGGCTACCGCAACCTGGCGCATTTCAACCGGCAATTTCGCGCCGACAAACAGATGACCCCGCGCGCGTTCCGGCAGCAGTACCGGTGAAAGAAAAGCGGCGCCGGAATAGAAAAAGGGGGTCAGATTTTACAATCTGACCCCCGATATTCTGGTGCGGCTGGCAGGAATTGAACCCACGACCCCTTGGTTCGTAGCCAAGTACTCTATCCAGCTGAGCTACAGCCGCAAAACTTACTCTTCACCATACTGCATGAAGTCACAACCTTCAACCAAAACCTGTGCTGCAGGCTCCGGGTAATACTGGTGCGGCTGGCAGGAATTGAACCCACGACCCCTTGGTTCGTAGCCAAGTACTCTATCCAGCTGAGCTACAGCCGCAAAACTTGCTCTTCATCATGCTGCATGAAGTTACTGATTTTTTCCCACCTCAAACGGACGTTGACAGCGGGTTAATACTGGTGCGGCTGGCAGGAATTGAACCCACGACCCCTTGGTTCGTAGCCAAGTACTCTATCCAGCTGAGCTACAGCCGCAAAACTGATTGCACTTCACTCACAACATGAAGCTTGAAACTTTTTACTGCAAAACCAGACCGGGTCTGATTTTTCGAATTCTGGTGCGGCTGGCAGGAATTGAACCCACGACCCCTTGGTTCGTAGCCAAGTACTCTATCCAGCTGAGCTACAGCCGCGCAGGCAAACATTATAGCGTATTCGTTTCGCTTTGAAAAGTTCGATTTTTCAATCGCTTAGCCGGTTTTCGCAAAGCACCGCACTGCAAGAACCAGCCCTTTTCGCACCCGAGAAGCGGACGCCATTCGCGCTGTGGTATTCCGCTTTCACGGAAGGCTTGCAGCGCTCGAGATGTTGCTGCCTCGAAAGAAGCGGGATTATAGGGACTGCACTGCGGCGTGTCCAGTGCTATCTGTACAAAACGTCTGTATCAGCCTGGCAGATCGCACCTGGCGGCAGGTTGACGGGATGTCCACAGGATTGAAGATATGACAAGGGCAAGCGTGTGCAAGCGTAAGCACGCTTGGGGATACAATGACTGCGAGACAGACAGAACCTGGCCGGTAAAACCACATGATCGCTCCCCTCATGATCCATTCAATGAACTCAGTGACGGTAGCCCGTGACGGCCTGACACACGGGATTTCCGATGGTTAAGCGTGATCGCTTGCAGAAACCGCCTCCTCCCACAGGACCGCTGAGCCTGTCGGATGCCGGCATCGCCACGGTGCTCGAAAGCATCACCGATGGCTTCAGCGTGCTCGATGCCAACTGGACCATCCGCTATATCAATGCGCGTGGCGCTGCCATGCTGGCGCCTCGGCATCGTGACGGCGCCGCACTGGCCGGCAGCGATCTGTGGCAGGCTTGCCCGGACATGCAGGGCACGGAGCTGGAAACGCACTTGCGACGTGCCATGGCGCTGCAGCAAAGCCACAGTTTCGAGCTGCTGCATGCACCACTGGGCCGCTGGCTGGAAGTGCGCATCTTTGCCGGCGCCGACGGTCTCACTATTCATCTGCACGATATCAGCCAGCGCAAGGCCGACGAATACAGCGTGCGCCAGAACGAGGAAGATTTGCGCGCGCTGGCCGACTCCATTCCCCAACTGGCGTGGATCGCCAATTTCGACGGCACCGTGGTCTGGTACAACCAGCGCTGGCATGACTACACGGGCACCACGCCCCTGGAGATGGCTGGCGAAGGCTGGTGCAGGGCCTACGATCCGCAGTACCTGACGCAGATGCTGGCCGGCTGGCATGCTGCGCTGGACGAAGCCAAGCCCTTTGAAATGGAATTTCCCATCCTTGGCAGCGACGGCCAGTACCGCTGGTTTCTCACGCGGGCCAATCCCGTACACCGCGACGGCCAGTTGCTGCGCTGGTTCGGCACCAGCACCGACGTGGACCAAGTCAAGCAGGTCGAAGAGGCGCTGCGCGATGAAACCCGCGTGCTCGAACTGCTCAACAGCACCGGCGCCACACTGGCCAGCACGCTCGACCTGACGTCCTTGCTGCAAGAGACGGTCGACGCCGCCACGCGCATCAGCGGCGCGCGCTTCGGCGCCTTTTATTATGATGCCGAACACGCGGCCGATGCGACCGGGAGCGACGCCTTGCTGACGGTGGCGCAAGCCGTCAGCGGGATCACGGTGCGCCAGGCCGCCGCGATCGACGCCCATCTGCGCACTGGCCCGGCCATGCGCCACAATAATTTCGAAGCGGTACCGGACGGCGGCAACGATGGGCACGCGCCGCTGGTGCGCAGCTGCCTGAGCCTGCCCGTGCGCTCACGCTCGGGCCAGTTGCTGGGCCGCTTGCTGGTCGGCCATCCACAGCCAGACATGTTCAGCCAGCGCAGTGAACGCATCGTGGCGGCCATCGCTGCGCAGGCCGCTGTCGCGCTCGACAATACCCGTTTGTATGTGGAAGCACGGCACGCCGCGGAAGAGCGCAAGGTGCTGCTCGACAGTGAACGCGAGGCACGCGCCGAGGCCGAACGCACGAACCAGCTGAAGGACGAATTCCTGACTACCCTGTCGCACGAATTGCGCACGCCGCTGTCGGCGATCCTGGGCTGGGCACAGGTATTGCGGCGCGGCACGCGCGATGAGGCCGATCTGCACCGCGGACTGAACAGCATCGAGCGCAATGCGCGCGCCCAGGCTCAGCTGATCGAAGACTTGCTCGACATGAGCCGCATCACCTCCGACAAAGTGATGCTCGAGATGCAGACCATCGTGCCGGCCACCGTGATCGCCTCGGCCATCGAAACACTCCACCCGGCCTTTGATGCCAAGCACATCACCCTGCATACCCGCATCGCCCCCGACGCCGGCACCATGACGGGCGACCCCGGTCGCATGCAGCAGGTCATCTGGAACCTGCTGTCGAATGCGCTCAAATTCACGCCCCAAGGCGGCGCAGTCGACATAGGCGTGGTGCGCGAGGGCTCGCGCCTGGTGCTGACGATCGCCGACAATGGCGTCGGCATCCGCGCCGACTTCCTGCCCCATGTATTCGAGCGCTTCCGCCAGGCCGACGCCTCGACCACCCGCAAGCATGGCGGCCTGGGCCTGGGCCTGGCCATCGTCAAGCACCTGGTGGAGCAGCATGGCGGCACGATCACCGCCAGCAGTCCCGGCGACTCGCAGGGCGCCACGTTTACCGTGCGCCTGCCCGCCCTGCGCCAGCACAGCGAGGAGCCGGCCCGGCCGCATGACCTGGCCGGCATCAAGGTGCTGGTGGTGGACGACGACGCCGATGCGCGCGAGCTGGCCGAACGCATCTTGCGTGATGCCCATGCCGACGTGGCCAGCGCCGCCAGCGCCGAGGAAGCACTGCGCCTGTTCGACAGTATGCCGCCAGATGTGCTGGTGAGCGACATCGGCATGCCCGATGTCGATGGTTTCGACTTGCTGGCCTTGCTGCGCGCGCGCGGCAGCGACCAGAGTGGCAAGCTGTCGACTGTGGCCCTGACGGCATTTGCCCGCCCCGAAGATCGCCAGCGCGCGCTCGGCAGTGGCTTCCAGGCCTACCTGGTCAAGCCGCTCGATCCGGCCGAACTGCTGGCAACGGTGGCGCGCCTGGCCGCCGGCAGGAAAAATGGCTGAAACCGCCGTTAAATTGGATTAAAAAAAGTAATACAAAGAAACAAACCTTTCTGACTAAAAATTCATCAATCTGGTTTAGACTTCCTACTTCCAGACGCGGCACTGTCCTACAAGCAACTTCACACCCGTTTGCTACACTGAAATTTAATCGCGCAGCCATCAACCAGTACAGGCACGCCCCTTGCCAGACAAGGATAAAGCGGACTCATCGTCTTGCGTGCGCCCTGTCTTGATGCAAGCGGTTACTATCGTTGCGCTCCTTCGCTGGCCGCTCTCGCTGCGGACGATGCTTGCGATGACCTTACAGAATTCACCGGGATACCCCATGCCTAGCCAAGATGAAATTTTGAAAGCCAAGATTTTGGTCGTCGATGATTCGCCGGACAATATAGACCTGATGCTGGAAATCCTGCGCGATGCCGGCTACAGCAATGTCACGGCCACCATGCGCCCGGCGCAGGTCTGCCTGCTGCACCTGGAACATTGCTATGACCTGATTTTGCTCGACCTGCAAATGCCCGAACTGAACGGTTTCCAGGTCATGAAGGGCCTGAAGGAAATCGAACATGGCGGCTACCTGCCGGTGCTGGCGCTGACGGCGCAACCGAGTTTCAAGATCGCCGCCCTGGAAGCGGGCGCGCGTGACTTTATCAGCAAGCCCTTCGACCTGATGGAGGTGCACAAGCGCATTTATAACATGCTGGAAGTGCGTTTGCTGTACAAGGAACTGGCGCAATACAGCAGGCAGCAGCAGGAACTGGCGCTGCACGACCCGCTGACGGGTCTGCCCAACCGCCGCCTGCTGGAAGACCGTATCGAACATACTTTGCAGCATTCAGCCCGCGTGCGCGGCAAATCGGCCATTCTCTATCTCGATCTCGATGGCTTCAAGGCCATCAACGACACGTATGGCCACGCTTATGGCGACGAAATCCTGAAAATGGTGGCGGCGCGCCTGAGCAGCGCCTCGCGCAAGGAAGACACGGTGGCGCGCATCGGTGGCGACGAGTTCGTGATCGTGCTCGGCAATCTGGCTGGCAAGGGCGACGCGCGCGAACCGGCCGCCAAGTTGATCGAAGTCATTTCCGAACCGTATTTCATCAACGACCTGACCTTGCGCCTGTCGACCAGCATCGGCATCAGCATCTACCCGGACGACGCCACCACCGTCGAGGCCCTGCTGAGCGCGGCCGACACTGCCCTGTACGAAGCCAAGCGATCCGGCAAGAACCGCTATTGCTGCGCGCCGCACGAGGTGGCTGTGGTACAGGCAAACAGGCAGAGCGTTATTTCGATCGTCTGATTATCGTGGCCCATGAAAAAAACCGGGATGCCGCTGTGATGCGCCATCCCGGTTTTTTTGTTCCGGCAGTCAAGCTTACTTGGGTGTCTTGGCCGCCGCTTCTTCATGCTTGCCGGCATGCTGGTGATCGAGCTGGGCACTGACTTTTTCAGGCGCCACTTCGATGCGCGTGATGCCGGCATCGACCGAAATAGGATCGCTCGCCGGGAAAGTCATTTCAACGGCATCGTCAAGCAGCACTTCCTTGGCTTTTTCTTCGCCCGTCATGCCTTCTTCGTCGGCCAGGATGGCCAGCGCGCTGGCCCATTTGACGAAATTGAGATTGGCCAGTTCACGCACCGTGGTCACGCCAAAGGCCTGATTCAGGGCCTTGGCATCCTTGGCGCTGACGCCGCGCAAGGCGCTGATGGGCGCGTTGACGATGTCGCGGAAGCTTTTGGCACAGTATTCTTGATCAACAATGGTATCGATATTCATGGCATGTCCTTTCGTTTGGTGGGGGCCGGTGCCGCGCCCGAGCCGCAATGGCGGTAGTTGCCGCTCCTGCTGCATTGCTTGCGCACCGTCTTACTATGGCAGGCGCTCGCACCTTGGTATGTGCGCAAGCGTACGCACAACGCACAGTCCCACCACACCCTTTGGCCCTCTGTGCGCCGGAAGTCATGACATTTGTCGGAAAGCCAGAAATTTTCCTGCCATGCGCCCCGCAATGAAATCCTCATGTATGATCCCCTCATTTCGGTTGACACCTTTACCATTCATGGGGCGCCATGTCCGCACAAACAGATCAGAGCAAGGAAGCGGCCCACTCCGATGCGGCGCGTGCCGCCGATCTCAGCGAATTGCTGGGATACATCAATACCAGCTGGGACAACGAGCGCCGCGCTCTGTCGCGCCAGCTGCATGACAGCCTGGGTTCGTCACTGACGGCCTTGACCATGCATCTGTCGCTGCTGACGCAAAAAATGCCGCAAGAACCAGTGCTGCTCGATCGCGCGGCAACCATGAAACAATTGCTGCTGAATGTGATCGAAACGAACCGCCAGATGCAGATCAAGCTGTGGAATGACAAGCTTGAATTTTTGGGCGTTAACGTGGCGCTGGGCGAAGTGGCCGCGCAATTTGCCGATCAACATGCTGTCACCGTACGCTGCAGCCTGCCCGAAGATGAACTGGTGTGCCCGCGCAATGTGGGCGTGGCCCTGCTGCGTACCCTGGAAGAAGGGCTGGCGAATATCGCCGCCCATGCCCGTGCCACGGAAGTGGACGTCATCGTCGACGACAATGACGAGGCGCTGATGATGACGATCAAGGATAACGGCACCGGCCCCCCGGCCAGCCTGCCCGCAGACTTGCACAAGCACGGCTTGCGCGCGGTGCGCGAACGCGTGCATTACCTCGGTGGCACGCTGGCGCTGGCAGGCAATCCGCAAGGCGGCACGGCCCTGACGGTAATACTGCCGCGCAACGCGCCGCAGTAATTCGTTCTACCTGGAACGCTCGCCGGCCTGCGCATCGCAGCGCACGCGGCTCATCGGGAAGTTAATCGTGGTCAACTGCCCTTTCAAGGTGCCGACGATGCTGGCGTGCACGACACGCTCGCTGACGTGGCGGTAGATGATGCGGCTCGGAAAATCATTATCGAGGTTGGCGAAGATGAATTCGTTCGGCTTGTGCTGGCGCAGCAGGTTGAATTCAACCGGCGCCGCACCCGAGCTCTGCACGATGTAGGCCAGCTGGCCCGGCACGGTCAGCCGGATCTGCACGAATTCAAACGCGCTGGTCTTGCCGCCCTTGACGGTGCGGCTGGCGCCTAAAATGGTGCCGCCAGCGGCCGTGCTCCATTGCTCCCCAGAACCGGGCTCGGCACCATCGACCTGCCAGCAGCCGGTCAGCCAGGATAATTTATCCACTGTTTCCGGCGGCGGCGCAGCCATGGCGGCGGCCTGTGCCAGCCCCCATCCCGCACACAGCGCTGCTGCAAGCAATGTATTCAACGATCGTTTCATGTCATCTCCGCGAGGGTCGAAGCCAGGATATCAGTGCAGTTTGACCTGCGGCGTGCTGCGCTTGATCAGGAAGCGGCCCATCGCCATCACGGCCGTGCGCACGCTGCCCAGTACCGCATTGTGGTGCATCAGGTGCAGGCTGACATACATCATGCGCGCCACAAAACCTTCGACAAACCAGCTCAGGCCCTTGAGCGAGCCCATCAGGGTGCCGACCGACGTGGTGCGGCCGAACGACACCAGCGAGCCGTAATCAAGATATTCATACGGCCTGGTTTGCGGTGGCTTGCCCTTGGCCTGCAGCACAAAGGTCTTGCGCAGGTAATCGGCCTGCTGGTGGGCGGCCTGGGCGCGTGGCGGCACCAGCTTGCCATTTTCGCCCATGCAGGCGGCGCAGTCGCCGAGCGCATAGATATTCGCGTGACCCTGCACATTGAGCATGCCCGTCACTTCGAGCTGGCCGGCGCGATTCGTCGGCAAGCCCAGGGTAGCGAGGAATTCCGGGGCGCGGATGCCGGCCGCCCAGACCACGATATCGGCCGCGTAGCTGGTGCCGGTGGCCACATTGACCTTGTCGGCCTGGATCGAGGTGACGCGCGTATCGGCGGCCACCGTAATACCATGCTGCATCAGCAATTTATTGGCCGCAAGCGAGACGCGCTCGGGCAGCGGCGCCAGGATGCGCGGCGCGCCCTCGAGCAGGGTGATGCGCACATCCTTGATGGCATTGAGGCTCTGGAAACCATAAGCCGCGTACACACCGCTCGCTTCGCGCAGTTCGGCCGCCAGTTCGACAC
Organism: Janthinobacterium longum; assembly: GCF_051380735.1. Lineage (NCBI taxonomy): Bacteria > Pseudomonadati > Pseudomonadota > Betaproteobacteria > Burkholderiales > Oxalobacteraceae > Janthinobacterium > Janthinobacterium longum. Next base: position 26,545 of record NZ_JBNYXQ010000013.1, read on the forward strand.
CGGTGGCGCCGCCGCCGATGATCACGATATCGACGCCGGGATGGCCCGCGTCGCCACGGCGTTGCTCGGCCATGGCCAGCAGCTTGAGCAACGTCAGGCGGAAACGCTCGGCGTCTTCGGTGGCGTTCAGTGAAATCGTGTTTTCCTGTGCACCGGGCACGCCGAAATAATTCGAGGTGCTGCCGACGGCCAGCACCAGCTGGTCGTAGCCGATTTGCCGCTCGGGCAGCAATTGTTCACCCTTGTCGGTGCCTATCGCGCCCACCGTCAGGCTGTTCGAAGCGGCATCGAGGGCGATCAAAGGACCGTACACATAGCTGAAGCCGTTGTCGTGCGCCAGCATCTGGTAGGACAGGCCTTCCTGGTGGATATCGAGGGTGCCGGCGGCCACTTCATGCAGCGAAGGCTTCCAGATATGGTAGAGGCGGCTGTCGACCAGGGTTACCTGGCCGGCGCCGAGTTTGCGGCTGAGTTTGCAAGCGAGCTCAAGCCCGCCTGCCCCGCCACCGACGATCACGATTTTACTGTGCAAAGTGCCTCCTCGATAAATGCTTAATTCCGGCGTCCATGGTCCCGGTCGCCATGACCCCTGTCATCGCCGTGACCCCTGCCGGGACGGTTGTCATGGTGGTCGCGGTCGCGGTCATGGTCCCGGCCGTGACCGCGGTCCGGGCCATGTTGCGGTCCGTGGTCCGGACGGCCATGCTGCGGTTGCGGCCTGTGTACGGGCGGACGCGCGTGCTGCTGGCGATAACGGGGCGCATACTGGTTGTTATACCAACTATCCTGGACGAAATAGACTTCCTGATTACAGGCATTATAGCGGCGGCAGTGTTTGGACCAGTTTCTGGCGTGGCCAGGCGGCACGCGCAGGTAGATCGGACGCGCCGAATAATATTGCGGGCGTTCGACGATCACGGGCTGGGCGTAGATCAATTCCGGTGCGGGATAGTTTCCCACGTCAATACGCCCGTAAAAGCCGGGCTGGCCTATGCTGACCGTGACGGCGGCAGAGGCGGTGGCCGCGCTGGCGGCAGCAACCAGCAAGCTGGCAGCAAGAACGAGGTTTTTCATGGGACACTCCTTATAGATGCCCCAATTGTAGTACGCTGATCAACAACCGTATGTTCGGAAGGATACACAAGCAAGCGCGGCCTGGCAGGCGGGACGCGCAACAGCGACCTCAGGCGAGGCGGCGCATGTGCTGCGACTTTGCGGCCGGCGGACGGCGCAGCGGCGTGACATTGCTGGCCGCCACCATGGCAGGCGCCGTGCCGGCGAGTCGAAACACGCTGACGATCTCGCTCAGGGCCGTGGCCTGGTCCTGCATCGATTCGGCGGCGGCGGCAGCTTGTTCCACCAGCGCCGCATTCTGCTGGGTAACCTGGTCCATTTGCACGATGGCAATGTTGACCTGCTCAATGCCGGCGCTCTGCTCGCTGCTGGCAGCGGTGATTTCCTGCATGATATCGGCTACCCGGCGCACGCTGCCCACCACCTCGTCCATCGTCAGGCCGGCATCCTGCACCAGCCTGGCGCCAACTTCCACCTGTGCCACCGAGTCACCGATCAGGGCCTTGATTTCCCTGGCCGCTTGGCCTGACCGTTGGGCCAGGTTGCGCACTTCGGCCGCCACCACCGCAAAACCGCGCCCTTCCTCGCCCGCGCGGGCCGCTTCCACCGCTGCGTTCAGGGCCAGGATATTGGTCTGGAAGGCGATACCGTCGATGACGCTGATGATGTCGACGATCTTGCGCGAGGAGGCATTGATCGATTCCATGGTCTGCACCACCTGCCCCACTACGGCACCACCCTTGCCGGCCACGTCAGAGGCGGCGCCAGCCAGAGTATTGGCCTGGCGCGCGTTTTCCGCATTCTGGCGCACGGTGGAGGTCAGCTCCTCCATCGACGAGGCAGTCTCTTCCAGCGAACTGGCTTGCTCCTCCGTGCGCGAGGACAGGTCCATATTGCCCTGTGCAATTTCGCTGGAGGCGGTGGCAATGGTTTCGGTGCCGGCACGCACCTGGCTGACAATGCCGACCAGCTTGTCGCGCATGGTTTGCATGGCGAACAGCAAGCTGCTGCTGTCGCCGCTACGGGTCTGGATAGCCACCGTCAGGTCGCCTTCGGCTATCGCGCCGGCGATGCGGGCCGCATAAGCCGGTTCGCCGCCCAGTTGACGTGTCAGGCTGCGCGTGATCAGGGCGCCCAGCGCCAGGCCGGCCGCCACGCTGCCCAGTACCAGCGCAATCATGAAGCTGCGGCTGGTCTGGTAGACGCTTGATGCCTGCTCGGCCGCCTCTTTCGCGCGCATTTCCTTTTGCTCGGAGAGCTTGTCGAGCAAGCTGTCGAGTTCATTCGCATGGTCGCGCGTCTTGTTGAGCAGCGCAGTCAATTCAGGGCTGCGCTGCGCCAGCGGTTCGGCCGCAGCCAGGGTCAAGGCCTGCGCCATCACGGTCATATACTCTGCCTCGACGGTGCTAAAGCGGGCAAACAGTTCCTTGGCCGCCGGCGTGACGAACAGCGGCTGCGCCTTGGCCAGGCTGGCCTTGTTGGCAGCCAGAAATTTGGCGATATCGGCCCGGCGCGTGGCGCGCTCTTCATCGGTAGTGGCCAGCAAAAAATTGCCGCGCGCGCGCCCTGCCTTGATCAGCGCAATATTGGCTTCCTTGATATGCGACAGGCCCAGCAACTCATTGTGGTACATCTTGCCGGCCATGGTGTCGATCTTGCCCATGTTATAAATGCCGACGCCGGCCACGATAGCGCCCAGCAAGGCGACGCAAAAAAACGCGGCAATCAAACGCGTACCCACTTTCATTTCCTTCAACATATCTTCTCCCGGATTGAGGCACCACCGCCTGCGAATTCACGAAATTAATATAAAGGAAATACGTATAAAGAAAAGCGTGGATTGTCACAAAACGACAATTCCTTGATGCCAAACAACACATTTAGCGGCCATTTGTGTTAGTGAATCCGCCATATTGCCAGGTACGTCAGTGGTCGCCGTGGCCCACAGGCTTCCTGACAGTCATTTCCACCGTTGCCGCTGCTGGCGCAGCCGGCTTGCCCGCGCCCTGCCCGCGCGCCGGTTCCGGCAAGGCACCGGTCCATTCGTAGGCCAGCGTGCCTTTCGGATGCCGGTACCAGCCCGGATCGCGGTAGTCACCCGGTTTTTGGTCCTTGCGCACCTTGACGGTGGTAAACATGCCGCCCATGCCGATGGCGCCAAAAGGACCATCGCCGGCCATCATCGGCAGGGTATTGTCGGGGATCGGCATCTGCATCTCGCCCATGTCGGCCATGCCGCGCTCGCCCATCACCATATAGCCGGGCACCAGCTGGTTGATTTTCGCCGCCACGCCCTGGTGGTCGACGCCTATCATGGTGGGCACGTCATGGCCCATGGCATTCATCGTATGGTGCGACTTGTGGCAGTGGAAGGCCCAGTCGCCAGGGTCGGTGGCAGTAAATTCCACGGCGCGCATCTGCCCCACGGCGACATCGGTGGTCACTTCGGGCCAGCGCGATTCGGGCCGGGTCCAGCCGCCGTCGGTACCGGTCACTTCGAATTCGTGGCCGTGCATGTGGATAGGGTGATTGGTCATGGTCAGGTTGCCCACGCGCACGCGCACCCTGTCGCCCTGGCGCACCACCATCGGGTCTATTCCCGGGAACACGCGGCTGTTGAAGGTGAACAGATTAAAATCCGTCATGGTCATGATTTTCGGCGTGTAGCTGCCCGGATCGATATCGTAGTTGCTGAGCAAAAAGACGAAATCGCGGTCCACCTTCATGAAATTCGGATCTTTCGGATGCGTGACCCAGAAGCCCATCATGCCCATCGCCATCTGCGTCATTTCATCGGCATGCGGGTGGTACATAAAGGTACCGGGGCGCCTGGCAACGAATTCATAAACAAAAGTCTTGCCCGGTGCAATCCCCGGCTGAGTCAGGCCCGTGACACCATCCATGCCATTCGGCAGGCGCTGGCCATGCCAGTGCACGCTGGTATGCTCGGGCAATTTATTGGTCACAAAAATGCGCACGCGGTCGCCCTCCACCACTTCGATGGTCGGCCCCGGCGACTGGCCGTTATAGCCCCACAGATTGGCCATCATGCCAGGCGCCAGCTCGCGCACCACCGGCTCGGCCACCAGGTGGAACTCCTTGACATTGTTGTTCATGCGCCAGGGCAAAGACCAGCCGTTCAGGGTCACCACCGGGTTGAACGGCCGGCCATTCGGCGGCGGTGGCGGCGCCTGGGTCCCGGCGCCGGCCATGCTGGCCGCTTCCGGCAGGGAGGCCGCGCCGACCCGGCTGACAGCCGCCGCACTCAGGGCGACGGCGCCCGCATTCATGAAAAAGTTTCTACGTGTAATCATCATTATTCCTTTGTCGCTACGCCGCTGCCATTGATGGCCGACTGCAATTCGGTTTGGGCGATCCAGAAATCACGCTGGGTCTCGATGGCGCCGTTGACGCTGGCCACCTGCTCGCGCGCGTCCGTCAGCAATTCGAATACGCTGGCCAGCATGCCGTTGTAGCGCAGCAGAACTTCATGTGAAATCGTCTTGCGCAGCGGCACCACCTCATCGCGGTAATGGCGCGCCAGGTCATAGGCGGTGCGGTAGCTTGAATACGCCTCGCGCACTTCCGAACGGGCGTTGATGGCCGTGCCCGCCGTGTGCTGCAGCGCCTGCTCATAGACGGCTTGCGCGCGTGCCTGGCGGGCCGTGCCCCAGTCGAACAGAGGCAGTTCCAGCGACACCTCGTAGCCGTTTTCGCGCGGCGCCGTACTGGTGCTCTTGCTGGTGTAGCCGACCTCAAACACATTGACGAGGCGCGTCACTTTCGACAAGCCCAGCGCACTGGCGGTGGCTTCCAAGTCGAGTTTGCTCATCTGCACGTCGAGCCGCTGCTCCATCGCCTGTGCTTCGATATTGCCGGGTTCCTCGGCCTTGTCGGGCAAGTCCGGCAACCTGTCCGGCAAGGTAAACGCTGTCTGCCGGCCCCACAGGCCCAGCAAGCGCGTCAGGCGCTCGCGGGCAGCCGTGGCCTGGTGGCGCGCGCGCGCCAGGTCGCTGACGGCGTCAGCATAAAACACTTGCTGGCGCGCCTGGTCCAGCCGGCTCCAGTTGCCGGCCTGCTGCAGGCGCGTGGCCAGCTGCGCGCCGGCCACGGCCGATACCAGCGCGCGCTGCATGAACTTTTCTGTCTGCACTGCAGCGACGGCCGTAAAATACGCGCGGCGCGTGTCGGCAGCCAGTTGCACGGCCTGGCTTGCCGCCTGCAGCTTGGCCTGCTCGAAGCGCCCGCGCTCGATATTTACGCGCATCGGCATGGTCAGCAGGCCGGCCAGGTCAAAGCTGACGCTGCGGTCGATTTCATGGCCTTCGCTACCATGCGAGCGACCAAATGACAGGCCGGGATTGCGCAGGCGGCCGGACTGCACCAGGTCGGCCTCCGACGCCCCCAGTTCGGCCAGCGCTGCCTTCAGGCCAGGATTATTGGCCAGGGCGATGCGCACGGCACTGTCGGCGCTCAAAGGCTGGGCCAGCAACGGCGTTACGCGGTCCTCGCCGGCAGCAGCCGACAAGGCACCGGGCGCACCAGTGCGCGCATCGGCCAGCGCAGACACGGCCTGCATGCCGCCATCGTGGGTAAAGCTGGCGCAGCCGCCCAGCAGCAAGGCGGCGGCCAGCGGACTCCATCGCAACAAGGTGTGGAAGGTGGCCATCTCAGTGCCCCTGGTGTTCGCGGTGTTGTTCGTGCTGCTCGGCCGCACCCGGTTTGCTGACGGGCATGGTGTGGTCATCCATCTTCATCATATGGCCCTTGTGGCCGCCGGCCTCGCCCACCTTGCGGTTGACAGTGCGCCAGGTCTGATCGGGCGTGGCCTCGTCTTCGGTAGCGCTCTGGTAGCCGTCGAAGGCGGACCGGTATTGGGCGGCAGGCACGGCAACCTGTGGATCCTCGGGGGCAGGCGATTGGGCACGGGCGGCCAGCGACCAGGCGCATGCGGCCATGGCAAATGCAATTGAATGCTTCATAAGCTTCATGAGTAGGTGATTTCGATAACAAAATAGTCGTACGCTGCAGGTACGCAATGCAGGCTGGCATGGGGCGCGAGCGCGCACCCCGCCAGGTTCACGGGCGGTCAGGCGGAGCGGATGCTACTCGGGGGACGTTCAGGGCCGGGCGGAATATGGCCGGAAAACAGCACGGGACTTACAGCCGGCGGTGGTGGCGCACGCAGGCTCAATGACTGCAGCGCCGACATCGGTGGCGGCGCGGTGGCAACAAACGTGCAAGCGCTGCCGCACTCATGGCCGTGCGCCATGGTCTTGCCGGACTGTTCGTGCGCTGGCATGGTCGCTGTCATGTCAGCCATGGCGTGGCAATGCTGCGCCTGGATCTTGACCACTACTGCTTCCACGACGCTCTCTTGCGGCAGGCAGCAGCTGCGCATGGCAGCGGCAAACCCCGGCAAGGGAAGCACGGCGATCAGCAGCCAGAGCAGTGAGCGCACGAAGTGGCGGTGAAAGTAGCGGTTCATGACAGCACTATAAACCTTCCCATGCAAGCAAGGTCAAGCACTGCCCGCCTCATGGTCAGACTTTTCCACGAACACCGATAATGTTAGGCGCTGCGATCAGCAACTGTCACCCGCCGCGCCAGAGCCGTCTGGCTAGCTGCTTACGCGTGAATCGCGTGCTTCTGCACCCACGAGACATACTGCTTCATCCAGCCCTGGAAAAAGCCCAGGCTGGCTTCGCCAATATTGCCGTTTTCATCGAACAGGCCTTCCTTGGCCTGGATAAACATCTCCGGCTGGCCCAGCACCGGCACGTCGAGGTAAGCCAGCACATTGCGCAGATGCTGCTGTGCCAGCGCAGTGCCGATGGCGCCGACCGACACGCCCAGCACGGCGGCAGGCTTGCCGGCCCATACGCTCTGGCCATAAGGACGCGATGCATGGTCGATGGCGTTTTTCAGCACGCCGGGAATCGAGCGGTTGTATTCGGGGGTCAGGAACAGCAAGGCCTGGGCATCGGCAATCTCGGTTTTCAGGCGCAATACTTGCGGGGCCTGGGCGCCGTCGTCGTCCTGGTTGTACAGCGGCAGGTCGCCTATCTCGACTTGCTTGAATGAAAATTCAGGCGGCGCCAGCTTGACGATGGCGTCAGCGAGCTGGCGGTTGAAGGAATCCTTGCGCAGGCTGCCGACGATGATTGCAACTTGGTATTGACTCATGTAAATCCCCCGATGTGGTTAAAAAAAGGCCTGAAGTGAATCACGACAGGCCTATCTTGCCATACAATTATTGCAGGCGTCTGCACGCCAGAAGGTCAGGTAGAGCCTTGGGCAAGACCTGTATACACGCGGAAATACCGTCCGCCGAGGTTGGTCAGCACTTCATAGCCGATGGTGTGGGCAAGGGCGGCCACCGCATCGACCGGATGTTCCGGGCTGATCAGGTCGACCAGTTGGCCTGGTACGACCCGGCCGGCATCGATATTGCTGACGTCGAGCGTGATCGAATCCATGGAAATGGCGCCCACCTGCGGCACGCGCACACCGTCGATCACCGCCACGCCCTGGTTGCTCATGCTGCGCAGCCAGCCGTCGGCATAACCGACCGATACGGTCGCCACCACGCACGGGCCGGTGGCCGTATAGCGGCAGCTGTAGCCGACATGGTCGCCGGCATTGATGCTGCGGGTCTGGATTACCTTGCCCTGCAAACGCACCACCGATTGCAGCGGATTGGGTTCGCCCGACTGCGGTGTGATGCCGTACAGCGCCGCACCGGGACGCACCAGCTCGAAATGGTAGTCGGGCGACAAAAACACGCCCGATGAATTGGCCAGGCTGGCCGGGTAGTGGGGCAGACGCGCGCGGATCTCGAGGAAACGCGCCAGTTGCTGGGCATTGGCCGGGTGATAGCGCTCGTCGGCGCAGGCCAGGTGGCTCATGATGTACAGCACCTTGATGCCATCGAGAAAATGCGGGTTGGCCAGCCAGCCATCGATTTCCTGCGGCGACATGCCCATGCGCGACATGCCCGTATCGACCTGCATGATTGCATCCAGTGGGTGGTCGAGCGCGGCGGCATGCGCGCGCCAGCCTGCCACCTGCGGTTCGCTGTTGAGCACCGGTATCAAACCGTGTTGCGTGAATTCGCCTTCCGTGCCGATTGGCGGGCCATGCAATACAAAAATGGCCGCGTCCGGCGCCACGTGCGGCCGCAGGCTGATGCCCTCTTCCAGGTGGGCGACAAAAAAGTGCCGGCAGCCTTCCTCATACAGAGCGGCACCAACTTGCGCCGCGCCGAGACCATAGGCATCGGACTTGACCACTGCCGAGCAGGCAGCCGGATGGGCCTGTTCGCGCAGCAGACGGTAGTTGGCGCGCACGGCGTCCAGGTCGATGGTCAGGATGGCGCCGCTACGCTCTCTTGCAGTCACACTCATCGTCACGCCTCCGCGTAGTGCAGCTTGCCGCCCTGCTGCGCGCCGGTGTAGCGGCCTACGGACAGGTCATCGGCCTGGATCGCCGGCTGTTTCGACGACATCAGGTCGGCCAGCAACTGGGCCGAACCGCAGGACATGGTCCAGCCCAGGGTGCCGTGGCCCGTGTTCAGGTACAGATTGCGCAGCGGCGTGCGGCCGACGATAGGCGTGCCGTCCGGCGTCATCGGGCGCAGCCCGGTCCAGAAGGTGGCCTCGCTGGTATTGCCGCCGCCGGGAAACAGGTCGTTGACCACCATTTCCAGGGTTTCACGGCGGCGCGGATTGAGGCGCAGGTCGTAGCCGGCGATCTCGGCCATGCCGCCGACGCGGATGCGGTCGTCGAAACGCGTCACCGCGATCTTGTAGGTCTCGTCGAGAATGGTCGACACCGGCGCCTTGGCCGCATTGGCGATGGGCACGGTGATCGAATAGCCCTTCAGCGGATACACGGGTATGCCCAGCAAAGGATGCAGCAATTTGGTCGAATAGGAACCGAGCGCCACCACATAAGCGTCGGCCTCGACTACTTCGCCGCCGCACTGCACTCCAGCTATATTATCGCCTTGTGTCAACAGCGCGTCGATCGCCACGCCATAGCGGAACTGCACGCCCAGGTTGACGGCCATGTCGGCCAGGCGCGTGGTAAACAACTGGCAATCGCCGGTTTCATCGTTGGGCAGGCGCAGGCCACCGAACAATTTGTCCTTGACAGCTTCCAGGGCAGGTTCGGCGCGCGACAGCTGATCGCGTTGCAACACCTCGAACGGCACGCCGGCGTCGCGCAGCACATCGATATCCTTGGCCGCATCGTTATATTGTTTTTCAGTGCGGAACAGTTGCATCGTGCCTTGCTGGCGGCCTTCATAGGTGATGCCGGCCTCGGCCCGCAAGACCTTGAAGCAGTCGCGGCTGTACTCGGCCAGGCGCACCATGCGCTCCTTGTTGACGGCATACGCCTCCGGCGTGCAGTTGCGCAGCATCTGCCACATCCATTTCAGCTGCGACATGCTGCCGTCGAGCGAGATCGACAATGGCGCGTGGCGCTGCATCATCCATTTCACGGCTTTCAGGGGAATCCCGGGCGCCGCCCAGGGCGAAGCGTAACCGGGAGAAATTTGCCCCGCGTTGGCGAAGCTGGTTTCCAGTGCCGGACCTGGCTGGCGGTCAATGACGGTCACGTCATGCCCTGCCCGGGCCAGATAGTAAGCACTGGTGACGCCGATAACGCCGCTACCCAGAATCACGATACGCATAGTTTCCTCTATTTATTTTAGGGCAGATTGCCAGATTTACCGCTATGATATTGGTAAGTGGCCAGCATATGTTCACGTATAAATCGAGATATTCAGCAAATAATCATAAAAAGCCATGAGAATTCTTAAAGAGTCGTCACGCGGCCTGGACAAGCTGGACCGGCACATCCTGCGCATCTTGCAACAGGACGGACGCATCTCGATGAAAGACCTGGGCGAACAGGTGGGTTTGTCGATCACGCCGTGCATCGAACGGGTCAAGCGCATGGAGCGCGACGGCGTCATCACGGGCTACCACGCCAAGGTCAATCCGGCCGCGCTGGGCGCCAAATTGCTGGTCTTTGTCGAGATTACCCTCAACCAGAAGTCGGCCTCGGCCTTCGAGCAATTTCGCCGCGAAGTGCTGCAGATTCCCGAGGTGCAGGAATGCCACCTGGTATCAGGTGATTTCGACTACCTGATCAAGGCACGCATCCATGAAATGGCCGAGTACCGCAAGTTGCTGGGCGACATGCTGCTGCAGTTGCCAGGCGCAGCGCAATCGAAAAGCTATGTGGTGATGGAAGAAATCAAGGAAACCCTGGCAGTGTCGACCGAAGTGCTGCAGGGCCGATAAAAGTAGCAAATTGCGCTACCATCGGCATCGCCTCATGCGCCTTTGTATAATCCGGTGGCACATCGTTACAAACGCAAGCACACTTGCCTGCGACATCACGCCCGTCCCCTCTGAGATTGGAAGCAGTGATGCGCACCGGGACTACTGCTATGAAACCATTCTTGAAACTGGCGTTTCCTTGCCTCGCGGGCCTCGGCATGGCCATGTGCACCGCCAGCGAATACACCGTCAACCGCGCGCCGGCCAACGGCGCCATCTACCAGAACATTACCGTCGGCAAGACCACCCGCCTCGACCTCGACGCGGCGCTCGGCAGCGCCACCGTAGTCAGTTTCGACCCGGGCTATGAAGTGTGGGTCTACAAGAACCAGTTGCAAGCACCGTCCGCCAGCCGCTACCTGCCCTTGCTGGGCGACAAAGGCACGCGCGAAGTGGCCGTGATGTTCGACCGCGCCGGCGTGGTCAGGAAATTTCGCATCCACGAGCCAAGGAAATAAGCAAGCGTACGCCTTGACGCCGGCCTCTGCGCTACAGTACGGTTTTTTCTTCCTGTCGCCCCCCATGCAATTACCTGGCAACCTTGATCTGGTGACACTGGACAGCCACTGGCGCCACACCAGCCCCTACCCTCCCCTCGGTTTTATCCCCTTTCAAGAAGCCGCGCTTGGCAATGGCGACAGCTTCGGCCTGTACTGGCCGATCGGCAGCGAAGCGATGGAGCCCATCGTAGTCGAGACCTGGCACGACGAGTGGCGCATCCAGCCGCACTTTTCCAGCCTGGCGGCGTTTCTGCATGCCCTCGCGCAGACGGAAGAAGACGACGAGGACGGCGGCTATGTCGACACGCCTGCGCTGGCCGACGATCCCGCTTCGCCACGCGCAGCTTTCCTGGCAGCCAAGGAGTTGATCGCGCAACAGGATGGTTCGGGCGCCATCGCGCTGCTGGAAGCGGCGCTGGCCATGGTGCCCGAATATACGGACGCGCGGGTAGCGCTGCACGGCCAGTATGTACGTGCGGGGCGAATCGACGAGGCGGTGAAAGTCGCCATCCAGGCCATCATCTCGCCACCATCATTTGGTGGCCCGCCGCTCAAAGCCCTGCACTGGCTGCGCCAGCAAGCGATGCCTGACGCCGTGACGGACCCGATCTGGCGCCATTGCAAACAGCTGTCGTTCAGCTTTGGCGGCAGCAAGGAAAACGCCGACTATCCGGTACTGGCCGCCGCCATCGATACCTATCTGGAACAGGGCAAGCTGCGCAGCGCTGCCACCCTGATGCAGACCTATGCTGAACTGATGAGCGCGGAAACCGTGTCTTTCCGGGAACGTTACGGCTTCGATCAGGCAGCCTTCATTGCCCGCCAGATCGCCGTTGGCGCGCAGTTGGCGCCGGGAGGCCGCGACCCGTCCAGGCTGCAGGCGCCTCAAGCCGGTTGAAGCGCACGCGAAGCTTGCTGGCGAAACTGCTTGCGATAGGCCGATGGCGAGGTCTGCAGGCTGGCGCGGAAATGCTGGCGCAGCGACATAGCCGTGCCGAAACCGGCCTCTTGCGCAACGATATCGATGGCGACGGCGCTTTTTTCCAGCAGGCCCTGCGCATGCGCCAGGCGCTGGCCCAGCAGCCATTGCTTGAACGAGGTGCCGGTCGCATGGCGGAAGTGCCGGGTAAAGTTGCGCCGGCTCATGGCAGCCCGTTCCGCCAGCGCGTCGATACTGTGTACCTCACCCAAGTGTGATGCCACGTAAGCGAGTACCTCGGCAAAGCGCCCTTCGCTGCCTGACACCGGCAGCGGCCGCTCGATAAATTGTGCCTGGCCACCCTGCCGGTGCGGCGCCACCAGCAAGCGGCGCGCCACCTTGTTGGCCAGCCCGGCGCCAGCGAGCTGGCGCAGCAAATACAAGCAGCAATCGAGCCCGGCGGCCACGCCGGCCGACGTCAGCACGCCGCCATCATCGACATACAGCATTTCCTGCTCGACCATGACTTGCGGATGGCGCGCCGCCAGGATGGCCGCCATGCCCCAGTGGGTGGCGGCGCGCTTGCCGTCGAGCAGCCCCGCCTGCGCCAGAGGAAACGCACCCAGGCACAGGCCCACCATGCGCGCGCCGCGCCGGTGGGCGCCCTGCAACGCCATGACCAGAGAATCGGGGGCGGCGCGGCAGTCGTCGTGCCACGACGGCATAACGACGATATCGGCCATATCCAGCAGCGACAGGTCATGCTCGGGCACGATGGCAAAACCGGCCGCCGTGGGCAGCGGTGCAGCTGCGGCGGCGCAGACCCTGACCATGAACAGCGGCGCCTCGGCCTCGTCGAGCAGGGCGCCAAACACCAGGCAGGGCACGGACAGATGAAACGGCGTAATGCCGTCGAAGGCGATCACGGCAACTTCAAGGGGACGGATACGGGGAAGTGTCAGCATGGCCCGATTATATCGTACACGGGCCTTCAGGCCACTGTCACGCCGCTGCTGCGTGGCCCACAATAAGCGCACTGTTCACCATGAAAGGAAACACCATGTCCGACACCTCCACACCGCGCCGCGCCCTGCTGGTTATCGACGTACAGAACGAGTACCTCACGGGCCAGTTGCCGATCGAATATCCGCCGGTCGACGTGTCCCTGCCCAATATCATCGCCGCCATGCAGGCCGCCCGCGCCGCCGGCGTGCCTGTAATCGTGGTGCAGCACGACGCGCCCGAAGGCTCACCCGTATTTGCCAGGGGCAGCGACAACTGGCAGTTGCACCCGCAAGTGGCCGCCATCGAGGCCGACCACCACATCCATAAAACCATGGGCAGCGCCTTTGTCGGCACCGACTTGCGCGAGTGGCTGGCTGGCAAGAACATCGATACGCTGACCATTGTTGGCTACATGACGCACAACTGCGACGCGGCCACCATCTACCAGGCATCGCACGATGGCCTCGCAGTGGAATTCCTGGCCGACGCTACCGGTTCCCTGCCATACGCCAACGCGGCAGGCAGCGCCAGTGCCGAAGAGATCCACCGCGTCTACAGCACCGTATTCCATTCGAACTTTGCCGCCGTGGCCAGCACGGCCGCCTGGATAAAAGCAGTCGAACAGGGCCAGCCTCTGGAAAAAGACAATATTTACTTGTCCAGCCAGCGTGCGCGCCACGCTTGAAAACCTGCCGGCGGGTATCATGCCATATGCTCAAATACCTGCTGATTTTTCCCGCTGCCCTGCTGCTTGGGTCAGCGGCCATCGTCGCCGCCGGCCTCGATGACCACATCGCGCCGGCCGACATGATCGTGGTGCCCGGCAATACGGTGGCGCCCGACGGCACGCCGAGCCCGCGCCTGAAGGCGCGACTCGATACTGCGCTGAAACAATTCAGGGACAGGCAAGCGCCGCGTATTTTTGTCAGCGGCGGCACCGGCAAGGAAGGCTTTGACGAAGCGGCTGCCATGGGCAGCTATCTGAAACGCCAGGGAGTGCCGGCGGCGGCGATTATCGAAGACAAGCAGGGCTGGACCACCGAAGCGACGGCGAGGAATGCCGCCGCCTGGCTGCATGCACACGGCTTGAGCACGGCCTTCGTGGCCACCCAATATTTCCATGTGCCGCGCTGTCAGTTGGCAATGGAACGGCAAGGCATCACGGTGAGCGGCCATGCACACGCGCCCTATATCGAATGGCGTGATCTGTATTCGATACCACGCGAGAGTGTGGCGTATCTGCTGTATTACGTCAGAGGCAAATAAATGGCGCAGGAATTTGATTTGCAACGTTTTGTCGATGCGCAAAGTCCGGTGTACGAGACGGTGCGCACCGAACTGAAAGCCGGGCACAAGCGCTCGCACTGGATGTGGTTTATCTTTCCGCAAATCGCGGGGCTGGGACGCAGCGAAACGGCGCGCCACTATGCGCTGTCGGGCGTGGCCGAGGCAAAGGCCTATGTGGCGCATCCTCTGCTGGGCGGCCGGCTGGAAGAATGCTGCCAATTGCTGATGGATGTCGAGCATCGTACGGCCAGCGAGATCTTTGGCTACCCTGACGATGTGAAGCTGCATTCCTCGCTGACCCTGTTTGCGCAGGCCGCGCCGTACCAGCCCCTGTTCGCAGCCTGCCTGGCGAAGTATTTCAATGGATGGCGCGACTCGTCCACCCTCAAGCTTATGTAATCACTCGCCCCAGTCGCGCGATCTCTCGACCGCCCTCTGCCATTTGTGCAGCCGCGTCAAGCGCTCGTCTTCGGCCATCTTCGGCTCGAAACGACGCGCCACCCGCCATTGCGAGGCGATTTCATCGAGCGAACTCCAGAAACCGACTGCCAGGCCCGCCAGGTAGGCCGCGCCCAGCGCCGTGGTTTCCGTCACTTCAGGACGCACCACCGGCACATTCAGGATATCGGACTGGAACTGCATCAGCATGTCGTTGCGGGCCGCGCCGCCGTCGACGCGCAACTCACTCAAGGCAATGCCGGCATCATCCTGCATCGCCGACAGCACGTCGACGTTCTGGTAGGCCACGCCCTCGAGCGCCGCGCGCGCGATATGCGCGCGGCCGGTGCCGCGCGTGATGCCGATCAGGGTGCCGCGCGCATACGGGTCCCAGTACGGCGCGCCCAGGCCGGCAAAGGCCGGCACGAAGACCAGGCCGCCCGTGTCGGGCACGCTGGTCGCCAGCGCCTCGACTTCGGATGAGTGCTTGATAATGCCCAGGCCGTCGCGCATCCATTGCACGGCGGCGCCGGCAATAAAGGCGCTGCCTTCGAGCAGGTAGTCGGTACTGTCCTGGCCGTCGCCGAGGCGCCAGCCCACCGTGCTCAGCAAGCGGTTCTTCGATGACAGCGGTTTCTTGCCCACGTTCATCAGCATAAAGCAGCCGGTGCCATAGGTATTTTTCGCCATGCCCGGTTTCAGACAGGCCTGGCCGAAGGTAGCGGCCTGCTGGTCACCGGCGATGCCGGCGATCGGCAACGGCACGCCGAGCAAATCGGCATGCGTATGCGCGGCCACGCCGCTCGACGGCACCACTTGCGGCAGCAAGGAGGCGGGAATATCGAGCAGCGCCAGCAGGTCGGCATCCCATTGCTGGGTATGAATATTGAACAGCATGGTGCGCGAGGCATTGCTGGTATCGGTCAGGTGGGCACCACTGAGCTTGTAGATCAGCCAGCTGTCGATGGTGCCGAAGGCCAGTTCGCCCCGTTCGGCACGTGCGCGCGCGCCGGGCACATTGTCGAGCAGCCATTTTAGCTTGGTGGCGGAGAAATACGCGTCGAGCACCAGCCCGGTTTTCTGCTGTATCAGTTCGGCCTTGCCTTCGGCCAGCAATTGCTCGCAAAAGCTGGCGTTACGGCGGTCCTGCCAGACAATGGCATTGGCCACCGGCTGGCCCGTGGCGCGGTCCCACAGCACGGTGGTTTCGCGCTGGTTGGCGACACCGATGGCGGCCACGTCGGTTGCCGCCACGCCGCTGTCGCGCATGACCTGGCGCAGCACGCTCAGCTGCGAGTCCCAGATCTCGTTTGCGTCGTGTTCTACCCAGCCCGGCTGCGGAAATATCTGGCGAAATTCGCCCTGGGCGCAGGCATGCAGATGGCCTGCGTGGTCAAACAGGATGGCGCGCGAACTGGTGGTGCCCTGGTCTAAAGCGAGTATGTATTTAGTCATTGTCTGCTACTACAAAAAAACCGGTAAAAACAGGCGCAAGCGGTGCTGTGCTCGCGCCCTCATGACAGCGCGGCAGTTTACCTTACCTTGCCTTCTTTCCAAGCTTGCAGCAATTTGTCGTAGGCGATGGTCTCTCCTTTCGGTTTTTCATTGGCCAGCTTTTTCCATGGTGCGTGCTGGTCCGACAGATACTGGTTCGGGTCGCCCTTGGCGTTCAGTTTCGGCGCGCAGGCCTTCATGCCGGCCCGCTGCAGGCGCGACATGACCTGGTCCATTTCCTCGGCCAGGTTGTCCATCGCGGCCTGCGGCGATTTTTCGCCGGTGATCGCGGTGGCCACGTTTTTCCACCACAATTGCGCCAGTTTCGGATAATCGGGCACATTGTTGCCGGTCGGCGTCCAGGCCACGCGCGCCGGGCTGCGGTAGAACTCGATCAGGCCGCCGTATTCATTGGCGTGCTTGGTGAAATACTCGTGGCGGATATCGGAGTCGCGAATGAAGGTCACGCCAACGATCGATTTCTTCAGCGACACGGTTTTGGACGTCACGAACTGCGCGTACAGCCAGGCGGCGGCCTTGCGGTCGTCCGGCGTGGACTTGAACAGGAACCAGGAACCGACGTCCTGGTAGCCGTTCTGCATGCCATCTTTCCAGTACGGGCCATGCGGCGACGGCGCCATGCGCCATTTCGGCGTGCCGTCCTTGTTCACCACCGGCAGGCCCGGTTTCACCATGCCGGCCGTAAAGGCCGTGTACCAGAAAATCTGCTGGGCAATCTCACCCTGTGCCGGCACCGGACCGGACTCGGAGAAGTTCATGCCGTTCGCCTGTGGCGGCGCGTATTTCTTCATCCAGTCGATATATTTGGTCAGCGCAAATACGGCTGCCGGCGAATTGGTGGCGCCACCGCGCGACATCGAGGCGCCCACCGGCGTGCACTTGTCGGCCGCCACCTTGATGCCCCACTCATCGATCGGCATGCCGTTCGGAATGCCCTTGTCGGCCGCGCCAGCCATCGACAGCCAGGCATCGGTAAAGCGCCAGCCCAGCGACGGATCTTTCTTGCCGTAATCCATGTGGCCATACACCTTCTTGCCGTCGATTTCTTTCACGTCGTTGGTAAAGAAGTCGGCGATGTCTTCATAGGCGGACCAGTTTTGCGGCACGCCCAGTTCATAGCCATACTTGGCCTTGAACTTGGCCTGCAGGTCCTTGCGCGCGAACCAGTCGGCGCGGAACCAGTACAGATTGGCGAACTGCTGGTCGGGCAGCTGATACACCTTGCCGTCCGGCGCGGTGGTAAAGCTGATGCCGATAAAATCCTTCAGGTCCAGGCCGGGGTTGGTGAATTCCTTGCCCTTGGCCGCCATATAGTCGGACAGCGGCTCGACCGCGCCGTAGCGGTAGTGGGTACCGATCAGGTCGGAGTCCGAGATCCAGCCGTCATAGATGCTCTTGCCCGACTGCATGGAGGTCTGCAGCTTTTCCACCACGTCGCCTTCCTGGATAATGTCGTGGCGTACCTTGATGCCGGTGATTTCCTCGAAGGCCTTGGCCAGGGTTTTCGATTCGTAGACGTGGGTGTCGATGGTTTCCGACACCACGGAAATTTCCTTGACACCCTTGGCTTTCAGCTTGGCGGCGGCGTCGATAAACCATTTCATTTCATCGAGCTGCTGCTGTTTGCTGAGGCTGGAAGGCTGGAACTCCTTGTCGATCCAGGTTTGCGCCTGCTTGACGTCGGCCAGGGCCGCGCCCGACATCAACAGTGCGGCTGCCGCCGCCACTACCGTGAACTGCAATTTCATCGTGATTCTCCTTTATAGTTGTCATCCGGCCGGTAGCACCAGCCGGTGTCCGCATCTACGACTACTTCTACGACCTCATCCCCAACGCATCACTACCAACAACAGTACAAAACTGATCGCCGCTCCTATGGTTTGTTGAAATTCGGTAAAACCGGCCCAGGCCAGGTTGACATACGCGGCCGCCAGCAAGCCGACGAACAGGCGGTCGCCGCGCGTGGTCGGCATCGGCAAAAAACCCTTGCGTGCGATGCTGGGCGAGCGGATCTGCCAGATCGTCATGCCGGCCAGCATCAAGCCTATGCAGATAAAGAACACGGCCACTTCCGGCGTCCACGCCATCCAGCCGAACAGGCTGGCTGTGCTGTCTACATTCGCTTCCATCTCACACCCTCCCCATGGCAAAACCCTTGGCGATGTAATGCCGCACGAACCAGATCACCAGCGCCCCGGGCACGATGGTAAGCACGCCCGCCGCCGCCAGCACGCCCCAGTCCATGCCGGCGGCCGACACCGTGCGCGTCATGGTGGCGGCAATCGGCTTGGCATTGACTGACGTTAAAGTGCGCGCCAGCAACAGTTCGACCCAGCTGAACATAAAGCAGAAAAAGGCCGTCACGCCCACGCCAGACTTGATCATCGGCAGGAAAATCTGCACGAAGAAGCGGGGAAAGCTGTAGCCGTCGATATACGCCGTCTCGTCGATTTCCTTCGGTACGCCCGACATGAAGCCTTCCAGTATCCACACGGCCAGCGGCACGTTGAACACCATGTGCGCCAGCGCCACGGCCAGGTGGGTATCCATCAGGCCAACGGTGGAATACAGCTGGAAGAACGGCACCAGGAACACGGCGGGCGGCGTCATGCGGTTGGTCAGCAGCCAGAAGAACAGGTGCTTGTCGCCGACAAAGTTGTAGCGCGAGAAGGCATACGCGGCCGGCAAGGCGACGGTGACCGACAGCACCATGTTCAGCGCCACATAGATCATCGAGTTGATATAGCCGCTGTACCAGGACGGGTCGGTAAAGATGGTGTGGTAGTTGGCAAACGTCAGTTGCTGCGGCCACAGGCTCAGCACGCCGACGATTTCCTCGTTGGTCTTGAACGACATGTTCAGCATCCAGTAGATCGGCAACATGGAGGCGAGCAGGAAAGCGATCAATACCAGGTTCTTGAGTTTATGGTGCATCATTTCTGGTCTCCCGTGCCGACACGTTGCATCCAGGTGTACAGCACGAAACAGAACAGCAGGATGATCAGGAAGTAAATCAGCGAGAAGGCCGAAGCCGGTCCCAGGTCGAACTGGCCGACGGCTTTCTGCGTCAGGTATTGCGACAAAAAGGTGGTGGCGTTGCCGGGCCCGCCGCCGGTCAGCACGAACGGCTCGGTATAGATCATGAAGCTGTCCATAAAGCGCAGCAGCACCGCGATCATCAGCACATTGCGCAATTTCGGCAACTGGATATAACGGAACACGGCCAGGCGCGAGGCACCGTCGATGCGCGCCGCCTGGTAGTACGCATCGGGAATCGCGCGCAAGCCCGCATAGCACAGCAGGGCCACCAGCGGTGTCCAGTGCCAGATATCCATCACCATCACCGTCAGCCACGCGTCCAGCGAATTGCCGTTGTAGTTATAGTTGATGCCCAGCGAGTTGAGGGTGTAGCCCATCAGCCCGATATCGCCGCGGCCGAAGATCTGCCAGATGGTGCCGACCACGTTCCAGGGTATCAGCAAGGGCAGCGCGATCAATACCAGGGCGAGGGACGCCTTCCAGCCGTCGGCCGGCATGCACAGGGCGATCAAGATGCCCAACGGAATCTGGATCGCCAGCACGGAAGCCGAGAACAGCAGCTGGCGCAGCAAGGCGCTGTGCAGATCGCCATCGAGCATCACCATGCGAAACCATTCGGTACCGACAAACACTTTTTGCGTCGGACTCAAAATATCCTGCACAGAATAATTTACCACCGTCATCAACGGCAAAATCGCGGAAAACGCCACGCACAGCAGCACGGGCAAAATCAAAAACCAGGCACGGTTGTTATCGGTTTTCATCAGGCCACCCGTTTGTCGTTGAGGTAGTACAAAGTGCGTTCAGGCGGAAAGCGCAAGCGCACGGAGTCACCAGCGACGGCAGTGATGGCGCGCAATTTGGCCGCCACCGTCACGCCGCCCAGCCGGAACTCGGCCAGGTAGTGCGTGCCCATATTGCGCACCGCCAGCACGGTAGCGGCCACAGTATCGTCGCCAGGCAGGTCTGCCAAGCACTCGACAAACTCGGGCCGCACGCCCAGCGTGATCTGGCCCTGCGCGCCAGAAAGCGCTGCGCGTGCCGGCGCGGACAGCATCAGGAGTTGTCCCGCCACCCGCGCCTGGCCATCTTCCACCGTGCATTCAAGCAAGTTCATGCCCGGGTTGCCGATAAAGTAGCCGACAAAGGTATGCTCGGGCGCCTCAAACAGCGCCTGCGCACTGCCCGTCTGCACCACTTCGCCCTGCGTCATCACCACCACCTGGTCGGCAAAGGTCAGCGCTTCGACCTGGTCGTGGGTGACGTAAATCAGCGAGAGTTTCAGCTCGTGATGGATTTCCTTGAGTTTTCGGCGCAATAACCACTTCAGGTGCGGATCGATCACCGTCAGCGGTTCGTCGAACAGCACCGCCGCCACATCGGGGCGCACCAGGCCGCGCCCCAGCGAGATCTTTTGCTTGGCGTCTACCGACAAACCGCTGGCGCGCATTTTCAGGTCACCGGACAATTCCAGCATCTGCGCCACCTGCTGCACGCGCTTCCGGACCTCGGCTTCTTTCCAGCCGCGATTGCGCAGCGGAAAAGCCAGGTTGTCGTGCACGGTCATGGTGTCGTAGATGACGGGAAACTGGAACACTTGCGCGATATTGCGCGCTTCGGTCGGCAACTGGGTCACGTCCTTGCCGTCGAACAGCACCTTGCCGTGCGAGGGTTTCACCAGGCCGGAAATAATATTAAGCAGCGTCGTTTTGCCGCAGCCGGACGGCCCCAGCAAGGCATACGCGCCGCCATCCTGCCAGCTCATGCTCATCGGCCGCAGCGCGTAGTCGGTCGGCACGGCTAGATGCGGTTTGTAGGCATGCGCCAGGTCCACGAGTTCGATGCGCGCCATCTCAAGCACCTCCTTGTGGCGCAAACAACAGGGCGCCATCGGCGCCGAAGATCAGCAGCGATTGCGGCTGGCAATACATGGTGCAGGCGCTGCCGATGTCCAGGTTGTGCACGCCGCCCAGTTGCGCCACCAGCGCCAGGGCGCCGCGCCGCGCGTGCACATAGGTTTCCGAGCCGCTGATTTCAGCCAGGTCCACCTGCGCCGCGATCGCCAGGTCGGTGCCTGACTGCGGCGCCAGGTGCAGACTGTGGGCCCGCACACCGAGGGTGATGTGCCGCTGGCCGGCCAGCGCCGCCAGTTGCTGTGGACTCAATGCAATCGCCAGGCCATCGGCGGCCTGCGCCACGCCGTGCGCATCGAGCTGGGCCTCGATCAGGTTGATCGGTGGATCGCTGAAAGTGCGCGCCACGGCGATACTGTTGGGGGCATTGAAGACGTCGAGCGTGCGGCCCTGCTGCAACAGCCGGCCTTCGTGCAGCACCGCCACATGGCCACCCAGTTGCAGCGCTTCAAGTGGCTCGGTGGTGGCGTAGACCACGGTAGTGCTGCCGCTGGAAAACAGTTCCGTCAGTTCGCGCCGCAATTCCTCGCGCAATTTATAGTCGAGGTTGACCAGCGGCTCATCGAGCAGCAGCAGGGACGCATCCTTGATCAGCGCGCGCCCCAGTGCCGTGCGCTGCTGCTGGCCACCGGACAATTCGCCGGGCCGGCGCTCCAGGTAGGGCGTGATATGCAGCCGTTCGGCCAGTGCCAGCACCTTGCTGCGGATCTGCGCTTCCGGTTCCTTGCGCAGGCGCAAGGGCGAGGCCATATTGTCGTAGACGGAAAAAGCGGGATAGTTGATGAATTGCTGGTAGACCATGGCCAGGTTGCGCCGGCTGACGGGCACGCCGGTCACGTCGATGCCATCGGCCACCACCTTGCCGGAGGTGGGCTTGTCCAGCCCCGCCATCACGCGCATCAAAGTGGTCTTGCCGGCACGCGTGGTGCCCAGCAGCACGTTGATGGCGCCCGGCACCAGCGCCAGCGACATCGGATACAGATAAGTGTCAGCACCCTGCTGCTTGCTGATCTCGCTCAAGTCAAGTTGCACGTCGTCTCCTCCAGTATAGTTCGCCGCGCCCTCTGTCGGGGCATGGTCGTTTGCTGCTTGCTGCTAACTACGTCTGCATGGGATGCGTCTCCAGCCAGGCATCGAGCAACTGTTCCGTGCCGGCCGGCAAATGCAAGCCCAGCTTGGAGCGCCGCCACAGGATATCGGCGGCACTCGCGGCCCATTCATGGCGCCGCAAATAATCGATCTCGGCCACATACAAACCGCTGGCCACTTCCTCGCCCATCTGCGCCACACTGCCGCGCCCGTCCAGCAGCACATGAATGCGCGTGCCATAGGCGCGCGCGTAACGCGCCACCAGCGTGGCCGGCAGCCAGCCATACTGCCGCTGCAAGCCATTGACAAAGGCGCCGAACTCGCGCACCGCGCGGTTGTCGGGCGCCTTGCCGAACACGTCGCCACCGGGCAGGCAGGCTTGCGCCGTCCATGGCCCCTGCTGGTTTTTCAGCAGGGGCGCCAGCAGGTCAACCGCCTCTTCAGCCAGCTTGCGGAAGGTGGTGATCTTGCCGCCGAAAATGCTCAGCAGCGGCGCGCCTTCGCGGTCCAGCTCGAAACGGTAATCGCGCGTCACAGCCTTTGCTTGCGCCGATGCATCTTCGACCAGCGGCCGCACGCCGGAATAGGTCCAGACCACGTCGGCAGGCACGATGGGCTTACTGAAATAGTAGCTGGAAAGTTCACATAAGTAACTAATTTCCGCCTCATCAATCGCAACTTTTCCGCTGTCGCCCTGGTAATCGAGGTCGGTGGTACCGATCAGGGTGAAATCGTTCTCGTACGGAATCGCAAACACGATGCGCCCGTCCGGGTGCTGGAAGATATACGCGTGATCATGCTCGAACAAGCGCTTGACGACGATATGGCTGCCCTTGATCAGGCGCAAATTGCGGCCTTGCGCAGCGGGCGCCGCCTGCTTCAGGAAGTCGGCCGTCCAAGGGCCTGTGGCGTTGACCACGCTGCGCGCACGCACCTGCAGCGCTCTGCCGTCGCTGCGCTGCAGCTTGGCCAGCCAATGATCGGCTTCGCGAACAAGGCCGGTGCAGCACGTGTGCGTCAGTACCGTGGCGCCCTTTTCTTTCGCATCGAGGGCATTGAGCAGCACCAGGCGGGCATCGTCGACCCAGCCGTCGGAGTACACAAAGCCGCGCTTGAACTGCGGTTTCAGGGGTTGGCCAGCCGGATGGCGGCTCAGGGTAATGCTGCTTGAGGCCGGCAGCAGTTCGCGCCTTGCCAGCATATCGTACAGAAACAGGCCGGCGCGGATCAGCCAGGCCGGCCGCTGTCCTTCGGCATGCGGCATCACGAAGCGCAGCGGCCACATGATATGAGGCGCCGAGCGCAGCAGTACTTCGCGCTCGATCAGCGCCTTGCGTACCAGGCCGAATTCATAATATTCGAGGTAGCGCAGGCCACCGTGTATCAGCTTGGTCGAAGCGGACGAGGTGTGCGACGCCAGGTCATCTTTTTCGCACAGCACCACCGACAGGCCACGCCCTGCCGCATCGCGCGCGATCCCGGCACCATTGATGCCGCCGCCAACTACCAGCAGATCGTATTCCATCATCGTGTTTGCCTGTGCTGCCACCATCAAAACTCCCTGCCGTTACGATCAATAAAGATATAATTCCTATGCCAGATGAATAAGATTACGCCAGAATACGAACTCATGGCAACATATTTTCATCACTACCTGTTCGTTTCTGTTCGTTTTTAAAGAAAGCATGCATCATGATCCTCAATCCCCGCCAGCGCAGCCTGCTCGACGCCGTGCGCCAGCACCTGACCGTGTCGGTCGAAGAGCTGGCCCAGCAACTGAAAGTGACGCCGCAAACCGTGCGCCGCGACGTCAAGCAGATGGAAGAGGCAAAGCTGCTGGCGCGCTACCATGGCGGTGTCGGCCTGCCCTCGTCGGTGGAAAATATCGATTACAGCCAGCGCCAGGTGCTCAACAGCGAAGCCAAGCGCCGCATCGCCGCCGCCGTCGCGCTGCAAGTACCACATGGCTGTTCCCTCTTGATCAATATCGGCACCACCACCGAGGAAGTGGCGCGCGCGCTGGGCCAGCACACGGGCTTGCACGTGGTGACCAACAACCTCAACGTGGCGGCCATCCTGTCCGACAATCCGGGCTGTGAAGTGATCGTCGCCGGTGGCGTGGTGCGCGGGCGCGACCGTGGCATCGTCGGCGAAGCCACCATCGACTTTATCCGCCAGTTCAAGGTCGATATCGGCATCATCGGCATTTCCAGCATCGACGAAGACGGCAGCCTGCGCGACTTCGATGCGCGCGAAGTGAAGGTGGCGCAAGCCATCATCGAGCAATCGCGTGAAGTGTGGCTGGTAGCCGACCAGCACAAGTTCGGCCGCAAGGCCCTCGTGCGCCTGGCCGACCTGGCCCAGGTCGACTTGCTGTTTACCGACGCGCCACCGTCGGCGCTGTTTGCGCAGGTCCTGCGCGACGCCGCCGTCAAGCTGGTGGTGGCCGGCTGAGGCCGCTCTTAAATGGGAAACAGCGGTGCGATGCGTCCATGTGTGGACGACCTCACTTAACACAGTGAAATCATTAGCAAAAATCAAAAATCCTGTTACGATTGATGCAACAAGAGTTGATTTTTAATTTTTCTTATCAAGCAATATTATTGCTGGCTTGCCATGATTTCTGAGCGTGGCGGGAATCTGAAAGATCACTCTTTGAGCGTGGCGCCATATCGTCTGCAAGCCCACGATCCGCCCCGATGCGTCGCACAGTGAAGGAATAACGATGAACCACGATTTTCAGCCGGCCGCCGTGCGGTCCGCCACCCCTGCCAAGGCCAGCAGTGCCGCCAATGACGCCAGTCCAGTCCATGCCGCTGACGTCAGCGAACTGGAAGCCCACCTCGGTTACTGGCTGCGTTTTATCTCCAACCATGTGTCGCAAAGTTTTCAGAAAAAAACCGAGGCCAATGGCGTGACGGTGTCCGAATGGGTGGTGCTGCGCGAAATGTTCCGCCTGGGCTGTACCTCGCCCACCGTGCTTGCACAAGTGGCCGGCATGAGCAAGGGTGCCGTCTCGAAACTGATCGACCGCCTGGAGAGCAAGGGCATGGTCAGCAAATCGATCCTGCTGGCCGACCGCCGCCAGCACTCGATCGAGCTGACCACCGAAGGCGAGGCGCTGGTGCCGGTGCTGGCCGACATGGCCGACCGCAACGACGAGGAATTCTTTGGCCAGTTGCCACCCGAATTGCGTGAAAACCTGCTTGTGGCGATGAAGGAAGTGGCGCGCACGCACAAATTGAAAAGCACGCCGCTGAACTAAGCGTCGCCTCCCATCAGGGCCTGTTGCCGGGTGCCGGGCGTGAGCGCTGAAGCCAACGGCGCTTCGGCCGCCACCACCGCGATCAACTGGCGTATCTCCGGCACGCAGGAACCGCAATTGCCGCCCGCCTTGACGCAGGCCGTTACCTGTCCGGTGGTGGTCAGGTTGTCCTTGCGGATGGCGTCGCAGATCGTGTTGCGGCCCACGCCAAAGCACGAGCACACGGTGGGGCCGGCATCCGCGCCCTTGCTGATCGGCTGGCCCAGCAGCACGCCAGCGCGATCGACCCCGTCGAGCTGCGCGTGCGCGAACAGGCCGGCGAGCCAGGCGCGCGACGGCAGGTCCGGGCGTGGCGATACATACACGCATTGCGCGATGCGTCCCTCTTCCAGATGCACCGCGCGATACACACCCGCGCTGGCGTCGGCATAATCGAGCCAGTCGGCCTCCGTATCGGTCACGCCCAGCAAGCTGCGGGCCCAGGTGGCCAACTCGTCGATGCGAGTTCGCCCGGCCAGCTCATAGCGCAGGAATTGCTCGCCCTGCACGCGCGTCCAGTGCGCCACGCCGTCCAGTGCCAAAGGCGTGCGGCTCAATACAAACGCATGCCAGTGCACGCGGAACTGCTCGATGCGGACCGGCGTATGCTTGAATTCCGGCTCGCCCGAGACCGGATCGACCACCGGGTTGACGACAGCGCCCACGCGCGCGTCGGACGCATTGGCGTCGCTCCAGTGGATAGGCACGAAAACCTGGCCGCGCGCGATGCCGCCGCCATGCACCACGCGCGCCACCATCGCACCCCAGCAGCTGGTGATGCGCGCCAGCTCGCCTTCGCGCACGCTGTACAGAAGCGCGTCCTGCGGGTGGATGTCGATAAACGATTCGGCGATATGGCCGGACAATCTGGCCGCCTTGCCGGTGCGCGTCATGGTGTGCCACTGGTCGCGCACCCTGCCCGTATTGAGCACCAGCGGGAAATCCTCGTCCGGCAGGTTCTGTGGCGCGCGCGGTACGGTGGCAATAAAGCGCGCACGGCCGTCGGGATAGGCAAAGCGGGCGTCGCCGAACAACCGTGCCTGGCCCCGTGGCCATTGCTGCGGCAGCAAAGCGTCGTATTGCGCCGCAGTCAGCCCTGCCAGATCCGACAGATTGAACAGGCGCGCCAGCTCGCCCTCGTTGCGGAAGCTGGACAAGCGCGCGTGTTCGTCGAAAATCTGTTGCGGCGAGGTGAAACCGAAACCGTCGTAACCCATGCGCGTGGCCACCTGGCACAACACCTGCCAGTCGGCGCGTGCCTCGCCCGGCGCCGGCAAAAAGGCGCGCTGGCGCGAGATGCGGCGCTCGGAATTGGTCACCGTGCCATCTTTTTCGCCCCAGCCCAAGGCCGGCAGCAGCACATCGGCACAGGCATTGGTATCGGCTTGCGCGCTCATATCGGACACCACCACCAGCTCGCACTTGCCCAGCGCGCGGCGCACCTGGTCGGCTTCGGGCATGCTGACCAGCGGATTGGTGGCGATGATCCATACCGCTTTTACCTTGCCCGCCTCGATCGCCTGGAACAGTTCGACTGCTTTCAGACCGGGCTTGTCGGCGATGCGTGGCGCGTCCCAGAACGTCTGCACGGCTTCGCGGTGCAATGGTTTGTCGAGCTCAAGGTGGGCCGCCAGCATATTGGCCAGGCCGCCCACTTCGCGCCCGCCCATGGCGTTCGGCTGGCCTGTCAGCGAAAACGGCCCCATGCCCGGCTGGCCGATACGTCCCGTCGCCAGGTGGCAGTTGATGATGCTGTTGACCTTGTCGGTGCCGCTCGCGGACTGGTTCACGCCCATTGAAAAAGCCGTGACGACCTTGCGCGTGGCGGCAAAGTCGCGGTAGAACGCCAGCAGCGCCTGCGGATCGACCTTGCAGATTTTCGCCACCTGCAAGGGATCGGAGCAATCGACATGGGCAGCGGCCAGCGCTTCATCAAGGCCATTGCTGTGGCGCGTGACGAAATCGTCGGCGATCATGCCTTCCCTGGCCAGATGGCACAGCAGGCCGTTGAACAGCCACACGTCGGTGCCCGGTTTGACGGGCAGGTGCAGGTCGGCCAGCTCGCAGGTGGCGGTGCGGCGCGGGTCGATCACCACCAGTTTCATTTCCGGCCGGGTTTCCTTGATGCGCGCGATGCGCTGGAACAAAATCGGGTGGCACCAGGCCGTGTTCGAGCCCACCAGCACCACCATGTCGGCCAGTTCCAGGTCTTCATAGCAGCCCGGCACGATATCTTCGCCGAACGCACGCTTGTGGCCGGCCACCGCCGACGACATGCACAGGCGCGAATTGGTGTCGATATTGGCGCTGCCGACATAGCCTTTCATGAATTTATTGGCGATGTAATAGTCTTCCGTCAGCAACTGGCCCGAGACATACAGGGCCACCGCATCGGGCCCGTGTTGGTCGACAATCGCGCGCAGGCCACCGGCAACCTTGTCCAGCGCCTGGTCCCATGACACGCGAACAAGTGCACCGTCCTGGCGCACCTGCGGGTAAAGCAGGCGCTGGTCGAGATCGACGGTGTCACCGAGGGCCGAGCCTTTCACGCACAGGCGGCCCAGGTTGGCCGGGTGGCTGGCGTCACCGGCGATGCGAATCGCACCATCGGGCAAGCGGGTCGCATCGACGCCGCAGCCGACGCCGCAATACGGGCAAGTGGTTTTAACTGGCGTACAAGTCGTCATGGGGTTTCCAGTCAGGCGGCCAGGTCGCACAGCGCCTGGCCAAACAATAGGCGCGAGCGCAAGCGGCTGATATCGCTGCGTTTCTGTATCAGGTCGAAATACCAAGGGCCGTCCTGCACGTCGCCATACAGCACGGCGCCAGCCAGGCGCTTGCCCTGCACTACCAGGCGTTTGTAAACGCCGCGGCGCGGGTCGCGCAGCACCAGGTCTTCGCTGCCTTCGCCGCCGATAATGTCGCCGGCCGAATACAGGTCGATGCCGGTGACTTTCAGTTTCGTCGCGCTGGCCTGCTGCACATAGCGGCGGTGGCCTGCGCCGGCCAGGTGGGCGCCGCAGACGCGCGCCTGCTCCCAGATCGGCGCCACCAGGCCGAAGGTGGCGCGGCGATGCTGCACGCATTCGCCAACAGCATACACGCGCGGATCATAGCTTTGCAGGCAGTCGTCAACCACGATTGCGCGCTCGCAGTGCAGGCCGGCGTCCCTGGCCAGCGCGATATTGGGCCGCACGCCGGCCGTCATTACCACCAGGTCGGCAGGGATGCTGCTGCCGTCGGCAAAGCGCACGCCCTGCACCCGCTTGGTACCGAAAATTTCCGCCGTCTGTGCCTGCATCAGAAAACGCAGGCCGCGCGCTTCGAGCGCCGTTTTCAGCAGCATCGACGCCGGTGCATCGAGCTGCTGGTTCATCAGGCTGCCACTCATGTGCACCACGGTGACTTCCATGCCCTGGCGCTGCAGGCCGTTGGCCGCCTCCAGCCCCAGCAGGCCGCCGCCGATCACCACCGCGTGGCGGTGCTCGCGCGCCGCGCGCAGCATGGTGTCGACGTCGTCGATATCGCGAAAGCCGATCACGCCTGGCAGTTCGTGGCCCGGCACCGGCACGATAAACGGCGTCGATCCGGTCGCCAGCAGCAGCCGGTCATAAGCCACCTTGATTCCCGACTGCGATTGCACCGTGCGCGCCTTGCGGTCGATGCGCACCACCGGGTCGCCCGCATGCAGGGTGATGCCGTTCTGCGCATACCATGCGCGCGTATGCAGCATGATGTCGTCGACCGTTTTTTCGCCGGCCAGCACCGGCGAGAGCAAAATGCGGTTGTAATTGCCGTGCGGCTCGGCGCCGAACACGGTGATGTCGTACAGGTCGGGCGCCAGTTTCAGCAACTCCTCCACCGTGCGCATGCCGGCCATGCCGTTGCCGACCACCACCAGCGATGGTCGGGCTCCGGCGGCCACAGTGGTGTTCACAGCGCCACCCACACCATGCCGCCGAACACGCGCGTCGGCCAGGCAGCCACCGAATGTTCGGGCGCTTCGATGCATTCGCCCGTGTGCAGGTCGAAGTGCTGCTTGTAGATCGGCGAGGCGACCACGATGCGCTCCCCCAAACTGCCCACCAGGCCGCGCGACAGCACCGAGGCGCCCGCGTTCGGGTCGACATTGTCGATGGCGAAAATTTTAGGGCTGGCGTCGCCGACGCGGAACACGGCCACGTGGCGGCCTTTCAACAGGGCGCACACGCCCGTGTCGGGCACAATGTCGTCGAGCTGGCAGATGGCCATCCAGTTGTCGGCGCTGGCGCCGGAAAGTTCGTTAATCGCGTTCATGGTTCAAGCCTCCACTGCAAGGATGGGTATCACGGTACTGCGGCGTTCAAGCTCGGTGGCAGGACGGATCTGGCCGCGCTCAAGGGCAAACACCACGTTTTCATCGTTCTTGTCGCTGTTGACGAAATGGCGGAAGCGCTGGCGTACTTGCGGGTCGCTGACCGCCACTTTCCACTCGCAGGCATAGGTGTCGACCACATGCTGCATGTCCGCTTCCAGCTCCAGCGCCAGGCCCAGGCTGTCGTCGATGATCACGCGTTTCAGGTAATCGAGGCCGCCTTCGAGATTGTCGCGCCACACGCTGGTGCGCTGCAGGCGGTCGGCCGTGCGCACATAAAACATCAAAAAACGGTCGACATAGCGCACCAGCGTGGCTTCGTCGAGATCGGAGGCGATCAGTTCGGCGTGGCGCGGCTTCATGCCGCCATTGCCGCACACGTACAGGTTCCAGCCTTTTTCGGTAGCGATCAGGCCGACGTCCTTGCCTTGCGCTTCCGCGCATTCGCGGGTGCAGCCGGACACGCCAAACTTGATCTTGTGCGGCGTGCGCAGGCCCTTGTAGCGGTTTTCCAGTTCAATTGCAAAGCCCACGCTGTCGGCCACGCCATAGCGGCACCAGGTGGAGCCGACGCACGATTTGACCGTGCGCAGCGACTTGCCGTAGGCATGGCCCGACTCAAAACCGGCCGCGATCAGCTCTTCCCATATTGCCGGCAGTTGATCGACGCGCGCGCCGAACAGGTCGACCCGCTGGCCGCCCGTGATCTTCGTGTACAGGCCGTATTTTTTCGCCACCGTGCCCACCGCGATCAGGCCATCGGCCGTCACCTCGCCGCCAGCCATGCGCGGCACCACGGAATAAGTGCCGTCCTTCTGGATATTGCCCAGGAAGTAGTCGTTACTGTCCTGCAGGCTGGCATGCACGGGGGTGAGCACGAAATCGTTCCAGCAAGAGGCCAGGATATTGGCCGCCAGGGGCTTGCACACGTCGCAACCGAGGCCATGGCCGTGCGTCGCCAGCAGCTCGCCGAAGTTGCGGATCTTGCCGACCCGCACCAGGTGGTGCAGCTCCTGGCGCGTGTAGGCAAAGTGTTCGCAGACATGGTTGTTGACCGCCATGCCCTGCTTCTTCATTTCGGCCTTCATGATCTGCGTCACCAGCGGCACGCAACCACCGCAGGCCGTCCCCGCGCACGTAGCACTTTTCAGGGCGGCTATGGTGGTGGCACCGTCAGCCACCGCTGCGCACAGCGCACCTTTCGATACATCATTGCACGAACAGATCTGTGCGCCATCGGGCAAGGCATCCACCCCCAGGCCCGCCTTTTGCTGGCCGTCGGCCTGGGGCAGGATCAGGAACTCGGGTGACTCGGGCAGCTCGATTTTATTGAGCATCATCTGCAACAGCGTGCCGTATTCGCTGGCGTCGCCCACCATCACGCCGCCGAGCAGGTATTTGCCGCAGTCGGACACGACGATCTTCTTGTAGATCTGCTTGCGCTCGTCCATGAACTGGTAGGAGCGGCTGCCCGGCGCATTGCCATGCGGGTCGCCCAGGCTGGCCACGTCCACGCCCATCAGCTTCAGTTTGGTGCTCATGTCGGCGCCCTTGAACGACGCTTCGCCCTCCTCCTGCAGCACATGGCGCGCCGCGATGCGGGCCATTTCGTAGCCGGGCGCCACCAGGCCGAAAATCAGGCCGCCCCACAGTGCGCATTCGCCGATGGCATAGATGTCCGGGTCGGACGTGACGCAGCTGTCATCGATGGCGATGCCGCCGCGCGGCCCCACTTCCAGGCCACAGGCGCGCGCCAGTTCGTCGCGCGGGCGGATGCCGGCCGAG
Source organism: Janthinobacterium longum (assembly GCF_051380735.1). NCBI lineage: Bacteria > Pseudomonadati > Pseudomonadota > Betaproteobacteria > Burkholderiales > Oxalobacteraceae > Janthinobacterium > Janthinobacterium longum. Next base: position 58,120 of record NZ_JBNYXQ010000013.1, read on the forward strand.
AAGACAATCATGTCCGCCTCCAGATGGCTGCCGTCGGCAAACTGCATGCGGTGCGTGGCGTGTTCGCCATCGACGATGGCCAGCGTGTTCTTTTGCGTGTGGACCGTCACGCCCAGCTCTTCGATCTTGCGGCGCAAGACGCGCGCGCCGCCTTCATCGACCTGCACCGCCATCAGGCGCGGCGCGAACTCCACCACATGGGTGTCGAGTTTCAGGTCGCGCAGCGCCTTCGCGCATTCGAGGCCCAGCAAGCCGCCGCCGATCACCACCCCGGTCTTCGACTTGCCACCCCAGGCCAGCATGGCTTCCAGGTCTTCGATGGTACGGTAGACAAAGCAGCCATCGCGGTCCTTGCCCGGCAGCGGCGGCACGAACGGTGTCGAGCCGGTGGCAAATACCAGCTTGTCGTAGGGCAGGATTTCGCCGGTGCTGACCGTCACCGTCTTGGCCGCCCGGTCGACCGCGATGGCGCGGGCATTGAGTTTCAACGCCACGTTGCCTTGGTCGAAAAAGCCGGGCGCCACCAGCGACAGGTCGTCGGCCGATTTGCCACTGAAAAACTCGGACAGATGCACGCGGTCGTAGGCCGGGCGCGGCTCTTCGCACAATACCGTCACAGACAAGCGGGTATTGTTTTCCAGCGCCAGGCGTTCAAGGAATTTATGCCCGACCATGCCATGGCCCAGGACGACGATTTTCAGGGGCTTGTTCATCTTCATCTTCTTCTCCTCAGGCCGCAGCCATGGTCGATTCCAAACCCTCGCGTGTAAAACGCACGGCAATCGCACACAGCGCCGACACCACCACCAGCACGCTCAGGATGATCAAGGTCTGGCGGATATCGCCCGTGCCCTTCATCAGGAAACCGGCAGCGACGGCACCGACATTGCCGCCGGCGCCGATAATGCCGGCCACGCCGCCGAGCGCACGGCTGTCGATAAATGGCACCAGCGCGTAGGTGGCGCCGCAAGCCATATGGGTGAACAGGCCAAACACCAGCATCGCGATCACGGCAAAGGTGACGCTGTCGACCTTGGCAAACCACAGCAGGCCCACGCCTTCGCCTATCATCAGCATGAACAGCAGGGTGACGCGGCTATTGAGGTTGCCGCGCAGCGCCAGCTTGTCGGACAGCCAGCCACCGAGGGCGCGGGCAAACAGCGCCAGCAAACCGAAGCTGCCGGCGGCCAGGCCGGCGGATTTGAGCGACAGGCCAAAATGGTCGACGTAATAAACAGCAGCGATATTGTGGATAAAGATTTCAATGCCGAAGCAGGCGCCGTAGGTCACGAACAGCAGCCACACGCGGTAGTTGGCGCTGGCCGCCTTGAAGCTGGCCCAGCCGCCGGCCTGACCATGTCCGGCCTTTCCTCCTTCAACGGCGATGCCGGCCTTGCGCATGTCTGCGTAATTTCCTTGCGGGCAGTCCTGCGTAAAGCGCCAGTACAGGGCGGCCATCACCAGCATCAGCACGCCCGGCACCAGCAGGGCCACGCGCCAGCCCAGCGATTCGGACACCCCCAGCATCACCAATGCGCCCAGCATCAAAGGCATCAGCGCCTGCGCCGCCCCACCACCCGCATTGCCCCAGCCGGCGGCGGCGGCATTGGCCGTGCCGACCACGCGCGGCGCGAACATCACCGAGGTGTGATATTGGGTGATCACAAAACTGGCGCCCACCGCACCGATGCCGAGGCGGAAGAACAGAAAACTTTCATAGCTTTGCGAGGCAGCCACGCCCAGCACGGGAATCGCGCCCAGCAGCAGCAAGCCGGTATAGGTCTTGCGCGGACCGTAGCGGTCGCACATGGGGCCGACGATCAGGCGCACCAGGATGGTAATGGCGACGGCAGCGATATTGATATTGGCCACTTGCGCCAGCGACAGGCCGAACTCGCCCTTGATGATGGGCATCAATGGCGCGCAGGCGAACCAGGCGAAAAAGCAGACAAAGAACGCCATCCACGTCAGGTGGAAGGCGCGCATGGGTGGCGTGGCGAGGGAGAAGAGCGTGATGCTGGTAGCTTTGCTGGCCATGATTATTCCCGAAGTATCCCGTTAGAAAAACAAAAACGGCGCCCGCTCCCACCGATCATGAAATCAGTTTGAGCGGACGCCGTTGTCCATGGTGGCCCGTCGTTGGACCGTTGTTTGTTCAGGGGATCGCCGTTGATCCGTTCCTTTTCTCTAGCAAGCGCCGTGCCAGCTTGTAAACGGGCGATAACCGGGGTGTGCGCGCCATATGCAGGGCGTTTTCTCCCTGTCACGGTTTATCGCGGTGCAGCACTGCCACTTCATGGTGCAGGAAAAGAAAAATGAACCGAAACATTGCAGGAATTGTCCAAATACCATCTGTGTCAGTCGGATGGAGGCGATCATGCCTGGACGATGGCGGCAAATGGCGGCCGGTGCGGTGTCTGCGCTGGCGACCTGGGTCATGCTCTGGCCCGCGCAGGCGGTCGAACCGAAGGAACACGGCGAACTGGAAGCGACCTTGGCCGCGCCGTTCCGCGCGGCACCGGCACAGCGCCGCACGCAGGCGCGCACCTTTGTGGTTCACCTGGAGCATCACGATGGCGGCGCCACGCGCACCGTCAATTGGCACCTGAGTTTGTCTGGCCCGGGTACGCACGGTGCGCTGCGGCGCGGCTGGTCGGGGCGGCAGGTGCTGGACGGCGGCAGCGCTACCTTGCGCCTGTACTGGGACGGCCGCAACAGCAATCGCAGCCGCGTGCCGCGAGGCTTGTACGAATTGCGCCTGGTGGCCAGCAGCGGTGACGATAGTGTGGAACAGCAATGGCAGATCGCCGTCGACCGTGGCGCGCTGGCCACCCAGAACCTCGCTACCATGGCGGCCATGACGGCCCTGTCCAGGCCGGCGGTTGACAGCACCATTCCCTACCGCATCGTCTACGCCAACCTGCACAGCCAGACCCGCCACAGCGATGGCGGCGCAGCGACGGACGCCTGCAAAGGCGCACAGGAACCGCAATCGGCGCCCTACGGGCCGCTCCACGCCTACCGCTATGCACAACAGCATGGGCTGGACGTGCTGCTTACTTCCGAGCACAATCATATGTATGACGGCTCCGACGGCACCAATGCGGCGGCGGAACCGTCCGATGCGATTTCTCTTTACCACAGCGGACTGGCCGAAGCGGCCGCTTACACGGCGGCGCATCCCGGCTTCCTGGCCCTGTACGGCATGGAATGGGGCGTGATCAACAACGGTGGCCACCTGAACATCTTCAACAGCGAGCAGTTGCTGGGCTGGGAAAAAAATGGCCAGGGCGAACTGCTGGCGGAAATCGACACGCCGAAAGGAGATTACGCCGGCCTGTACACCATGATGCGCGAACACGGCTGGCTGGGCCAGTTCAACCACCCGGCGCGCTCGGGCCAGTTCCTGGTGGGCGGTGCACCGCTCGGTTTTACGGCCGATGGCGATGCCGCCATGGTGCTGTGCGAAGTGATGAACACTTCGGCCTTTTCCACCAACGAAGAGGAAACGGAAACGCGGCGCAGCAATTTCGAGGCGGCCTGCAACCAGGCGCTGGCGGCCGGTTATCACCTGGCCTTCAGCAGCAACCAGGACAATCATTGCGCCAACTGGGGCGCCGCCTATGGCAACCGCACCGCCATCCTGATCGATCGCGGCGCCGCCCTGTCGCGCGACAGCATGTTTGAGGCCCTGCGCGCGCGGCGCGTGTTTGCCACCATGGACAAGCATGGTCAACTGTCTTTTACCGCCAACGGCAGGATGATGGGCGAGCGCTTCGACAATCGCGGCCCTTTGCAACTGGACGTCAGTTTCAGCAATACGCGCGGGCGCCAGGCCGCCGCCATTGCGCTGTTTCAAGGCGTACCAGGCGCCAATGGCAACGTTACCTTGCTGTCGGACCAGGCCAGCCTGGGCCTGACGCCGGCGCCCGGTCCGCACTTCTACTATGCGCGCGTGACGCAGGACGACGGCAATCTGCTATGGTCGGCGCCCGTGTGGGTCAATCAGCTGCCTTGAAATTGGCCTGCTGTGCCATCAATTCGACCACCCAGTCGATGAATACGCGCAGCTTCTTGCTGACATGGCGGTTCGGCGGATAGGCGAGGAACAAGGGCATGGCGTCGACCGTCCATTGTTCGAACAGGGGCAGCAGCTCACCCCTGGCCACATGCGGCCGCGCCATATAGTCCGGCAACCACAGCACGCCCAGCCCCGCCACCCCTGCCGCCATATAAGCGTTGCCGTCGTCGATAGACAGCACATGCTGGCCATCGATCCTGACGCTCTTGCCCTCGTGGTGCATCACATACGGCAAGCCGTTGCCGCCACGCGACCAGCGAAAGCGCACGATGCGGTGCGCGCTGTCCTGCAATTCCAGCGGATGCAAAGGCGTGCCGAGCCGTGCCAGATAGGCTGGCGCCGCATACACACCCAGATGCAGGTCGGCGATCTTGCGCGCCATCAGCGACTGGTCGGCCAGTTCCCCACCGCGTATCACGCAATCGACATTGTCGGCAATCACGTCGACCATGCGGTCGCTGGCGCCCAGGTCGACCACTATATCGGGATACAGCGCATGAAACCGTGGCAGCGCCGGCACCAGCAGCAAGCTGGCCAGGGGGCTGGGCACGTCGATCCGCAACTGGCCGCGTGGCAAGGCGGCCGCATGCGGCAGGCTGGTCTCAATTTCTTCCAGGGTATCGAGCACCTGCACGATGCGCTCGTAATAGGCGGCGCCATCGCCCGTTACATTCACCTTGCGCGTGGTGCGGTTCAGCAGTTTCAGGCGCAGCCGCGCTTCAAGCTGCTGCACCAGTTGCGTCACGGTGGTGCGGCTCATGTGCAAGGTCGCGGCCGCCTTTGTAAAACTGCCCGTCTCGACTACCCGCACGAATGCCATCATTGCATCAAACCTGTCCATCTGCACCTCCATCATCCATTGTTTGGATTATACAAACAGTCCAGGCAAAACTGGGCTCTTTATCAGCAAGCTGTTGACGGATAAAGTGTTCTCCATGCAGCAACTTCGCTGCATCACCACAGGAGCATCACATGAAACGCGACGTCGTATTCCCGCCAGGGCGCCAGGCCCTGTATGAACAGAACCGCTACTCCCCTGCCGTGCGCGCCAATGGCCTGCTGTTTGTCTCCGGCCAGGTTGGCAGCCGCGAAGACGGTACACCTGAAACCGATCTCGACGCCCAGGTGCGGCGCGCCTTCGACAACCTGAACGCCATCCTGGAGGCAGCCGGCTGCACCTTCGCCGATGTGCAGGACGTCACCCTCTTCATAGTGAACCCCGAAGCAGTGTTCCAGCGCATCTGGGGCCTGGTGCTGGCCGAATACTGGGGCCAGGGGCCGTATCCCGCCGTCACGGCGGTCGGCGTGACGTGGCTGTATGGCTTTGACTTCGAGATCAAGGTGGTGGCAAAACTGCCTGGCCAGGCCGATTAAACTATCCGCAGCCACCATCTCCTCTGGTTCCGAAAAGAAATTCATGGCAACATGGCAGCGCCGTTTTGAGTGCAAAACGGCGCAACCGACCATCGTCAAGGAATCCTGTCCATGTCTTTCTATCGCAAGTTCGCCGGCAGCATGCTGCTTGGCGTAGCCGCCGTGGGTGTCGCCCATGCGCAAGCACCTGATGCCGCTGCCACTTCCCCTGCCGATCCCCTGCAATGGCTGGAAGAAGTCGCCGGCGAAAAACCGATGGAATGGGTGCGCCAGCACAATGCCGTCAGTCTCAAGGAGCTCGAAGGCAAGCCCTCGTTCCCGGCACTGCAGGCAAAGCTCAAGACCATCCTCAATTCGAAAGAGCGCATACCTTACGTCAGCAAGGAAGGCGAGTATTACTATAATTTCTGGCGTGACGCCCAGCACGTGCGCGGCATCTGGCGCCGCACTACATTGGCGCAGTTCCAGCTGCCTGACCCGGCCTGGGAAACCGTGATCGACCTCGATCAGCTGGCCGCCGGCGAAAACGAAAACTGGGTCTGGGGCGGCGCATCCTGCCTGTACCCGAAAGGCGAACGCTGTCTCATTTCGCTGTCGCGCGGCGGCGGTGACGCGAAAGTCGTGCGCGAGTACGACGTGGCGAAACGCGCGTTCGTGGCCGACGGTTTCACCCTCCCCGAAGCAAAAAGCAACGCCAGCTGGATCAACGGCGACACCCTGTTCGTTTCTACCGATTTCGGTCCCGGCTCGATGACCAGCTCCGGTTATCCGCGCATTATCAAGGAATGGAAGCGCGGCACGCCACTGCAGCAAGCCAGGACACTGTACGAAGCCAAACCGGAGGATATGAGCGCCGGCGCCTACAAGGATTTCACGCCCGGCCATGAATATCAGTTCGTCGAGCGCCAGATCGATTTCTACAGCGGTGAAATGTTCCTGCGCGAAGGCGACAGCCTGACCAAGGTACCAAAACCGGACGACGCCACCGCCTTTACCGTGCGCGACCAGTTGGTGATCAACCTGCGCTCGGACTGGAAAGTGAACGGCACGACTTACCCGCAAGGCGCCTTGCTGGCGACTGATTTCAAATCCTTCATGCAGGGCAAGCAGGCGTTCGAAGTGCTGTTTGCACCGACCGCCACCTCTTCGCTCGACAACGTGTCGGCGACCAAATCGGCCATCTTGCTGACCACGCTCGACAAGGTAAAAAACCGCCTGACGGAACTGCGTCATGTGAATGGCAAATGGCAACGCCGCGTGGTCGACGCCCCCAAGCTGGGCACCCTGGTCGCCAGTCCGCTCGATTCGGTCGACTCGGACCAATACTTCCTGACCGTCACCGACTTCCTCACCCCTACCACGCTGTACCTGGCCACCGCCGGCAGCGACCAGCGCACCAGGATCAAGTCGCTGCCCGCCTATTTCGATGCCTCCCCTTACAAGGTGGAACAGTTCGAATCGACTTCGAAGGATGGCACGAAAGTGCCGTATTTCGTCATCATGGACAAGAAGACCAGATTCGATGGCAAGAACCCCACCGTGCTGTACGGCTATGGCGGCTTCGAAGTGTCGCTCAAGCCCAACTACAGCGGCATCACGGGCGCAGCATGGCTGGCCCAGGGCGGCGTATATGTGCTGGCCAATATCCGTGGCGGTGGAGAGTTCGGCCCGCGCTGGCACCAGGCGGCGCTGAAGGAGCACCGCCAGAAGGCGTACGACGATTTCATCTCGGTGGCGCAAGACCTGATCAAGCGCAAGCTGACCAGCCCGCGCCACCTGGGCATCATGGGCGGCAGCAATGGCGGCCTGCTGGTGGGCGCCGTGCTGACGCAGCGGCCGGACCTGTTCAACGCCGTGGTCAGCCAGGTGCCGCTGCTCGACATGCGCCGCTATAACAAATTGCTGGCGGGCGCTTCCTGGATGGGCGAGTATGGCGATCCGGACGTGCCGGAACAATGGGCCTACATCAGCAAATACTCGCCTTACCAGAATGTGTTCAAGGATAAAAAATATCCGCGCGTGTTCTTTACCACGTCGACCCGCGACGACCGGGTCCACCCCGGCCACGCGCGCAAGATGGTGGCCAAAATGGAAGAGCAAGGGCATGACGTGCTGTACTGGGAAAATACGGAAGGCGGCCATGCGGGCGCCGCCAATAATGACCAGCAGGCGCTGATGTGGGCGCTGACCTACACCTTCCTGCAAGGTCAGTTGAAATAACGGACCGGAATTTTTTGGCTTATTTCATTTCGTTGCCAGCGCGCTGGGGCGCTCGGCAACACGGTCGCGCCAGGCTTGCAGATGCTGCAAGCCTTCCGCACCCGGCCGGTATTTCATCAAGCCGCGCGCGAATTCCAGCGCGCAGAAAGCCGTGATGTCGGCTATCGTGAAACGCGCGCCGGCCACCCACGGCTGGCGCGCCAGTTGCTGGTCCAGCCACTGCGCCGTCTCGCGCATTTTCGCGCCCTGGGCTGCGCCAAAGTCGGGGAACTGCGGGTTTTCCAGCAACGCCAGCGCCGGATGGCTGTGGCGCACGCAGTTGGCCACGCCCAGGAACAGATGCAGCTCCACCCGGCGGTCCTCCATTTCAATGAACGCACGTTCCTCGTAGCCCTGTCCCATCAGGTTCGGTTCCGGCTGCAAGCCTTCCAGCCAGGTGCAGATGGCACGTGTTTCGGCCAGCACGCGCCCGTCCGGCAATTCGAGTGCCGGTACCCTGCCCATCGGATTTTTTTCCAGAAAAGCCGGATCGCGGTGCTGGCCCGCCGTCAGGTCCAGCGAGATTTGTTCGATGCCTGCGATGCCTTTTTCGGCGATAAACATGGCGACGCGGCGCGGATTGGGCGTGCGAGGGCTGACATACAGTTTCATGCGGGTCTCCTGATTGTTGTACTTGTCTATTACAGCTTGTATCTTATCAGCCGCTGCAGGCGCCTGCGTTTGACTTTGCGGCGGTTTACAACTAGATTGCTGGACGGGAATGCTGACCACGCCGTGCCGACACCAGCGCACCCGCCACTCTTCCATTGCGCCTGCCGCTTACAAGGCCGGCCGGCGCTACACTCAACAGGGTTTTCATGCACCGCAATCTCTCACGCAGCCGTATCGCCGCCGCCGTCGTCCTCGCGCTGGCATCCTTGACCAGCCATGCCGCGCAAGCAGGGGCGCCACAGGCTTCGGCCAGCCATGCCATTGCCACTACCACGCAACTGCCGCGCGGTGTCACGCCCAGCCACTACGCGCTGTCGCTGACGCCCGATGCGCAGGCGGCTACGTTCACCGCCAACGTGGTGATCACGGTGGAGGTTGCCGCGCCGACGCGCACGGTGACCCTGAACGCGCTGGAACTGGCCTTTGCGGGCGCCACTGCCGAAGGCGCGGGTGGCACGCAGCAGGCCACCCGTATCGATGTCGATGCAGCCACGCAGACTGCCACCCTGCATTTTGCCCAGCCGCTGGCCAAGGGCAAGCACACGCTGGCGATCAGCTACAGCGGCAAGATCGGCACCCAGGCCACGGGCCTGTTCTCGCTCGACTACGATACTGCAACCGGCCGCCAGCGCGCGCTGTACACGCAGTTTGAAAATTCGGATGCGCGCAGCGTGATCCCCTCGTGGGATGAACCCGACTACAAGGCCACTTTCGCGCTCGACGTGACGGTGCCCGCCGATCAGATGGCGGTCGGCAACATGCCCGTTACCAGCAGCACCATGCTGGGCAATGGCAAGAAGCGCGTGACGTTTGCCGTCACGCCGCGCATGTCGACCTATCTGCTGTTCTTCGGCCTGGGCGACTTCGAACGCGCTACAAAGATGGCCGACGGCACCGAAGTGGGCGTGATCACCAAGAAAGGCGCGCTGGCGCAAAGCCGCTTCGCGCTCGACGAGTCGGCCGCCCTGCTGCGCGAATACAACGATTACTTTGGCGTGCGCTTCCCGCTGCCAAAGCTCGACAATATCGCCGCGCCGGGCCGCAGCCAGTTCTTCGGCGCGATGGAAAACTGGGGCGCCGTGTTCACTTTCGAATACAGCCTGTTGCTGGACCCGGCCATCTCGACCCAGTCCGACAAGGAAAACATCTACACCACCCTGTCGCACGAAATGGCGCACCAGTGGTTCGGCGACCTGGTCACCATGCGCTGGTGGGATGACCTGTGGCTGAACGAAGGCTTTGCCTCGTGGATGGAAAGCCGCACCACCGAGCGCATGCATCCGGAATGGAATACGGCCTTGTCCAGCGTGCGCGTGCGCGAAAGCGCGATAAGCCGCGACGCACTGGCCACCACCCACCCGGTGGTACAGCGCATTGCCACGGTCGAGCAAGCCAGCCAGGCCTTCGACACCATCACCTATCAAAAAGGCGAATCGGTGATACGCATGCTCGAAGCCTATGTGGGTGCCGACACCTGGCGCACGGCCGTGCGCAGCTATATGCGCAAGCACGCCTACGGCAATACGGTCTCCGATGACTTGTGGCGCGAAGTCGACGCCGCCGCCGGCAAGCCGGTCAGCGCGATTGCGCACGATTTCACCTTGCAGCCTGGCGTGCCGCTGATCCGCGTGGGCGAAGCCGTCTGCAAGGCCGGCAATACCAGCGTCACCCTGACGCAAGGCGAATTCACCAAGGACCGCGAACAGAAAAAACCGCTGTCGTGGCGCGTGCCGGTGATCGCACAAACCGTGGGCAATGCAAAACTGGCACGCGTGCTGGTACAAAATGGCAAAGCCACCCTGACGGTGCCCGGCTGCGGCCCGCTGCTGGTGAACGCCGGCCAGAGCGGCTACTACCGCACCCTGTATGCGCCTAAACAGGCAGGCGCGCTGGCCTCGAGCTTTGCAACACTGCCCGCCATCGACCAGCTGGGCCTGCTGTCGGACAGCCAGTCACTGGGCATGGCCGGCCTGCAAAACCCGTCTGACTTCCTGGAACTGGTGAAAGCCACGCCGCTGGCCGCTGATCCGCAAGTGTGGGGCAAAGTGGCAGGCGCCCTGAATGGCTTGCATGAGCAATATGCGGGCGACCAGGCGCGCCAGCGCCGCTTCGATGCCTGGGCAATTGCCAGACTGGCGCCGGCAATGGCGCAAACCGGCTGGCAGGCGCGCGATGGCGAGGCGGCCACGGTGGCCACCCTGCGCAGCCAGCTGATAGACACCCTGAGCGACCTGGGCGACCCGGCCGTGATCGCCGAAGCGCGCCGCCGCCATGCCGCTGCCAGCAGCGATCCGTCCGCCATGCCGGCCGCGCTGCGCCGTACCATCCTGGGCGTAGTGGCCCAGCATGCCGACAGCGCGACCTGGGATCAGTTGCACGCCGAAGCGCAAGCCGAGAAAACGCCGCTGATCCGCAACCAGCTGTACGACCTGCTGGCTTCGAGCGACGATACGGCCCTGGCCCAGCGCGCCCTGGCCCTGGCGCTGACGGACGAACCGGGCCTCACCAACAGCCCGGCCATGATCAGCCGCGTGGCCCGTACCCATCCGGACCTGGCGTTTGACTATGCGCTGGCCCATATCGACCAGGTCAACGCACGCATCGACGCCAGCTCGCGCAGCCGCTATTTCCCGCGCCTGGCCGCCGCGTCCAGCGACCCGGCCATGCTGGCCAAGCTTGACGCCTACGCCAAAGCCCACCTGGCCGCCACCGCACGCGGCGACGCCGACACCTCGATAGCCGACATCGCCTACCGTATAAAGGTACACGAACAAAGGCTGCCTGCGATCGACAAGTGGCTGGGCACGCAATCATAATGATCGTAGGTCGGATTAGCGCGGCGCAGCCGCACGTAATCCGACAATAGCGTTGGCGTCAACAATGATGTCGGGTTACGCGCAAGCGCTAACCCGACCTACGCTGTTTGATCAGGCAAAAAAAAACCGGCTTCGCAGTAAGCGGCAGCCGGTTGAAACGCTTGTTCAGAGCGCAGGGATAAAGAGGAGGACAGTACGGTACTGCGGTACAACACGTTCGTGCCGGTCATTGAGGTGTCCGGCAACCTTGCGCCCGGTGATGTCCGTGCGCCATGTACGTACTATGCCAGTCCTTCCTTTGATCAGGCTTAGGACTTCATTAAGCCGGCCTGATTTTCCTGCCCTAGCCAGTTCCCTGCAGAATTGGTGCCGATGGTTGAGCTCACCGGCTAAGCTGTTGAGTCATACGGGCATCCTATCGCTCCCGGAGCGTAGTGATGTGCGCCACATATGCTGTGCCAACAAAAGAAGGATAACAGCGCGATATGACACCAATATGACGTGCTCCGTGCCGTCTTTCTCTCCATGCCGCAATCGCTTACCATCAGCACATTACCTTAGCCCAGGAACCACCATGCGCCATTCCGGCCTGCCTCTATTACTGACTTGCCTGCTGTTGGCTGCCTGCACCCCGCTGGCCGTCGCACCGCCCGTGCCTGCCACGCCGGCGCCCATAGCCGTACCTTTGGTGCCGCCAGCCAGAAGCGAGAACGTACTGACCATCGACACCCAGGCTACCCTGCTGACAATTACCGTACGGCGCGGCGGCGCACTGGCGCGGCTGGGGCACGACCATGTGGTGGCCAGCCGCACCGTCACGGGCTGGGTCGCGCCGGCGCTGCGGCAGGCCGATTTCCAGTTCCGGCTCGACGCCATGAGCGTCGATGAAAGCGCGCTGCGCACCAACGCCGGACTGGAAACCACGCCGTCGGCCGAGGCGATTGCCGGGACGCGCCACAATATGCTGGTGCGCGTGCTGGACGCCGAACGCTATCCCGATGTCAGGATACAAGCTGCGCTACAGGCCAGCGGCAACGCCGTCGACGCCGCCATCACCCTGCACGGCGTGACGCGCCAGGTGGTGGTGCCGGTCAAGCTGGTGCAGGCGCTTGACGGCAGCAGCCTGCGTGCCAGCGGCGCGTTTGTGCTGAAACAAAGCGATTTCGGCATCGTGCCGTTTGCCATCCTCGGCGGCGCAATGGCGGTGCAGGACCCGATGGAGCTGGCCTTCGACATCGTTGCCAATCACAAAGCTAGCGCGCCAGGATCAGCCTCAGCCCCAGCGCAATAAAGATGGTGCCGGCTGCCCTGTCGAGCCACAGGCCGGCGCGCGGGCGGCGGTTGAGCCACTTGCCAACGGCGCCCGAAAAGTAGCCAAGCAAGCCGAACAGCACGCAGGCCTGGGCCGTGAAGAGCAGGCCCAGCTGCGCCGTTTGCCAGCTGGCATTGCCCCGCGACGCCACCACGAATTGCGGCAGGAACGACAAAAAGAACAGCACGACTTTCGGATTGATACTGTTGGCGAACAATCCCTTGGCAAACAATCGCCCCAGCGATTCGTCGGGCAAGGCGGCCGCACCGTCGACCCTGGCGCCGCCGCGGCTGCGAATCGCGCCTATCCCCAGCCACACCAGGTACAGGCCGCCCGCCACCTTGAGTACCGTAAATGCCATCGGCGAGGCGGCCAGCAGCGCCGACACGCCTATGCTCGCCAGCAAGCTATGCGTGAGGCAGCCCAGCGCACAGCCCAGGCCGAAGGCCATGCCCTGGCGACGTCCGCGCGACATGCCCACGCCCAGCACCATCAGATTGTCGGGACCGGGACTGGCCGTCACCAGCACGGCGGCGGCCAGGAAGGCCGCAAATTGTTCGGCACTGAGCATGATTGAGGTTCACAGAAAAACTGCCATGATACCGAAACTGTTGCGCCTGCATCAGCTTTGATGCCTCAATTGCAAGCACTTGCGTTCGCCCTGTACTTGTCGATTAGAATGAGATATCCCAGCCCGGGGCCACCATGACCAACGATGCCAGCCCTTTACTTCCCTTTCCGCCGCCGCCTTTGCCTGACACGTCGCTGCGTGGCGGCGTGGCTGGCCATGCTGATGCTGGCCTGCCTGGCCGGCGGCGCGCAAGCGCAGGCGCAGGCGCAAGCTGCAAAGGCCAGCATCGCCTTGCCGCTGCAGGGGATTCATCACCTGGGCACGCAAGGGCAACTCTACAGCGCCAGCGATGACGCCGCGCCGCCGGCCGCCAGCGCCCTGCCCGCCTGGCTGGCGCGCCAGCGGCCGGCTGCTGAAGTGGATCTGTTCGGCGGCGCCTACTGGCTGCATGCGCGCGTGCGCAACAACACCAATGAAACGGCGTGGGTAATCGACCCGAACGATACCCTGATCGATACCGTCGATATCCATGTGTATGGCCCCGGCCAGAACGGCACGCCGGCCACCTTGCTGTCCGGCTACCAGCGGCCGCACGAATACCTGCTGCACTATGGCAAGAACGTCACCCTGGCGCCGGGCGCCACGTATGACATCCTGATCCACTTTTCCAGCCCGTATTACGCCCACCCTCCACTGTTTGCCGTCAAGACCCAGCTTGCATACGGCAAACTGGTGGGCCAGGAAAACTTCCTGATCATCGCCTCGCTCGGCGCCCTGCTGGCGCTGGGCCTGTTCAATTTCTTCATCTTCTCGATCACGCGCGAAAAAGCTTCGCTCTACTACGCGCTGTACGTGCTGATGTATGGCCTGGCCTGGGCCATCACCTTCCATGTATTTTCCGACATGTTCGACTGGCGCATGCTGCAGCTGCATTACCTGCCGTTCTTCCTGCTGCCCATCCTCAGTACCTTGTTCTACATGCAGTTCCTGCGCCTGCGCGAAATGGCGCCCCGGCTCCACCGGTGGAGCCGGGTCAACCTGGTGCTGCCACTGCTGCTGATGCCCAGCTGTTTTTTCTATCCGCAGTATGCGCATACGCTGGCCACCATCGCCATTACCATCTGGATGGTGCTGGCCCTGGTCTGCGGCATCGTCGTGTGGCGCGGCGGCTACCAGCCGGCACGCTTTTTCGTGCTGGGTTTTGTGGCCCTGATGCTGCCCGGTTTCGTGATCCTGCCGGCCAACTTGGGCCTGACCCCGGCGTTGGTCAGCAACGCGCAGTTGCTGACCCTGCTGGGCGGCACCCTCGACGGCCTGCTGCTGGCGTTTGCCCTGGCCGAACAGATACGGCTGCTGCGCAACCACCTGGAACAGCGGGTGCAGGAACGCACGCAGGCGCTGACGCACAGCAATGAAGCGCTGCTGGCGGCCAAGACCCACGCCGAAGTCGTCAGCCGGCACCGCATCGACTTTTTGTCGGCCATGAGCCACGATATCCGCACGCCGCTGGCCGGCGTGATCGGCATGCTGAAATTCGCCCTGCGCGACCAGACCGTGCGCGGGCGCACCCAGGAATACCTGCGCATCGGCCTGCACAACAGCGTGTCCCTGCTGACGATATTGAACGACATCCTCGATTTTTCCAAGATCGACGCCGGCAAGCTGACCCTGGAAACGGTGGACTTCGACCTGCTGGCCCTGATCGGCGACGCCACCGGCATCGTGCAAGGCCAGGCCGACGCCAAGAGCCTGCTGCTGCGGCGCGAACTGGCGCTGGACTTGCCGCGCTATGTGCGGGCCGACCCCACGCGCTTGCGCCAGATCCTGATCAATCTGCTGGGCAATGCCATCAAGTTCACCGCCAGCGGCGAAGTGCTGCTGGAGGTACGCCGCAGCCGCACGCCTTCACGGCACGCGGATTGCCACCAGATCGATTTCTTCATCAGCGATACCGGCGCCGGCATCGATGCCGACACCCTGCCCCGTTTGTTCCAGAAATTCGAGCAGGCCGACCATTCCACCACGCGCCGCTATGGCGGCACGGGCCTGGGCCTGGCCATCTGCAAGGAACTGGTGGAACTGATGAAAGGCAGCATCGGCGTGGAAAGCCGGATCGGCATCGGTTCGCGTTTTCATTTCAGCCTGCCTTTGGCTGCCGGCAGCGCGCCTCCAGCCGACGCGCGCCAGGTGACCCGCAATGCGCGCCATGGCTGCCACCTGCATATCCTGTGCGCCGAAGACGTGCGCACCAACCAGATCATTATCGGCACCCTGTTGGAAAGCATGGGCCACACCGTCACCATCGTCGAGAACGGCGAGGAAGTGCTGCGCGCACTGGCCACCGGCACCTACGACGCGGTGCTGATGGACGGGCGCATGCCCTTGATGGATGGCGAACAGGCGGCGCGCCTGATACGCGCCGGTGGCAACCAGGCGTTTCCCATTCCGGACCCGCAGATTCCCATTATTGCGCTGACGGCCAACGCCAGCGAACACGACCGCCAGCGCTACCTGGACGCCGGCATGGACGACTTCCTCAGCAAACCGGTCGACGAAGCGCTGCTGTTCCAGAAGATCGACGCGCTGATCGACCTGCTGCTGGCGCGCGACCATGCGCTGCCATCCACCGCGCCCGTGCCGCCGGCGCAAGCCGACGAAGACGCGCTGGCGCGCCAGTTCGGCCTGGGCAAATCCGCAAGCGAGGAAGCCAGCGCACCGGCACCACTCGACCCGATGACGGCGCCCGTGCATATCCTGCCGCTGGCCGGCCTGTCGCCGCAGCATTTGCAGCGCATCGCCAACGCTTTCATCGACGAAGCCCCCCGCCGCTACGACCTGGCCCGCCAGGCCGTGCATGACTGCAACGCCAGCGCCGTGGCGGCCGCCTTCCATGCGCTGAAAGGCAGCGCCGGCTACCTCAGCCGCCCTACCCTGCACGCCCTGTGCCACCAGATGGAAGCGCTGGCGTCGGACGGCAAGCTCGATGAAGTGGAAGCACATCTGCCGCAGATCGAGGCGGCATTGGACGAGGCGCGGCGGGACTTGGGCGCGTCAATCTGAGCCGGCCTTGAGCCAGGCCCGGAGCAGCAGCGGCCACGCAGCAGGCTCGCTGCCCGCCTTGCCCATCCCCCACCCATGGCCGCCGCGCTGGAACAGATGCAGCGCCACCGGCACTTGCGCACGGCGCAGCACGGCGAACATCAGCAGGCTGTTGTCGACCGGAGCAATCGGATCGTCCAGCGCCTGCGCCAGGAATACCGGCGGTGTACGTCCATCGACCAACGTCTCTACCGACAGCGCATCGCGCGCGCTCTGCGAGGGCGCGGCGCCCAGCAGGATTTTTTTTGCATGGGTGATGTCAAACGGCACTTGCATGGTCAGCACGGGGTATAACAGCACGGCAAAGTCGGGCCGCGCGGACACCGCATCGACCTTGTCGATGGTGGTGGTGAGTGGCGCATCGGGCCGTACCGCCGTCATGCCTGCCAGGTGCGCGCCGGCGGAAAAACCGAGGACGCCGATACGCGCCGGATCGATCTGCCACTGCGCCGCGTTCGAGCGCAGCAGCCGCATGGCCCGCTGCGCGTCCTGGAATGGAGCTTGCGTGCCGCCGCCCTCCTGCGGCAGGCGGTAGACCAATTCAAAGGCAGCGATGCCCTGAGACTGCAGCCAGGCAGCAGCCGGCCCGCTTTCCTTGCCCGCCTCGATATGGGCGTAGCCGCCGCCGCTGATCACCAGCATCGCCGTGCCATTGGGATGCGCCGGCAAGTGGGCAATCAGATACGGCTGCACCACTTGGGTGATCGACCCTTTGGCGCTCGCCTGCTGCGGCCCGGTGGCCGCGCCACCGGGCGGCGCGCCCGGCCATAATGCAATCGCGCCGGGCGGCACGGCCAGCGCGTGCAGGCTGAAAGACAGAAAACAGAGACCAAGCAGACGTTTCATGGGTAATCCAGCCAACAGGATGCACCATCATACCAACTCAGAAGTCGGTCTCGCCCTTGATCACCGCCGGGTGCCCGGTCATCGCGCGCGAAGTCTGCATGCCCGCCATCACGGCCGCCTCGACACAACCGGCATTGAGCCCCGTTTTGATCCAGTCGCCGGTCAGGAACAGGTTGCTGAAACCCGACTGGTCGGCCGCCAGCCGGTATTGTGTGCTGCCGACTACCGACATCACGTAGCGTTCGGACGGGTCGACGTTGGCGCGCCAGTACTGGCTGTCGAAGCGGGCCGGGCCGCTGGCCTGTTTCGCGTCGACCAGCCACTGCCAGGGAAACGCGCCGGCCGGCGCCGCCTCTGGCCATAGAGCGGCGATCTGGTTTTCCAGCTGATTGACGGCGCCGCGCTTTGCCTGCGCTGCACAACGGGCCGGAAACGCCGTGTCGGTCACGGGCGGGTAGGCATCGACCGGAAACGCGCTGCAAAAATAGGACACGTTCTTCGGTTCCAGCTCTGCCGGCCAGTCTTCATGCGCCAGCAACTGGTCCATCGGCGCCCAGGTATCGTAGGGTTCCACAAAGGCCGACAGCACCGGCTGCTGGCCGCCCGGCTGCGTGGTCCAGCCCATCTGCGCCAGGTCCTTGTTCAGCCATACCTGATAGGCTTGCGTGGCAACCGTTTTTACCTTGCCGACCGTCTGCGCCAGCGCCGGACTGGCTGCCAGCAACTGCGGGCACAGCGCCGGCAGCGAGCCGATGGAGATGCCGAACACCACCTTGTCGAAGTCGACGCCTTTCTTCAACACCGTGACGGGCAGCGGCTGGCCGAAAGCCTGCTGGTACTGCTGCGGCCAGTCGCTCCAGTACGACTCCAGATTGATGCCGGCCTGTTGCAGCAGGGCCGCCTGGGCAGGCTCCAACTGCTCGTAATCGGGCGTACTAGGCCAGCAGGCCAGGCCTTTCACGTCGACCAGCGGCGCGTAGCCGGCGGCCGGCTTGCGCAACGCCACCTGTTCGGTAATGCGGATGCTCTCGATCTCGTTGGCGCCGGCGCCGGTGCCGGGCACCAGTTCTTCCACGCGCTGGAAGAACTTGAACTGCACGCCGCGTTTTTTCAACACTTCATACAGGGGCGTGAAGATAGTGTCGCCCATGCCGGCCTGCATCTTGAACATGATGCCGCCCTTGTAGGCCAGGCCGATGCGCGCCATCGAACGCAGCAAGGTGCCGGCCTCAATATTCGGCTTTGAAAAATCGCCGCCTTCATAGGCAAATACCAGGTCGTAGAAGCCGCGCACAGGGGCCGAATCTATGCTGAAGCGCTCGTCGCCGCCATGCTTGCGCAGCCAGTCGCGAAAATCAATATCGTTGATGACGTCAAAACCATGCTTGAACACGCCATCTTCGAAACAGCCCTTCAGCACCGTGATGCCCAGGTCCAGGCAGGTAAACAGCCGGCGCAACTCGTCGTCTGCCTCGATCAGTGCGCGGTAGCGCAACCGCAGCCAGGCGCGGATGCCGGAAAGCGTACCGGCCAGCAGTTGATGGCGGGCCGCATCGTGGCGCCTGGAGTCGGGCGCCAGGTCGGCTACCAGCGCCACCAGCGCAGCGACGGACAAACCCACGTCCAGTCCCAGCTCGTCGGCCTGCTCCACCACTTCGTCGGCCAGCCGGCGCAGCCAGCCCGGCCACTTGCCTTCGCCACCCTGGCCCAGGTCGGCGGCGGCGCGGGCGATGCGCGCGTCGGCCTCGGCCACCTGCCGGATCTGGCGCAGCCACTGTTCGATCCAGCCCACCATCGCCACCGCCATCTGCCACAGCGTGACGTCTTCGCCGCCCTCGCCCGGTTCGCCCGGCAAGGTGGGAAACACGATCGACCAGTTGCGCCACTCGCCGCGCACGTCTTCCGACAGCGCCACGTAATCGTGCTGCTTGAAGGCGTCGCGCCAGGTGGCCAACGGCGCGCCAGGCGGTCGGTCCAGGCTGGCGTATGCCTGCTTGATCATGCTGAAGGCGTTGGCATAAAAGCCGAACCAGATATGCAGGCCGTGTTCCTCGATGCGCTGGCCAAACTGCGCATT
The DNA here is from genome assembly GCF_051380735.1 of Janthinobacterium longum. NCBI lineage: Bacteria > Pseudomonadati > Pseudomonadota > Betaproteobacteria > Burkholderiales > Oxalobacteraceae > Janthinobacterium > Janthinobacterium longum. Next base: position 77,227 of record NZ_JBNYXQ010000013.1, read on the forward strand.
GCGCCCGCTGGCGCCCTTGCCGCCCAGGCGCCAGCCCAGCTGGTAGACGGTGATCGCGTGCTGGTTTTGCCAGCCCGGCTGGTCGCTCAAGTACCAGGCCGTCGTCAGTGCGCCGACGCCGCCACCGAGTATGGCGATTTTTTCCGGCGCGATGGCCGAATTGTCGACCAGCTCCTCGCCCGGCATGGCGGTGAAGTCGAAATTCACATTGAATGGCAAGATGGCCGATTGCGCGCCCAGCTTCAGGCCCAGGGTCTGGTCCAGCGGGAAGCTGTCGAAGGCGTGCAAGGTGCATTCGTATTCATGGCCCAGCAAACGGCCGCTGTGCAGGCGGTTGATTTCGGCCGGCGCCGCCACCAGCGCCTGGTAGACGGCTTTCACACCCGCGCTGTCGGGGAACTGCTTGAGGAAGATCTGGTCGATGCGCGGCTTGCGCAGCAGCGACAGGATATCGTGCCAGCCGGCAGGGTCGAGGTCGAAAAAGTCGGGAATGGAGAGGAAAATCTTGAAGGCCTGCTCGATCAGTTCCAGAAAACTGCTGACGGGTTTGTGCGGCCCGGTCTGCACGATGGCGTTTACTTCCAGCAGCGGGTGCAGGGCGATTTTCGTTTCGGGAGAAAACGACTGGAAGCCCCTGGCGGCCACCGAGCAGCGCAGCGGCTCGCTGCCTGCTTCGGGGATCTCGTATTCGCACAGGTATTTCGGGTAGCCGAACAGTTCGCGTCCGTTAATCAGGGCCATCGCGTCATCGACAAAGATATGGCATGGGTACCAATAGAGATGGGCCAGCTTGCCGTGCTCATCCATCTCGCCGACCATCACCCAGGTGACGATATCGACTTCCGTGATCCAGCCCTTGGCCTGGTCGACCGGGTTGGCCGAGTCGGCATGGTTGACCCGCGTAAAGGTCAGCATCACGTAAGGCGACAAGACCTTGAACGTCATGCGCTTGCCGGCCACCTGGTTCAGGGTGCTGTCGACGGTTGCCTGCAGCTTCGTCAGCTCGCCCTTGACGAAGTAGCCGTACATCTCGGACTGTTTCAGTTGCAGCGGCGAGTGCATCATTACCGAGCCGCCCTGGTAGATATAAGAAGGTCTTGCCATAATCGCCACGCCCCCGCAGATGAAGAGTAAATGTTGCATATAGTCTAGGCGGAAATGAAAGATTGTCGATATGAAATTAATTGCAGGGTCAGCCATGGGAACCTGCCTTGCTGCGCCGCGCGGTGTACGATGGCGGCATGCCCATCGCACCCGCCATCCGGACTATCGACATGCAAGCCGCTGCCATTACCACCGATTACGTTTCCACCTTTTCCGGCAACCGCTTCTATCCGCTGCGGCCCCATATCGACCGGGTCGCCATCGAGGATATCGCCCACGGCCTGGCCTACCAGTGCCGCTTCAATGGCCAGACGAAAACCTTTTATTCAATTGCCCAGCACAGCCTGATCGTCGCCAGCCTGGTGCCGCCGCCGCTGCGCCTGGCCGCCCTGCTGCACGACGCAGCCGAAGCCTATCTGGGCGACATGGTCAAGCCCTTGAAAGTGCTGATGCCGGAGTTTGCCGCACTGGAAGACCGGGTGACGGCCATCATCGCCGCCACCTACGGCATCGATTTTTCCGATTACGCGCCCATCAAGCGGGCCGACCTGATCGCGCTGGCCACCGAGAAGCGCGACCTGATGCCCCACTCGGCCGAGCGCTGGGCCTATCTTGACGGCATCGCTCCCTTGCCCGGTATAATTGTCGCCATGGACCCGGGTGTAGCAAAGCAATGCTTCCTGCAGCGTTTCCATGAATTAAGCGCTGCCTGACCTCACAGGCTGATGCCTCTTTGTCACGCTAAGCCACGGTTTTTGCAGGGCTTTTTCAGATATCCACAGCAACTGTGGATAAAGTTGTTGATAAGCCCCTCTTGACAAGCCGCAACGCCAGTATTGGTGCGGGTTTCAATAATTTGCTGAATTCGCAGGCAATTTTTTTCCTGAATATAATCAATGACTTGCGATATCACCTTTGCGCTGACGCAGGAATTTTTTGTCCATAAGGAAAAATATATTTTCTGTGTATAAGAGCACGGCGAAAAGCAGCTGCACATCCGCCCTGCCCTTTGACAAAGCGCGCGCACTGGCCTAAGGTAGATGCGGCGCGCACGCTCAACGCTGGGAAATGCATGAATACTGATACTGTAAAAGCCGCCAACGCGGAGAATGAACCGGACTGGCTGGTCGACGACCCGCAGCACGGCGATGACGAAGACGCCGTTCAGGCCAGCGCGCAACCGTGGCGCGTGCTGATCGTCGACGATGATGTCGACGTCCACGTGGTTACCAAATTCGCGCTCAGCCAGGCCAGCTTCGAAGGCCGCAGGCTGAGCTTTCTGCACGCCTATACGGGCGAAGAAGCATTGACCTTGCTGCGCAGCACACAAGATATTGCCGTGGTGCTGCTCGACGTCATCATGGAAACCCAGGATGCGGGCCTGCAGGTGGCGCGCCAGATCCGCGAAGACCTGCACAACAGCGCCGTGCGCATTATCCTGCGCACCGGCCAGCCGGGCCAGGCCCTTGAGCACCGTATCATCATCGACTACGATATCAACGATTTCTGGTGCAAGACCGATCTCACCACGCGCAAACTGTTTACCACCGTGATTTCTTCGCTGCGTACCTATGCCAGCCTGCGCGACGCCGAGCGGCAGGTCAGCGACCTGGCGGCAGCGCTCGAGCACTGCATCGAACTGCCTCCCCACCCTGCACGCTGAGACCGGCAGGGTAACTTTTGCTCGGCAAACAACAGCACTGGATGGGCATACAGCGCTTTCCTCCCGCTGCGCATCGCGCGCCACGCACCGCAAAAAACACAGTATTTCGCCGCGGCAGCGCTAAGTAGCGGATTGTTAAGCGCTTTTTCAGATATCCACACAGATTGTGGATATCTTTGTGGATAAGCGCCACTTGACAGCCCCCAAAGCCACAGCCGGTGCGGCTTTCAACAAACTGCTCAATCAAGCAGCAAAAATAAAATGTAATAAAATCAAATGGTTACAAACCGAATTATCGACAGCTGAAAATAGTTTCCAGAATTTCGCTACCTCATCATTTGTGCATAACTGCGCGGCAATGATTATTTCGGCAAGCCTGCATCCGCGCTTCCAGCAACAACCTCCCAATTTGCAGTTAGCCTGGCAAGCGGCAGCCCGCGCGCCCTATGGCGCCGCCGCCACTTGACTTTCGGTAGCGGCAAAAGCCATGGACAAGCGCATGCAGTGGCGGTGATAATCTGGCATGCCCAGCCCTTCCTTCGCGCCACTCGCCGACCCGCCCGAGACCAGCCAGCCCCGGCCAGCGTCGCTGTCCGACCTGTTTTTGTCGTTTACCTGGCTGGCCCTGCAGGGTTTTGGCGGCGTGCTGGCTGTAGTACAGCGCGAAATGGTCGAACGCAAGCGCTGGTTGACCCAGGAAGAGTTCCTGGAAGACTGGGCGGTGGCGCAGATCATGCCCGGCCCCAATGTCGTCAATCTGGCGCTGATGGTGGGCGGCCGCTATTTCGGCTTGCCCGGCGCCCTGACGGCGCTGGCCGGCATGCTGGCCGTGCCGCTGCTGATCGTGCTGTTGCTGGGCGTGCTGTACACGCATTTCGGCACTGACCCGCGACTGGCCGGTGCGCTGCGCGGCATGGCGGCCGTGTCGGCCGGCATGATCGCCGCCACCGGCATCAAGCTGGCCGCTTCCCTCACCAGGCACCCGCTGCCCCTGTGGCTGACCTTGAGCCTGGTGGCACTCGGCGTACTGGCGGTGGCCGTGCTGCGCCTGCCGCTGGTGTATGTGCTGCTGGTGCTGGGCGCGCTGGGCTGCACCCTCACTTATCGCAAGCTGTCGCCATGAACCCGCCGCTGCAACTCGTGCTGAGCACCTCCGACTGGCTCAGCCTGTTCTGCCACTATCTGATGCTCTCCCTGATGTCGGTCGGCGGCGCCATTTCCACCACCGCCGAGATGCACCGCTTCCTGGTGGAACAGCATGGCTGGCTGACGCAGGCGCAGTTCAATGAATCGATCGCCATCGCCCAGGCCGCGCCCGGTCCGAATGTATTGTTTGTCGCCCTGATGGGCTGGAACGTGGGCATGAACGCCGGCAGCACGGCCGCCGCCTGCCTGGGCGTGCTGGTCACCATGGTCGGCATCATGCTGCCCAGCACTACCCTGACCTATATGGCCGCCAGCTGGGGCCACCGCAACCGCCACCTGCGCGGCGTGCGTGCCTTCAAGCAAGGCATGGCGCCCATCGTGGTCGCCCTGCTGATCTCCACCGGCATGATACTCGGCGGCGCCAACCACAACCTGACCACCGACTGGCCGATCTGGAGCTTGTCGGTGGTGGCCGGCCTGATTATCTGGCGCACGAAAATACACCTGCTGTGGCTGCTGGGGGCAGGCGGTGTGCTGGGGTGGTTCAAGCTGATCTGAATTACCCCGCCAGGTTCACACGGCCAGATGCCGTTTGACATCCTCGCCATCCATCAATTGCGCCCCGCCGCCGGCCACCACGCTGCCGCGTGACAACACGATAAACTGGTCGGCCAGTTCGCGCGCGAAATCGAAATACTGTTCGCACAGCACGATGGCGATATCGCCGCGCTGCTTCAGCAGCCGGATCACGCGGCCGATATCCTTGATCACGGACGGCTGGATGCCTTCGGTCGGCTCATCGAAAATAATCAGCTCCGGGCTGGCCAGCAAGGCGCGCGCGATCGCCAGTTGCTGCTGCTGGCCGCCGGACAAATCGCCGCCGCGCCGCGCAAGCATTTCCTTCAGTACCGGAAACAGGTCATACACCATGTCGTCGATGCGCGAGGCCTGCCGGCCACTTTTCACGGCCATGCCCATCAGCAGGTTTTCCTCGACCGTCAGGCGGGCAAAAATGTCGCGCCCCTGCGGCACATAGGCCAGCCCGAGCCTGGCGCGCGCATGCGGCGACAATCTGGTGATATCGCGGCCATTGAACACCACCTTGCCCTGCGCCACCGGCAGCACGCCCATCAGGCACTTGAGCAAGGTAGTCTTGCCAACCCCATTGCGGCCCAGCAAAGCCAGGCATTCGCCTTTCTTCGCCGTCAGGGACACGCCGCGCAAGGTGTGCGAGGAGCCGTAATATTGGTTCAGTTGCATCACTTCCAGCATGTTATCTTCCCAGGTAGACTTCGATGACGCGTTCGTCGGCTTGCACCTCGTCCATGCGGCCCTGTGCCAGCACGCTGCCTTCATGCAGCACCGTCACGATGCCCTGCTGGGCGATTTCCGTGACAAAGCCCATGTCGTGCTCGACCACCATGATGGAATGCTTGCCGCGCAACTCGTTGAGCAGCTCCGCCGTACGCGCCGTTTCCGCGTCCGACATGCCGGCCACAGGTTCGTCGAGCAAGATCAATTGCGGCTCCTGCATCAGCAGCATGCCGATTTCCAGCCATTGCTTTTGCCCGTGCGACAGCAAGCCGGCCAGCCGCGCTTCCTGTCCATTCAGGCGGATCAGGCGCAAGATGGCCTCGATCTTGCCTTCCTGCTCGGCGTTCAGGCGCGCGAACAGGGTAGTGACCACCCGCTTGTTCATCTTCATCGCCAGTTCCAGGTTGTCGAACACCGTGTGCTGTTCGAAAACGGTGGGGCGCTGGAACTTGCGGCCGATGCCGGCGTGGGCGATCGCATATTCGGTCATGGTCGACAAGTCCATGGTCTGGCCGAACCAGGCCGTGCCCGAGGTGGGCCGCGTCTTGCCGGTGATCACGTCCATCATGGTGGTCTTGCCGGCGCCATTCGGGCCGATAATGCAGCGCAATTCGCCGGCCGAAATATCGAGGCTCAGCTTGTTGATCGCCTTGAAACCGTCGAACGACACCGTGATGTCTTCCAGGTACAGAATCGCGCCATGGGTGGTGTCGACGCCCTCGCCCTTGACCCTGGCATAGGACGCACCGGCTTCGCCGCCCGCCATGCCGGGTAGCATGCGGATGCTCATGCGGCCTCCTCTGCCGCCACGGCGGCTTGCTTGCGTTTCAGTTTGGCCAGTACGCCAAGCATACCCTGCTGCATGAACAAGGTGACGACGATAAACAGGAGGCCCAGCGCGAACAGCCACAGTTCCGGCAAGGCGGCCGTAAACCAGCTTTTCAAACCATTGACGGTAAATGCGCCCAGGATGGGGCCAATCAGCGTGCCGCGCCCGCCGACTGCCACCCACACCACCATCTCGATCGAATTGGCCGGCGACATTTCGGACGGGTTGATAATGCCCACCTGCGGCACATACAACGCGCCGGCTATGCCGCACAGCACGGCAGACAGGGTCCACACGAACAGCTTGAACCACAGCGGGTTATAGCCGAGGAACATCAGCCGTGCTTCGCCATCGCGCACGCCCTGCAGCACACGCCCCAGTTTCGAGCTGACGATGGCACGCGCACCGATCAGCGCCGTGACCAGGAACGCCAGCGTCAGGAGGAACAGCACGGCCTTGGTGGCCGGCGCTGTCACGCTGTAGCCGAGGATGGTCTTGAAGTCGGTAAAGCCGTTGTTGCCGCCAAAGCCGGTATCGTTGCGGAAGAACAGCAGCATGAAGGCATACGTCATGGCCTGCGTAATAATCGAAAAATACACGCCCTTGATGCGCGAACGAAACGCGAAGTAGCCGAACACAAACGCCAGCACACCCGGCACCAGCACCACCAGCGCCATGCAGTACCAGAAATGCTCCGTGAAGGCCCAATACCAGGGATAGATCTTCCAGTCGAGGAAGACCATAAAATCCGGCAAGGCGCTTTGATACTGGCCATTGGCGCCAATCGCGCGCATCAGATACATGCCGTGCGCATACGCGCCCAGCGCAAAGAACACGCCATGGCCCAGCGACAAAATGCCGGTATAGCCCCATACCAGGTCCAGCGCCAGCGCGGCCAGCGCATAGCACATGAACTTGCCGACCAGGCCGACCGTATAGGCCGACACATGCAGCGGATGACCTTCGGCAAACAGCAGGTTAAAGATTGGCAGCATGGCGGCCACCACGGTGAAGGCGGCAAGCGCTGCCCATACGGGCCGCGAGAACAGGCCCTGCTTGACGCGTAGAGAAGTAATCATTCGACGCTGCGTCCCTTCATGGCAAACAGGCCCTGCGGCCGGCGCTGGATAAAGATAATGATGAATACCAGGATGGCGATCTTGGCCAGTACTGCGCCCGCCACCGGCTCCAGGAATTTGTTGACTTCGCCCAGGCCGATGGCCGCGATCACGGTGCCGGCCAGCTGGCCCACGCCGCCCAGCACCACTACCATGAAGGAGTCGACGATATAGCTTTGCCCCAGGTCCGGCCCTACGTTGCCCAGCTGCGACAGCGCCACGCCACCGAGGCCGGCGATGCCGGAACCGAGGCCGAAGGTCAGCATGTCCACCTTGCCGGTGGCCACGCCCACGCAATCGGCCATGCGGCGGTTTTGCGTAACGGCGCGCACAAACAGGCCGAGCCGGGTTTTATTCAGGATCAACCACACGGCCACCACCACCAGCATGGCGAACACGATAATGGCGATGCGGTTGTACGGCAGCACCAAGGAGCCCAGCACCGTCACGCCACCCGACATCCAGGCCGGATTGGCCACTTCCACGTTCTGCGCGCCAAAAATGGTGCGTACCGTCTGCATCAAAATCAGGCTGATGCCCCAGGTGGCCAGCAAGGTTTCCAGCGGCCGGCCATACAGCCAGCGGATCACCGTGCGTTCAAGCACCACGCCGACCAGGCCGGCGACAAAGAACGCCGTCGGCAGCGCCGCAAGCAGATACCAGTCCTGCATGCCTGGCAAATACGCGCGGAAAAACAGCTGGCAAAGGTAAGTGGTGTAAGCGCCTATCATCAGCAACTCGCCGTGGGCCATATTGATGATGCCCATCAGCCCGAAGGTAATCGCCAGGCCCAGCGCCGCCAGCAGCAGCACGCTGCCCAGCGACAGGCCATAAAAGATATTGCCGATGAATTCGGTGCGCTGCACCCGTCCTTTGATTTTGGCTATGGTATCGACGGCGGCGATGCGCACGGATTCATCGGGCTCGCCCGGCTTGCCGTCAGCGCCTTTGTCTATCATCGCTTGCAACGGCGCCAGCAAACGCGCATCGCTGCTGACGCTCAGGTCCTGCACCGCCTGCTTGCGCGCGGCCACATCGGGCGCATGCAGGTTAGCGCTGGCGATCAGCAACTGCAGCATCTGTTTGATCTCGGCATCGTTCTCCTGCGCCAGCGCCTTGCGGATCAGGGGCAGCTGTGCCGGGCTGACGGCTTGTTGCAATTCGCGGGCTGCGGCAAGACGCGCGGCACGTTCCGGCGCCAGCAGTTTCAGGCCCGACAAAGCGCCTTCGACCACGCCGCGCAGGCGGTTGTTGACCATCACGCCGTCGATGCCGTCCGGTGCAGGCCCGGTCTTGCCGGTGGCGGGATCATAGGCTAGACCGCCGTCACCCTCGACGATCAGCAACTGGCCGCCCGGCGTGGCATACAGGGTTTCGGCCTGCAATGCCTGCAGCACACGGGCAGCCTCGGGCGTGGCCAGGGCGGCAATCTGGCCGACGGCCGCAACCCGGGCTTCGGGGTCGTCGCCGGACAGCGGTTTCAGCAAGGCGGGATCGATGGCGGCCTGTGCCAAAGAAGAGAAAATCAGACAGGCGAAGACCAGCAGTTTGGGGAGGAGCTGCATGCGCATGGGTTCCTGGATGGAAAAGCAACTATGTTGATGAGCTTCCTTACCCCGAAGGCAAATTCCAGGGTCAGACCCGACGGGACTCGGCGTCCCCGTCTGGCCCCCAGCTCTTTGCCTGGGGTCACAACTAAGTTTCGACGCGCAAGCGATTACAACTTCTGCTTCGCCTCATTACCCTTGATATACGGGCTCCACGGCTGGGCGCGGATCGGCTCCTTGGTTTTCCACACCACATTGAACTGGCCGTCGGCCTTGATTTCGCCGATCATCACCGGCTTGTGCAGGTGGTGGTTGGTGGCATCCATGGTCAGCGTAAAGCCCGACGGCGCCTTGAAGGTCTGGCCACCCATGGCGGCGATCACCTTGTCGGTATCGGTCGACTTGGCCTTTTCCACCGCCTGCGCCCACATATGGATGCCGACATAGGTCGCTTCCATCGGATCGTTGGTGACCACCGAGGCGGCGTTCGGCAGCTTCTGCTTGACAGCGTAGGCCTTCCACTTCTTGATGAAGTCGGTATTTACCGGGTTCTTGACGGACTCGAAATAGTTCCACGCCGCCAGGTGGCCCAGCAAAGGCTTGGTGTCGATGCCGCGCAGCTCTTCCTCGCCGACCGAGAAAGCCACCACCGGCACGTCGGTGGCTTTCAGGCCGGCATTGCCCAGTTCCTTGTAGAACGGCACGTTCGAATCGCCATTGATGGTCGAGATAACGGCCGTCTTGCCGCCGGCCGAAAACTTCTTGATATTGGCAACGATGGTCTGGTAGTCGGCATGGCCGAACGGCGTGTAGACCTCGCTGATATCGCTGTCCTTGACACCCTTGCTTTTCAGGAAAGCGCGCAGGATCTTGTTGGTCGTGCGCGGATACACATAATCGGTGCCCAACAGCACAAAACGTTTAGCCCCGCCACCATCGGCGCTCATCAGGTATTCGACGGCGGGAATTGCCTGCTGGTTCGGCGCGGCGCCCGTATAAAACACATTCTTTTCCAGTTCCTCGCCCTCGTACTGCACCGGGTAGAACAGCAAGCTGTTGAGTTCCTTGAACACTGGCAGCACCGACTTGCGCGACACCGAGGTCCAGCAGCCGAACACCACCGACACCTTGTCCTGCGCTACCAGCTGACGCGCTTTTTCCGCAAACAGCGGCCAGTTCGAAGCCGGGTCGACCACTACAGGTTCCAGCTGCTTGCCCAGCACACCACCCTTGGCATTGATCTCGGCGATCGTCATCAGCGCCACGTCTTTCAGCGACGTTTCGGAAATGGCCATGGTGCCGGACAGGGAATGCAAAATCCCTACCTTGATGGTATCGGCGGCAAACGCCGACTGCATGCAGGCCGAGGCAACCATGGCCAATGCGCCTGCTGCTGCCGCTTTCAAGATGATGCGTCGTGACATGTGGACTCCTGAGTGTGGATGGATAGTCGAGAGGGGCATACAGGGTTGTTAAAGCAGAATGCATGCCAGCGTCGGCTTGCTCGCCACATGAGCAAATACGCCATTGTCTGGTGCGCACGCGTATTTCTTGCACGAAAAAAAACCCGGATGCACAAGGGCTGTGCAACCGGGTTCTGCAAATGCAACGCGCTGGTGCTTTACTTTTCAACGCCCTTGCGTGGTGCGCGCAGGCGGCGCCAGCCTTTGCGCAGCAGCGGGAAAAAGATGGCAAAGCCAACCAGCCACGGCAGGATAAACGCGAGCGCCGTGATGGCATTGGCCGTGCCCTCGGACAGGTTTTCCGTAAAGTTGCCCAAGGAGCGCTTGACGGGCGACCAGAAGCTGCGCTTGCCTTGCGCGCTGATCGCAACATTGAGCAAGTCGGTGTCGATGCGCTGCATCAGCAGCGAGTTGGCGGCCGTCGCCTCTTCCAGTTCTGTCTGTACGGTGGCCAGTTCTTTCGTGACCTTGATCAGTGCATCGACATTATTACCAGAGCGTTTTTCCAGTTCCTGCAACTGCGCCTGGTACTGCCTGAGCATTTCCAGGCGCTTGCGGCTGTCCAGCACGGGGCGCCCCAGATCTTCAGCCTTGGTGCCTTGACTGGTCAGCTCGCCTTCGGTCGCCACCAGCGCGACCAGCTTCACGATGCCGGCCGGCTTGGCGCGCAGGCTGATGCGCGCCTGCATGTAACGGCCGCTATCGAGACTGGAATCGAGCAGCATGCAGCCGTTTGCGGTATCGGCCTTGCAGGCGGCCACCACTTTTTCATACAGCGGTTGCACCCGGGCCTCGCTGGTATCGACGCCAACCGAATGTTCATAGGCGAGAAACTCCGCGCCCTTTTCCTTGCCCTGCAAGCGCGCAGCACTCGACTGCCCGCCAGCTTCTCCCTTGCTGCCGCAGCCAGCCAGCGCGATCAGCACCATGGCCGCCACCACCTTGACCTTCTTGATAGAAAATTGCATGATTTCCTTTTTATTAATATGGCATTGCCTGCATTTTATTGCCAAACGTAATTTGTGACCAACGCGGTGGACGGCGCCCGCTTTGGCCCAGCGCCGCTAACTGGTATCATGCGGGCAAACGCTGGCCTGCCCATGGCCCCAGCCTTGCAACACACCGCGAAGCGGCCCCGCGCATCGAGCTGTTCAGGCGCGCGCCGCCGACGCCATACTATAAGAGAAACCATCCATCATGAGCACACCAAATCATCCATCGTTCTGGCGCCGCATCCCGCTGGCGTTTGGCGCCTTTTTCAGCACCCTGTCCGATGGCGCTTATGCCGCCCGCGTGGAAAAGCTGAACCTGCCCGAGGCGGCACCGGTCGCGCCAGTCACGCCTGCGCCGGCGCCTGCACCTGCCGCCGCCCCTGTTATCCTGAAAGAAGCCACGCCTGACGCCGCCCTGCAACTGCTGGCGCTGCTGCAACGTGAAGCACGCCTGATCGACTTTACCCAGGAAAACCTGGCCAGCCATGCAGACGCCGATATCGGCGCGGCCGCCCGCGTGGTGCACGAAGGCTGCGCCAAGGTGATGCGCGAGTACTTCAGCATCGAACCGGTACGCGCGGAAAACGAAGGCAGCCGCATCGTGCTGCAGGAAGGTTTTGATCCAGCTGCCGTGCGCCTGACCGGCAATGTGGTCGGCTCGGCGCCGTTCAAGGGAACCCTGAGCCATCGCGGCTGGCGTGCGTCCAGCGTGCGCCTGCCGAAACTGAACGACAAGCACGACGCGGCCATCCTGGCGCCAGCCGAGGTGGAGCTGTGAGCGCGCAAACTGCGCAATTTGCGATCGGCATCGACCTGGGTACCACCCACAGCGCCCTGTCGTATGTGAACCTGGGCCTGAGCGACGGTGAAACATCGGTCCACGGCGTGCTGCAAGTGCCGCAGCTGTCAGCCCCGGGCACGCTGGAACAGCTGCCGCTGCTGCCGTCGTTTGTGTATCTGCCGCACAGCGACGAAGTGGCGCCCGGCGACCTGGCCCTGCCCTGGGTGACGCAAGAAGTCGAGGCGCCGTTCGTGGTCGGCGAAATGGCCCGCAGCCGTGGCGCCACCACGCCGATCCGCCTGGTATCGAGTGCCAAAAGCTGGCTGTGCCACCCTGGTGTGGACCGCCGCGCGGCCATCTTGCCGGCTGACGCACCACCCGAAGTTTCGCGCATCTCGCCGATCACGGCAGCCACGCGCTACCTGACGCATTTGCGCCAGGCCTGGGACCACGCCCACCCTGAAGCGCCGTTTGCGCAGCAGGAAATCACCGTCACCATCCCCGCCTCGTTCGACCCATCGGCGCGCGAACTGACGATGGAAGCGGCGCAGGCCGCAGGCTACGGCAACCTGACCTTGCTGGAAGAGCCTCAAGCGGCTTTATATAGCTGGATACAGACCAGCGAAGGCCGCTGGCGCAAGGACGTGAAACCGGGCGACATTATCCTGGTGGTCGACGTGGGCGGCGGCACCAGCGACTTTTCGCTGATCGCCGTGCTCGAACGCGACGGCGTGCTCGAACCGCACCGCGTGGCCGTCGGCGAACATATCCTGCTCGGTGGCGACAATATGGATCTGGCACTGGCGCACCTGGTAGCACGCAAGCTGGCTGCCAGCGGCACCACGCTCGATGCCTGGCAAATGCGCGCGCTGACTTACGGCTGCCGCAGCGCCAAGGAAAGCCTGCTGGCCGACAGCGGCACGCAAAGCGCGCCGATTGTGGTACCGAGCCGCGGCTCGAAACTGATCGGCGGCTCGATCCGCACCGAACTGACGCGCGAGGAAGTATCGACCTTTATCCTTGACGGTTTCTTCCCGCAGGTAGAAGCGTCAAGCCGTCCTGCCGTGCGCACGCGCGCCGGCCTGACGCAACTGGGCCTGCCGTATGCGCAGGACGCGGCCATCACGCGCCACCTGGCCGCGTTTCTGGGCCGGCAAGTGGCGGCCACCGCCGAACTGGAAGGTTTTTCAGGTCGCCAGCCCGCCGAGGCCAGCTTTTTGCACCCGACCGCCGTGCTGTTCAACGGCGGCGTGTTCAAGTCCGACTTGCTGGTGCAGCGCATCATGGGCGCCGTCAACGACTGGCTGTACCTGGAAGGCGCGGAACCGGCGCGCATGCTGGCCGGCGCCGACCTGGACCTGGCGGTGGCGCGTGGCGCGGCCTACTACAGCTATGTGCGGCGCGGCCATGGCGTGCGCATACGCGGCGGCACGGCCAGCGCCTTTTACGTGGCGATCGAATCGGCCATGCCGGCCATCCCCGGCATGGAACCGCCCACCCAGGCCCTGTGCGTGGCGCCATTCGGCATGGAGGAAGGCAGCGAGCTGGAACTGCCGGGCCAGCAATTCGGCCTGGTGGTCGGCGAACCCGTGCACTTCCGCTTCTTTGCTTCGTCGACCCGCCGCAATGACCAGATCGGCGACCTGCTCGACTTCTGGGCGCCCGACGAACTGCAGGAACTGAGCGAGATCCAGGCCACCCTGTCGGCGGAAAACCGCCAGGCCGGCGATGTGGTGCAGGTGAAACTGCATGCGCGCGTGACCGAAGCGGGCACGCTCGAACTGCTGGCCGTCTCGCTGGATGGCGCCGAGCGCTGGAAGGTGGAGTTCGACGTACGCGGCGCAGTACAGTAAATGGCCAAGGCCAAGGCTCCGGCTTCTTGTCTGGTCGGCATCGACCTGGGCACCACCAATACTGTGGTCGCCTATGCTGACGCCAGCGATACGGCAGCCGGCATCAAATTGTTCCACATCGAACAGCTGCTGGCGCCGGGCGAAGTAGGGCCACGCGCGCTGCTGCCCTCGCTGCGCTACCACCCGACCGATGGCGAGCTGGCGCAGGACGAACTGCGCCTGCCCTGGTCCACAGCCGATGTTGCGGGCGTGGACAACGCCGTCACCGGCACCCTGGCGCGCGTGCTGGGCGGGCAGGTGCCGGGCCGGCTGGTGGCCAGCGCCAAGAGCTGGCTGTCGCATGCGCATGTCGACCGCCACGCACCTATCCTGCCCTGGGGCGCCGCAGACGATGTGGCCCGGGTTTCACCGGTCACGGCCAGCGCCAGCTATCTTGCGTATGTGCGCGCCGCCTGGAATGCGCGCTTTCCCGAAGCGCCGCTCGAACGCCAGGAACTGGTGCTGACGATTCCCGCCTCGTTCGACGAAGGCGCCCGCGCCTTGACCCTGGAAGCGGCGAAACTGGCCGGCCTGCCTACGCTCAGACTGGTGGAGGAACCGCAGGCCGCCTTTTATGACTTTTTGCACCGGCATCGCGACGACCTGCACACGCAACTGGCGCACACGCACCGCATCCTGGTGGTGGATGTAGGCGGCGGCACCACCGACTTCAGTCTGATCGACGTCGAGCGCGATGAAAACGGCGCGCCGCAATTCACACGCAGCGGCGTGGGCAACCATCTGATACTGGGCGGCGACAATATGGATCTGGCGCTGGCGCACCTGGTGGAGACACGGCTGGCGGCAGGCAGCGAGGGCGGCATCAAGCTGTCGGCCGCGCGCCTGTCGCAGCTGATGGAACGCTGCCGCGCCGCCAAGGAAGTGCTGCTATCACAGGACGCGCCCGACAAGACCACAGTCACGCTGCTGGGGGCCGGCTCGCGCCTGATAGGCGGCACGCGCTCGGTCGAGCTCACGCGCGAGGAAGTGGCCAGCATGGTGGTCGACGGTTTTTTCCCGCTGGTCGAAGCGTCCGACAAGGCCAGGAAGGGCCGCGCCGGCATCGTTGAATTCGGCCTGCCGTATGCGCAAGACGCGGCCATCACGCGCCATCTGGCCAGCTTTTTGCAGCAGCATCCCGGTGAACTGCCCGATACCCTGCTGCTGAACGGCGGCGTGTTCCGCGCCGACGCGCTGGCGCGGCGCCTGACGGACACCTTGAGCGCGTGGCGCGGTGCACCGGCTACCGTGCTGCACAACGACAACCCCGACGTCGCCGTCGCGCGTGGCGCCGTCGCCCATGGGCTGGCGCGTCGCGGCCAGGCGCCGCGCATTGCCGGCGGCTCGGCGCGCAGCTATTTCCTGGTACTTGGCGAGGGCAAGGACCAGCGTGCCGTCTGCATCCTGCCGCGCGGTGCAGCCAGCGGCGAAGAGGTCCGCCTGCTTGAGCGCCGCTTTGCGCTGCGCCTGGGCCGGCCGGTGCGCTTTCACCTGGCCTCATCGACCGGTGACACGGGGATGCCGCAGCAGCTGGGCGATATCGTCGACCTGAAAGAAGGCGACTTCGTGCGCCTGCCACCGCTGGCCAGCGTGCTGCACGACCCCGACCATCCGAACGACAAGCGTGAGATCACCGTGCAGCTGGCCACCGTGATGACGGAAGTCGGTACCCTGGAAGTGCATTGCGTGGCCGAGGAACAGGCCGGTTTGCGCTGGCTGCTGGAATTCCAGCTGCGCGGCGAGGAAGAGCCGGACAGCGAGGCCTCCACTGTTGCGCCGCGCATCAAGGAAGCGGTAGACAAGATCGAGCGCATCTTCGGCGGCAAGGCGCAAAAAGTCACGCCCAAGGAAGTGCGCCAGCTGCGCCAGCATCTGGAACAAGGCCTGGGCGGGCGCGAAGGCTGGGATACCGCCTTGCTGCGCCAGCTGTTCGACGCCCTGCTGCAGCGCAACCGGGGACGACGCCGGTCCGCCGAACATGAACGGGTGTGGCTGAACCTGGCCGGCTGGTGTTTGCGCCCCGGCTACGGCGACGCGCTCGATCCCTGGCGCATCGACCAGCTGTGGGCCATGTTCGAGGCCGGCGTGCAGCACCACAAGGACAGCCAGGTCTGCGCTGAATGGTGGACCCTGTGGCGCCGCGTCACCGGTGGCCTGGACGCTACCGCGCAACTGCGACTGCTGGACGATTTCGCCTTTAACCTGCAGGCCGATGTGGCCCAGCGCAGCAGCCGCCCCGTCACCCTGGTCAACGGCAGCACTGATGACATGCTGCGCCTGGGCGCGTCGCTGGAACGCATACCCGGCAGCTACAAGGCCGAAGTGGGCGCCTGGCTGCTCAAGCGCCTGGAAAAAACCAGGGGGCGCACCGATGCCGGCGACGCCCACAGCCTGTGGGCTTTGGCCCGCGTCGGCGCACGCCAGCCCTTCCACGGCAGCGCGCATGAAGTGGTGGAAGCCCGCACCGCTGCCGAATGGCTGGACATGCTACTGGTGCTGGACTGGAAGAAAACCGAAGCGGCCGCCTTTGCCAGCGCCCATATCGCCCGCATGACAGGCGACCGCTTGCGCGATATCGGCGACCACCAGCGGGCGACGATCATCGCCCGCCTGAAAGGCATCGGTGCGCCCGAGAGCTGGGTGGCAATGGTGCGCGAAGTGGTGCAGCTTGACGAAGCAAGTACCCGGCGCATGCTGGGCGAAGCGCTGCCGCCGGGCTTGAAATTGCTGGCTTGAGCGCTCGACAACATTATTGTAATGGCCCGCAGCTCCATGTAGGTAATCGCACTGATGGCAGGTTCGTCGTACGAATTAAGCTCGATGGAAGCCTGATGGCAGCCACCCAGCATGTCGATAAAGATATTCGTATCGAAGAGAATCAAGCTATTCGCTCCTGATCAGCTCCTGATATGCGACGCCGTCCAGCGGAATATCGTTGCGGTTTTTCCACATGACCTCGGCCGCTAGCAACGCTTCAGCGCGCAATCGCTTCTGGTCTTCCGGCGTACCTGATGGCCGGATAACGGTCACCGCAGAGGCAGGCTTGATATCTGGTCTGGCGCTCATTGAGGCCTCCCTTGATCAAATTTGATGATGCAACCAGTGTAGCGCAATTTATATCCTGCCGCCACGCCGCATCGCTCCGGTCACGCCGGCCCGGATACTATGCGAAAAACGGCAGGCGCCCCGTTTTGCTTCAGATCACGGCAATCACAAACAGCACCACCGCCAGCGGCGCCTGCACCAGCACAATGCCCGGATGCGTGCGGCGCAGCTGGGCCCACACATTCAGGCCAGGCACCTCTTCGTGCGGGTGATGCGCTTCGTCGCGCAGCGACATGGCGTGCAGGAACATGCCGGCGATCAAAGGACCGGGGTTGACCCACCAGCCCTGCTCCAGCAAGCCGTGTGACAGATAGACGGCCAGCACGCCGATCATTACGGGCGAAGCCCACACCACGGCCAGGATCAGGCGGATGCCGTAGAACTCGGCCAGGGTGCCCATCTGGTGCAGCTTGCCGATATCATGGTCTTCCATGCGCTTGTCGATCGCCAGTTCGGCGCGGCCATACAAGGTCCACAGGCCGCCGAACAGGCAACCGAGCAGAATGCCGATAATGATGTCGGCCGCAAACACCGCATACTTGTTGACGTCGGCCGTGCCGATGCCCAGCGAGGTGTGCGACGCCGCATGCAGGTGCAAGCTGGCCTGTTCGCCTTCGGCCGTGGTGTAGCGGTCGCGCACGTCATAGGTGCTGCCGATATACACCACGTTCTTGCGCACGGCGTCTTGCACCACGCTCGCCTTGCCATCGATCAGCTTTACACGCGTGCGTGTCGGGTCGAGGAACTCCTTTGCCACGGCGGTCGGATGGAATGGCGCGGTGACGGCGTTCTGTTCGCTGGCATCCCTGGCGTCGCCATGGATCACCGGCTCGAACGCCCAGCGGGCAAGTTCCTTTTCGCTGTTGGTACGCACGGCCAGCTGGCACACGCGGTCGGCCAGGGCCACCACTTCCTTTTGCTCGGACAGCACGGCCGGAAGAGGCTGCTTTTGTTCCTGCTCATCGGCGCCATGCGCCAGCTCGAAAGCGACCGCCGCCAGCACCGGGCTTTTCACTTCGATGCGCGTGACGGCGCCCATGCGCTCGCGGATGCGGGCGCTGGCGAAATGCACGCCGGCGGCGCAACGTTCGCGTATCCAGGGCAGGTTGGCATTCTGGTCCGACTGTTCGGGCAGGATCAGCACCACTTGCTGGCCGCCCTTGGCCAGCTTGTCGAGCAGGCTGTCGAGCGGACGTTCGCCATCGTCATGCTGTTCATACACGGCCGGCGCCAGGTCCAGGTCGATCGCCAGCACCTTGCTGCCGCGCGCGGCTGCGCTGGCGATCAGTTGTTCCAGGCGCGAGCGCGCCAAAGGTTCGCGCTCGTCAAACACCTTTTCAAACGCGGGCTGGTCGATCTCGATGATGCCGGGCCGGTACTGCGCGCCCTGGTCGGTGCGTTCGCGCACGATCTGTCCGTGCTCGGCACTGGCGCGCAGCATGGCCGCGTCCAGCCACTCGAGCACATGGAATCCTTCCAGCATCAGCATCACCGAGGCGATCAGGGTCGCGCCAATAATATGGTGCAGCAAATGCGTACCCGTCAGCTTGAAGGCATGGCCCACTTGCACGAAGGGCCAGAGCAGGCGTTTTCCCAAACTCAGCCTTGGCTGTGGCGGTGCGGCGTGGTCGTCGGCATTCATGGTGTTCTTGTCTTTCTGAAGCTTGCTTCTTGATTAATAGTTGGTAACGAGAAGAATATAGTATTGCACTAATGCTCAGAAGCAGCGCACTTTTGGCCGGCAATTTGAAATCCCATGCTGCGCCGCAGGATGTGCCAGGCGCCACTTCGTGCTACAACCGGCATACAAAAAAACGCAAAAAGAGACCGCCATGCCCTATGTGCGTCAGACCAGCCATCTCGAACGGGTACGCGACCTGATTGCCGGGCGCATCGTCAACCCCGGCGACGACGTGGCGCGCCTGGCTTCGTCCTGGCGCCGCTCGCTCGACGACTACCGGCTCGACCCGGCCTCCACCACCGGCCCACGCATTCTCACCAGCGGCGAGCTGCGCGCGATCCAGCAGGCAGAAGAAGGCTTTTTGCGCTCGACCGGCCAGTGCCTGCCGCGCCTGCACGCCATGGTGCGCGAAGCGGGCTACTGCGTGATACTGGCCAATGCACATGGCGTGACCATCGATTACGTGGTGGACCAGGAACAACGCAAGCATTTCAAGAAAGCCGGCCTGTATCCGGGCTCGTGCTGGTCCGAACACGAGGAAGGCACTTGCGGCATCGCCTCGGTACTACTGGACCGCGAGGCGATCACGGTGCACAAGACCGACCATTTCCGCGCCGCGTTTACCAGCCTGACCTGCAGCGCGGCGCCGATTTTTTCGCCGCACGGCGAGTTGATCGGGGTGCTCGATGCGTCCGCCCTGGCCTCGCCGGACGCGCGCGACAGCCAGCGCCTGGTCAAGCAGCTGGTGCGGCAAAGCGCAACCGTGATAGAAGACGGTTTTTTCCTGAAGTCACACAGCCACTGCTGCATCGTGCTGGCGCACCGCAACCGCCATTTTGTCGAAGTGCAGCCGGAAATGCTGCTGGCCATCGATGAACACGGCGACGTGGTGGCAGCCAACCGCTGCGCACGGCAGCTTATCGCGGGGCTCGGCGCCCTGCCCCGGCCAGTGCACGAAGTGCTGGAAGTACGCGCCGAACGGCTGTTCGATTTGCGCGCAGGGCAAGCGCTGTTGTCCCTGCGCCTGGCGGGTGCCGGCGGCTGGCTGCATGCGCGGGTACGCGCGCCGCTCAAACCGGCCGCCTTGCGCAGCCGCCTCAAGAGCGCCCAGCCAGCACCGGCTGCCGGCTACACGCACGAGGAACTGGCCGAGCGCACCCGCATCGTGCAGGCAATGACGGAATCGAAATGGCGTCCGCTGGTCGCGGCAATGATGCTTGGCGTGTCGCGCGCCACCCTGTACCGGCGCCTGAAACACTTCCGTATCGTGCCGCCACACAAGCAATAGCGTGAGATTTTTGTCTCATGGCCGGTCGCGCTGCAATGCGCAATGTGGCCTCGGATCGTGCGTGATACAACATCGCCAGCGGTGCAGTGGAAGCTGCAAAGCCGCATTCCATCATCACGACATGAGGAGATACGATGACTACCAATCCACATCAACACACGGTGGCAGCCTTGCTGGAGCAGCTTGAAGGCGCCCTGCGCGAGCATGACGTTGACGGCGCAGCGCAGCTGTTCGAAGACGACGGCTACTGGCGCGACCTGGTGCTGTTTACCTGGAACCTGAAAACCCTGGAAGGCCGGGCGCAGATCGCCGCCATGCTGGCGTCTCAGCTATCGGCCGTGCAGCCCGTCACCATCCGCATCGCCGAGGGCGAACAGGCCAGCGAGGCCGCAGGCGTCACGCAATGCTGGATCACGGTGGAAACAAGCGTGGCGCGCGGGGTGGGCTTTATCCGCATCCGCGACGGCAAGATCTGGACCTTGCTCACCACCATGAGCGAACTCAAAGGCCATGAAGAGGCCAAGGGCAGCCGCCGGCCCATGGGCGCCGAGCACGGCGCGCACACCAACCGCAGCAGCTGGCTGGAACAACGCGAGCGCGAAGCGGCCGAACTCGGCTATGCGCGCCAGCCATATTGCGTGATCATCGGCGGTGGCCAGGGCGGCATCGCGCTCGGCGCGCGGCTGCGCCAGTTGAACGTACCGACCATCATCATCGAAAAGAATGCACGCCCTGGCGACAGCTGGCGCAAGCGCTACAAGTCGCTGTGCCTGCACGACCCGGTCTGGTACGACCATATGCCGTATATCCCGTTCCCCGACAACTGGCCCGTGTTCACGCCGAAAGACAAGGTCGGCGACTGGCTGGAAATGTACACCAGGGTGATGGAACTGAACTACTGGGGTTCGACCAGCTGCGAGTCGGCCAGTTTTGACGAGGCAAGCGGCGAGTGGACGGTCAAGGTGGTACGCGACGGCCAGCCGGTAACCTTGACGCCGAAGCAGCTGGTGCTGGCTACCGGCATGTCGGGCAAGGCCAATATGCCCAACTTCAAGGGCATGGATATCTTCCAGGGCGAACAGCAGCACTCGTCGCAACATCCGGGACCGGACGCCTATGCGGGCAAGAAGGTGGTGGTGATCGGCGCGAACAATTCGGCGCACGATATCTGCGCCGCACTATGGGAAGCGGGGGTGGACGTGACCATGGTGCAGCGCTCTTCCACGCATATCGTCAAATCCGATTCGCTGATGGACCTGGCGCTGGGCGACCTGTATTCCGAACGGGCGCTGGCAGCCGGCATGACGACGGCCAAGGCCGACCTGACCTTCGCTTCAATCCCGTACAAGATACTGGCCGATTTTCAAAAGCCCGTGTTCAGGGCGATCCGCGAACGCGATGCCGACTTTTATGCGCGACTGGAAGAAAAAGGCTTCATGCTGGACTTCGGCGACGACGACTCGGGCCTGTTCATGAAATACCTGCGGCGCGGCTCCGGCTATTACATCGACGTGGGTGCCTCCGAGCTGGTGGCCGAAGGCAAGATCAAGCTGAAAAGCGGCGTCGGCGTGAAGGAACTGAAAACACATTCGGTGCTGCTGACGGACGGCACCGAACTGCCGGCCGATCTGGTGGTGTACGCTACCGGCTACGGTTCCATGAACGGCTGGGCGGCCGACCTGATCTCGCAGGAAGTAGCCAACAAGGTCGGAAAAGTGTGGGGCCTCGGATCAAACACCACCAAGGACCCCGGTCCGTGGGAAGGCGAACAGCGCAATATGTGGAAACCGACGCAGCAGCAGGCGCTGTGGTTCCATGGCGGCAATCTGCACCAGTCGCGCCATTATTCGCAGTATCTGTCGCTGCAGTTAAAGGCGCGCATGGAGGGGCTGGAAACGCCCGTGTATGGGCAGCAGCAGGTGCATCACCTGTCTTGATGAACGGATCGACAGACGAAAAAAATGGCGGCGGCCATCAGCCCGCCGCCATTTTTTCATGTAAAACAATTACTGTTTGACGGCTTCGATGGAGAACGTCAGGGTGGTTTCATCGCTGACGGCTGGTGCATATTTGCCGGCGTTGAATTCCGAGCGCTTGATCTGGGCCGTGGCGTTGGCGCCGCAAGCGTCTTTTTTCAGCATCGGGTGCGGTGCGCAGTTGAACGAAGTGACGGTCAGGGTGACTGGCTTGGTCACGCCTTTCAGGGTCAGGTTGCCTTCGACGCTAGCGAGCTTGTCGCCGTTGAAATTGAACTTGGTCGACTTGTAGGTGGCGACCGGGAACTTGGCGGTGTCGAGGAAGTCTTCGCCCTGGATATGCGTGTTGAACAGGGTCGAACCGGTGTCGACCGATTTGGTGTCGATCAGCACTTCGACCGAACCGGTCTTGGCAGCGCGGTCCAGCGTGATCTTGCCGGTGGTGTTATTGAAACGGCTCTGCTGCTGGGAAAAACCCATGTGGGTGTAGCTGAAGCTGGGGAAGGTATGGCTGCCGTCGATGACGTAGACTTCCGGAGCGGCAAAGGCGGACAGCGAGAAGCCGGCGGCGGCGATAAAGGCGAGCAGTTTTTTCATATTCAGTTCCTGAAAGTGTGAATCAAGGGAAACCGCAGCCAGCTCGCCCGCAGCATTCTGCACGGGCTCGCTGGAGTGGCTTGTGTTGCAACGATTATGCATGGCATGAAGATTGATGTAAAACGGAAAATTTACCTAGTTAGCATCGAAAAAATCGATAATAAAAGCAAATACCGCAAACCATCGCCTTCTGTTCTCGATTATTCACCGCACTGCCGAAAAACTCCATCATTTTAAATGAGAATGATTCTTGTTCTTATTATCGGTGCTTGCTATTATCCCTGCCTTTTGCCGCGCCACCAGCGCGGCTATGGCTGCCCCGCCCGTCCGCACTGCAGCGCCGGGCGGTATCATCCATAATAGACAGACGTAAAGCGACCCGACCACATGACCGCAGCCATTCCTGATGCCACCGCCCTGAGCGCTACCCCGAACCCGTCCCTGCCGCGCAGCGCGCGCCTGAAGGCCGCCACCTCGGCCACCCACGATGTGCTAGACAAACGCATTATGGCCAGCGCACCGTTCGACAACCAGCAAAATTATGCACGCTTCCTGCAGGCGCAATATGCCTTCCTGCGCGATGTCGACGCCCTGTACGACCATGCCGGCCTGGCCGCCCTGCTGCCCGATCTGGAACAGCGCCGCCGCTACGCCAGCATCGCCGCCGACCTGCGCGACCTGGCTACCGGCCTGCCGGCCGGCTCGCCGACGCCGCCGTTCGACGCCCCCCTGGACCTGGCGACCGCCCTGGGCTGGCTGTATGTCAGCGAAGGCTCGAAACTGGGCGCCGCCGTGCTGTATAAACTGGCCAACAAGATCGGCCTCGATGAACACTACGGTGCGCGCCACCTGGCCGGCCACCCGGATGGCCGCGCGCGTCACTGGCGCGATTTCACGGCGGTGCTCGACTCGGCGCCGCTGGACATGGAAGGCGAGGCACGCCTGATCGAAGGCGCGCGCGCCGCCTTTATGCGCATGCACGGCCATGTCGAGGCGCTGGGGCTATGAGCGACACGGTTCCGGCCAAGGCAGTGCCGGCGATCGTGCGCGAAGCGCATGGCGCGCGCCTGCGCCGCTGGGTCTGGACAGCGGCCGGCATGCTGATGGTGGCGCTGGGCGTCATCGGTGCCATGCTGCCCGTAATGCCCACCACGATTTTCCTGATCCTGGCGCTGGCCTGTTTCAGCCGCGCCTCGCCGCGCCTGGAACACTGGCTGCTGCACCATCCGCGCTTTGGCCACCCTTTGCGCCAGTGGCGCCAGCACCGCGCCGTCTCGCGCCGCGGCAAAGCCATGGCCTGCATCGGCATGGCGATCGGTTTTGTCGCCATGTGCCTGGGCGACCCGCCCTGGTGGGTCATCGCCATGGTCGGCGCGGTGGAGTTGTGCGTACTGATTTACCTGCTGCGCCGCCCGGAAGGCCCGGCGCCAGCCCCCCTGCCGGCAGTAGCAGAATCTGCCCCGACACCCCCTGCTGGCCAGTCTTGACCGGTAATTCGCGCCGCCAGCCGGTGCACCAGGCGCATAAAAGCAGCGCAGTTGCCGGCTAATAATCGCTCGCCCCGCAGCAGGCCTGGCATCCCGAACTGAATTTTATTCGGCAAATTTCCCACGCATCGCCTTTTCAACGAAAAAGACGGCTGCATAGACATTATTTGCATATCCAAAGCAAGAATCTGTCGTTGGCGTAATAACGTGATCGGGTATACTACGCAACCGACGTCGCATGGCGGCCATTCGCCCATGCACGTGCACTGCCAGCGCCGTGAGGCGCCAATAATAAAAAGGAACAGCATGACCACACCATCCCGCCCGCCGGTGATCCGCATCGAAGGCGCGAACAAGACCTTCGCGCTGCCAAAAGGCGAGCAATTTCACGCGGTCAAAAACGTCACGCTCGATGTCTACCCTGGCGATATCTTCGGCCTGATCGGCAAGAGCGGCGCCGGCAAGTCGACCCTGCTGCGCCTGATCAACCTGCTCGAACGCCCGGACAGCGGCACCATCACCGTGGCCGGCCGTGAACTGACCAGCCTGTCGAAAAGCGCGCTGCGCGATGCGCGCCAGAATATCGGCATGATCTTCCAGCAGTTCAACCTGCTGCAAAACGCCACCGTGTTCGACAATGTCGCCTTCCCGCTGAAAATCCACGGCAGCACCAAGGGCGAGCAGATCGCCGCCCGTGTCGGGGAATGCCTGGCGCTGGTCGGCCTGTCCGACAAGCAGCACAGCTATCCGGCGCAACTGTCGGGCGGCCAGAAACAGCGCGTGGCGATTGCGCGCGCACTGGCCAGCCACCCGGACGTGCTGCTGTGCGATGAACCGACCTCTGCGCTGGACGCCGAAACCACGCGTGCGCTGCTGGGCACCCTGCGCGATATCAATCAGCGCCTGGGCGTGACCATCGTGTTTGTGAGCCATGAGCTGTCGGTGCTGGGCGCCATCTGCAACCGCGTGGCGGTGGTGGAAAACGGCGCGATTGCCGAGCAGTTCGACCTGGCCGACACCGCCACCCCGCGCAAGACGGCGCTGGGCCGCGAACTGGCTTATTACGGCACCGAAGCGTTTGAAGCGACCGCCTGGAAGGATGCAAGCCATGTTTGAAGAATCGATCAATAACGTCGTTGCCCTGCTGCCGGAAATTTGGGTCGCAATGGGACAGACCATGACCATGCTGGGCATCGGCCTGACCGCCGCGATCCTGATCGGCGGCCCGCTGGGCGTGCTGCTGTTCCTGGTGTCGGAAAACCAGTCGCTGGAAAACCGTCCGCTGTCGATGATACTGGGCTGGCTGGTCAATACCGTACGCTCGTTCCCGTTCATTATTTTGCTGGTCGCCCTGACGCCCTTTACCCGCATCATCGCCGGCACCTCGATCGGCCCGCTGGCGGCCGCCGTGCCGCTGTCGTTCGCCGCGATTCCGTATCTGGCGCGCCTGGTGGAGCAGAGCCTGCGCGAAGTGCCGCGCGGCGTGATCGAAGCGGCGCACGCCATGGGCGCCTCGGAAATGCAGATCATCGTGCGCGTGCTGCTGGTCGAAGCGCGCTCCGGCCTGGTGCTGGCCCTGACGGTGCTGTCGATCAGCTTCCTGTCGTATTCGGCCGTGGCCGGCGTAGTGGGCGGCGGCGGCATCGGCGACCTGGCGATCCGCTACGGCTACTACCGCTTCGAGACCGACATCATGGTCGTCACCGTCGCCATCCTGATCGTGCTGGTGCAAATCATCCAGTTCGCCGGCACCCGCATCGCCAAGCGACTCGACAAACGTTAATCCATATTGAATCAAAGGACACTCATGAATACAATTCGCCGCAACCTGCTAGCCGCCGCCGTCGGCCTGTCCCTGGCCTTCTCGGCCCACGCCAAAGACCCGAAGGAAATCGTTATCGGCACCAGCGCCGGCCCGTATGGCGACCAGCTCAAAGTCGGCATCAAGCCCATCCTGGAAAAACAGGGCTACAAGGTCAAGATCGTCGAATTCAATGACTACGTGCAGCCGAACTTCGCGCTGGCCGAAGGCTCGCTGGACGCAAATGTGTTCCAGCACATCGTCTACCTGAACAAGTTCGCCACCGATAACAAGCTGGCCATCACGCCCCTGATCACGGTGCCGACAATTCCGATTGCCATGTACAGCAGCAAGCACAAGGCTCTGACGGAAATCAAGGATGGCGCCACCATCGCCATGCCGAACGACCCGACTAACCAGGCGCGCGCATTGGTGGTACTCGACAAGATGGGCTGGATCAAGCTGAAACCGAACGTCGATCCGCTGCGAGCATCCGAGCGTGACGTGGCCGCCAATCCGAAGAAACTGAAACTGGTGCCACTGGAAGCGGCGCAACTGCCGCGCGCCCTGGCCGACACCGACTTCGCCTTTATCAACGGCAACTTCGCCCAGGCGGCCGGCATCAAGCTGACCAGTGCCCTGGTGGCCGAGAAAATCTCGGACGCCTACATCAACCTGGTGGCCATCCGCACTGCCGACAAAGGTAAACCTTGGGTGAAAGACCTGGAAGCAGCCTACCGCTCGCGCGCCTTCCTGGACGTGACCAACAAGTATTTTGCCGGCTATGAAAAGACCGATTATCAGGTGGCGCTGGAAAAGGCTGGCGCGGGCAAGAAATAATCTTCAGCCCACAGCACAAAGCCGGGGTCAGACCCTAATGCCGTTAAGTTAGTGTTCGCCTGAGACGTCGCTCTGGATAGCGTTGTGGTTTTGCCTTTGCGACCCGATCAAATTTTCGATCGGGTCGATAGACATTGAGC
>NZ_JBNYXQ010000014.1:0-97960 GCF_051380735.1 Janthinobacterium longum
TAGCAAGTTGGTCCCACCCCTTCCCATCCCGAACAGGACCGTGAAACAACTTTGCGCCGATGATAGTGCTGCAACCAGTGTGAAAGTAGGTTATCGTCAGGCTTGTTATTCGTAGTAAAGAAAAAGCCCCTCCAGAGAAATCTGGCGGGGCTTTTTTGCATTAATCGCTATATACTGGATATTCTTGCTCACAGGAAATTCTCCTTCCATTATGAAATCTTCACAGCTAAAGCTTGCCCACCGCTTCGCTTTATTGATGGTGATTATCATTGCCGGTTTTACGATCTATGGCGCATGGTCGTTCAAGGTGCTCAATGAACTGAAGGTCAACGGTCCGATATACAAGCGGGTGGTGCAGGGCAAGGATTTGATTGCTGATATTTTGCCGCCGCCCGAGTACATCATCGAGTCCTATCTGGTCTCTTTGCAGGCCATGGCTGCGGCACCTGCCGAGCGCAAGGCGCTGATCGACAATCTCGGCTCGCTCAAGAAAGACTACGACACACGCCATGCTTTTTGGGAAAAGGAAGAGCTGGAGCCCGATCTGAAGGATTTGCTGCTCAACGGCGCCGACAAGCCGGCGCAGGAGTTTTATCAGATCGCCTTCACGCAATTCATACCTTCGCTGCAACGCGACGATGTTGCCGCCGCTGCTGCTGCGCTGGACGTGATGAAACAACGCTATACACAGCATCGCGCCGTCATTAACCAACTGGTCGAGCGCGCTACCAAACGCACCAGCGATGACGAAGCCTATGCCAGCACGCAGATCGCGTCGTCATCGGCCATCATGCTGGCAATCCTGCTCGCTTCCGTAGGCCTGGCGGCCGCCGTGCTGTACGCGCTGGCGCGCAGCCTGATGGCGCAACTGGGAGGCGAACCGCGGTATGCGGCCGACATCGCCGGCAGTATCGCCGCAGGCAACCTTTGCATGAAAATCGATACGGCACCGGGTGACCGGCATAGCCTGTTGGCGGCGATGAAAGCCATGCAGGACGGGCTGGTACAGATCGTCGGTCATATCCGCAGCGGAACCGGCACTATTGCCAGCGCATCGGTAGAAATTGCCTCGGGTAACCAGGACTTGTCCGCGCGTACCGAGGCTCAGGCATCGGCGCTGGAGCAAACCACATCGTCGGTCGAGGCCTTGACGCAATCGGTCAAGCACAACGCAGGCAACGCGCGCCAGGCGCAGCAGCTTGCCTTGTCGGCGTCCGATGTGGCGGTGCGCGGTGGCGCTGTAGTGGCGCAGGTGGTCGATACCATGGACGCGATCAACACGTCGTCGAAGAAAATCGTCGACATTATTGCTGTGATCGACGGCATCGCGTTCCAGACCAATATCCTTGCCTTGAATGCGGCGGTCGAGGCTGCGCGCGCCGGCGAGCAGGGCCGTGGCTTCGCTGTCGTTGCCAGCGAGGTGCGCAACCTTGCCCAGCGCTCATCGGCTGCCGCCAGGGAGATCAAGGCATTGATCGATACCTCGGTGCAGAGGGTCGATGCTGGCGCGCGTCTGGTAAACGAAGCCGGTGCGACGATGAACGAAGTGGTCGCCAGCGTGCACCGCGTCACCGATATGATCAGTGGCATCAGCACCGCCAGCGGCGAGCAGACCAGCGGCATCGAGCAAATCGGCGTGGCGATCCGCCAGCTGGACGACGTGACCCAGCAGAACGCCGCGCTGGTCGAGCAGGCGTCGGCTGCCGCGCACAGCATGCAGGATCAGGCACGGCAACTATCGGCGTCGGTCAGCACGTTCAAACTGGCTTAAGACTGCCACGGCTCGCAGTCGCTGGCCTTGTTGGCCGATATGGCACAAAAAGTGCTGAGTGGAAAACGCTCGCCTGCTACACTTTGATTTTATCGATTTGAAAGCATGCCTTGTCCACTACTTTGGAACAGTTGCGCACCGGTCAGTTGGCGGGCGCGCAACGTTTGAGCCTGTCCTGCGGCCTGACTTCGTTTCCGCCCGAGATCTTCGATCTGGCCGATACCCTGGAAATTCTCGACCTGACGGGCAATGCCCTGTCGTCCCTGCCCGACGATTTGCCGCGGCTGCACAAGCTGCGCATCGTGTTTTGTTCAAATAATCTGTTTACGAGCTTGCCGGCGGTGCTCGGCAACTGCCCGGAGTTGAGCATGATCGGTTTCAAGGCAAACCAGATCCGCGAAGTGCCGGCGCAAGCCCTGCCGCCCAAGCTGCGCTGGCTGACCCTGACCGATAACGTCATCGAGAGCTTGCCGGACGAACTGGGCGATTGCAGGTACTTGCAAAAACTGATGTTGGCTGGCAATCGCCTGCAGTCGCTGCCGGCTTCGCTGGCGCGCTGCACTCAGCTGGAGCTGCTGCGTATTTCCGCCAACCGCCTGCCATCGCTGCCGGCCTGGCTGCAGGAATTGCCACGCCTGAGCTGGCTGGCCTGTGCCGGCAATCCGTTCAATGAAGCACGTGAAGCTGCGGCGCTCGATACAGCTGGCATGGAACATATCGACTGGCAGCGTTTGCAGCTGGGCCAGCAATTGGGCGAGGGCGCGTCGGGGGTCATTTCCCAGGCTACGCTTGACGGGCAGCCAGTGGCCGTCAAGGTCTTCAAGGGCGCGATGACCAGCGATGGCCTGCCGCGCAGTGAAATGGCCGCCTGCGTCAGCGCGGGCAATCATGCCAGCCTGATTCCCATCCTCGGTACTGTAAGTGCTCACCCGCAAGGATCGCTCGCGCTGGTCATGCCCCTGATCGATGCGGCCTATGTCAACCTGGCCGGACCACCAAGCCTGGCATCCTGCACGCGCGATATCTATGGCGATGAGGTGCGCTTCAGCCAGCCGCAATTACTTGGCATCGCCCATGGCGTCGCTTCGGCCGCCGGCCAGTTGCATGCCCACGGGATTGTCCATGGCGAC
This sequence comes from Janthinobacterium longum, assembly GCF_051380735.1. Taxonomy (NCBI): domain Bacteria; kingdom Pseudomonadati; phylum Pseudomonadota; class Betaproteobacteria; order Burkholderiales; family Oxalobacteraceae; genus Janthinobacterium; species Janthinobacterium longum. Next base: position 2,902 of record NZ_JBNYXQ010000014.1, read on the forward strand.
CTGTATGCTCACAATATCCTGCACCATCCCGATGGACGTTGCCTGCTCGGTGACTTCGGTGCTGCTTCGCTGTTTGCACCTGAGGCACCGATAGCTGCTGTCTTGCAGGCGATCGAGGTACGGGCCTTCGGGGTGCTGCTGGCCGAATTGCTGGCGCGCTGCGATGCATCTGCGCCAGAGCTGCAGCAGTTGGCTAGTGCTTGCTTGCAGGAGCAGCTCCTGCTGCGGCCCCGTTTCGATCATATCGCCAGCAGCCTTGCAGCAATCAGGGCAGCATAAAAAATGGCGCAGCCCTCGCAGGCTGCGCCATTTTTTTGAAGCCCTGCCTGGTCAGGCTGCGGTTTCTTTTTCCGGCAGGGCGATCTGGTTGTCGACGCTGAACTGATAGTCCTTGAAGACATGTTCGGCCGACAGGATCTGGTATTCACCATTGTCGAGCTTGTGCGTGGTGTCCTTCAGACGGTAGGTGTAATGGCCGCAGGTCCAGCAGTTGAAGTTGCGCATATGCGTGCACAGGCAGGTCTTGTCCATCACCGACACGACTTTCAGCTCGGGGTGGGCGGCCACTTCGCGATTGTAGGAATTGATATACGCACAGTTGCCGGTGGCGTCGAGCAGGTAGCCGTATGATTCGCAGCCGGGACGGATGCCGGCGCCGATGGCTGGCGTGCTTTTCAGCATGCGCATCGGGTAGCCGGTCGGAGAAACACCGTTGACGATGATGTCTTCTTCCGATGCCCTGTAGTATTCCTGCTTGACCTTGTCAGGCAGGCCGCATTCATGGGTGACGGTAAAGCGAGTGGCCACTTGCACGCCAGCCGCGCCCGCTTCCAGGAACGACACGGCATCGCTGCCGGTGAAGATACCGCCAGCGGCGATCAGCGGAATATCGAGCTGCTCCGCCTTCAGGTAGGCCAGCAATTCGGCAGTGATCGTGTGCAGGTCGTAATTGGCCCAGTCCATGCCGAAACCCAGGTGGCCACCGGCCAAGGGACCTTCGACGATGACGAAGTCGGGCAGGCGGTTCAGCTTGGCGTTCTTGCGCAGGAAAATTTGCAGGGCGCGCACCGACGACACGATGATGCCCAGCTTGGCATCACGAAAACGCGGATGGTCGGCCATCAGCGCGAACGAGCCGAAGTGCAGGCCGGCCGACAGGGTGATGCCGTCAATGCCGGCGTCAAGCGCTGCGTTCAGGCGCACGCGCAAGGTTTCGCGCGGGCCGTTCATGGTGAGTTTTTCCATGCAGTTGACGAAAACCAGGCCATCGCCTTTTTTCGCTTCCATGGTGGCGCCGATATGGCGGCGCTGTGCGTCTGCCAGGCGGCCCAGGTCGAACTGCACCACCGCCTTGTCGCTGTTATTGATGTTGAATTTGTACAGCTTCGTCTTGTCCTTGACGAAGGTGGTGTCGAAACGACGATCCGAGACGTCTTCGACCATGGCATCGGAGATATGGCCGATGCCACCCAGCCGGGCCGCTTCCAGCGCCAGTTCCGACGTGGAAATGTCCACGCCCATGCCGCCGATCATGATCGGCACATACTCTTTTTTGCCAAATCGCAGGCGGAAATCATCAACACGTTTCATTGCTATCCTTAGACTACCGTCGTTATTACTGTGCGCAAGCCCAATTTTACCGCAAGCGGCCCAGAGTCTTGGTGCGCCACCCCACTGTTACGAGATCAGGATCAGTCGCGGAAATTGTTAAATTCCAGCGGCATGTCCGGCACATCCTTGCGCAGCATGGCCATCGCTGCCTGCAGGTCGTCGCGCTTGGCGCCGGTCACGCGCACGGCTTCACCCTGGATGCTCGCCTGCACTTTCATCTTGCTGTCCTTGATGACGCGCACGATTTTTTTCGCATCATCTGTTTCGATGCCATTCTTGATCTTGATGATCTGCTTGACCTTGTCGCCGCCGATCTTCTTGATGTCGCCTTCGTCGAGGAAACGGACATCGACCTTGCGCTTGGTCAGCTTGTTGGTCAGCACGTCGCGTACCTGGCTGAGCTGGAAATCGGAATCCGCAAACGCGGTCAGTTCATTTTCCTTGTGTTCGACGCGCGCGTCGCTGCCCTTGAAGTCGAAACGGGTCGAAATTTCCTTGTTGGCTTGTTCGACCGCGTTTTTTACTTCGATCATATCGGCTTCGGAAACTACATCAAATGACGGCATGGTCAGTCCTTTCGTGTTGGAGCGGTGCGCGCCTGGCGCGCCGGGTGGCTACTGTTGCAAGTGGCGGGACCCTGTTAAAGATGCGACATTTTAACGGACAACGGCTTGCCTGCCCTTGTCTTGCGCTGGTTTTTTGTCGCATTCGCTCTATAATCGAGCAAAATAAACGGTATCCCATGTCTCCAGAGCTCACCATCGAACACAATTACCCGCTGCAAGCGCTCAATACTTTCGGCATTACGGCCCAGGCCGCCGCCTATGTGCGCATCACTTCCACTCCTCAATTGCAAGCGGCGCTGCAAGATCCGGCCCTGGCCGGCATGCCGCGCCTGGTGCTGGGCGGCGGCAGCAATATCGTTTTGACCGGTGACTTTGCCGGTGTCGTGCTGCACATGGCGAGCACCGGCATGCGCCTGGCGCAGGCATCGTTCGACACCATCCTGGTGACGGCGGCAGCCGGCGAAAACTGGCACGCCTTTGTGCAGTGGACCCTGGCGCAAGGCGTGGGCGGGCTGGAAAACCTGTCGCTGATCCCGGGCACGGTGGGCGCGGCGCCGATCCAGAATATCGGCGCCTATGGCGTGGAAATCAAGGATTATCTGCATAGCGTCAGCGTGATGCACGCCGGCAGCGGCATCGTGTTCGACATGGACCGGGAAGCCTGCCGCTTCGGCTACCGCGACAGCATCTTCAAGCAGGCCGATGGCGCTGAACTGATCGTGCTGGAAGTCACCTTCGCGCTGCCGGCGCAGTGGGAGCCGAATCTGCGCTATGCGGAACTGGCGCAGGCGATGGCGGAACAGCAACTGACGAAGCCAACGGCGCAGCAGGTGGCCGATACGGTGATCGCGATCCGCCGGCGCAAGCTGCCGGACCCGGCCGTGATCGGCAATGCCGGCAGTTTCTTCAAGAATCCGGTGGTGTCCAAAGAGCATTGTGCGCAGTTGCTGCAACGTTTTCCGGCACTGGTGCACCATGCACAGCCGGACGGTACCGAAAAACTGGCAGCGGGCTGGCTGATCGACCAGTGTGGCTGGAAGGGAAAAAACCTGGGGCCTGCGGGAGTGTATCCCAGGCAGGCGCTGGTCCTGGTCAATAATGGCGGCGCTCGTGGTGCGGACATTACGGGTTTGGCCGAGGCGATCCGCAAGGATGTCGAGGCGAAGTATGGGGTGCTGCTGTCGCCGGAGCCGGTATATATCTGAATTAAGCGAAGTGGCAGACGTAGTCGACAGTTTCTAAAGTTTCAATATCAAAATGACTGTTGCCCGAGATGCTGAACTGCTGGCCCGGGCCATAGCTGGCCCAGTCGCTGGCGTCGGCCAGGCGGACCTTGCACAGGCCGCCGACAATTTCCATGGTTTCCGGCGCGCCCGTGTTGAAGCGCAGCGAGGACGCAAAAATCACGCCCACGCTTTTCTTCGTGCCATCGGCGAAGATGACATTGTGCGAGATGCACTTGCCATCAAAATAGATATTCGATTTCTTGACGACGCTGACGTTGTCCAGTTGTGTGCTGTTGCTCATGCTTGTGCTTGCCTTTTCAGGGGTTAAAAATCAGGTGGCGGTGTCTTCGGCCTTCAGCACACTGTTGCGTCCGCTGCGCTTGACGGTGTACAGGGCCTGGTCGGCACGGTTGATCAACTGTTCGGCGGTCGACTGTGGCGAGGGCACGACCGTGGCCACGCCTATCGACATCGTGACCACGCCCAAAGGGGCGAGCGGGTGCTCGATCTGCAGATTTTCCAGGTGGCGCCGGCACGCTTCGGCGATCAGCATGGCGCCCTCGATGTTCGTTTCCGGCAGCACCAGTGCGAATTCCTCGCCGCCGTAGCGCACCGCCAGGTCGGCTGGGCGCTTCAGGTGCTCGGTCAGCACGGCAGCCACTTTCTTCAGGCACAAATCGCCCGCCAGATGGCCGAACTGGTCATTGTAGGACTTGAACAGGTCAATATCGCAGAACAGCAGGCTCAGCGGGGCCTTGTCGCGCTGTCCGCGCTGCCATTCGATGTGCACCGTTTCATCGAAGCGGCGGCGGTTGGCGATGCCCGTCAGACCGTCCAGGGCCGCCAGCTTCTGCAGCTCGATATTGGCCTCGGCCAGGTTTTTCTGGCTTTCGCGCAAGAAACGAAACGCCTGGTCGCGCTGCAGCCGGCTGATATGGGCGTTCGAGTGGTAGCGTATGCGTGCCAGCAACTCCAGCCGGTCCGGCAGCTTGACGACATAGTCATTGGCGCCCACGGCAAAGCTGTAAGCCTTCAGTTTCGGGTCGTCCTTGGCCGACAGCACGATCACCGGCACGTGCGCCAGCGCCTCGTGCTCGCGGTATTGCCTGATCAGCGCGAAGCCATCAATGCCGGGCAACACCAGATCCTGCAGGATCACGGTCGGCTGCATGCGCAAGGCCGTTTCCACGGCCAGCGCCGCATCGGTGACGTAATGAAATTCGATATCCTGCTGGTCGCTCGTCATGCGCCGGATCGCCTCGGCGATAATCAATTGATCGTCCACCAGCAGCACGCTGACCTTGAATTCGGTCAGGGCGCTGTCTGGCGGCAGGAAGCGGGGTAAAGAGTCGGACATTACAATCTTTTCAGAGGTTGGAGAGGGGAGCCTGGCCATTATTTAGCCGGCTACCGAGTCGATTGCGCAAGCTTGCGCCTATCTTGTCAAGCGGCAGGATGTGCTGCGCCGCATCGAGTTCAGCCGCCGCACGCGGCATGCCGTACACGGCACTGCTGGCCTGGTCTTGCGCGATGGTGGTCTTGCCGGCGCGGCGCATGGCCAGCAAGCCGTCGCCGCCATCGCGACCCATGCCAGTCAGTAGTATACCTACCGCATCGCCACGCCAGTGTTGCGCCACGCAGTGAAAAAACACATCGACCGACGGGCGGTAGACATAGTCGCGCGGTGCCGCATCGTAACGCAAACGATAATTTTGATCCAGCAGCAGGTGATCATTGGTCTTGGCCACCAGCACCGTGCCGGCTACCAGCTCGTCGCCTTCGCCGATCACGCGCACCGGCATGGCCAGTTGGTCATCTAGCCATTTGGCAAAATGCGAGGCAAACGTTTCATCGATATGCTGCACCACCACGATGGCGCAGCCGGGCGGCGCGGTCCAGTCGGACAATACCCTGGCCACCGCCGATGGGCCACCGGTGGACGCCCCGATAGCTACTAAGGTTTGTACCTGGCCATCGCCGCGCTCGCCAGGCTGGTTCTGGCGTGGCGGCGGCGCGGTGTCGCCGCTGTGGCGTATCAGCTTGCTGATGGTCTTGATCTTGGCCAGCAGTTCGCTGTCGCCGCCCACCTTGCCCTGCAGCACCGGCGTGGCGGTGACGTCGAGCGCACCGGCGCCGAGTGCGCGGAACACATGGTTGACGTTGTCCTGCGGCTGGCCGGTGACCACCAGGATGGCGCACGGGCTTTGCTCCATGATCTGGCGCGTCGCTTCCACGCCGTCCATTTCCGGCATGTTCAGGTCCATCAGGATCAGGTCGGGCCGGTTGTTCAGGCACATGCGTACCGCTTCGAGCCCGGTACGGGCGATCCACAGCACCTGGTGCTCCTGCGTGCTGGCGACCACGCGCCGCAACGCCTCGGCCGCCATCGCCACATCGTTGACGATGGCTATTTTCATGTGTTCGTTCTCATCAGTACGCGTCTCCGATCAGGTCGGCCACGGCGTCGAGCAGGGTCTCGTCGTGGAAGCTGCCCTTGGTCAGGTAATAATCGGCGCCGGCCGACAGGCCGCGCGCGCGGTCCTCGGGGCGGTCCTTGTATGACACGATCATCACCGGCAGTTTGTGCAGGTGCAGGTCCTTCTTGACCAGCGAGACCAGTTCGATGCCGTCCATGCGCGGCATGTCGACGTCGGTGATCACCAGGTCGTATTCGCCGCTGCGCACCATGTTCCAGCCGTCGACGCCGTCGATCGCCACGTCGACCGCGAAGCCGCGCCCCAGCAGCAGCTTGCGTTCCATCTCACGCACCGTCAGCGAATCGTCGACCACCAGGATGCGTTTCGCACGCCGCTGCTGTACCGAGCCGCCTTGCGCCAGCTGGTGCAGGCCGCCTTCGTGCAGCAGCTTGTCGATCGACAGCAGCAGGTCGGGCACATCGAGTATCAGCACCGGTTCGCCGTCGTCGAGCAGGGCGGCGGCGGAAATATCGCGCATCTTGCCGAAGATCGGGTCGATCGCCTGCACCGCCAGGCTCTGCTCGCCGCGTATCGCACCCACCACCAGCGCATGGCTTTGCTTGCCGCGCCCGATCACCACCACCGGCAGGTCGTCGCCGCAGGTGCCGGCTTCGCCCAGTTCAAGCACCTGTGCCGCCGAGACCAGTCCCAGGTGCTCGCCCTTGAGCTCGAAAAACTGCTTGTTTTCCAGCGTGTGGATGGCCGTTTGCGGCACCCGCAGCACGCTTTCCACCTTGACGATGGGAATGGCGTAGGCCTGGCCCCGGATATCGATGACCAGCGCGCGCACGATCGATTGCGTCAGCGGCAGGGTGATCAGGGCGCGAAAGCCGCGCCCCGCTTCCGATTCCAGGCGCACCGTGCCGTTTTGCTGGCGAATGGTTTCATGCACGATGTCCAGGCCCACGCCGCGCCCCGACAATTCATTGGCTTTTTCCTTCAGGCTGAAGGCGGGCAGGAACAGGAATTCCAGCAGTTCGCCGCTCGACAGTGCCGCCGCCATGGCCGGGCTGGCCATTTTTCGGGTGATCACCGACTGGCGGATTTTTTCCAGGTCCACGCCGCGCCCGTCGTCGCTGATCTCGATGCTCAGCATGCCGGCGCGGTGGCGCGCTTCCATGCGGATGGTGCCCAGTGCAGGCTTGCCTGCATCGATGCGTTCGTACGGGCCTTCCATGCCATGGTCGATGGCGTTGCGCAGCATGTGGTTGATCGGGCTTTCGATTTTCGCCAGGATATCGCGGTCGACCAGTGTGTCTTCGCCCTCGATCTCGAGCTGCACTTCCTTGCCCAGGCCGCGCGCCAGGTCGCGCACCATGCGCGGAAAAGCATGGATGCCGTCGCGGAAAGGGCGCATGCGCAGCGCCAGCACTTCGTCGACCATGCCTTGCGAGACGGCCAGCACGCGCCGCTCGTAGTTTTCGATGTCGGTGATATGGCCGAGCACGAACTGCTTGAGTGGCTGGGTCTTTTGCAGCGCCAGCAGTGACTTTTCCATCAGTCCCGCGTCACCCGTGCGCGCGATGGCCTCGTGCAGTTGCTCGACGGCCGATATCAAGTTGCTCTGGTTGCGCTTGAAGCGCTGCAACGCGCCGATAAACGGCTGCATCTGGTGCGCATTGATGCGCGCTTCGCTGGCCAGCGACAGCAATTGGTCGAAGTTCTGCGCCGGCGCCTTGGCGCCGGGGGCTGCACTGGCGCGCGGCGCCATTGCTGGCGCCTGCGCAGGTACTTCAGGCGGCGAGGCCGGAGCGAGCAGGTCGGCCATCTCGGCCGCCAGCGCGGCCTGGATATCGTCCGGAAGCAATAACAGGGAAGGGGGCGCCGACGCCGGCATCCTGTGCAGCGGTGGTAGCGGCGGCAGGGCCGGCAATTCCGGCAGCTCGGCGATGCCGGCAATTGCCTTCAAGATCCGGTCGATCAGCGCCGCATTGTCGGCCAGCCACGCTTCGGCGCCGGCGTCGTCCAGGCGCGACAACTGCACGATCAGGTCGACGCCAGACAACAGCACGTCGACCCGTTCCGGCGTCAGCTTCAGGCGGCCATGCTGGGCGGCGACAAAGCTGTCTTCCATGCCGTGTGCCAGCTGCACCACCACTTGCAGGCCGACGATTGCAGCTGCACCCTTGATCGAGTGCGCCGCGCGCATCATCGGCTCGATGGCGGCGGCGTCGCCCGCGTGGCGCTCCATGGTCAGCAGGCCGTCGGTGAGGATATGCGTCTGGCTGTCCGCTTCCATGCGAAACAGGTCCCGCATGGAAAAAGCACTGAGGTCGCCGTGCTGGTCCTGGCTCATCGTAAAAGTCTCGCAAGTTGAAAGCCGATCAGCGCCGTGTCCAGGCAGCCGATGCGCATCTCGTTTTCGGTGATCACGCCCAGCAGAAAGCGCGACAGGCCCTTGTTGATGGTGGCGGCCGGCGTTTGCAGCGCGCTGCCGGCGTAGCGCACAATGCCGTGCAGGTCGGCCACCGGCAGCGCGAACGACTGGTCTTCGCAGCGCATCAGCAGCAGGCGCGCAAACGTGTGGCGGCCCCTGGCCGCTGGCGCGTCCTGGTCATCGATGCCCAGCAGGCTGGCCAGCGACATGCAGGGATACAGCTTGCCGCCGATATTGACGATGCCGAGCAAGCCGCCTGCGCTGCGGTGCGGCAGCACGTGCGGCGTGGCCTGCGGCGCGACAGAATCGAAGATCCGCGTCGGCAGCGCCAGCCATTCGCGGCCGATGCGAAACACCAGCACCGAACTTTCCCTGGCCTCGCCATCGTCGTGGCGCGCGCGAAAATGGCCGGCCCAGTCTTGGCGGTACCGGTGGTCAACGGTGCGCTGCAGGTTGCGCTGGGCGGCGTCGGCATACACCTCGCAGTTGCGGCAATGGATATGGGCCGGCAGCTTGTCGCAACTCTGGTCGCCGACCACGCCGATGTGGTTCCAGCAGTCGCTGATGCGCTCGTGCAATGCGGTGACGGAAGGAAGGTTCATGGTCGTGTTTTTCGCATGTTAGTGGCCTGCACCGGCTTGGCGGCGCTGGTAAATGCGCGCCGCGCGCGACTTGAGCGTGGTGGCCGCCGTGTTGTTGCCGTTGCGTTCGGCCAGCAGCGCCAGGTGGCACAGCGCCTCGTAATGGTCGGGCTGCAGGTAGATGCAGCGGCGCCAGTAGTCGTCGGCCAGGTCCATCTTGCAGGCCAATTCATTGATCAGGCCCAGCAGATAATACGCTTCGGCCGCCTCGGGCACGCGCGCTAGGTGGGCATGACACTTGTCAGCGGCGTCGCGCAGCAGGCCGCGGTCGGCCAGGCTGCGCGCCTCGGCCAGCAGATTGGCCGGTGGTGTGGCCACTGGCGCAGCGACGCACATGGGCTGAGTCCGCGTGACTGGCGGCATAAAAGCCACGCTGTGCAGTGCGGGTTTTTTCGCCACCGGCAGCGCTGCCGGTGCGCGGGTGATGGCCGGTCGCCTGCCATCGTCTTTTTTCAGCGCAAACGCCTGGCGGTACGGCAGCGGCACAAAGCCGTTCTGGCAGAACGACGGTACTTCGGCATAGCCGGCCAGCAGCATGCCGTCGTCTGCCAGCAGCGCCGACAGTTTGGCGATCGCCGCACGCGTGGTGGGCTTGTCGAAATAAATCAGCAGGTTGCGGCAAAAGACGACGTCGTAGCGCTGGGCCAAAGCCTTGGTGTCGAACTGCAGCAGATTGCCCTGCCTGAAGGTGACTTGCGTGCGCAGCGCGTCGAGAAGACGGTAATTGCCGTCGGACAGAGGCGTGAAATAGCGCTCGCGAAACGCCATGTCCTGGGCGCGAAAGGCATTGCGGCCATACACGCCCGCTTGCGCACGCTCGATGCAGGCCTGGCTCAGGTCGTAGGCGTCAATGCTGAAAGCCTGCTTTGGCAGGTTGGCGTCGCGCAGCGCCATGACCATCGAATAGGGTTCTTCGCCGCCAGCACACGGAATCGAGGCGATGCGCGTGGCCCTGCCGCGCGACCAGCGTTCCTGTACCAGTTCGACGGTGGCATAAAACGCCTGCGGATCGCGGAACAGCCACGATTCCGGCACCACCACCAGCTCCACCAGCTGCGTCATTTCCTCGGCCGTCAGATTGGCCAGGTAAGCATCGCTGTCGTCGTGGCCGGTACGCTCCATGCGCTGGCGCACGGCCCGATCTGCCATCGATTTCGAGACGCTCAAGCCGCTGGCCCGGCGCAGCAGCGCCTGCACCGTCATGTTGTGCTCCCGTGCGGGAACAACAGCGCGCGCACTGCGTCCGTCAGCAACTGGTCGGGTTCGACCAGTTGCAGCATGCCGTGTGCATCGCTGGCCACCTGGCCCAGGAAGGGCGCGGTGGCGACGCCGCACGCACCGAGCTGTTCTTCATCGATGTCGGCAATGCCGCGCACGCGCGAGGCCACCAGGCCCAGCTTATGCCGGGCGCCATCGGGTGCGCGGTAGTCGATCATCACGATGCGGGTGTCGAATTGCGCCGCTGCCGGCGCCAGGCCGGCCAGGCGCGACAGGTCGATCACGGGTACGGGCGTGCCGTGCAGGTCCATCAGCCCGGCCACGCAATCGGGCACGAGCGGCAGCTGTTTCAGTTCCAGCAGCGGCAGCACGCGCACGATGGCCTTCAGGCGGAGGCCATAACGGTCATCCCCGATATGAAAAACCAGCACTTTCATGGCTTATATGGCGACCGCGAAGTTCGACACGCTCGACTGCAGGTCGCCGGCCGCATATTGCAGCTGGTGTACCGCTTCGCTGGTTGCTTTCAGCGACTCCACCGTCTGCTGCGTGGCGTCGTTCAGTTGCATCATGGTGTTGGAAATCTGCGCCGCCCCCACTGCCTGCGACTGCATGCCCTGCAGCACGACATCAAATTGCGGCGCCAGTTTCTGCACCTGGTCCATCACGCCAGAGAGCTGGTCGGTCACTTGCCGCACTTCGCCGACGCTGCGGCGTATCTCTTCGGAGAACTTGTCCATGCCCATCACGCTGGCCGACACGGCCGACTGCATTTCCTTGAGCATCTGCTCGATATCCCAGGTCGATACCGACGTCTGGTCGGACAGCCGGCGAATTTCGGTCGCGACCACCGAGAAGCCACGGCCCGCTTCACCGGCCTTTTCCGCCTCGATGGCGGCGTTCAGCGACAGGATATTCGTCTGGTCGGCCACCTTGGTGATGGTAATGAGCACGCTATTGATATTGCTGGCTTTTTCAGACAGGGCAGCGAGCTTGGCATTGATGGAGTCGGTAGCCGAGACCATGTGCTGCATGGTTGCGTCCATGCGTTTGAGGTTGTTCTGTGCTTCGGCGGTGGCGTTGGTGGTGTAGTCGGCCACGGCGGTGGCGTCTTCCATGGTTTTCAACAGTTCGCTGGTATTGGCCGAGATTTCCCTGGTGGTGCTGAGGATTTCCACGCTGGTCTGCGCCTGTTCGATGCCGGTCGCTTCCTGCTGGCGCGCCGAGGCGGCGATTTCGGTGGCCGAGGTGGTCACCTGGATGCCGGCCTTTTGTACATTGTTGAGCAGGCTGCGCAGGTTTTCGAACATCTTCGCCAGGCCATTGCCCAGCTGGCCGATGGCGTCGCTGCCGCTAATGCCGATCTTGCCTGTCAAGTCGCCCGAGGCCGCTTTCGACACCACTTCCAGCAGCGCATCGACCTTGGCGCGCAGCGTGTTGGTGGCGGCCAGTTCACTGGCCTGGTTATCCTCGATGGTTTGCGCCATGCGGTTGAATTCTTCCGTCACCTTGCCCAGTTCGTCGCGCGACAGGATCAGGGCGCGTGCGCTCTGCTCGCCCCTGGCGATGCGGCCAACCGCCTCGGTCAGGTTGTTCAACGGACCGAGGATGGACTTGCCCAGCACATACGAGATGCCCAATGCCAGCACGATGCACAGCAGGCCACCCAGCGCCAGGGTCAGCCCCATGATTTCCTGCAGCCTGGCCGAGGTTGCCGTACGCTCGGCCAGCAGGCGCGATTCTTCTGCGGCAGCTTCGTCGAGCAGTTTGTTGGTTTCCCGCAGGATCGGGTGGCCTGTGGGCACCATATTGCGCGCCGTCGTCTCGATGGCACCCGGTGCGTTGCCCAGGGCGCGGCGCTTTTCGATCATCGGGTTGATCCAATCCTTCACCCATTTGGTGGCAAGCTGGTCGATCTTGCGGAAACGCTCTGCCTGTACCCTGTTGTCGGTTGCCATTGCCATTGCTTTTTGCGTGTGCTGGGTCAGCACGGCTATTTCATCGGTGTCCGGGTTCAGCGATGCCTCATTGCCGGTCAGGATATAGCCGCGCGCCTCGACCTGGATCTGCAGGATGGAATTGTGGATCTTGCCAATTTCGCTCAGCACTTGCATCGTGTGGCGGTCCCACTCGTTGGCTTCGGACAGGCGCGAAAAACTGTTGTAGGCCACGCCCAGCAGGATCAGGATGATCGCCACGATGGAGCCGAAGCCCAGGTACAGTTTTTTCTTGATGCTCAGGTCTTTGAACATGGGGGCTCCGGTTCGATAGGGTCAGCTTGCTGATGGTGCAGTTCATTGCGTTTCAGCATTTTGCCATGCGGGCGGGCACGATGGGGCGTTCTGGCGGTGCTGCGTGGCGGCAATGGTGCGTATGGCCAGTGCCATGTGCATTCCAGATACAAAAAAACCGCCCGAAGGCGGTTTTTTTGAGCAAGCTGCAGCGGTTGTGCTTATTTCTGGCCGCGTTTCTCGCGTGCGATGGCAGCGATGCGCATGCGCAGCGCGTTCAGCTTGATGAAGCCGCCGGCATCGGCCTGGTTGTAGGCGCCGCCGTCTTCGTCGAAAGTGGCGATGTTCATGTCGAACAGCGAATCGGTTTTCGAATCGCGCGACACCACGATCACATTGCCCTTGTACAGCTTGATGCGTACCCAGCCGTTCACGGTCTGCTGCGTATGGTCGATCAGGGTCTGCAGCGCGACGCGCTCTGGCGCCCACCAGTAGCCGTTGTAGATCATCGACGCGTAACGCGGCATCAGGTCGTCTTTCAGGTGGGCCACTTCGCGGTCCAGGGTGATCGATTCGATCGCACGGTGGGCTTTGAGCATAATGGTGCCGCCCGGGGTTTCATAGCAGCCGCGCGACTTCATGCCGACGTAGCGGTTTTCCACCAGGTCCAGGCGTCCCACGCCATGCTTGCCGCCAACACGGTTCAGCTCGGCCAGCACGGTGGCTGGCGACATGCGCACGCCGTTGATGGCGACGATGTCGCCTTGTTCGTATTCGATGTCCAGATATTCCGCTTCGTCCGGGGCGTTTTCCGGGCTGACGGTCCAGCGCCACATGGTTTCTTCGGCTTCGGCGCTCGGATTTTCCAGGTGGCGGCCTTCAAAGCTGATGTGCAGCAAGTTGGCGTCCATCGAGTACGGCGCGCCGCCGTTCTTGTGCTTCATGTCGATGTCGATGCCGGCGTCTTCCGCGTATTTCAGCAGTTTTTCGCGCGACAGCAGGTCCCATTCACGCCATGGGGCGATGATTTTCACGCCCGGTTTCAGGGCATAGGCACCCAGTTCAAAACGCACCTGGTCGTTGCCCTTGCCGGTGGCGCCGTGCGAGATGGCGTCGGCGCCGGTGGCATTGGCGATTTCGATCAGGCGCTTGGCGATCAAGGGGCGGGCAATCGAAGTGCCCAGCAGGTATTCGCCTTCGTAGACGGTATTGGCGCGGAACATCGGGAAGACGAAATCACGCACGAATTCTTCGCGCACGTCTTCGATATGGATGTTTTCAGGCTTGATGCCGAATTTGATGGCCTTGGCGCGTGCCGGTTCCAGCTCTTCGCCCTGGCCCAGGTCGGCCGTGAAGGTGACGATTTCGCACTGGTAGTTATCTTGCAGCCATTTCAGGATGACGGAGGTGTCGAGTCCGCCGGAATAGGCCAGGACCACTTTTTTAATGTCGCTCATAATGCTTCCAGTTGTCGTTGAGGTGGGTGTTTCGTCTGTTTCGCCAGGGCGCTTACGCGATTTTGCCCAGCAACAGGTATTCGATCAGCGCTTTTTGCACGTGCAAGCGGTTTTCCGCCTCATCCCACACCACCGATTGCGGGCCATCGATCACTTCGGCGGCCACTTCCTCTCCACGGTGAGCGGGCAGGCAGTGCATGAACAGCGCGTCGGGCGCGGCGCGGGCCATCTTGGCGCCGTCGACGATCCAGCCGTCGAAGGCGGCAGTGCGAGCCGCGTTTTCCGCTTCGTAGCCCATGCTGGTCCACACGTCGGTGTTGACCAGGTGGGCGCGTTCGCAGGCGTCTGAAGGGTTGTCAAAGAACGTGTAGCGTTCCGTTTTGACTTGCGCCAGGTCGATGTCATAGCCTTTTGGGGTCGACACATTGACGTGGAAGCCGAACACTTCGGCCGCCTGCAGCCAGGAGTACAGCATATTGTTGGCGTCGCCGATCCAGGCGACAACCTTGCCGGCAATCGAACCGCGGTGCTCGATATAGGTAAAGATGTCGGCAAATACCTGGCACGGGTGGTGTTCATTGGTCAGGCCATTGATCACCGGCACGCGCGAATTGGCGGCGAAACGCTCGATGATGTCCTGGCCGAATGTGCGCACCATGATGATGTCGCACATGCGGCTCATGACCTGGCCGGCGTCTTCCACCGGTTCGCCGCGCCCCAGCTGCGAGTCGCGCGTGTTGAGGTAGATGGCGGCGCCGCCCAGCTGGTGCATGCCGGCCTCGAACGACAGGCGGGTGCGGGTGGAGTTCTTTTCGAACACCATCACCAGGGTGCGGTCGATCAGGGGGTGATAGATCTCGTAGTTCTTGAACTTGCGTTTGATCAGGTGGGCGCGTTCGATCACATAGTCGTACTCTTCCAATGTGAAATCGGAGAACTGGAGGTAGTGCTTGATCGGTTTTTTTGTCGACATAAATGACCACTAGAAGATGCGCAGGCCGCCGGCGGCGTGCCTTTCCCGCCGGCATGCCTCCGTGTCGATGACACTGTACGGATGGCGGTGCTGCCCGGCGCGCTGCTGTGTGCGGTTTGCCAGGTTATAAATAATACAATGGCGGCTACGTCAGCCGTCCAATTATAAGGGTTTTGCTTTTAGATTGGAAAGATCGGTCTGGCCGCGCGCCGCCGGCCGCTCACTGCACACCGCTCGCCGCGCGCCGCTCGCCGCGCGCCGCTCGCCGCGCGCCTTCAATAGATGGCCGGCGGCGTGGCGCCATCGAATTGCGGCGCCACCAGTGGCAGGTCGAGGGTAAAACGGCTGCCGGCCGGGCTGCTGTCCACCTGGATCGTGCCACCCAGCAAGGCCGTGACGATGTTGTAACTGATCGACAGGCCCAGCCCGCTGCCACCCTGGCCCAGTCTGGTGGTGAAAAAGGGGTCGAAAATGCGCGACAGATGCTGCTCGGCGATGCCGCCGCCGTTGTCTTCGAACGCGATACACACCCGCGTCTCGCTGGCGCTGGCCTTCAGCCGCATCAGGCCGCCGCCAGGCTGGCTGCCGGGCTCGCCAAAGGCATGCACCAGGGCGTTGTTGATCAGGTTGGTAATCACCTGGCCCAGCGGCCCCGGATAGCTGTCCATGCCGATGCCGGATCCAATCTCGGTGTCGATGCGATGACCCGAGCTGCGGATGCGGTTCATCACGGTGGCGATGATTTCATGGCTGACCTGCAACAGGTCGAACGGGCGGCGCTGCTCGGTAGTGCGGTCGACCGCCACCTGCTTGAAGCTGTTGACCAGGTCGGCCGCGCTGTGCAGGCCCCGCATCACCAGTGCGGACGCCTTGCCGGCGTCGTCGATATATGCGGCCAGGTCCGAGCGGCGCAGGCCGGGGCCGTTCATCAGGCGCGCCACGTCGTCGGTCTTCTGCTGCATGGTGCTGGCGATCAGGAGGCTGTTGCCGATCGGCGTGTTCAGTTCATGTGCCACGCCCGCCATCAGGGCGCCCAGGGCCGCCAGTTTTTCCTGCGACACCAGCTGCGCCTGCGCATCCTGCAGCTGGCGATAGGCATGGGCGTTGTCGAGTGCAATGGCGCCGTACGCGCACAGGGTGCGAAAGATCAGCCGTTCGCGCTCGCCATAGGCGTGGGCATGGCAGGCTTGTACCGTCATTACGCCGAGGATGCGCTCGCCGACGGTCAAAGGCACGTACAACACGCTCTGGTTATGCAGAGTGCCGGGCACGGTGTAGGCGTGGCGTCTTGGGGGAACTTGCGCGATATACACTTCGCTGCGGTTCGTCAGGCAGCGCACCGAATAGGCGCGCGGATTCGACAGCGGAATCGCATTGTGCGGCAGCGGCAGGCCGGCCTCCATGCCGTGCGCGCGGCGCAGCGCCGTGCCGGTTGCGTCGAGCATGTAGACGGCAAAAGTATTGACGGGCAGCAAAGCGTGCACATGGCGGTCGAGTACCTGGAACACGGCGCCGGCGTCGAGATGGGTGGTGATTTCCTGGCCGATGGCCGACAGGCGTTCAAGTGTGTCGCTGGTCTGCTGCAGCACTTCGGCGCGGCGCGCTTCGGAGGCGGCCAGCTCGCGGTGGTGGTCGCCCTCGGAGCGCGCATGTTCGCTCTGGTGGCGCACCTGCATGGCGATTGCCCGGTTGGTGGCCTGCCGGGTATGGCTGCGCTCGCGCGCGGCGCCCGCCTGCAGGGCGATATCGTAGGCGCGCGCGTAGTCGCCCACATGCGCATATTCGCGCGCCAGAGCGTCGAGCAGCTCGCCCGGCGGCGCGTAGCCGTCGATGCTTGACGCCACCTGCAAGGTCCGGTGCAGATAATGCAGCGCCGGATTGCGTTCCAGCATGGCCGGCGGTGGCGGCAGCGCGTGGCGCGCATGCAGCATTGCCAGCACGCGCAGCGCCGCCATCTGGTTGACGGCGTCGCCGCGCGCGCTGGCCAGCTGCAATGCGCGTTCGGCCGCCAGCAACGCATCATCGGGCCGGTCCAGGTAGGACAGGGCATGCGCGCTGCCGCGCTGGGCCTTGCAGCGGAAATCGGCGTGGTCCAGCGCTTCTGCGCGCTGCGCCAGGCGGCTGAAGGCGTCGAGCGCCATGTCGTAGTCGCCCATGTCCAGGCTCAGCTCACCGAGGTAAAACAGGGCGTTGGCATAGCTGCGCGCACCCGATACCGGTGCCAGCACCTGCAGCGCTTCACGCAGCAGTTCGCTGGCCGCGTCCAGCCGGCCCAGCTTGCGCATGGTTTCGGCCGTATGCGTCTGGCAGGCGCCGATGCTGCGTGGCCACAAGGTCGGACGCGCCAGGTCCAGCGCGCACTGCATCCATTCGAGCGCCGATTGATGGTCGTTCAGGTTGCCGAAGCAGTCGCCGATATTGATGGCGGCCGTGATCGCCGGGCGCAACTGGCCGCTGGCCAGCGCCGCCTCATAGGCTTGCATGTAATGCCCTACGGCGGTACCCAGGTCGTGCGAAACAAAAGCCAGGCCGCCGTGAAAATCATGCACCCAGGTTGCCAGGGCGGGGTGTAGCGCGGCTTTGCTGTCGAATTGTTCGCTCCAGCGCTGCTGGGCCGCAGGCCCATCGCGCATCACGGCCCAGCGCGCCATGGCGGCGTCTGCCAGGCTGGCGCGCATAGCGTCGCCTGCGCTGCGCGCCTGTTCCGAGGCGGTTTGTAATTGCGCGCTGTTGCGCACATGGTCGCCGCGGTCGACCGCGATCGAGGCCAGCAGCCAGTACGCGTCAAAGCAGGCGGCGCCGTCACCATGCGTGCACAGCACCGCATGCGCAGCCTGGGCTAGGGTTTCGGCTTCATCGAGCGCGCCGTGCAGCCATTGCACTTCGGCCCGTACCAGTTGCAGGCGCGCCAACGCCAGTTGCTGCGCCTGCTGTGACAGCCCCGCGTGGGGCAGCCACCGGCGCGCCTCTTCCGCCAGGTGCAGCGCACGCCTGCCGTCGCGCTGGCGCAAATGCCAGCACAGCGGCAGCAATACCGGCAGGCGCGCAGCGCCATGCAGGGCCGGCAAGGCGCCTTCCCACTGCCTGATGTCCTGGTCCAGCGCGAACATGTCCATACAGCTAGTCTCCGTGCAAAAGAGTCGCACCAGCCTGTCATCAAGCTGGCCGTTCGTCTCGCATTGTAAGCTGCATTGCCGGAAAAATGTTCAGCAGGGGACTGGCGCCACTATGGCGCGAGGGCCGCTGGTCAGCGCGAAACCAGGCGGATATGCGTGCCGCCGTCGGCGCTGTTGGCCGTGCGCATGTCGTCGCTGATGCGCAAGCCCGGCAAGGTTTGCGCATCGTCGATCACCACCCGCTCGCCAGCGTTGCTGAAGGCCAGGCTGACACCTTTTCTGGTGACGAACGTGCCCGGGCCGCTGGGTTGAAGTTCCACTTCATGCCGTGCCGGACCGTTGGCGTGTTGCGCCAGGTGGCCGAAAAACTGATGGTCTTGCTGACGCACGAAGAATACCTGGCCGTTCGATAGCTGGTACGGCCGGTCGAGCGTCGCCGCTTCCTCGGCGGTGACGTGGTATGGCGTGCCGACGGTCACGCGTACGCTGTCGGTGACGGCGGGCGCGTTTGTAGCCTGGGCCATGGCACCGGCACTGGCCAGGGTGAACAGGGCGGCGGCAAGCGGCAGGAAGCGGGGAAAGCGGGTTTTATGCATGACATCACCTTTGATCAGGTTGGTTTGCTGGAGAGCAGGGAGGGGGCGGTCACTGACAGCGTTGTTTGCAGCGACAGATGACAAGGTAGCAAAAGCGGCACGCGCAGGTACGGCGCCAGCGACGAATCGCAGCTTTTGCGGGATGAAATGCTGAAAACCGGGGATGAACGGTTTTTGAATGAAATATGGAAAATTAGCTGATCGGCGAAATTAAATTTTTCCGATCAGTCTCCGTTTTTGCATAAGTTTGACTATCGCTGCTTACGATCAGTACAAGGTCTGCGCCGACTCGTGCAGCAGCTGGCCATACAGCGTATGGCGCATTCTGGTGATCTTGCCACCGGCCACGGCATCGAGAATGGCGCACTGCGGCTCGATCAGGTGGCGGCAGTTGTAGAACTTGCAGCCGCCCAGATAGGGCTGGAATTCGCGGAAAGCGCGTTCCAGCATGCCTTCCGACAAATGATACAGGCCAAATTCCTGGAAACCGGGCGAGTCGATGATGGAGCTGTGCTGGCCCAGCTCCGGCAAGGTGTACAGGCGTGTGAAGGTGGTGGTGTGCTTGCCCGTGTCGAGCGCAGCCGAGATCTCGCGCACGGCGATGTCGGCGTCCGGCACCAGCAGGTTGATCAGCGAGGATTTGCCCATGCCCGACTGGCCGATCAGGATAGACGACTGGCCGGCCAGCAGCGGCGCGAGGGTGGCCACCGCGTGTTCGGGGTTGGCGCGCGCCGATACTTCGTCGACCGGGTAGCCCATCGACGAATACGGCAGCAGGCGTTCGCGGGCCCGCTCCAGCGAGGCGGTCACATCGGTTTTGTTGAGGATAATGCGTGCCTCGATGCCGGCCGCATCGGCCGCCACCAGCGAGCGCGAGATCAGGTCGTCGGCAAAGCCCGGCTCGGTCGCCACCACGATGAACAGCTGGGTCAGGTTGGCGGCCAGCAGTTTCGATTTGTATTGGTCCGAGCGGTACAGCAGGGTCTTGCGCTCTTCGATGCGGTCGATCACGGCCTGGTCGTTCGAGGTGCGCGTCAGGTGCACGATATCGCCGACCGCCACATTGGTCTTCTTGCCGCGTGTGACGCATTGCAGCTTGGCGCCCTCGACGTCAGCCAGGTAGTGGCGGCCGTGGGCGGCAATAATGATGCCAACTAACTTGGCATCGCTCATTTTTCCACCTGTCGGCCGGCGTAAATGGCATCGGCCTTGGCGGCGCAGACGAAGTCGTTTTCCGACAGACCGCCGGCGCCCTCGTTGACCGAGTGCGTATCGTAGCGCACGGTGCAGGTTTTGTAAGTGATGATGAGCTCCGGGTGATGATCCTGGGTATGCGTCATCCAGGCCAGGGCGTTGATGAAGGCCATGGTCTGGTAATAATTCTGGAAGTCGTAACTGCGGCACAGCTTGCCGTGTTCCAGCGCCCACTCGGGCAGCAGCGGCAGCAGGGCGGCAATGCCGGCCTCGCTCAGGGCGTGCTGCAGTGGTGCGCAAGTTTGCAGGGTCAGTTCTTCGATGGTGTGTGGCAGGTTCATGCGGGTGTTCCTTTCAGGTGTCGGATGCGGACGCTGGCCGGCGGATGCGAATCGTAAAAGGCCGAGTGCAGCGGGTCCGGTGTCAGGGTCGAGGCATTGTCTTCGTACATTTTTACCAGCGCCGACACCAGGTCGTCGGCCTGCGTATGCCGGGCGGCAAAAGCGTCTGCCTCGAATTCATGCTTGCGCGAGCCGAGCGACGTCAACGGCCCCAGCAGGAAGGTAAATACCGGCAGCGCCAAGGCGAACAGCAGCAGGGCGATGGCGTCGGTAGACTGGCCGGTCAGCGCCAGCGCCATCGGATCGATGCCCAGGCCTGCATAAAACCAGGGTTGGGTTTTCAGATAGCCCAGCAGTGCCAGGAAACCGAGCGAAATGGCGAACATCATGACGATGCGCTTGACGATATGCCTGAGCTTGAAGTGGCCCAGTTCGTGCGCCAGCACCGCTTCGATTTCATGCGGCGCCAGGCGCGACAGCAGGGTGTCGAAAAACACGATGCGCTTATTTGCGCCAAAGCCTGAAAAGTACGCGTTGCCATGGGCGCTGCGCTTGGAGCCGTCCATCACGAACAAGCCCTTCGACGCGAAACCCACGCGCTGCATCAGGCCTTCGATACGGCTTTTCAGCGCTTCGTCGGCCAGCGGCGTGAATTTGTTGAACAGCGGCGCGATTACGGTCGGGTACAGCACCATCATCAGCAACTGAAAGCCGCTCCACACGCACCAGGCGTAGAACCACCACAGTGCGCCGGACTTCTCCATCAGCGCCAGCACCACCCACAGCAGCGGCAGGCCGATCACGGCGCCCAAGCCGACACCCTTGAGCATATCCATGAAAAACAGGCCGCGGCGCATGGTATTGAAGCCGTAGCGCTGTTCCAGCACAAACTGGCGGTAATAATCAAAAGGCAGGTCGATCAGGCCCGAGATGGCGACAAAGGCGACGATCAGGCCGATCTGGTAGGCCATGCCCGGCCCCGTCAGGTCCTGCAGGTGCAGCGCCAGCCATTGCAGGCCGCCCAGCAGCGTAAAACCGATCAGCACGGCGCTATTGACCAGCAGGGTCAACAGGCCGAATTTGGTTTTTGCTACCGTATAGTCGGCCGCTTTCTGGTGCGACACCAGCGAGATTTTTTCGGCGAATTCGGCAGGCACCCGGGCGCGGTTGGCCAGCACGTGGCGAATCTGCCGCGAGGCGAGCCAGAAGCGCACCAGCAGGGTCAAAACAAGGATGGAAACAAACAAAATCGAAAACGCGAGTGAATACATTCTGTGCCTGTGAGAAAATGGCCGATTATTCAGTTTTTAGGCCAAGAGAGAATTATGTCACAAGCGACCGACTTACCCCCATCCTCCCCTGCACCGGCCGTGCCGGCCCGTCCCAACGAGATGAACCTGGTCTGGGTCGACATGGAAATGACCGGCCTGGAGCCCGACACCGACCGCATTATCGAAGTGGCGGTGGTGGTCACCGACATGCACCTGAACCTGCTGGCCGAAGGCCCCGTGTTCGTGATCCACCAGTCCGACGAAACGCTGAACAAGATGGATGCCTGGAACAAGGGCACCCACGGCCGCTCGGGCCTGATCGACAAGGTCAAGGCCTCGACCGTAACGGAAGCCCAGGCAGAAGCGGAACTGATCGCGTTCCTGAAAAAGTACGTGCCAGCGGGCAAGTCACCGATGTGCGGCAACACCATCGGCCAGGACCGCCGCTTCATGGTGCGCGGGATGCCTAAGCTGGAAGCATTCTTCCATTATCGCAACGTCGACGTGTCGACCCTGAAAGAGCTGTGCAAGCGCTGGAAGCCCGAGATCGCCACCGGCTTCAAGAAGCACCAGAAGCACACGGCGCTGGCCGATATCCTCGAATCGATCGAAGAACTGAAATACTATCGCGAGCACTTTATCAAACTGTAAGCAGTCTCACGTTACCTGCGGCCAGACGCTTTCCTGGTCGGCCCGCGCTTCGGCAATCAACCATTCGCAAAACGCGTGCACCAGCGGGCGCGCTTCGGCCTGGGGCGAGCGCAGCAGGTAGTAGCAATGGGGGCCCAGCACCTGGTGTTCGAACAGGCGCACCAGGCGGCCCGAGCGCAGGTCGTCGCCAATCAGCGGGCTGGCGGCGATCGCCACGCCCTGGCCGCTGGCGGCCGCGTCCAGGCATAAATAGGTGTGCGAAAAACGCGCACCGCTGTTGCCGCTGTAGGCCACGCCGCAGCTGTGCAGCCAGCGGCCCCAGTCGATTTCACCGTCCAGGCGCACCTCCGGCTCATCGTGCAGCAGCGGGTAGCGCAGCAGGTCGGCAGGCGTGCGCAGCTTGGCAGCGCTGGCGCGAAAGCCGGGACTGCAGACGGCCGAAAATCGTTCTTCCATCAGCAAGTCCACCTTCAGGCCCGGGTAGCGGCCCGGCCCCAGCCGTATTGCCACATCGACCCCGTCGCGCGCCAGGTCCACCGGGTGCATCGACGCCAGCACGCGCAGCTCGATCTGCGGGTGGCGGTCGCGCAGCCGGCCCAGGCGCGGCATCAGCCAGCGCGAGACAAGCGAACTGGTGGCCGTTACCGTCACCACCTTGTCGTCGCCCTGGCGCCGCGCCGCTTCCGAGATGTCGGCCAACTGGTTCAGCACCGGCCCCAGCGCGGCCGCGTAGCGCTGGCCGGCGCCGGTCAGCACCACGCCGCGCGGCAGGCGCTGGAACAACGCCACGCCCAGCCAGGCTTCCACCTGCCGCACATGGTGGCCGATGGCGCCGGCCGAGACATGCAGTTCTTCGCCGGCGCGCTGGAAGCCTTCATGGCGGGCGGCCGCTTCAAACGCATGCAGGGCGGCGAGAGGGGGCAGGTGACGGGACATGCGAGCCTTAATTAAATTGAGTCTGTCCGTGAAGAATATTGCTTTGTTTCATTTTCCGCAAGCACTTATCATATCGATGCTGCGTCAATTGCACCCGCAAATTCATTGACGCATGTCCAATATTTTCAACGCCACCAGTGAACGGCGTTGCTCCCATTATTTGAAGAGGTAAGTCATGTCTGATCGCCGCGCCGTTGCGCTGGTGTTGTTGTCGGCTGCCGGTTTCGGCAGTTCCGCAGTCTTTGCCAGGGCGGCGTATGCGTCCGGGGTCAACCCGTCGACCATGCTGGCCCTGCGTTTCGTGATCGCCGCGATGCTGCTGTTGCCGCTGATCTGGCTCGGTGGCTGGCGCTTGCCGCGTGGCCGCCTGCTGGCCGGTTATGTGTTGATGGGCTTGATGTACACCGCCCAGTCGCAAGGCTATTTCAATGCCTTGCTGTATGCCAGCAGCGGCCTGTGCGCCATGCTGCTGTATGCGTATCCCGTGCTGGTGACGATCCTGGCGCTGGCGCTGGGCTGGGAAAAGCTGGACCGCCGCATGCTGGTGCTGATGGCGCTGGCGATTGCCGGCATGGCCGTCACCCTGGGCGGCAAGCTGCAGGGCCAGCCTATCGGCATTGCGCTGGCGCTGATGGCGGCCGGTGTCTACGCCGTGTATATCCTGTTCGGCAACAGCCTGTCGAAAAGCGCGGTCATTATCCACCCGCTGGCCGCCTGCGTGGTGATACTGGGCACGGCCGGCCTGGCCAACAGCGCGATTGCCGTCTGGCAGGGCGTGTCGCTGCCCGGCACGGCTACCGGCTGGCTGGCGGTGGCGGCGATCGCCCTGTTTTCCACGGCGATCGCAATCGCGGCGTTTTTTGCCGGCGTGGCGCAGATCGGCGCAGCCCGCGCGTCGATCATTTCCACCTTCGAACCGGTGATCACCATGGCGTTTGGCGTGGGCATGCTTGGTGAAAAAGTCAGCGGTACGCAATTGCTGGGCGGCGCCATGGTGCTGGCGGCGGTAATACTGCTGGCGCACAAGCCCGCAACCAAGGCCGCCGCGATGCCGGGTGTGCAGGCCAGCGCTTGACCTTGAAAATGGCGGGCCGGAGACGCCCGCTTGGCCCGGAACGCCTGTCTGGGCGACCCGGGATTTAATCCGTTTTGCCGGTGTTCTGGTGGCGCAGGGGTGCTAACAACAATACAAATAAATCTTAAATTGCGAATGATTCTCATTTATAATTAGACGACCATTCCC
Organism: Janthinobacterium longum; assembly: GCF_051380735.1. NCBI lineage: Bacteria > Pseudomonadati > Pseudomonadota > Betaproteobacteria > Burkholderiales > Oxalobacteraceae > Janthinobacterium > Janthinobacterium longum. Next base: position 27,027 of record NZ_JBNYXQ010000014.1, read on the forward strand.
CACCAGCCAGCCTCTCGCCAGCCAGTGTTCGCCTTGAAAGGAGATCACCGTGCCCACCACGTTTCCATCCCGCAATATCGAGATCGTTGAACAGTTCGCCCGTTTGCGCCGCGAAAAAAATGCGCGCCACCGCGATATCGCGCAGCAGTTGCAGATAGCCGAAGGCGAGCTGATCGCCGCGCATGCGGGGCTGTCGCTGGACGACGGTGCCTGGCTGGGCGCCGAACGCTTGCGTGCCGAATGGCCGGCGATGATCGCCGCGCTGGAACCGGTGGGCGAGGTGATGGCCCTGACGCGCAATGCCTGCTGCGTGCATGAAAAAACCGGCGTCTACCGCCATGCCAGCCATAACCATCAAGTGGGCCTGGTGCTCGGTGGCGAGATCGACCTGCGCGTGTTCTACCGCCAGTGGGCACATGGCTTTGCCGTGCGCGAGCTGAAGGAAAACACCGTGCAGCGCAGCCTGCAGTTTTTCGATGCGAGCGGCCATGCCGTGCACAAGATTTTTCTGACACCGCAAAGCGATCTGGCCGCCTGGGAGGCGCTGGTGACGCGCTTTGCCGATGACGACCAGGAACCGGGCATGGCCGTGGTGGCGGCGCCAGCACCGGCCTTGGAGCTGCCCGACGCGCAGATCGACGTGTCCGGCTTTCGCGCTGCATGGGCCGGCCTGCGCGACACCCATGATTTTTTCGCCTTGCTGAAGAAATATTCGGTCTCGCGCCTGCAGGGCCTGCGCCTGGCCGAGCCGCGCTTCGTGCAGCAGCTCGACACTTCCTGCGTGCTCGATCTGCTGAACGAGGCGGCGCGCGAAAAAGTGGCCATCATGGCGTTTGTCGGCAACCCCGGCATGATCCAGATCCACTCGGGTCCCGTGCACAAGATCGCCGTGACCGGGCCATGGATCAATATCCTCGATCTGCGCTTCAATCTGCATTTGCGAGAGGACCATATCGCCAGCGCCTGGGTGGTGAAAAAGCCCACCGTTGATGGCCTGGTGACGTCGCTAGAACTGTTCGATGCGAAAGGCAACACCATCGTTATGTTCTTCGGCGAGCGCAAACCGGGCACGCAGGAGTTGTGCGAGTGGCGCCAGGTGGTCGAACGCGTCGTCTCGGAGGATCAGTTATGCGCCGCATGATCGCCGCCAGTGTGGCACGCCGCATCGCGCTGAAAAAACTCGGCGCAGACGCGCTGGCACTGGCTGCGCAGCCGCCGGTGCAGCAGGCTGCCGGGACCGTGTCGCAGTTATCGGCAGGCCATAAAAAACGCCGGGACGGTGCCCGGCGCTGAAGTGTTTGACAGCCGATAGCTGACGTTAATCGTCGGCGGCTGCCGTTGCCGGCTCGGCGCCGCAGCACTTCTTGTACTTCTTGCCGCTGCCGCAAGGGCAGTCGTCGTTGCGGCCCACTTTCGGCTCTTCGCGTTTCAGGGTTTGCACGGCCGGCTTGCGGCGCGGTACCCAGAAACGGTGGATCGCCGGCAGGTTCGCTTCCAGTTCCTGCGCCAGCTTGTGCGCCTTGACCGGGTCTTCCACCAGTTTCAGCTCTTCTTCCTCGATCTCGTCGGCGCCCAGCAGGTAGATAGGCTGCATCAGCTCGCCCACTTCCGAGTCCCAGATCTCGTTCCACGAACCTTCGCGCAGCTCCATGCCGTCCCAGAAGCCCCAGCACCAGGCTTCGGCGTCGATCAGGGTCTGGCCTTCGTGGTCGTGCTCGACGAACAGTGGCTCGAATTCTTTCGGCGCCACTTCGAACGTCACCAGCACTTCGTTCATGAAGCGCATGATCAGGTTGACGATGCGTTCTTCTTCCTTGCTGTTCTTGAACTTGGGCGCGTCCTTGATATCTTCGCCCCACACGCGCGGCAACCACTCGGCCGGCATGATCGGTTCCGGGCCGATGGCCACGGCCGTCAGATAGCCGTGCAGCATATCCATGGTCATGGCGTCTTCGGAGCACCGGTCCGACAACAGGAATTGGTCTAGTTCGTCAAATTCTTTTTCTGATAATGGCTGTTCGAGTTGCATGGCTTGCTCTTTATTGAATGTAAGCGGACAGTATACGCTTTGCGGCGCCGCATCGCCGAAGTGTTTATGCAGGGCGTGGTGGCGCGCCGTACAATGGCGTTTATGCACAACGAAAACCCCCCGCAGGACGACCGGCCCGTCCACCCTTATTCCGAACTGAGCCCCGATTGCGTGCTCGACGCGCTCGACAGCGTAGGCCTGTACGGCGACGGCCGGCTGCTGGCCTTGAACAGCTATGAAAACCGCGTCTACCAGGTCGGCATCGAAGATAGCGCGCCGCTGGTGGTGAAGTTCTACCGCCCCGGGCGCTGGAGCGACGCCGCCATACTGGAAGAACACGCGTTCGTGTCCGAGCTGGTCGAGCGTGAAATCCAGGTGGTGCCGGCGTTGGAAATCAACGGTGCGACCTTGCACCAGTACCAGGGCTTCCGCTTTGCCGTCTTCCCCCGCCATGGCGGACGCGCACCCGAGCTGGACGACCCGGCCACGCTCGAATGGACAGGGCGCTTTATCGGCCGCATCCACGCCGTCGGCGCCCTGGCCAGCTACAAGGAGCGCCCGGCGCTCGATCCGCAAACCTTTGGCGTCGAGCCGCGCGAATTCCTGCTGGCCGGCAGCTTCCTGCCCCCCGAACTGGTGGCTGCGTACTCCAGCGTGGCGCAGCAGGCGCTTGACGGCGTCAAGCGCTGCTATGACCGCGCCGGCGACGTGGCGCTGCTGCGCACCCATGGCGATTGCCACGGCGGCAATGTGCTGTGGACCGATGCCGGCCCCCATTTTGTCGACTTCGACGATAGCCGCATGGGGCCCGCCATCCAGGACCTGTGGATGATGCTGTCGGGCGAGCGCGGCGACCAGGTGCGCCAGATGAGCGATATCCTGGCCGGCTACGAGGATTTTTGCGATTTCGAGCCGCGCCAGCTATACCTGGTCGAGGCGCTGCGCACCTTGCGCCTGATCCATTATTCGGCCTGGCTGGCGCGCCGCTGGGACGACCCGGCCTTTCCGGTCGCCTTCCCGTGGTTTAACACGCAACGTTATTGGCAGGACCGCATACTTGAATTGCGCGAACAGGTGGCGCTGATGGATGAAGCGCCGCTCTGGCCTATCTGAGCTAACACAGGAAAAGCACGGTAAATACGGCTCTGATTGGCGCGCTGATATCTGCCATGGGGCCTGATAATGGTGGTAATAATTCCGACAGGAATACTGTAATTCATCCGATTCAGCGAGAAATTATGCACACCCGCATGCCAGCACAGCACGATCAGCAAGCCGCCGCCGCCCTCGACGACGAGTTCGACCAGGACAGCATCGTCTCGCTGCATGATTTCCAGGATATCGACCCGCAGGCCGGCACCCCCGTGGCCCAGGTCAAGGCCGTGCCGATGTTGCCGGCGCCGCAATCGGATGCCGAAGGCGACGCGCCGGAACATACTCCCGAACCGGTTGCCGGCCGCCAGCAGATGGAACTGAAAGCCATTCACGAAGCCATCGCCAGGGTCGAAGCGGAAGCCAGGGCCACCTGCGCCGCCGAAAGCCGCGCCCTGGCCGAGGCGCGCGTGCGCGCGCTGGCCGAAGACCGCGCCGCCATCGATGTGGCTGCCGCTGCCGCCGCCCAGCAAAACGCACAAGCGGCCGAAGAGGCCATCGCCGCCAACCGCGACCGCCTGGAAACTATGCGCGCCGCCGCGCAAGCGAGCGTGGCGCGCCTCGAAGCGGTGAAGTTGGAGACGGCCGAACTGCGCGCCCGCGCGGAATCGGACAACGAAATTCGCCTGGCCGCCGAACAGCGCACGCGTGCCGAACAGGAAAGCCGCATGCGCGCCAGCGAGCAGGTGGCGGTACAGTCGGAACTGGCCGAACAGGCTGCGCGCGCGGCTGAAGAACTGCAGGTGCAAACCGAACAAGCGCGCCTGCAGGCGCTCGAACGGGTCGCCGCCGTGCAGGCGGCCAAGCAGGAAATGGTCGGCATCGCCTCGGCCGACGCCAGGGTGGCCGTGATGGCGCGTGAACGCGAGCGCCATGCCCACGGCGCGCGCAAGACGGCGCAAATGCTGGCCGAAGCGGAAAGCGAAGCGCTGGAATTGACGGTGCAGCGCGAGCGCGCCGACCAGATCGCGCTGGAATCGGCCTTCAACCGCGCCGCCGCCGAAGTGCGGGCGCTGGAAGAAGCGCGCGCACTGGCTCACCTCGAACAGGAGCGCGAAGCGATTGCGCTGGCGCAGGCCGAATCGGAACGCCATGCGGCGCAGTCGCTGCATCTTCGCCTGCAGACGGAAAAAGAACTGCGCGATGCGGCGATTCACCGCGAACGCCTTGAAATGGTGGCCGCCGCCAGCGCCCAGGCGCGCCGCGACGCCGACATGCGCATCCTGGCTGCGACCGAAGCGCGCATCGAAGTCGACCGCCAGTTGCGTGCCGTGGCACTGGCCCGTATCACCGCCGAGCAGGATGCGGAAATCGCCGGCCACGCCCGCATGGAAGCAGAGAACGCGGCGCTGCAGGAAACCCGTGCACGCGAGGCGGCCGAGCATGAGGCCAGCCTGGCTGCTGCGCGTGAGAGCGAAGCGCAGCAACAGGCGGCCAGGCTGGCGCAAGAGCGCGCAGTGGCGGCGCAGGCAGCCAGCGAGCTGGCCGAACGCCAGAACGAAGCCGAGCAGCAGCTGCTCGCCAGTGCCGAAGCACAGCTGGCGGCGCAGCGCCAGGCAGCCGAACTGATGGAAGAAAAAGCGCTGCAGGCCGAGCGCCTGGCGGTGCAGGAACAGGAAACAGTCGCCGCCGAACGGGCCGCCGTTGCGGCCTTGAAGGCGAAACTGGATGCGGAAACGCTGGCCATGCAGACAAGTCAGGAGCGCACTGCCGCCGAGCAGGCGCAGCTTGACGTGCTGCGAGCCCGGCAGGAAGCGGAACTGGCCCTGAAGGACGCTGCCGAGCAGGAAGCGGCGGCCACCCGCATTTTGCTGGAGCAGGCGCTGGTCGACGCCGAACAGAAGGCGGCCGCCGCGCAGGCGGTGCAGGCGCAGGCGCGACTGGCGGTGGAACTGGGCCTGGTGCATGGCGAGCGCGCCCGCGTGGAAAGCGACAAGGCGCAAGCTGCCCAAGCACTACTGGAATCCGAACGGGCCTTTGTCGCCTGCGAGCGCGAATCGCTGGCGCTGATCGATGAAAAGCTGGCGCAGCAGCGCCAGGCTACCAGCGCCGAAGAACGCGCTTCGAAAGCCATCGCCGGCAGGTTGGACGCGGAAAAGCAGGCAGCCGTGGCGGCCGAAGCGCGCTCGCTGATGGAACAGCAGGCCCAGGACGCCATGTGCTTGCGCGAACAGGCCGAAATGGCGGCCCGCCAGGCGGCCCAGGAGAAACTCGAAGCCCAGCAAGCCCTGCTCGACAGCGCCCAGGCGCATGCGGCCCTGCAGCGCAAGGCGGCCGAGACCACGCGCGCGATGGCGGTGGCCAAGCAGCAGTTGCTGGAACTGGAAATGCGCCGTGCACAGCAGCAGGAACGCGAACTGGCCGACCTGCGCGCCAGCCTGCGTGAAAAACAGGGCGAGTTTTCGGCAGCCTTGACGGCAGCCCGCGTCAAGGCCGAACAGGTGACGTCGGCCAGCATGACGCGCGAAGTGCTGGACCGCCTGACGCACACCAATGCCGTGACGGGCACTGTCTGGCGCGCGCACCAGGAAGACTGAGAACACCGAACAAAACCTACTGCGCGTCGGTATTTGCGGCCTGCGATGCTCACCGTACCTTCGTACGGTTGCGCTTCTCAGCCACAACTCCCTTCCGCTCGCTACGGTTTTGTTAGGCGTTCTACAGTTTCAGGGGGCTGTCAAGGATTGAGCATGACCTTGTCGGCGTAGTATTCGGTCTCGCCGAAGCAGTCGGTCGGCACGCCCTTGTGCTGGTTATAGCTGAGCAGAATTTGCTTGCCGGCGGCCGACGTCAGCTGTTTTGCCACGGCTTCGTCGCGCACGCTGAACTGGAATTTCTCCGGTATCGTGCCCGGCAGCGCCGTCAGCATCAATTCGCCCTCCCAGGTCTTGCAGACCCAGCCCCGCTTGGAAAACTTCAGCAAGTGGCCGGCCCGTTCGCCTTCCGAATACGAAAAGCTCAGGGTCAGCCAGGTATAGGCCGCCAGCAGCAAGGCGCCTGCCAGCAGGAAGATCACAAAGGCAATGCTGAATTTTTTGGTGGTCGGGGTCATGGAGAATGTATCGTTATATTAAATAGAATCCGGGGTCAGACCCGCCGGGACTCGGCGTCCCCGCCTGACCCCAGCCTTCCGCTGCTGGTGCAAGGACGCCTTTTAATCCTTGCGACCTGCCTTCCAATTGAGTCCGAAGTTATATCGTTCGTCCATCGCCTGGTGCGCCGTGATTTTACCTTGGCCGCCGAAGTATTCCACCAATTTTGTTACTTGCAGGTTGCCGTTCTGGTTTTCCAGCATGGCGATCGCGCACATGGCGTGCTGGCTTTCGCTGTCGAGGCGCACTTCGACGGTCGGCTGGCCCGGGATTTCGATCGTTACCATGCCATCGGTGGCGGCCCAGTTGGGTACGCCCTCATAGATAAAGGCGTACACCAGCACGCGCTTGATCTGGTCGAAGTGAAGGCCATTGATAAAAATGTTCTCGCCGCTGCTGATGCTGCCCGTACGGTCGTCGCCTTCCAGGTGGATGTACGGTGGACGGTCGAACGCGCCCCAGCTGTTGCCGAGCGCCTGCACCGCGCTCTTGCTGCCGTTGCTCATTTCGAACAGGCAGCCGATATCGAGGTCGATGCCGCCCGCACGGCCGGCCGGTTTGGCGAACAGCTTGCCAAGAAAACCCGTATCGAGTTTCGAGGCCGGCGCCTGGCCCTGGGCGGCGTTCTGGTTCCAGTTCAGGTTGACCTTGATGCGGCCATAGCCGCCGCTGTCGCGCTTGTCGAGCGAGATCTTGTCGCCGCGCTTTTCCAGGCGAATTTTCGACAGCGAGATTTTATTTGCCGGTGGTGCGGCCGGTGTCGGTACGGGTGCTGGAGCCGATGCCGGAGCAGGAGCGGGTGACGACGATCCCGCCTCGCTGCCGCCGAAGTGCTTCAGCAGCGCGCTCAAGCCGCCGGCAAAACCCTGGCCGACGGCGCCGAAGCGCCAGCTGCCGTCGCGCCGATACAGCTCGCCGATGATCACTGCTTTTTCATCCTGGAAGTCGGCGCCGGCAAACGCAAACGTGGCGGCGGAACCCAGCGCCAGGCTGGACGCGCCCAGCGCGCGCATGCTGCCCTGTTCCGTCGCGGCAGTAAACACCAGCTTGTCGATAGCCTGGGGCAGGCGCGCCAGGTCGATCTGGAATACCGAGCGTGGGCCGTTCAGTTCCACCGTGACGGCATTGTCGGGCGCGCTTTTCTGGTTGTAGAACACCATGTAGCGGTCGTCCGACAGCTTGCCGCTGGCGTCGACGCCGAAGCAGCTGACATCGACTTCCATCGAGCCGGATGCGATATCGAGAGTAACGGCAAACGGGCCGTTCAGGCCCAGGTCGGCCAGCTTGCCTTTTTGGCCGCGTGTGAAATTGGTCATGGTCGTGCAGTCCCTTCGTCACTGGTGAGTGGAGTCAACTGGAATGGCCGGGTGGCGCCATCGGCATGGCGGATACCGAACAGGCGCGCCTGTTCGATCATGCGTTGCGCCCAGCTGCTGTGGGTGGCCACTTCGCACATCGATTCCTGCATGCGAAACACGGCCGGGCTGTCCGGGTCGATGATGCGCAGAGCCAGTTCGATATCGGTCTGCGCCACCTGGTAGTGGCGCTCGATCTGCGGTACCTGGTCCGGGTGGATGGCAGTCTTGGCGATCATGCCGTGCGCCATGTCCTGCGCCACTTCGGCTGCCAGCCAGTCGTGCTGCGCCAGGTGTTCGAACACGGGCGCCGTGAGCTCGAAGCCGTGCGGCTTGAAGATGGTGACCAGGCGGCCGATCACCTGGCCCAGCGGGGTCTGGTAGATGGTGCCGGTGGTCGGGCGGCGCAGGCCCAGCAGGGCCAGCAGGTCGTTGCCGCCGATGCGCAGCGCCAGGATGCGCGCGCGCACCCCGGGTGCGGCCAGCGTGGCGCGGAACAGCTTCATTTCTTCATCATCGAACACTTCGGCTGTTTCCAGGGTCGGCATCAACAGATGATGGGTGTGGCGCACCTGGTCGAAGTACGAGGCAAAATTGTGGCGTGTGGATTTGGGCAGCACGAAGCCGGCCAGCTTTTCCACGCCGGGCATGAGCAGCACGCGCGCCATCACTTCGACATTGCGCACGCGCACGAAGCGCAAGGTGTCGGACGTCTCGCTCATGTTCTGCAGCATCAGCGACAGGTTGAACAGCGCGTAACTGAGGTCGCGTTCGGCGATCGCGTCTTCGGTGCAAAAGATCACCGAACGCAGGTGGCCGAATTTGTCGCCATTGGCGATCGCCAGCAAATCCTTGTGCGTGGTGGGCACATACATCGATGCGCCGAGTGCTGCCTTGTGCTCACTTTGTGGGTGTATGGAGTTATCCATCGACTGCGCTCCTGATAAGGGCGACCGCCTGGTAAGGCAGCGCCGGTTGTACGGTAACGGGGATGGCTTTTTCTTGTGCCAGAAGCAGCAAATGTGCCACGTCCGGCGCATTCGTGTCGCGCACGATCAGGCGCTCCGGCACGCGGCGCAGCAGCACGCGTGTCGCCTCGCCGATACCGGGCTTGATCAGGTTGATGTCGCTGATGCCGTAGTCATTTTGCGCCTGCGCCATATAGGCTTGTGAGCGCGCCGCCATGGCCGCTGCATCGGTCGCCACCGCCAGCGGAATGCCGCTGCTGCCGGCAATCGCGATGGCGTCGGCCACCAGCCCATCGGCGAACTGGCGCGACTGGTCGTGTGCTTCGAACTGGGCGTAGTACACGCAGCCGTGGAAGTCGTCAGGACCGATTGCTTCATTCAATACCGAGCGGCTGACCAGGCCCGATACCGTGGCATTCAATATGCTCGACGGGATCAGGTAGTCGCTGGAGGACGCCGCGCAGGCGGCCGTGCCGGCCAGGTCCGACAGCACGAACAGGCCGCCGTCGATGCTGGTGCCATGCTGCGCGTTATAGTCGTTGACGGTCTGGCGCAGCTCGCGCGAGATCACGCCTTTTCCGGTCCAGCCGTCGACAAACACGATGGAGTGCGCCGCGTGGCCGTGCGTCAGGATATGTTTGATCGCGTTGGTGTCGATGCCGCGGTCGCGGATGATGGACACCGAATAATGGCTGCACTCGCGCTGGAATACCTGGCGCAGCAAGTGCACCAGGATCACGCCGACCGGCGTGCCGGCGCGTGCCAGCGACACCAGTGTAATCGCCCCTTCACGGCGCGCAGCAATCAGCGCGGCCAGGCGCAGGCAGTCGCGCGCCATCTGCAGGCGGTTGGCCGCGAATGCGCTCTGGAACAGCGCCAGATAGGCAGGCGAGGGCAGCGACTCGGGCGACAGCATTTCGCTGTAGTGGCGCTGGCCGGACTGGATCAGCCGTTCTTTCTCGGCCAGGTCGCGTATCGGTTCGAGCGCCATCGGCGTCAACAGAAACTCGACGTCTTGCTGGCGGTAGCTGCCGCTGAAATGCGCTGTCGTCGTGCCGGTCATAGTGACGCCACCGTCAGCGCCGCCAGCTGGGTGCCGTTCGGGATAATCGCATAGTCGCAGGCAGCCATGAAGCGCGCGTCCGAGCGGCTGTCGCCCATGCCGAAGCTCAGGATGGGCCCATGTTCGGCCTCCAGTTCCGCGCGCAGATAGGCCACGGCGCGCGCCTTGTTCAGACTTTTTGGCAGCACGGCCAGGTTGTTGCCGTTACGGTGGATAAAGTAGTCCGATCCTTCCCTGGCGATCCAGTCCAGCAGCACCTGCTGCTCGATGTCGGCCAGGCGTTCGCCGCGCGCTTCATGGTCTTTGACGACGACGTAGAACGGCGTGTTGTAGTCTTCGATCAGGCGCGCGCGCGAGGGCATGCCCGCCTTGGCTTGAAAATCGTCGATGATGCGCATGGCGTCCCGCAAACCGGGCAAGGCCGTCTGCATGTCGTCCTGCATCAGCGCCAGCCAGCCGGCGTCGAGTTCACCACCCGGCTGCAGCACGATGCCGCCGTAATCGAGCACGCTGTAGCTGGAAAACGGCAGGTCGACCCGGCGAAACGCGTCGCCATTCCTGGCGGTGGCCGGGATCAGTGTCATGCCGCTTTGCGCGAACTCGAAAAACGCGCGCTGGCGCGCCGTGGTAAACGAGCAGGCCTCGCCGTTTTTCAGGTAGGCGGCCGGCTGCAGGTCGGTTTGACCAGGAACTTTTTTCGGGGTCTGGAACAGTGTGTCGTCCAGGTCAACAAACAGGAATTTCTTCAATTGTGGTCTCTGACTGAAAGTGGAACAGGCGGCCATGGAGCTGGCCGGCGAGTTGCATGAGCGCCGGGCTGGCCGGGGTCTCATGGCAGATAAAAACGTGCTGGTATTGGCCGGGGGCCACGTTGTACAGATAGTTGGCGATGCCTTCGCCGTAGTTGTCGTCGCATGACACGATATGGCCGACCGAGCCCCATGACAGGATAGGCGAGCGGGTAGTCGATTGCACCACCACCTGCTTGCCCAGTGCTTCCAGTTCGCGCCCCAGCAAAAACGAGGGATGCATGAATTCGCCGGTGCCCAGCACCAGCACGGATTCACCGTCGCCGATGCTTTGTGCCAGCTGTGCAGCCAGCGTGCATGGCGGTATCAATGGGCGGTCGACGCCGATACGCCCGAAGGCGTCGCTGGCGCCCCTTTCGGCGTTGGCGACAAAGCGCTGCGCGCTGGCGGCGACAGGCGCCGGTGTGTCGCCCATCCTGAAAGCGTATTGGCCGGACAGGGCCGCACCGACCGTGGTGGGCAGGCCGAAGCGCTGGCCGAGGCCAGCGTTGGCCTGCTGACCCATGAAATTGGTGATCACGCCCAGGTGCAGTTGTTCCAGCTGCGGATAGCGTGCGCGGCACACTTCGATCAGGTTGGCAAAAGTATTGCCGGTTGACGCTTCATCGTCGATCAATACCAGGCTGCGCGCGCGCGCAAACACGGCGCTGGCGTTGTCGGACAGATGCAGGAACTGGCGCGGCGCGTGGCTGTGCGACTCTTCGAATTCAAAGTAGGGGATATCGCCCACACGGTAGCGCGAGCTGTGCAGGAACAGGCCCTCGCTGCCGGGATGGGCTTTCAGCCACGCTTCGAACACGCCCTGGCCCAGGCCGACGGCGGTTTCCGCCATGGCGATAAACACCACCGGGCCGGGCAAGTCCGAGGGGATTTGCCTGGCCAGGTCATCGTGGATCGCCTGCATCGTGCCTGGCGTGACGGGCCAGTGCTTGCCCAGCACTTTTGACAAAAACAGAAAGCCGCGCTTGGCGTTGGCGCGCGCCGCGTAGCCGATCAGCTCGTCGAGTGCAAAGCGCGCCTCGTCGACCTGCAAGGTCAGCTCGCCCGTTGGCATGGTCTGGCGCACGGTCGTCATGGCAGTTCCACCGCATGTGCCGCTTCGGCCACCCGCATGCCTTCACGGATCGCCGGAATCGTGATCTGGTCATAGCCCTGGTCGAAGCCGGCCAGTGCGATGTACGGCAGGTTGGGACCAGCCGCGCAGGCCATGCCGATGCCGCCCGACATGCGTGGATTGATCTCCAGCAGCGAAAGACCCTTGGCCCCTTCGCGAAACTGGATATTGAACACGCCGTTCAACTGGTAATCGCGCGCCAGTTTTTCGCAGGCGGCCAGCAGTTCCTCGCGCAATTCGATCAGCTGGCCACTGCCCGGCGTGTGCAATTTTTTTCGCGGAATGGCGCATAACAGCTTGCCGTGGTCGGCCACGCAGTCGGTGCTGTATTCATGGCCGTCCAGGTACTCCATCAGCAGCAGCGTCGTGAAGCTTTCCATCCGTGCCAGGCCATCGCGCAGTTCCTGCGTGTTGATCTTGTAGGCGGCGCCGGCCAGCAGCAGCTCGGCGCTGGAACGTTCATCGAGCACGGCAAAGCCCAGCCCATATACGGATTCGGACGGCTTGATGCACAGGCGTTCATGCAGTGGGCGCAGTTCGGCATAAGCTGCATCGTATTCGGCGATATCGTTGACGGCGCGCGTGTCGGCCACCGGCGCCATCGGCAGGTCGAGGCCGGCGCAAAAGCGCGCCTTGTCATGCATCAGGGCCAGCACTTCCTCGGTCGCCACGCTCAGCACGCGCGTGCCGATCGCTTCAAAGCGCGCGCGTGCGCTGGCGATCCTGCCGGCAGCACGGCCTGGCCAGAAAATCGTGATGGCGCGCTCACGGCAGAACGCCAGACACCATTCCAGGTAATCCTCGCCCTTCAGGTCGCTTGGCTCGACCGCGTATTCGTCTGCCGCCAGGAAGGCTGCCGCGTGTTCGTTCGGGTTGGTATAGATCAGGTGATAGCGGCGCTGGCCGCCGGTGGCGGCAATGTCCGCCTCGCGTATCAAACGCATGGCCGTGGCGACCGAAGAAAATGTTTTGTTGAACCAGACTCTTTGCATGTACGGGAACCGGTGAAGAAAAAAGCGAAAGAAGAACCGCGCGCAGCAGGGCAGCACAGGCGCGCGGGGATGCCGGCCAGTCACACTTGAGCTGGCCTGGGCAACTATAGCAAAAAAACAAAAATCAGCCTGCCTTGCCGGACGCGGTCCATTTCAGGAAAGCATCGCGGTTGCGCGAGCAGATAAACACCTTGCCCGAGCCGGAAAAACGCAGCACGATGCCTTCGCCGCTGGTCATGCTGTTGACCATATTGCCGAGGAAGCCGCCGATGCCGCCGCCGCTGTTGCCGCCGCCGGTGGTCACCGAAATATCATATTTCAGGCTGTTGTCCCAGCAGACCACGTGCGAATTGTCGATCACCACATCCTTGCCCGGCTCGACGTCGAGCTGGAACATGGAGCCGAAACCGGACACCACCACCTGGCCGCTGCCAGCCGTCTCCATCACGAAAAAGCCGCCCGACTGCGCGAACAGCGCATTGCCGATGCTTTGCGTGCGCACCTTCATTTCGGTGCCGGAAGTGGCCGCGACAAAGGCGCCGTCATTCAACAGATACTGGCGCGCGCCGACGTCGACCACTTCGATGGCGCCGGGCAGGGTGGGCGAGAGCAGGCAATCGCCGCTGCCGCGCACCGCTTCGATGTGCTGCTGGAAAAATGATTCGCCATTGGCGAAGCGGCGCATGATGGCGCTGCCCAGGCCGCCCGTCATCTTGCCTTTCAGGTCGAGCGCCGTTTCCATCATCACCATCGCATCGGACTCGCAATAGATGGTCTCACCCTGCTTCATGCTGACATGCAGGAAGGGATCGACGTCACCGGTCACACTAAATACTGGCATATAAAATCTCCAAAAAAAAGCCGCCTGATGCAATTCAGGCGGCTGTGTTTAGCTCAAAAAACTATTAAGCGTTGACGCCGAAGCTGCGCGCGAGGGGCCCCAGGCCGCCGTTGAAACCCTGTCCGATGGCCTTGAATTTCCATTCGCCGTTGTAGCGGTAGATTTCGCCAAAGATCATGGCCGTTTCCGTCGAGCTGTCTTCGGACAGGTCGTAGCGGGCGATCTCGCGTTCGCCTTCTGCGTTCAGGCAGCGGATAAACGCTTTCGACACCATGCCGAAATTCTGGCGGCGCGCGTCGGCGTCGTGAATCGTGACGGTGATGCTGATGCGTTCGATATCGGCTGGCACGCGGGTCAGATCGATTTCGAGGCGCTCATCGTCGCCGTCGCCTTCGCCGGTCTGGTTGTCGCCAGTATGGACCACGGAGCCATCGGTCGATTTCAGGTTGTTGTAGAAGATAAAGTCGGAATCGCCACGCACTTTACCGTCGTTTTTCAGCAGAAAGGCGCTGCCGTCCAGGTCGAAGGTGGCGCCGTCGGTAGAGCGAGGATCCCAGCCCAGGCCGATGATGATCTTCTTCAGGTTCGGTGCTTCCTTGCTCAGGTTGACGTTGCCGCCTTTTAACAAACTGATAGCCATATGGTGCTCCTTTTCAGTAATGGATTACTTGGTGTGCCCGCATGGATCAAGCGCGCGCGTTTGATCCATGCGGGACATATGGTGGCAAAAGCGCCGAAATCAAGCCGTGGCCGCATGCCGTTTCCGGTAGCGCAGCGACGACCACAGCGACACCAGAATAAAGGCCACGCCCGACAGGCCCGTGAACCATTCGGGGATATGGTACTTGACCGAACCCAGCATGATCAATGCCAGGATACCGATCGCGTAGTGCGCGCCGTGTTCCAGGTAGACGAATTCGTCCAGCGTGCCCTTGTGTACCAGGAACACCGTCATCGAACGCACGAACATGGCGCCGATCGCCAGGCCCAGCATGATGATGACGACATCGTTGGTGATCGCAAACGCGCCGATCACGCCGTCAAAGCTGAACGAGGCATCGAGCACTTCCAGGTACAGAAAGCCGCCGATGCTGCCGCGCGCGACATTTTTCACCAGCTGGCCATTGCCATTTTTGACCGCCACCGCACCATCGCCGTCTTCATCGTCCTGCAGGTCCGGCTCGCCTTCTTCCAGCAAGCCGCTGATCCAGTTCACGCCCAGATAGACGGCGATGCCGACGATGCCGGCCGCCAGCACGCTGTATTTTTCATCCACCGGACCCATCGCCACGCAAGCGGCCACGGCGCCCATGGTGATCAGCACGGCCAGGCTTTCGGTGCCCAGCGCATTGACTTTTTCCTCGGCCCAGCCCAGCCAGTGCAGTTCTTTTTCGTCGTCAAACAAAAAGTTCAGGAACACCAGCAGCAGGAAGGCGCCGCCAAACGCCGCCACTTGTGCATGGTTGTCGGTCAGGTGCCTGGCGTACACGTCTGGCGTGGTGGTGGCCATGGTCCACACGTCCATCAGGCCCAGACCCGTGGCGACCGAGACTATGACCAGTGGGAACAGCAGCCGCATGCCGAACACGGCCACCAGGATGCCGACCGTCAGGAACAGTTTTTGCCAGAATTCGTTCCAGTGGCGCAGCACGGAAGCGTTGACCACTGCATTGTCGAACGACAGCGACACTTCCATCACGCCCAGCACGCCCGTGATCCACAGCGCCTGCAACATGCCGCTGGTGCCACCGTGGGTGTAGCCCCACCAGCCCGAGACCGCCATCAGGACAAAGGTCACTAAAAAAGAAATTCTGAAATGCTTCATGAAGACCCCGTTACATGTTATTCGAGAAGTGTTGTATTACGTCAATTGTTGTATACCTCATGATTTTATATTACTTGCCGCCGGGCGCCGCGTTTTATGCGCAGCAAAGCGCGCATCAAAATGGTGGTTCTTCCCGCGCACCCTATCTGCGATAATTGCGGCGCGCCTTGCATGGCATCTGACCAACATAGAGATAGAAGAGAAGGAACACCCGTGGATATTGCTTACCTCGTCACGCCCCTGATTACCTGGATACTGGTCGGCCCGATCAAATTTTTGATCAACAGCGTCCGCACGCGCCAATGGGCGTTCGGCCTGGTAGGCAATGGCGGCTTTCCCAGCAACCATAGCGCCGTCGTCTCCAGCATGGCGACCCTGATCGCCTTGCGCGAAGGTATCGACCATCCGGCCTTTGGCGTGGCCGTGACCCTGGCCTTTATCGTCGTTATCGACGCCAACAGCCTGCGCCAGCATGTGGGCAAGCAGGCAGCCGCCATCAACCGCCTGGCCAGGGAGGCGGGCAGTGCGGCGCACACTCATCTGCGCGAACGCATGGGCCATACCCTGGTGGAAATTGCCGGCGGCCTGTGCACGGGCGTGGCGATCGGTTTCCTGGTCAACGCGCTGTTCAGATGATCAGCCTTATTGCATCTGTCAATACCCAACCCCGCCGTCCGGCGGGGTTTTGCGTTTCAGGGCGTAAAAACTACGTTTCACCCCCCGATTCCCGCATTACAGGAAGCGGCTGATTGACATCGTCAGAGACGCTCATGGATACTCTGGCGCTTGCGGTTTTAATAAAAAAATAATCGTGCGTGTCGCCAGCGCCTTACCCGGTTGCCAGATTGACATGCACTGCCTTCTATCCGGAGAGTTACCCATGTTGCGCAAAACCCTGTTCATCCTGGCCATCGCTTCTGCCCTGGCTGCTTGCGGAAAAGAGTCCAAAGACCCTGGCAAGGGGGGCGGCAAGGATGGCAAAGACGGCAAGACGGCGGCCGGTGCGGCAGCCAGGCTGATTATTTCACCGGAAGACGTGCTCACCATTGAAAGCAATGCGCTGGCCTCGGGCCCGGTGATCACCGGCTCGGTGCAGCCCGAGCGCAATGCGGACCTGCGCGCCGAAGTGTCGGCCGTGGTGATCCAGGTGCTGAAGGAAAACGGCGAAGCCGTCAAGCGCGGCGATATCCTGGTCAGGCTCGACGAGACCTCGATCCGCGACAGCCTCAACTCGGCCGAAGAGGCCAGCCGTGCCGCCAGCCAGGTGCTGGAGCAGTCCGAACGCATGTTCCAGCGCATGAAGACCTTGCGCGCCTCGGGCATGACTTCGACCCAGGCGCTGGAGGACACGGAAATTCGCCGCAACAATGCGCAAAGCGATTTGTCGGCCGCGAAAAGCCGCGCCGCGCAAGCGCGCCAGCAATTGCAGCGCACCCTCGTGCGTGCGCCGTTCGACGGCATCGTCAGCGAACGCAAGGTGTCCAACGGCGACACGGCGCAGATCGGCAAGGAACTGATACGCGTGATCGACCCGACCAGCATGCGCCTCGAAGGCCTGGTGTCGGCCGACAAGATCGGCGTCGTCAAAGTAGGCCAGGCCGTGCGTTTCCGCATCAATGGCTATCCGGGCCAGGATTTCCTGGGCAAGGTACGCCGCGTCGACCCGGCCGCCAACGCCGTCACGCGCCAGGTGGCGGTGCTGGTCGATTTCAATGACAAGACCCAGCCGCGCGTGGCCGGCCTGTATGCGGAAGGGCGCATTGAAGCCGACAGCGTCAGCGCGGTGATGATCCCCGACTCCGCGCTGGTCAAGGCGGGCGACCAGACTTATACCTGGACCGTGAAAGACAAGGCCTTGCACAAGACTGTGCTGCGGATCGGCGCGCGCGATATCCGCACCGGCCACTGGGAAGTGCAAAGCGGCCTGGCCAGCGGCGACACCGTGCTGCGCACGCCCGGCTCGACCTTCAAGGATGGCCAGCAGGTGGAACTGGCGGCGCCGAAAAAACTGCCGGCCGCTGCGGTCGCCAGCAGCGCCAGCACGCCTGCCGCCACCAAAGGAAACTAAGCCATGTTCCTTTCCGATTTCAGTATCAAGCGGCCCACCGCCACCATCGTATTGATCCTGGCGATGATGTGCGTCGGCCTGCTGGCGCTGTCCAAGTTGCGCGTCAACCAGAATCCCGACGTCGAAGTGCCGTTTATCGTTGTCAGCATTCCTTACCCTGGTGCCTCGCCCGACACGGTCGAGCGCGAGGTGGTCAATCGGCTGGAAAAGTCGCTGCAAAGCATAGCGGGCGTGACGGAAATTAACAGCTCGGCCAACGAAGGCTCGGCCAGCATCTTCCTGCAGTTCTCGTTCAAGACCAATCTGATCGAAGCGTCCGACGATATCCGCAACGCGATCGCCGCCGTGCGCTACAAGCTGCCGCTGGAAATGCGCGAACCTATCCTTCAGCGCATCGATCCGGGCGCCGAACCGATCATGCAGCTGGCGCTGTCGTCGAGCTCGCAAAGCCATGCGGAAATTTCGCGCCTGGCCGAAGACGTACTGTCGGACCGCTTCCGCGCCGTCGATGGCGTGGCATTGGTCAATGTGGGCGGTTCGCTGAAACGCGAATTGTCGGTGCTGCTGCGTGCGGAAAAACTGCGTGAATACAATGTGTCAGTCAGCGACGTGGTGAACGCCCTGCGCAACCAGAATACCAATGCGCCGGTGGGCAAGGTGCGCGGCAGCCTGGACGAGAAAAGCATCCGCCTGGTGGGCCGCATCGAGTCGCCGTCCGACTTTGAGCAGGTGGTGATCAAGCGCAGCGGCGACGAAATCGTGCGCCTGGCGCAAGTGGCGACCATACAGGATGGTTTTGCCGAAGTCGACAGCATGAGCGTGCGCAGCGGCAAGCCGAACGTCGGCATTTCGATTACCCGCGTGCGCGATGCCTCCACGGTCAGCGTGGCCAATAAAATCCGCACCATGATGGTCGAGATCAACAAGACCCTGCCGGAAGGCACCAAGCTGGAAGTCACGCGCGACGGCGGCGAAAACGCCCAGCACAGCCTGAACAATGTGATCGAGTCGCTGGTGCTGGGCGCCGTGCTGACCATTTTCGTCGTCTACGCCTTTTTGAATTCCTGGCGCTCGACCCTGATCACGGCATTGAGCCTGCCCACTTCCGTTATCGCGGCCTTTATTGCCGTCTGGCTGTGCGGCTTTACCCTGAACTTCATGACCCTCCTGGGCCTGTCGCTGGCGATCGGCGTGCTGATCGATGACGCCATCGTGGTGCGTGAAAACATCGTGCGCCACATGCAGATGGGCAAGGACCGCCGTACGGCGGCGCTGGAAGGCACGGCCGAGATCGGCCTGGCGGTGGCCGCCACCACGTTCTCGATTATCGCGGTATTTATTCCGGTGGCCTTTATGCCCGGCATCTCGGGCGAATGGTTCCGTCCGTTCGCGCTGACCGTGACCTGTTCGGTGCTGGTCAGCCTGGGCATTTCGTTTACGCTAGACCCGATGCTGTCGGCCTACTGGGGCGACCCGTTTGATCATCATACGGCGCCGAAAAAAGGCATCAGTGCGGTACTCGACCGTTTCAATCACTGGTTCGACCATCAGGCCGACCGCTATGGCAATGTGATTGCCTGGGCGCTGCATCACCGCCGCTGGATGGCGTTTATTGCCGGCATTACACTGGTGGGCGCGATTGCCCTGCATGCCACTTTTGGCGGCACCAGCTTCCTGCCGGCGTCCGATTCGGGCAATCTGATGATCAATGTGCGCACGCCTTCGTCGAGCAGCATTGAATACTCGCGCCTGAAACTGGAAGCGGCGGCCGTGCTGGCGCGCACCTTGCCGGAAACCAAGGATACCAACAGCTCGGTGACGGCTGCCGGCGGGCGCATCTATGTCGATATCGGCAAGCGCAATACGCGCAAGCGCTCGGCCAAGGAAGTGGCGGTCGAGTTGCGCGGCAAGGTGGCACGTCTGGTGGGTGCCGAATATGTGGTGATGGACGACCTCAGCAATGGCGCGCAGAAACCGGTACAGGTGGAATTCACCGGCCCCGATTCGCGCAAGTTGATGGAAATTACCAACGCTTATATGGACAAGCTGCGCCTGGTGCCAGGGGCCGTCGATGTGGGCCTGTCGGAACAGGATCCGAAGAACGAACTGAAAATCGAACTGAACCGCGGCCTGGCCAATTCGATGGGCATCTCCGTCAATGATGCGGCGCAATCCTTGCGCGTGGCGTTTGCCGGCGTGGAAGTGGGCGACTGGGTCGATCCGACCGGCGAGACGCGCGACGTGGCCGTGCGCCTGCATCCTGACGATCGCGTGGCGTCCGAAAACATCGAACGCCTGCCGATCAGCGTGACGGGCACCAGCCAGATGGTGCCGCTGGACCAGATCGCCAGTATTACCATGGGCAAGGGGCCGTCCGGCATCGAGCATAAAAACGGCAAGCGCACGATCACCGTGTCGGCCAATGCGCAAGGCCGCTCGAACGGCGAAGTGACGACCGACGCCATGAACCTGGCCAAGTCGATCGACTTTCCGCCCGGCTATGGCCTTGCGCTGGGCGGCGCCGGCCAGGACCAGCAGGAACTGTTTACCGAGATGCTGATTGCGCTGGTAATGGGCATCGGCCTGATGTATCTGATCCTGGTGATGCAGTTCAACTCTTTCACGGCGCCGATTGCGGTGATGATGTCGCTGCCGCTCAGCTTGATCGGCGTGGTGGTGGCGCTGGTGATCACGAGAAATACCCTTAACCTGATGAGCTTTATCGGCATCATCATGCTGATGGGCCTGGTTGCCAAGAACGCCATCCTGCTGCTGGACGCGGCGCGCAAGCGCGAAGAGGAGGGCCATCCTCGCGAACAGGCGCTGATGGATGCGGGCCGCATGCGCCTGCGCCCGATCCTGATGACCACCTTTGCACTGATCGCCGGCATGTTCCCGGTCGCGCTGGGCCTGGGCGAGGGTGGCGAGTTTTACCGTCCGCTGGCAATCGCGATTATCGGCGGCACGATCACCTCGACCATTCTGACCTTGCTGGTGGTGCCGACTTTCTACGACAGTATCGAGATCGCCCGCGATGGCGCCGTGGCCAAGTTCCACTGGCGTGCAGGGCGCATGAACGTGGCCTTCGCCCTGACCCTGACCCTGATCGAGTGCGTGCTGACCTTGCTGATGATACGGTTCATTTACCGCATGCTGAAACTGGCCGTGCTGTTCCTGATGGGACGCCGCGCGCCTGCGGCCACGGCGCCGGTCAACTTGCACAAATAAGCGGCTTCTAGCCTGGGGCTTGAACAGCAGGGATCAGGCCCTTTCCATCGCCAGCGCCAGGCCAGGCGCCGGAGCGGACGGGTCTGACCGCAGGCCTCAGCTGCCGCCCGGTGGCGGCGACGTCCCTGTGCCAGATGGCGTTCCTGTACCAGACGGCGTGGCTGTGCCATCGGCCGGGGCAGTGCCTGCCGGCGGCGAGCTTGGGTCAGCGGGTGGTATGGAAGGCATCGGGGCCGGAGCCATATCTGCTGGCGGCGTGGCCGGTGTGTTGGTGGTGGCTGGCGGCATTGTGGTGGTGGCTGCAGTGTCCTCGCGTTTGTTGCAGCCTGCCAATAGCGCACAGACGATGGCGCTGCCCAGGATGAGTTTGCTGGTGATCCGTGGTGCACTCATGATTTTTCCTTTCGGTAATAAACTGCGCTTGGATAGCTTGCTCTTGCAGAGCAAGGCTGGCATCGCTAGCCTAAATTAGAGTGCGCAAATGCACGCAGGTTCACGCGATTTACAAATCGACACAGTCTGCAATCGAGCACGATCGCTCAGACATGTTTTACCATCAGCTCCACCAGCATGCGCGCTGGAGCGCTCAGGCTTTCCTCTGGGCGGTATACCAATCCGATATCCCGATGGAAGGTGTGTTGCCCCAGGTCGATAACGCGTATCGCTGCCGACCATCGCCGGTGACTTCGCATACTTCGCGTCAAGACAGATGCATTTTTCGCAGGAATCGATCGACCTGGCGCCCGTCGAATGAGGCGCGGTCATGGCGCACAAAGGCTGCTGCGACAGCAGCTCCGCCCAGTCATCACCGGGTACGTCACGGTGAACCATCAAGCGCAACGGTTCGCGTAGCGTTCTTGCATCCCCTGGAGCATTTTTCATTGGCAGCCACATGGCCTCCATGCCGCAGAACGCAGAACGCAGCAGCGTTGTTTCACGAACATTGAGGAGCCGGTCGAGGTGTTCGACACCGTCGAGGCCTTGCGGAAAGAGGGCATCACTCACTTCGGCAAGCTGCTGAAAAAAGGCATCAAGGACCGCCAGTTGCCCGTCAAGGACCGATGTCAAGTCGCTGGCGGCCGTGCTCAATATTGCTTGAGCTACGCTACACCAGTGTCACACCCCGGGTGCGACATGGGTATGGAATATCTTGCTGACGACCGTCCACTTGCCTTCGACTTTCAGCAAGTGGAAGAAGTCGGTGAAGCAGAAGCCGGACACATCGTTGGTGTCGATGCGCGCACTGGCGGCGGTGCCGACGATGTCGACTCTGACGATAGCCCCCCGAGCTTCAGGTGATGGCTGGAAAGCGGTATCGATACCGTCGAACAGGTTCTGAATGCCGCCGCCAGCGAGCTTGCCTTCGGCGTCAACGCTGAACATGGTTGCCTGCTCGTTGAAGGCCGGTTTCATGATGCTGCTATCGGCTTGCTTGCAGCCATCGTTGTACTTGTTCAGTACCTCGACGATGGCTTGATAGTCTTGTACGTAGGTCGGTTTGCTCATAGTGTTACTCCTGGTTGGTGAAGCTGAAAAACCGGCCGTTCTGGCCGGCGTGAGGTTTAATCCTTGCGGGCAACGGCATTAGCGGCCTCCGGGGTCCATGGACCGAGCCGGTTCAATTTGCCGGTGCGGTGGTCAAGCCACCAACCAGCCTGGATATGCCAGTTCGCATGCGGTGTGTCCGCGTTGGTCGCGCCGATTGCCTGCTGTGCATGCAGCGGGAAGTGCGGATCGTGCAGCGCCGCATGGCCCAGCGCGACCAGATCGGCCTGGCCGGAGGCGATGATCGATTCCGCCTGGGCAGGATCGACGATGATGCCGACAGCCATGGTGCGAATATTGGCCTCGCGGCGGATCTGCGCGGCGAACGGCACCTGAAAGCCATAACCATCGGGGTACTCGTAGACGCCGAAACCACCCGACGAGCAGTCGATGACGTCGACCCCGGCCGCCTTCAGCGCTGCGGCCAGGGCGACGCTGTCGGCTATGGTCCAGCCAGTGCTGCTGCCATCAACCGCCGACAGGCGCACGAACAGCGGCTTGTCCTGCGGCCAGATGGCGCGCACTCCGCGGGCAATTTCCATGGCCAGCCGGATGCGGTTCTCGAAGCTGCCGCCGTATTCATCCGTGCGGTCGTTGGTCAGTGGCGACAAAAAAGCGTTGAGCAGGAAGCCATGCGCATAGTGCAGTTCGAGTACATCGAAGCCGGCCTCGAGGGCGCGGCGGGCGGCAGCAACAAAATCGGCACGGACCTTGGCGATGCCGCCAGCATCGAGCACCGTGGGCAGCAGCCAGCCGTCGGCCACCGGACGGGCACTGGGCGACACGACCTGCCAGGGGGTCTCGCCGCGCGCAGCATCGGCGTCATTCAAAGGACCGTTGCCTTCAAAGGCGCGCTGGATGCTCGCTTTCGGTCCCGCATGGCCGATCTGGATGCCGGGCGTGGCGCCATAGGCCTTGGCAAAGGCGGCAATGCGCGCCAGGCCGGCAATATGGGCATCATCCCACAGGCCCAGGTCGCCATGCGTAATGCGTCCTTCGGGTGAGACAGCGGTCGCCTCAACCATCATCAGGCCGAAACCGCCGAGGGCGAAACGGCCGTAGTGGACTGCGTGGTAGTCGCTTGCGTAGCCGTCTTTTGCCGTGTACTGGCACATCGGGCTCAGGGCATAGCGGTTACGCAGAGTGATGCCACGCAGTGTCAGGGGTGCGAATATTTTGCTCATGTTTTTTTCTTGAAAAATGTCTGCTGCACGCAGACTTAATTGTTTATGTGGTCAGTTTGCAGGCCGGCGCTGCTTTGAAGCTACTTGCCCAGGTTGGTCTTGAGCTCCTGCGATGCCTGTGCTATCGCGCTGCGGATCACGGGAACATGACTGTTCACATTCAATAGCCCGAAATCGTGAATCAGGCCGTTGTAGCGTACCGACTTCACCTTCACGCCCGCAGCGTCGAGCTTGCGGCCGTAAGCTTCCGCTTCATCGCGCAGTACATCGAATTCGGCGGTCTGGATCAGCGTTGGCGGCAAGCCCTTGAGTTGTTCGACCGTCGCCTGCAGCGGCGAAGCGTAGATCTGCTTGCGCGCGTTGGCGTCGGTCGTGTAGTTGTCCCAGAACCAGGCCATCAGGTCTTTTGTCAGGAAATAGCCGTTGGCAAACTGCTGGTACGACGGCGTGTCGAAGTTGGCATCCGTCACCGGACACAGCAATACTTGCGAACGCAGTGCAGGCGTGCCTTTTTCATTGGCCATCAGGGCAACCACGGCTGCGATGTTGCCACCGGCGCTGTTGCCTGCGACGGCAAGACGCTTGCCGTCGACGTTGATCTCTGCGCCGTGCTCGGCCACCCATTTGGTTGCGGCATAGCCTTGCGCAACGGCGACGCCGTATTTCGCCTCGGGCGACAGGCTGTAGTTGACAAAGACTGCCACCGCGCCCGAGCCTGCAACAAGGTCGCGCACCAGCCGCTCGTGTGTTGCGAAGTCGCCCAGCACCCAGCCGCCACCATGGAAGTACATAAACGCGGGCAACATCTTCTGTTCGCTGCCTGCCGGACGCACGATGGTCAGCGTCAGCTCGCTGCCATTGACGTGGATGGTTTTTTCGCTGACGTCAGCGTCTGGCAACGCCACCTTGGCGCCTGCTTGCGCGCTCGCCAGCACGGCGCGGGCATCGACCGGCATCATGGTGTCAAGCGCTGGGCTGCCTTCAAGGGCTTGCAAAAATGTTGACGTATTGTGTTCGACGCCGGGCAGGCTGGCGGCAGAAACGTGGGCTTGAGACAGGGCCACGATGGAAAGGGCAAAAGCGGAGCGGAAGGTCTTCATGATGATTCCTTGTCTCGAAAGATGGCCTGGCTGGCCGAATTGAGGTGTTTGATGTGGTCAGTATGAAGATCGGCGATAATGAAGTAAATAATCATAAATCGAGATAGTGTATGAACAGAAAACTCATAATTGAGCCTTCAGATCGCGCCGAAAATTTTGAAAACATCATCTCTGCCTCGCCGCTGTACCTGCCGGGCCTGATGACCTTCGAGGCCGCCGCACGGCATTTGAATTTCGCTCGCACCGCAGCAGAAACAGGGGTCACGCCGACTGCCGTATCACGCACGATCAAAAACCTGGAAGCGCAATTGAATGTGAGGCTGTTCAATCGCACCACGCGCAGTGTCAGTCTGACCGAGGCTGGCGCGTCATTGAATGCGACGTTGGCGCCTGCACTTGCCTTGATCAGAAACTCGCTGTCGCAAGCGTTGCTGGCGACTGATCAACCGTCGGGCATGTTGCGCGTCAGTTCATCCTATGTTGCCTACCATATCCTGATCGAGCCGCACATGGCATCGTTCCTGGAACAGTTCCCGCTCATCAATGTCGAGATCTCGCTCGATAATCAATTGACCGATATCGTCAGCGCCGGCTTTGATATCGGCATACGCATGGGGAGGAAATTGCAGAACGATATGATTTCAGTGCAGCTGGGCCGGGTACAAAAAAGAATCGTGGTGGCGGCACCGGACTACTTCCGCGGGCGCGATGAACCACATACATTGGCTGACCTGCTCAAGCACAACTGCCTGCGTCAGCGCTATTGCGTTGGCGGGCGGCTATATGAATGGAAGTTCGAAGATCAGGGGCAGATGGTGCAAATCGACGTACAAGGGCGCTATATTTTTGACGAAATGCGCTCCGTGCTCGATGCGGCGATACAAGGCCAGGGAATCGCCTTCATTCTGGAAGATTTTGCGAGGCAAGAACTGGCCGGCGGCATGCTGCGACAGGTTCTGAAGCAGCACTGGGCGTTGGACGACGCTTTCCATCTTTATTATCCGCATCGCCAGCACATGCCCGGCAAGCTGCGCGCGTTCGTGGATTTCATGCGCACGGCGGTTCAGGCATGAGCTCGCATGCGCATGGACAGGCCGGAACTTATTTGGTGTTGACCTTGCTTACTTCGATTTGCCAGTCCACGCCCGATACGATATGGTGTTTGGCGGCAAAGTCGCCCTGGCTGATGGCCACCGCCACGTCCAGCAGGCTGTTCAGGTAGACCAGGGGCTGGCCCTTGGCGACGCCGCC
Organism: Janthinobacterium longum; assembly: GCF_051380735.1. Lineage (NCBI taxonomy): Bacteria > Pseudomonadati > Pseudomonadota > Betaproteobacteria > Burkholderiales > Oxalobacteraceae > Janthinobacterium > Janthinobacterium longum. The sequence continues at coordinate 52,643 of NZ_JBNYXQ010000014.1, forward strand.
AAACGTGTGTTCGAACGGTGCCGTGACTTTCGCCACCTGCTTGCCTTTGTGCAGGATGCGCACCTGCAACGGGTCGTGCAGTTTGACACCGAGTTCATCAAGCAGCGTCTTGGGGATATTCGTCCACACATTGCCATACTTGACGTCCAGCACCGGCACGATGCCGCGCAGGGTATTGCCGTCGCGCACAGCATGCTGGTAAGCGATCTTTACCACCGACTCGCTCGGCAACACCGGGCCCACCTGTTCATAGGTGATGGCGTTTGATGCCAGGCGCGCGCCCACATAGGCGTACACGTCGCGGCCATGGAAAGTGTAGGAATCGGCGGAGCCGGCCAGGCGGTTGATCTTTTCATCGATCTCGCGCAGCTCGGCCACGCCGTCGCGCTCGGCGATCAGGGTAAACAAGCCATTGTCGGGGCCGACGAAATAGCGGCCATTCTTTGTTTTCAATACCACTGATTTACGTTGCGTGCCCACGCCCGGATCGATCACGGAGACGAATACCGTGCCTTCGGGCCAGTAATTGGCCGTCTGGTACAGGCGGTAGGCGCCGAGCCAGATATCGTAGTCGGGAATCTGGTGCGTCAGGTCGGAAATGGTGAGTTTCGGGTCGACGCCATAGGCTACGCCGTGCATGGCCGAGACGGCGCCGTCGGCCGTGCCGAAATCGGTCATCAGCACCAGCGGTGTAGCAGCCTGGGCGGTGGACAGCAGCAGGGCGCCAAGGCAGGCGCCGGCGACGAGTTTGGATATTTTTTTGATGATCATGGGGTCTTTCAGTGCGGGTTAAAAGGTATAGCTGAGCTTGGCGTAGAAATACGCGCCGTTCACGCCGATCGGGTTGATGAAATTGTAGGGCAGGGCGCCGCCGTAGGTGGCGTTGTTGGTCTCGCGCACGCGCTGCGGATAGCGGTCGAGGATATTGTTGCCGCCCACACTCACCGTCAGCTGTCTGGAGAGTTTCAACTGGCCTTCCAGGTCCAGCGACCAGACGGCGCCGAAGCGCTGCGCCGGAATGCCGTCGATCAGGGGCGCGTCGCTGTCATACGAAAAATCTTTCAGTGCGCCAAAGCGCGTGGCACGCGCCTGCACGCCCCAGCTCGCCGCCTGCCAGTCGGCGCCCAGGATCAGCTTGCTGTTCGGCGACGCATGGCGGATGCGGAACAGGCTGGTATCCGTCAGCAGGGTCAGGTCCGGGTCGATCGCGGCCAGCGCGGCGGAGCTTTGGCGTACCTTGTCGAGGCTGGTCTTGTTCAGGTTCAGCGCCGCGTTCAGGTTCAGCTTGCCGTTCGATAGCGCCAGGTCGTGATTGAGCACCACATCGAGCCCTTTCGTTCGCGTGTCGAGCAGGTTGGCCAGGTAGGCCACCGACTGGATATCGCTGCGCCCTTGTTGCGCCAGATAGGCCGTCACGGCATCGCTCTGCAAGTCGCTCGAACGCGTGATGCGGTCGCGGATGCGGATCACATAGGCGTCCACTGTCAGGCTGGTGGCCCTGGCCGGTTTCCAGGCCAGGCCCAGCGACAGATTGGTCGATTTTTCAGGCTTCAGGTCCTGCGCGCCAAAGCTGCGGGCCAGGGCATCGCTGGCCGGCAGCAGGGCCGACGTTTGCAGGGCCGTGCCATCGGCATTGAAGTTCAGGGTGGCGAAGCGGAAACCCGTTTGCACCAGCGCCGGCGCCCGGAAACTGTTCGACAGCGAGCCGCGCAGCAGGAAGTCTTGCGTGAGCTTGTAGCGGGCCGACAATTTGCCCGTGCTGGCGCTGCCAAAGTCGCTGTAATCGGAATAGCGGGCGGCGGCACCCACCAGCAGGCGCTGCGTCAGATCGATTTCCGCGTCGAGGTAGATGGAACGGATCTGGCGGCTGCCGTCGTAGACATCGGACGGGCGCAGGCCCGGGCCTGCCTGCGCACCGGGTGGCGCATCGGTCATCGCACCAGCCGCATACGAGGCCGGGTCGCCGGCCGAGCTCTGGTAGGTTTCTCGCATCCATTCGGCGCCGACAGCCAGGTTCAGGGCAGATGGCAGGCCAAGCTCGATGCTGCGCGTGGCATCCAGGTTCAGCGCATTCTGGCGGAAGTCGAAGCTGGCCAGATGGAAACTGGTGGGGCTGGCCGCGCCAAGCGAGGCGTTCACCGACTCGCTGACGCCATAGTCAAAGCGGTCGCCGCCGTGGCGGACGCTCAGGTCCCAGCTCCAGCTGGCGGTGGTGCCGCGCAGGCCGGCCACCAGGCTCACATCGCGCTTGTCGCCATTGGTGACAGGGCGGTAGCCGTTAGGATACAAGGCCAGCACATTTGACGGGTCGCCCGGATAGCGGAAATAGGCGCTGCCGTCGGACTTGCGGTCGTTGATCGTGGCAAACGAATACAGGTCGAGGCCATTTTCAAGCGGCAACAGCGCGTTGTAGAAGGCATAGTTGTTGTGCTGGCGCGAGTCGCCGGACTTGAACACCACCTTGCCGTCGAGGGCCTGGTCGGCCGGCGTGAAGTTGTAGGAGGTCCAGAGCGCGTCGCTGGGTCCGGCGCGCTCGGTGGGCGAGCGGCGCCGCGTTTCCGCGCCAAAACGGAAGTAACCGGCGTCACCAAGCGGCACGCCATAGTCGGCATTGACGATGGTACTCTGGCCGTCCGTCAGAGTCTGCTCCGTTGGGTCAAATTTGGTATGGTTGGCGCCGTAGCTGACCGAGCCCGAGCCGCCGGTGCGGGCTTTTTTCAGCACGATATTGATCACGCCGGCCACCGCGTCGCTGCCGTACTGGGCGCCGGCGCCGTCGCGCAGGATCTCGATATGGTCGATCGCGCCGGGCGGGATCGCATTGATATCGACCGGCACCGTGCCCGAAAAGCTGCTTTCCGTATCGAGTACGGCGCTGGTATGGCGGCGTTTGCCGTTGACCAGCACCAGCACCTGGTCCGGCGCCAGGCCGCGCAGCTGGATGCCGCGCACCGAGTCCGACGCACCACTCGATTCGATGCGCGGAAAGTTGATCGATGGCGAGAGGTTTTGCAGCGCCGCACCGACATCGCCGGTCGACAGCGCATTGCTCACTTCGCGCGCGCCGAAGCGGTCGATCGGCACCGTGCTGTCGAACACGGTGCGATTGCGCACGCGCGAACCAACCACGGTCACCTGGTCAATACTGGCGGTGTCGGTGGCGTCGGGTGCTTGCTGCGCCCAGGCTGGCGCCGACAGCATGGCGCAGGCAATGACGATGGCACGCATGGGTGTGGCGGGGACGTGGGCAGAAAAATGGCGAGGTGGCACGGCAGTCCTTTAAGCTTAATCATGTGGAAACAGTTTCCATGAGCTTAAGGGAGGCGTGCGCCGGTGCTAACGATTCTTTGCGGATATGCTTATGCTGTTGTTTTTATGTCGTGTCAGGCTGCCAGCTCAGGCCGCAAGCTCAGGCCGCAAGATTGCGCAGCAAGGCCGGTATTTCTGCCGGAATCTCGCGCGCCAGGTACCCAAGGATGCCGAAGCGCAAGGCCAGCTGCTCGCCTGCCAGCGCATGCAGGGCGATGCCCCAGGCGCACGCCTGCTCGAGCGGCGCGCCGCGCGCGGCCAGGCCCGTGATCATGCCGGCCAGCGTGTCGCCCGAACCGGAAATGGCCAGGCCCACATTGCCGCCTTCATGCGACCAGCACCGGCCATCGGGCGTGGCGATCATGGTCAGCGCGCCCTTCAAGGCCACCACCGCGTTCCAGCGCTGCGCCGCATCAATTGCCGCGCCTTGCGGGTCGGCCAGGATCGCTTCCTTGGACTGGCGCGTCAGGTGCGCCATTTCACCCGCATGCGGCGTGATCAATACCGGTTGGGCAAAGCGGAAATTGCCGGGGTTGCACACCACGTTCATGGCGCAGGCGTCGATGATGATGTGGCTGTTGGCAAACATGGGCAACAGATTGCGCATCAGTTCGCAACTGGCCGCGTCGTCGCTCATGCCTGGTCCGGCCAGCACGGCGCTGACCTTGCCGGCCAGCGGCGCCAGCCTGTCTTTCGCTTCGCTTTGGTAACCACCGTGCGCCGTTTCTTCCAGGGCGATCACTTTTGCTTCCGGCATGGCCACTGCCACCTGCTGCGCCACGCTGGCGGCCGTGGCCACGGTCAGCTTGCCCGCGCCCGCGCGCAGAGCGGCCGTGGCGGCCAGCAAAATGGCGCCCGGCATTTCACGCGAGCCGCCAACGATCAGCAAGTGGCCGCGCACTTCCTTGTCGCCGTCCGGCGTCGGCATGGGCAGCGGCCAGTCGCGCAGCAGGGCGGGGGTAATGGCGATGGCGTCCATGGATGCTCTCCTCGTCAGGCCTTGGGTGCCGCCGGCATATCGGGCTGGTCGGTCACAGGCGTGCCCGATTCGACCAGCGGCGCGACGAAATTGCACAGGTCCAGCTGCAGCTTGCCATGCTTGCCCACGGCGGGGTTGAAAGCATACGAGGTGACGCCGCAGTTGGGCACGTCGGCCGCCCTGTCGATGGCCAGGATGGCTTGCTCGTCGCAGCGTTCGAGTAGGTAGCGAAAGCAATTGACGATCACCTGGTGGGCGACGATCAGCACGCGCTCGCCACGGTATTCGCGCGTCACGGTGTCGAGCACGCTGCGCAGGCGCAAGATCACGTCGCACCAGCTTTCGCCACCCGGTGGGCGGAAATAAAACTTGCCCACATGCTGGCGCTGCTCGTGCAGTTCCGGGTATTTGCTGGCGATGCCGTGCACGGTCAGCCGGTCGAGTATGCCGAATTCCTTTTCGCGCAGGCGCTCGTCGGCGACGACCGAGACCAGCGATGACGTGTCGAGTCGCGACAGCACCGCCTGCGCCGTTTCGCGCGCACGCACGTACGGCGAATACAGCACCACGGTCGGTTGTTGTTCAGGGGGAAGCGAGACGAACCAGTCGCCCAGCGCCTGGGCCTGCTGTTTGCCCAGCGAGGACAGCGGTACGTCGACATCGCGCTCGGCGATATTGATCAGCAGGTGTTTTTCTGCTTCGGCGGTATCGCGCGCCACGTTGCCGGCACTCTGGCCATGACGCACGATCCACAATTGTTGTGGCCATTTCTGTTCCATCGCCTGCCTCTTTCGTTCATATCAATTAATTATCAATATAGACGAAAGCGGCAAACCATGGCGCTCAGGTGCTGGCGTTTACACCGCGTGCTCGGCCTCGTCCAGGTCGGCCGCCGCGTCGCTGTTGTAGACGGCCAGGTCGGTCTGTCCCATCACGCGGCTGGTAACGGTGCCGGCCGTGATCGAGCCGCTGACGTTGAGCGCCGTACGGCCCATGTCGATCAATGGTTCGACGGAAATGAGCAGGCCGGCCAGCGCGACCGGCAAGTCCATTGCCGACAGCACGATCAGCGCGGCAAAGGTGGCGCCGCCACCAACGCCGGCCACGCCGATCGAGCCGATAGTAACAATGGCCAGCAAGGGCAGCAGGAAACTGACGGTAAATGGATCGACGCCGACGGTGGGCGCGATCATCACGGCCAGCATGGCAGGGTAAATGCCGGCGCAGCCGTTCTGCCCGATGGTCGAGCCGAACGAGGCGGCGAAGTTGGCGATGCCTTCCGGCGTGCCAAGGCGGCGGGTCTGGGTCTGCACGCTCATCGGAATCGAGCCGGCGCTGGTGCGCGAGGTGAATGCAAACGCCAGTACGGGGAACACTTTCTTTACGAAGCGCAGCGGATTCAGGCCCGTGCCAGAGATGATTGCCAGGTGCACCAGGAACATCAGTATCAGGGCGCTGTACGAGGCCACCACGAAATTGATCAGCTTTAATATGTCGGTGTAGCTCGAACTCGACACTACGGCAAACATCAGCGCGAACACGCCGTACGGCGTCAGGCGCAGCACCAGCGTGACCATGCGCATGACGATGGCGTGCGCCACTTTCATGAACTGCTCGAAGGAAGCGAAGATCTCGGGCTTTTTCGCGGCGATGCCGGTGGCCGAGATGCCGATAAAGATGGCGAACACCACCACCGCGATGGTCGAGGTCTTGCGCGCACCCGTCATGTCGAGGAAGGGGTTGGCCGGCACAAAGCTGATTAACAGTTTCGGCAAGGACAGTGCCTTGGCCGTTTCCAGCGAGCCTTGCAGCTGCACGCCGCGCGCCACTTCGGCCGCGCTCGAGGTCAGGCCGACCGCAGTGAGGCCAAACAGCTTGGCCATCAGGATGCCGATGGCAGCGGCCACCGTGGTGGTAATCAACAGGATGCCGATGGTCAGCACGCTGATCTTGCCCAGCGAACTGGCGTCCTTGAGTTTCAAAATGGCCGAAATGATCGAAACCATAATCAAGGGCATGATAATCATCTGCAGCAGCTTCACATAACCGCTGCCGACGATATCGAGGTATTCATTGGTGCCGGCGATGGCAGCCGAGTCGGCGCCATAGATGGCTTGCGCGGCCGCGCCCAGCAGCACGCCCAGGCCCAGGCCGGTAAATACGCGCACGGTAAACGTGGCGTGGCCGCTTTGCTGGCGGAACATAAAGGCGAACACGATCAGCGCGACGATCAGATTGAGAATAATGGGGATTGCCATAGGAAGGCCTTATCTTGGTTTTATTGGTGTGTGCTGCAGTTGGCATTTTATAGAACTTTGCTTCAGAGAACACGGCACCTGCCCGCACCGGTGGCCAATTCAGTGCTATCGGGAAATATCAGGCTGTCATCTGCCTTCAGGCGGATAGTAAAATGCGCAGTGTCGTGCCAGCATGGCATATTTGCCTGAAATGTAACGGGCCTATTCTTTGACCAGGAAAACATGAACCAACTGAACGAAGCACAGATATTGCATGCGGAAGAACGGCTGCCGTTGGACATGAAGACAAGCGCCGCCAGTTGCGGCGTCGTCGCGTAAGGTCAGGTCATGGATCATCGCTCCAAAGGCTGGCTGGTGGAAGCCATTATCGCGGCCGGGCCCGCCACCGTGGCCGTCGCCGGCGGCTTTCCCGTCTTGCTGTATAACCTGGTACGCACTTACTCGGACGCGCCCGAAGCCAATACCGTGACGGCGCTGTTGCTGGCCGCCAGCCTGTGGGCGCTGGTGGAGTTCTGGCGCATTGCGCTGGCGACCGTGGGGCGCAGCGCGTATGCCTTTGACTGGCGTTTCTGGGCGGCCGTCGCCGGCTTCCTGGCTGGCGCCGTGCATTTCCTGCCCGCCATGCCGGCCGGACTGGCGCTGCTGCTGGTGGTGTTGCCAGCGCTGGCCTGGCTGCACTTTATTTTGCTGCAGGCAAAACGGCCGCGCAGCTGAGGCTATAATTCCTCTTACATTTGGCGCAAGCCCTTCATTTTGAAAGAGTATCGATGAAAGCTCTGTTCGTATTGCTGTTCGTATCCGGTAGCGCCCTGGCGGATGATGTCGCCATGCTGCAATGCCGTTCGATCGCCGAGGTGCCGGCCCGCGTGGCCTGCTATGACGCGATTCCGGTCGGCGCGGCCGCGCCGCTTGCCGCTCCTGTGGCGGCCGCTGCTGCTGCGCCCACGCCGCAGCAGCGTGAACAGGCGTTTGGCATGGCGACGGTCAAGGCGCCCAAGTCGGCCACACCCGAACAGGACAATTCGATCAGCTCGACCATCGTCGGTCGTTTCGATGGCTGGAGCGGCAATGAACTGGTCAAGCTGGCCAACGGCCAGGTATGGCGCATCGTCGACGGCAGCTCCGCCGTGCTGCCTCCAATGACCGATGCCAAGGTGAAGGTCGAACGTAACATCATCGGCACCTACTTCCTGAAAATCGAAGGCACGAACAATTCGCCGAAAGTGCGGCGGGTGCAGTAATGTGAGTAACGTTGCCGATACGCTGGCCTCGCTTGCCGAGCTGGTCCACGCACTGGACTGGCTCGAACCCACCTATTTCGCGCAGCGCCTGGACCAGGCCGCCACCGCGCGTGAACTGCATGAAATCGTCCTGGCGCTCGACTACGCCGCCAATTCCAAGGAGCTGCGCGATACGGGCGACGAGCGCGTGCACCGCCTGTTGAATGACATCCTGCCGCTGACCGAGGCCATCAGGGTTTTCTTCAGGATCGATTTGTGGCCAGCCTCGACCGCGCAACTGCAGAGCTGGAAGCATGCACTGTCCACCGCGCCCAGCGGAAAATATGCGTTTCGCGATGATGGCGCGATCAGGATATGCCTGTTGGACGCCACGCTGCACGGATCGACTCTGACGGTCAGGCGCTTCTGGACGCATGTCAGCGATTTTTCAGGTTCCTGGACCGAGGTGGAACTCAAGCTTGATGCGCAGCAGGTGGCTGAATTCAACACCAGGCGGGCAAGCCTGGATGCCTTTTTTCTGCCTTTTTAGTCCGGCTGTTCCAGCCAGGCAATGCGACCGTTGCCAGCCTCGTCGAGGCGCGCCAGCAGGGCGCTGGCCGCGTCTTCGGCCAGGCTGAAATCGAACAGCACCACGTCGCTGTGCGCCACGTCCAGCAAACTGGCGCCAGCGGCATCGAGTTCGCGCCGCAGCATGCCTTCCATCGCATACGGCACCGTGCAGGCCAGCCGCCGCTGGCGCACGATGGCGGTTTTCTCCGCCTGCAGCAGCGCCTGCGCCACGCTGTCGGTATAGGCCCGCACCAGCCCGCCCGCGCCCAGCTTCACGCCGCCCCAATAACGCACTACGGTCGCCAGCACCCCTTCCAGGTCCTGGTGGCGCAGCACGTCGAGCATGGGCCGCCCGGCTGTTCCGCTCGGTTCGCCATCATCGACGGCGGCCGACTGTCCGCCCGCCAGCAGCGCCCAGCACACGTGCACCGCGCCCGGATGCTGCGCCTTCAGACCGTTGACGACCTGCTGCGCGCTGGCGCGGTCTGTCATCGGCTGCACGCAACCGATAAAACGGCTCTTTTTGATGATCAGTTCACTGTGGACGGGGGAGGCGATGGTAAAGGGCATGGCAGAACATAACAGGCAAAATGCAAAAAGCCAACCGGTGAAGGTTGGCTTTTACATGAGGCAAATTCTTGGTAGGCCGTGCGGGATTCGAACCTGCGACCAACGGATTAAAAGTCCGCTGCTCTACCAGCTGAGCTAACGACCCAAGGGCGGCTATTATGACCGGCCCGGGCCGATTTGACAAGGCCAGGCCCGGGATTTTTCGTGCCAGCGTCCGGCAAGGCGGGCAATGTGGCAGAGCAGGCACAGCAGGTGATGGACAGCACCGACGCCAGCGGTTTGAACGCGCATGCCGGCTTGAGCAGGTTTTGCAGGGCGGTCAGCGCAGCAGGAATTTGCCGTTGGCGATGGTCAGCGTATGGTGGGTATCTTCCCTGTCGCTTAGCCAGCGAAACCGGATGGTGTGGTGATCGGCATCGATGGCGAGCGCCTGCAGGATGTCGTCGGTGCCCTCCGACTCCAGCGTGATCGAGCGCAGACAGCTTTGTAATAGAAAATCGTCACGCAGAGTCGTCTTTCTGCCGTCGTAGGCCAGCAGGAGCAGGTGGTCTTGGTAGCCGGCGCCGCAATAGCTGGCGGACTGGGGCTTTCTGGAAGGTATGCTGGCGACCACCACAAAATACGTTGCCGTCTCGCCAGCGAGGGAAAATACCGCCAGTGTTTTTTCGCTAGCCATCAATAATCGCCGGCTGCCCTTGTCGAACGATGTCGCGTCCGGCAAGGCATCAGCGCGCTGGCCGTGTGGGCCATCGCCCTGACGTGTGTAGATGGCTTCCTGTCGCTGCACTGCCGTCTGCGGCGCTGCCGACACCGCCATTGGCACAGCCAGGGCCAGCGTCAGCACAAGACGAAACGACAGCGTCGTGGTGGTCAACATTTTTTGCATCAGCTTCTGGCGCCTTCCTGATGGTTCCGTTTTCAAGGGCATCAGAGCTTGCGCTTGATGTTCAGCGGACCATAACCCTGGCAGGTCGGCATTATCTCGATGCGGTTGACGTTGATGTGCGGCGGCAGGGTGGCGATCCAGTAGGCGGTCTCGGCGATATCTTCGGCCGTCAATGGCTGCGTGCCTTCGTAGACCTTGGCCGCCGCTTCGTCGTTCCCTTTCAGGCGCACATTCGAAAACTCGGTGCCGCCACACAGGCCCGGCGCCAGATTTGTAGCGCGCACGCCGGTACCGACCAGGTCGGCGCGCAGGTTCAGGGTGAATTGTTCGACGAAGGCCTTGGTGGCGCCGTACACATTGCCGCCAGGGTAGGGCGTGTCGCCGGCTACCGAGCCGAGGTTGATGATGGTGCCGCTCTGGCGCGCCACCATGGCCGGCAGCAGCGCGCGCGTCATGGCGACCAGGCCGCTGATGTTGGTGGCGATCATGGTGTCCCAGTCTTCCAGCGACGCTTCATGTGCCGGCGCCACGTTCAGCGCCAGGCCGGCATTGTTGATCAGCACGTCGATGGCCTGCCAGGCGGCGGGAATGCTGCCCAGCGCTGTACCGATGGAAGCCTTGTCGGTCACGTCCAGCTGCAGCGGCAGGGCGACGTCGCCCAGTTCCGCGGCCAGCGCCTGCAGGCGGTCGGCGCGGCGGCCGCTGATGATCACCTGGTGGCCGTTGCGAACGAAGGTGCGCGCCATGGCGGCGCCAAAGCCGGCAGTGGCGCCGGTAATAAAGACGATCATCGTATGTCCTTGCGAGAGATAAAAGAGATGGGAAGCGAGGGGGTAAATTGTAGTCGTAGCCGATGCCGGCCATCTGCGCACAAGTTTTTGCGCTAGTATGGCCGACCGACCAACTATCACCCTCACCACGATGACCGCCCCACAGCCAGCAGCACCCGCCGCTCCCGTCGCCCCCATCACCGACCGCGAAGTGAACGCTGTCTATCTCGGCCTGATGGCCGTGCTGGGCCTGGGCGCGCTCGACCAGAGCATCGTTGCCACCGCCTTGCCACGCATCGTCGATGACCTGGGTGGCATGGCGCACCTGTCATGGGTGGTGACGGCGTATGTGCTGGCCTCGACCGCCACCATGCCGCTGTATGGCAAGCTGGCCGACCAGTATGGCCGCCGCCCAATGATTTTTACTGCATTATTGACTTTTTTGCTGGGGTCGGTCTTGTGCGGGCTGGCGCAGAACATGACCCAGCTGATCATTTTCCGCGCCATCCAGGGCCTGGGGGCGGGCGGCTTTATGCCGCTGGCGCAGATCATTATCGGCGACATCGTGCCGCCAGCCGAGCGCGGCAAGCGCCAGGGCATGGTGCCGATCGTGTTTGCCGTCACCAGCGTGCTGGGGCCGGTACTGGGCGGCGTGATTACCGATGCGCTGTCGTGGCACTGGATCTTCTATGTGAACCTGCCGGTCGGTGCGGTGGCCTTTTATATTATTGCGAAGGCGATGCGCAAACCGGTCAAGATGCAGGCGCACAAGATCGATTACCTGGGGTCGTTGTTGCTCACCGGCTGCATCACGGCGGCGCTGCTGGTGCTGGCGCTTGGCGGCACCGAATGGCCTTGGAACGGCGTAGCAGTGAAGATCAGCGCGGCGCTGGCCGTGGTGTCGGCCGTGTGGCTGCTGCTGCATGTGCGCCGGATCGATGAACCGGTGCTGCCGCCCGATCTGTTCCTGAACCGCACCTTCAATATCGCCAGCCTGGTAATGGCGATGGCCTTCATGGGGCTGATGGGAGCGAGCGTGTTTTTTCCGCTGTTTTTCCAGCTGGTGATGGGCACCAGTCCGGCCGAATCGGGCGTGATGACGGTGGCGATGATGGTGGGACTGGTGCTGTCGTCGCTGGTCAACGGCCGCGTGCTGTCGCGCTCGGGCAAGTACAAGATGGTGCAGGTGGCGGGCCTGGGCGTGGCGGTGGTGGCGTTTGGCGTGCTGGCCTGGGCCATGGAAACGGCGCAGGGCTACTGGGTGATCGAGCCGGCCATCTTTTTCCTCGGCGCCGGCCTGGGCCTGGTGATGCCGAACATGACGATTGCGGTGCAGAATGCCTTGCCCTTGTCGCGGCGCGGCGTAGGCACGGCCATGCTGGCGTTCTTCCGCTCGCTCGGTGGCCTGCTCGGTGTGACGGCGTCGGGCGCCATCCTCGCGCGCCAGTTGCATGTGCATGGCGTGGAGGCGGTCTCGGCGCTCGGCGCCCATGCGGCCACGCAGACCATCGGCGTGTACCGGCATGCGATCGCCAGCGTGTTTGGCGCCGGCGCGGTGCTGCTGCTGGTCGGGCTGTTCGCCTTGCTGTTCCTGCCGGAGTTGCCTTTGGAGGGATTCGAGGGCAAGGGCAAGGCGAACGAAGATCAGTAGCGTTCCAGCCAGTGCGCGTACGGTGCCGGCATGGTCCACGAGGCGCGCGGCAGGCCCAGTTCCTTGGCCGCAAAATAGGCCCAGTGCGGGTTGGCCAGGTGGGCCTTGCCGACCATCACCACGTCGAGCTGCTCGTCCTTGACGACTTGTTCGGCAATGGCCGGCGTGCCGAAGCCCCAGGCCGACGAGACCGGTACGCCTGCTTCCCTGCGCACGCGTTCGGCGATCGGACCCATGAAGGCCGGTCCCCAGGGAATGTTGGTGTCGGGAATCGTGAAGCCCATGGACACGCTGATCATGTCCATGCCGGCGTCCTTGAACTGGCGCACCAGGCCGATCGATTCGAGCAGCGTTTCTTCATCGCGACCGTCGAATTCGATCACGCCGAAACGGATCGTCAGCGGCAGGTGCTCGGGCCACACTTCACGCACGGCTTTCAAGGTTTCAAGCAGGAAGCGGCTGCGGTTTTCCAGGCTGCCGCCATAAATATCGTCGCGCTGGTTGGAATGCGCCGAGAAAAAGCTCTGGCCCAGATAGCCGTGGGCGAAATGCAGTTCCAGCCACTCGAAGCCCACTTCGCGTGCGCGCACGGCGGCGTTCACGAAATCCTGGCGCACGCGGGCGATATCGTCCAGCGTCATCGCGCGCGGCACTTTGCCCAGGCCGCCGCCAAAGGCGATCGCCGATGGGGCGATGGTTTCCCAGCCGCGCGGGTCACCTTCAGCGATATGGTCGTCGCCTTCCCATGGGCGGTTGGCGCTGGCCTTGCGGCCCGCATGGCCGATCTGGATGCCGGGCACGGCACCGGCGTTCTTGATTTCCTTGACGATCGGTGCAAAGCCTTGCGCCAGTGCGTCGCTCCAGATGCCGGTGCAGCCGGGCGTGATGCGGCCTTCCGGCGAGACAGCCGTCGCTTCGACGATCACCAGGCCGGCGCCGCCACGCGCCATGCCAGCATAGTGCGACAGATGCCATTCATTGACCAGGCCGTCGGTCGCCGAGTACTGGCACATGGGCGGCACGGCGATACGGTTGCGCAGGGTGATATCTTTCAGGTGGTAGGGCTGGAACAGAGCGGACATGGTGGCCTTTGCAAAGAATGGGGTGGGTTGGAGCTGTACCTGTACTTGTACTTCGAAAGTTTTCGAAGAATGGAAGGAGTATAGCCTATCGTGTATGATTCTGCTCATGCGACCACACAAACATCCTCCGGCCAGCGAATTCGTCCTTGAGCGCGTACTGTATGCCTTGAGCGATACCATACGCCTGGGCATCGTGCTGCACCTGGACAGAGTCGAGCAAGCTGCTTGCGGCGACCTTGACGGCGGACGGCCCAAGTCGACTGTCTCGCACCATTTCAAGGTGCTGCGCGAAGCAGGGCTGGTGTGGACCGAAAACAGCGGCACCACCCATATGAACCGGCTGCGCCGGACCGACATGGACAGCCGCTTCCCGGGGCTGCTGGCGGCCATCTTGCAGCAATCACCTGAAGGCTGACAACGCATGACAACGAGTGCACGGTGTTGCTGGTGGGGCACCGCGCTCCTGGTGCTGGCTGGCTGCAATCCATTTACGGAGCCGCCCAAGGGACAATATGCCGAAGTGCTGGAACGCGGCGAAAAGGTCACCGAGGCCTTGCAGTACGGACACTTCACCGTCTTGTACGTCGAGTACCGCCAGGGTGGCGGCTCGCTGATGTCTGCCGAGCACCAGTCGATGCGCCTGATCCATGGCGATCAGGTCGTCGTCAGGCAAGCCGATTTCATCGAGCGCTGGACTGACTTTGCCGAACCCGTCTATCTTGCCCGACTGCAAGACCAGCAAGGCGTGCTGGCGCTGGTGCATGAGCAGCAGGACAAGCCCGTGGTGGAGAAAATTGCCGCCTCGGCAGAAGGCTACCAGGGCACTGACAAGTATCTGCACGGCTTTCCCCTGTCCCCGGGCAAACGCTACTTTCCCGGCCAGCAGTCGCCTGGTTTCCTGGTCAGCGCATTTCCGCTCAAGGCCACCGTGCTGCCGCGTGCGCTCGATGGTGGCGACAGCCTGCAACTGCATGCGCTGGCGTCGGTGTCGCCCGATGGCAAGTCGTTTGCCTATGTCGACAGCGCAGCGGCGCCTGCCGTCGTGATGGTGGTCGATGGTGACGGAAAACGGCGCGAGCCGATACCGCTGCCACGCATCTATTTGCCTCAGTTGGCCGATGAGTACGCCAACCCCTACCAACCGTTATGGGACTGGTCGCGCGCGGTGCTGGCCTGGCGCAAGAGTGGCGCGGGCAGCTGGGACGTGCTGCCAAGCGGCACCGCGCCTGGCGCGGCTGGCGCAGGCAATGTGGTCGAGCAATTATTCATTGATGAGCAGTCCGGCTACCGCAACTGCTTTGCTGCCGCCAATGCCGCCTGCCTGCCGGGCTGGCGCGCCGCCAGTGCCACCGGCAAGGACGCTGCCGGCACGCCGCCGTTTGCCTATGTGCCAACCGCCCCCGTGAACGCCTTTGGTGCGCCCGTCAGCCAGTTGCTGCTGTCGAAGACCTGCTGCGGCGTGGCGTCCTACCATTTGTATCTTGACGCCGCCCCGGCGGCGGTCGTCGCGCAATTGTCGGCGCGCCTGCAGAGTGGCAAGATCCCCTTCGTGCGCACCGATCAATGTCCGCCCCGCAGAGGCAATGAGGACAAGTGCGCGGCGCAGCTGGCGGAAAAACTGAAGCGCCCCGAATCGCAGGGGCGCGAGCTCGAGCAGTTGCTCAACACCCTGGAACCGCAGCAGGGCGTGGTGTTCGTAATGCCGACCATGGCGGTGGCGGTGCGTGCCAACGAGCAGGGCGGCAGCATTATCCAGACGCTCATGCGAGCCGATTTTTCGCGCCAGGATTGATGCACGGCGCGTGCGGCCTGACTTTCCCCATCAGATTAACAGCGGACCGCCGTTTGCCAAGCGCTACACGGCCCGCCCTGACTGTGGTATTTCCATCCTCCGGCTCGTGCCCGCAGCCGCTCCAGCGAACAATTTTCAAATTCCTTGACCTGTATGTAGCCAGACATTATGTGGATTGATTTATTAAATTCAAAATGAAATACTGAATAAAACAAAAAAACAATTTAAATGTTTAATTCAGTAATATTTTCATATAAATATTTAATTTTGAAATTGGAGAAAATTTTGAAACACTTCGGCATAGCTAAAAAGCTCTACGTTTTTTCGACCATCCTGATCTTTCTGCTTGCCTTGCTGGCGGCGATGTCGTGGAGCCGGCTCGGTGACGCGGGCCAGTTGGCAAAGGATGCCGGCTTGGTGAAAGTCAGACAATTGCAGCTGATCTCCAGCACGGAACTGAGCGTCACCACGGTGCTGCTGCAAATCAGGCAGGCATTGATCTTCAAAGATGCTGAGAAAATCAATGCGGCGTTGCAGGAGATTAAGAAAGAAAAAGAGAATATCGCAAAAAATGATGCTGTATTCGATAGTGCCCTGCCGACGCAGCAGGCCAGGGCCGCATTTCAAATCTGGCTCGACATGCAGAAGTTGGCATGGCCGGTGGTCGAAGACAACATGCGCATCGTTGCCGCTGGCGACGCGGAGCAAGGCATCGCCTTCTTGACGGCGAAGACAATCCCTGAATTGCACAAGATGCAGACATGGCTCGATACGGAACGCGGGAATCAGGGCAAATATCTGGCGGCGGAGGTCGCCCAGATCGAAAGTCTCGCCAATGCCACGCGTACCCAGCTGAGCATATTAACCCTGTGTATCGCTGCCGGCCTGATGACGTTCTCCTGGTATATTTCGCGCCTCCTGCGCGAGCGAATTGCGGTTTCTCAACTCGTCACTGAACTGGTGCGCGATGGCGATCTTTTCACTCGTCAGAAAGATGAGAAGAGCGATGAATTTTCGCCCCTGCTGGCCGCGTTGGCGGCGATGCAGGATTCTCTGGCGGCGGTGGTGGGGACGGTGCGCGAGAATGCCGAACTGGTGGCGCTTGCGTCGACGGAGATTGCCCAAGGCAATATTGATCTGTCGCAGCGTACTGAATCGCAAGCCAGTGCACTTGAGCAAACCTCCGCCTCGATGGAAGAGCTGGGCAGCACGGCGCAGCAGAATGTGTTGAATGCAACAGAGGCGAATCGGCTGGCCATCAATGCCAGCGAGGTCGCGATGGTGGGTGGGGCAGTGGTCGCCAACGTCGTATCGACCATGCAAACCATCAATGAGAGCTCCAGAGAGATTTCGCTGATTGTCAGCGTGATCGACGGCCTGGCGTTCCAGACCAATATTCTTTCGCTCAATGCTGCCGTGGAAGCTGCCAGGGCGGGCGAACAGGGCAGAGGTTTTGCCGTCGTCGCCTCCGAAGTGCGCAATCTGGCGCAACGCAGCGCGGAGGCGGCAAAGCAGATCAAGACCCTGATCGAGACCAGCGTCGCCCGCGTGGAGCAGGGCGTTAGTCTGGCCGACGAAGCCGGGGCTGCGATGGGCAAGATCGTCTTATCGATCAGGGATGTCACCAACATCATGGTCGACATCAGCACGGCCGGCGCCGAGCAAGGCTCGTCAGTGGCGCAGGTGGGGCAGGCAATTCTTGAACTGGACGCGACGACCCAGCAAAATGCCGCACTGGTGGAGGAGAGCAGCGCAGCGGCGGAGAACCTGAAGATACAGGCGGAACAGCTCGTTGGCGTGGTCGCCATTTTCCGGCTGGCGCAAAATGGCGCGAGAAATCCTGCCGCCATTTCGCGGCCATCTGCCGGCAGAGCCAGGAAGGCTACGTTGAAATTATCGTCGTCTTGAGGATCACTCGCCATGACGCGTCATGCGGCACTGGAAAGTATGGTTGCACAATTATTCGCGCTATGATTGATTTCTAACGGGCAACCGCGCGTCACCTCGTTGTCCAGCTCGGCTATCATGTCGGCCTCTCGGGAAAATCCCCGCCCCCGCGCCAGTTCGCGCGAGGGGCGGCGAGAAGTACCTGGCAAGGCAAGGATAGGGCATGACGGTAGCAAAAGTAGTTCAAGCGGACCCAGAAAATCGTCCGCAGTTTGGCTGGATCAATCTGTTGAAGGCAGGCGCGGCGCAACTGATCGTGTTGCATCATTTGGCGTTTTACGGGCCGATGTCGGACTATGTGCAGCTCATGTGGCCGGCGCTGATCGGCTGGCTGGGCGACAGTGCGCGCATCGCGGTACAGGTATTCCTGGTGATCGGCGGCTTCCTGGCCGCCAAGTCGCTGTCGCCGACCGGTTTGCCGGGCCTGGCGCCGTCACCCGTGTCGGCCGTCTGGCACCGCTATGCCAAGCTGGCGCCGCCGTTTGTCGCCGCCACCGTGATCGCGGCGCTGGCCAATGCATTCGCCTCCGGCGTGATGGTCCACGAGTCGATTTCGGCGCCGGCCAGCTTGAGCCAGATCGGCGCCCATGCCTTGCTGCTGCATGGCGTGCTTGGTTACGAATCGCTGTCGGCCGGCGCCTGGTATGTGGCGATCGACTTCCAGCTGTACGCGCTGGCGGTGCTGGTATTCTGGAGCACCGGTCGCGTTGTGAACGGGCGGCGCTTGCCGTGGCTGGTGCCGGCCATCGTCACCTGCGGCGTGGCAGCCTCGCTGCTGTACTTCAACCTCGACAGCGGCTGGGACAATTGGGCGCCGTATTTCTTCGGCAGCTACGGCCTTGGCATGCTGGCCTGGTGGGCCAGCGACCCGCGCCGCCAGGGTCATGGCGCCACCATCATGATGCTGTTGCTGATCGTGCCGGCCTGGCTGGCGCTGGCAGTGGAGTTTCGTAGCCGCATCGAGCTGGCGCTGGCAGTGGCGTGCGTCCTGTTCCTGTGCGGGCGCATGAAAGTCGCGTCCGGCGAGGGCGCCTGGCCACTGGTCAACACCCTGGGCCGTATCTCGTATTCCGTATTCCTGATTCATTTCCCCGTCAGCCTGCTGGTCAATGCAGCGTTTATCCGCTTCGCGCCTCTCGAAGCCGAATGGCAGGCGCTGGGCATGTTGACGGCCTGGACCGCCAGCCTGGGTGCCGGCGCCGCGTTTTACCGCTGGGTGGAAGCGCCGCTGGGCAGGGTAGTGCAGTCGCTGGTGGGCAAGGCGCTGGCACGGCCGGTCTCGGTTTGAATATGGCCTGAACAATGCCGCCGGTCGCAGTGGCGCTGACTGTGAGCAAGATGCTATGCTGTAGAACTTGCTAACAGTCAACACCGGTGCAATATGTCCGTTTTTTTTAAAAAAATACCTGGGCCAGTCCCCGCGATCCATCGCAGCCTCTTGCGCATCGCAGGCCTGGTGCTGTCCGTATTGCTGTTGCTGTGCCTGGCTTATTTCCAGGCGCCGACCCTGGGCGTTGATTTTGCCGGCATCTATATCGTGGTGCTGGTCTCGGCCTTGCCGGCGGTCGCAGTGGCTGGGCGCAAGGCTATTGCCGCACTCTGGCTGTTGCTTGCCGTGCTGTTTGGCGCCATCGTGTTCCTGACCAGCGCACCGATACTGCATGCGAATGCCTATTACAAGATGCTGGGTGCGGAAACGCCGGCCAATTTTCACGATGCCTTGCCGCCTATCGATATCGAGCAGGCGCCGTTGGTGTCGCAGGACATGGCTTTGCAGGCGATGCAAAAGCGCCTGTCGGAAATCGCTTCGCTGGGATCGCAAGTGGCGGTCGGCACGCCGGTGAAACAGCTGGTGAAGGACAAGCTGGTGTGGGTCGCCTTCCTCGAGCACAGCGGTTTTTTCAAATGGTTTGCTGACGGCGCCACGCCGGGCTATCTGGTGGTGTCGGCGCACGATCCTGCCGACGTCAAGCTGGTAATGGAACTCGACGGCAAACCCTTGAGAATGCGCTATCTGCAGTCGGCCTATTTCGGCGACTACGTCGAGCGGCACGCGTATTTGTCGGGCAATACCACGGTCGGCCTGACCGACTTCGAACCGGAAATCGATGACGACGGCGTGCCGTACTACGTCGGCACCGTGTACGAACACAAGGTGGGATTTTCAGGCAGCGAGTCGAGCGGCATCATTACCGTCAATGCCGTGACTGGCGAGGTCAGGCGCTACAAGATGGGCACGGAGCCGGCCTGGGTGGACCGTATCCAAGCCGAGGAATTTATCCTGGAGCAAATGCAGGATCGCGGCGAATATGTGCACGGCTATATCAACCTGAACAATGAAGGGCGCTTGCGCGTGGACGGCATGCTGGACCTGGTCTACGGCTCCGACCAGCGACCGTACTGGGTCGGCGGCATGACCTCGAAAGGCCAGAACAACGGCCTGTCCGGTTTTTACTTTGTCGACTCGCGCACCAAGGTGGTACGCTGGTTCAAGGTGCCATCGGTGTCGCAGGCAACCGCCGCGCACGCAGTGGAAAACGTCAACCCGGAAAAGCACTACAGGGCCACCAATCCGCTGCCGTTCCTGGTCAATGGCGCACCGACCTATGTGATGGCCCTGCGCGACGTGCAGGGCGTCTCGCGCGCCTTCGGCATGGTCGACATGCGCAACAACCAGATCATCGGCGTGGCAGATACCCTGAACGCCACCCTGCGCAGCTACCAGTCCAAACGCTCGAGCAACCGCGTCGCCGCCGACATTGGCACTGAAGCGCGCGAGGTCGCGATCAAGGGCAACGTGGTGCGCATTGCCGCCGAATTTCGCAACAACCAGACCATGTATTACATCACTCTCAGCTCGGGCGACAAGGTGCTTGGCACTATCTTCACGGGTAGCTCCGACCTGTCGGAAGAGCTGGTACTGACCAGGCCCGGCGACCATGTCGAGCTGAGCTATGCGGACAGCAATACGCGGGTGGTGGGGATGAGCAAGTTTCACAATACGGATATACCGGGGGTGGAGTGAGTTTTGGCGATCTTGCTGCTGCTTGATTGTGAAGCCAACGGTGCTGCCACCTTGAAAAATAGCTGGTTCTTTCAATTATTTGTTACTACAATAAATAATGAGGATCACTTTTGATGCCGTCAAGCGCGACAAGACGCTCAGCGAGCGCGGGCTTGATTTTGCGCGTGCGCGTGACATATTCGAGGGACTCACCATTACCATGCCTGACCAGCGCCAGGAATATGGCGAAGCCCGTTTTATCACCGCCGGCTGGCTCGATGAGCGTATCGTCATCGTGGTGTGGACGCCGCGCGGCCTGGCGCGAAGAATCATCAGCATGAGGAAAGCAAATGAACGCGAAATCGCAAGATACGGCCAAAGCCTGGAGTGATCCAGACGATGCGTCAGAATTGACGGAAACGTTTTTCGAGCAAGGTGTATGGGAAGTGGCCGGTAAGGCCGTGTCCCACCCGCAAGCACAGGCAGAGCTTGCCAGACGCCGTGGTCGGCCAGCCGGCAGTGGCGGCAAGGTCAGTACCACGATACGTTTTGATGCCGAGATTCTCGACGCGTTCAAGGCCACCGGCGAAGGCTGGCAGACGCGCATGAATGATGCGCTGAAAGAGTGGCTGCGTGACAGGCAAGCTTAGAAAACAAAAAAGCCCACGAACCGAAATTCGTGGGCTTTTTCAAGTATTTGGTAGGCCGTGCGGGATTCGAACCTGCGACCAACGGATTAAAAGTCCGCTGCTCTACCAGCTGAGCTAACGACCCAAAAAACTTTTACAACAACTTCGGTAACACTGTGCAGTAAAAAAATGCCTGCTATAACTTCTGCAAGCAGATCATGACTGCGTATTCGTGGTAGGCCGTGCGGGATTCGAACCTGCGACCAACGGATTAAAAGTCCGCTGCTCTACCAGCTGAGCTAACG
This sequence comes from Janthinobacterium longum, assembly GCF_051380735.1. Lineage (NCBI taxonomy): Bacteria > Pseudomonadati > Pseudomonadota > Betaproteobacteria > Burkholderiales > Oxalobacteraceae > Janthinobacterium > Janthinobacterium longum. The sequence continues at coordinate 73,615 of NZ_JBNYXQ010000014.1, forward strand.
ACCCGAAGAAGAAAGATTATAGGGGGTGGCCGGGATTCTGTCAAACGCTGCCGGCAACTTTTTCCCTATGTCATTGTCAACTTACTTCTTGCCGCCACGCTCCTTGGCGGTCTGGGCGGCGCTGGACTCCGGGTAGCGCGCGATCAGGGCGTTCAGGGTCTTGGTGGCGTTGGCCTTGTCTTTCAGCTCGGTGTAGCAGCTGGCGATGTTGAGCATGGCGTCGGGTGCTTTCGGGCTGTCCGGGTAGGTCTTCAGTACCACTTGCTGGGCGCTGATGGCGCTCTTGCAGTCGCGCTGGGCGTAATAGGCGTTGCCCAGCCAGTATTGCGCATTGGCCGCATAGGCCGATTCCGGATAGCGCTTGACGAAGGCGTCGAGTGCGGTGGCGGCGGCCTTGTAGTCGCCCGACTTGAATACGCCGAAGGCGGTGTCGTAGGCGCTCTGTTCGGACACGCCAACGGCCGCTTCCTGGCCGTCGATGGTGACCTGGCGCGGCTCGAGCTTGCGCAGGCGGGCGTCGAGGTCGGTATAGAAATCTTTCTGGCGTTTTTGCATCGTTGCCAGGTCATTGGCGACGACTTCGATCTGGCCGCGCAGGCGGGCGATCTCTTGCATGGTCTGGTCGTGCTGGTTGATCAGGGACAGGGTGCTGGTCTTGTCGGCCTTGGCGTCGAGACGCTCGGTCAGGTCACGCGTCATGGCATCGACCTTGCTGCGCAGCTCCAGGATGGCCTTGCGGGCTTCGTCGTCGTCGAACAGGGCTGCGTTGGCGTGCAGGGGCAGATAGGCGAATGCGGCCATCAAGGCGGCAGCGAGGCCGGCTTTCGAGAATGTCATCATGGGTCGGGCTTTCAAAAGTTACGCATACATGCAAACAGGGCGCCAGGCGGAATTTCCGCGCAGCGCCCCATTATTATGCCTGTGGCGGGCAGCAGGCAAGCGACAAGCTTGTCGCGCCCGGCCTGCCAGCGGGCAAGCTATCAATAAACGATGTCAGCGCGGCGGTTTTCAGCCCATGCTGCTTCGTTGCTGCCTTGTGCTTTAGGCTTTTCCTTGCCCAGCGATACGGCTTCCATCTGGCCTTCCGGTACGCCCAGTGCCGACATCGATTTACGCACGGCTTCGGCACGTTTCTGGCCCAGGGCCAGGTTGTACTCGGCGCCGCCGCGTTCATCGGTGTTACCCTGGATCAGGATCTTGCGACCTGGGGTTTTGACCAGGTAGCCGGCGTGGTTTTGTACCACGGCGGTGTCAGCTTCGCGCACGACGTATTTGTCGAAATCGAAGTAGACGCTACGGTTGGCCAGCACGCCTTTTGGATCGTCCAGCGGATCGACCGAACCGGTCGACACTGGCTGAACCTGACGTGGGTCAGCAGGAGCTGGAGCAGCGGCTTGCGGCGCGCGCTCGACGACTGGGGTTTCTGCCAGTTTCACTGGGGTGCTGCAAGCAGACAACAGGGTGGCTGCGGCGGCAATGAATGCCAGGCTTTTGAAATTACTCATTTTTGTATTCTCCGGGTCTATGATTAAAGGTGCAACTGTACAGCATTTACTTCATGAAAGGACCCCAGGTGGGCTCCTTGATATTGCCAGCTTGCGTAGTCAAACGCTGCTTGACGCGGCCATCCACCGATACCACTGCCAGCGACTTGCGTCGTCCGGATTCGGTCGCGTACATGATATATTTCCCGTTGGGCGAAAAGCTCGGTGATTCGTCGTTGGCGGTGTCCGACAAGCGCAGTTCCTGGCCACTAGCCAGGTCGAGCGCGTAGAGCTGGAAATTGCCATCGCGACGGGAAATATAAGCAAGTGTCTTCCCGTCGGACGAGATCCGCGGGCTGATGTTGTAGGAGCCGCCAAACGTCACGCGCTTGGCTTCGCCGCCGCTGGTCGACATGCGGTAGATCTGTGGTCCGCCGCTACGATCGCTGGTGAAGTAAATGCTCTGGCCATCGGCCGAGAATTGCGGTTCGGTATCGATGCCGCTGCTGTTGCTGACGCGGCGCAAGCCGCTGCCGTCGGCATTGACGGTATAGACTTGGGTGTGGCCATCGCGCGACAGGGCCACGGCCAGGCGCGAGCCGTCCGGGCTCCAGCTCGGCGCCGAGTTGCTGCCTTTTTCATTCGAAACAATGGTGCGCTGGCGCGTTACCAGGTTCTGCACGTAGACGATCGGTTTTTTCTTTTCAAACGACACATACGCTACTTTGGTGCCGTCCGGCGACCACGCTGGCGAAATGATAGGCTCGTTCGAGCGCAAGGCTACCTGTATGCCTTCGCCGTCGGCGTCGGCCACTTCCAGCCGGTATTCGCGGCCGGTTTGCGTCACGTAGGCGATGCGGGTGGCGAATGCACCCTTGGTGCCGGTCAGCTTTTCATAGATATCGTCGGCGATCTTGTGCGCCAGCAAGCGGTTGAACTGCGGCGCGGCCGCATTGTTCATGCTCGACAGCTGGGCGCTCTTGACGGTGTCATACAGCTTGTAGCGCACGTCCAGGCGGCCATCGGCCATCGCCTGCACGCTGCCGGCCGCCAGCGCGTCGGCGCCGCGCGACTTCCATTGGTCGTAGCTGACCGGCGCCGTTTCCGACATTTCCGCGCCATCGATAATCTTGAACACGCCGCTGCGCGCCAGGTCGGCCTTGATGATGCCGGACAGCGATTGCGGCGCCGCCGATTCGTTGGCGAAGTTGGCGATGGCGACCGGAATCTGGTTGCTGCCGATACCGGTAATTTCCACGCGCAGCTGGGCCTGGGCGCCTGACGCTGCCAGCAGCAGGCCGGCGCACAGCACCACGTAACTCATTTTTTTCATGATCATCATTGGCTATTCCTTCATCTCGAATATGAGTTCAATTTCGCGTTCCACGCTGCCGTCTTTTTTCTTCGGCAGAGGTGACGATTTATTAATGGCATTTTCCACCGAGCTGTCATACGCCGGCAGTCCGCTGCTCTTGATCTTTCGGACAGAAATAATTTCCCCAGTTGGCAGTTGCTCGATCCTGAACACGGCGCGCGGGTTGCCCTGCACGTCGGTACTACCGCTGTACGCGATATTGCCCTTGATCTTGGCCGTCAGGGCAGCAACATAGCCGCTGTCCTTGCGTGGCGCAGTCGCTTTTGCGGCCGTGCCCGTGCTGCCTGAACCTGCCTGAGCCATCATGCGGTTCATTTGTTCGGCACGCACTTTATCTGCGGCTTTTTTCTCATCCGCTGCTTTTTTTGCCTTGGCGGCTTTTTCAGCCGCTGCCTTTTTCTCGGCCGCTTCCTTCTCGGCTTTTTCTTCCGCCGCTTTTTCCGCCTTCTCGGCTTTTTCCTTGTCGGCCTTTTCCTTCTTCGCCTTTTCCAGCTTGTCGGCTTTCTCTTTTTCTTTTTCTTTCTCTTTTTCCAGCTTCTCTGCCTTGTCTTTTTCTTTTTGCTTCTGTTTTTCCAGTTCGCGTTTTTCTTCTTCGCGTTCTTTCGCTTCCTCTTTGCGGCGCTCTTCGGCGGCGGCTTTGGCTTTCTCTTCCTTCAGCTTGGCTTTTTTGCGCTCAAGCGCAATTTCCGCTTCGCGCAGGTCGACCTTCGGCTCGGGCGCGGCCACCGGTGGTGGTGGCGGTGGCGCGGGCTGTTCCACTTCCGGCTCGGGCGGCGGCGGGGTTGGCGCGGGCGCAGGCTCCGGGTCCGTCGTCACTTCCGGCGGCGGTGCCGCCGTCTGTACTTTCAGGTCCCACACTTCCGCTTCCACCGCCACCGGTTCCGTATTTTGCCAGTGTACGCCGATCCACAGGAAAAAAAGCAGGCCAAGATGCATCGCCAGCGCCAGGCCCAGCGAGGGCCAGCGGCTGCTTTCGCGCGGCACCCGGTACGGCGTGCCCATTACATGGTCGGTAGGTTTCGTCTGCAAAGTTCGGTCTTTAAAACGTCAGGTTCGTGGTTGCGCTTGCTGTTACTTGGTGGCCAGGCCGACACGGTTGATGCCCATCTTTTTCGCTTCCGAAATCAGCTGGATCACATCGTCATACTTGCTTTCCTTGTCGCCGGCGATCAGCACCGGGTAGTCCGGATTACTTTCATGCAGGCCACGCAGATTGCGCAGCAGGGCGTCGCGGTTCGGTTCGGTTTCCGGTGCCAGTTGCTGCTTGCCGATCACGCCGATCGACAGCGAACCATTTGGTTTCAGCACGATCTGGATATAGTCATCGGGCGGTTTGGTGGTTTTTTCCGCGTTCGGCAAGTCCACCACGCTGGGGTTGTTGGACGAGGGCATCACCATGAAGATGATCAGCAGCACCAGCATCACGTCGATATATGGCACGACATTGATTTCCGACTTGAACTTGCGGCCACGGCCGCCCCGCATGCCGCCGCTATTGAATGAGGAACCCATCAGCAGTCCTTCCTGTTAGCGCGACTGGCGCTGCAAGATGTTGGAGAATTCTTCAACGAAGCTCTCGAAGCGGATCGCCAGGCGGTCGATATCGTGCGAAAAACGGTTGTAGGCCACCACCGCTGGAATCGCCGCGAACAGGCCGATGGCGGTGGCGATCAGCGCTTCGGCAATGCCGGGCGCGACTGCTGCCAGGGTGGCTTGCTGCACATTGGCCAGGCCGCGGAAGGCGTTCATGATGCCCCAGACTGTACCGAGCAGGCCGATGTAGGGCGAGACGGAACCGACCGACGCCAGGAAGGCCAGGTGCGATTCGAGTACGTCCATTTCACGCTGGAAAGCGGCACGCATGGCGCGGCGGGCGCCGTCGAGCACGGCGCCCACGTCCAGCGCTTCGCGCGCACTGTAGGACGCCTTGCCTTTGATGAATTCTCCCATGCCGGCATCAAAGATGCGGGCCAGCGCGCCGCTCTGGTCGCGGTTGCCGCTTGCGCTCTGGTGCAGCGCATGCAGGTTGCCGCCAGCCCAGAAGCTGCGTTCGAATTCGATGGTTTGTTTGCGCGCGGCGCGCACCGCGAACATCTTGCGGAAGATATAGGTCCAGCTGGTCAGCGAGATCAGCAGCAGCAGGGCCATGATCAGCTGCACGATCAGGTGGGCATTGGTGATGAGCGCGAGGAAAGAAAGATCTTGTGTAACGTTCATGGGCAGGCAGTCTGTGGTGAATTATCCGGGAGTGGCAGGGTGGTTCAGGCGGCGCGCATGCGTTCGGCTACTGCGTCGGGCACGGGGCGCGGGCGCATGCTGGAGTCGACGCAGCCGACCTTGACCTGAGCGGTATTGAGCAGGGTCTCGCCGCGCCAGGCTTGCTGCAGAAAAACGATGGAAGCGCGTCCCATTTTGGCTATGTTCAAGGTCAATCTTACCGTGTCATCGAGTCTGGCTGGCGCATGATAGTCGGCGCTGACGCTTTTTACCACGAATAGCGCATCGTGTTTTTCCAGTAATTCCTGTTGCTCAACGCCAATTGCGCGCAGCCATTCAGTGCGCGCGCGTTCAAAAAACTTCAGGTAATTGGCGTAATAGACGATGCCACCGGCGTCGGTGTCTTCATAATAGACCCGTACGTCCCATTGAAAGGCTGAAGGCATGTTGATGGCGCCAGTAGTATGATTGAGCAACATTTTACGCGATTTTTCTGATCATGACGAAGAGCGCTTGCCGAAATGCTATGTGCATTGCACCAAACATTGCAACGCAGCATATTCCCAGCTTGCCGAGTAGAAAGACAAGCGCGGTAACATACGCTTACAAGCGGACACGACGTTTACGTGCAGCTCAAGCAGCGCGCTTGCCATGGATCGTGCGCGGCGATTATAGCCGCAGCAGCGCAGGTGCGCTGCTTTCCTTGCTCAATTGGGGCACTTAACTTACAATTTGGCCTCCATTACGTCTCACGTGACTGGCGAAAAGCTGCAATTATCCCCATTTTGGTGCGATGATTGCCGGCGAAAGGTGGGCATCCACCGGGAAACGTGAGATTTCATCAGCCGTTCGCCTGGGCAGCCCACCGATGGAATTGCGCGAAGAGGCTGCCTTTCCGTTGTTATTATTGAGTTAATAATTCCGGCTCCCCTCATTCGATCCGACCTGCCAGTACAAAGCACCCACATCTTTGGAGTTTTTACATGTTTGCAAAAGATCACACCCTCGCCAACGTCGATCCTGAACTGTTCGCCGTTATTCAAAAAGAAAACACGCGCCAGCACGACCATATCGAACTGATCGCGTCCGAGAACTACACCTCGCCAGCCGTCATGGAAGCGCAAGGCTCTCAGCTGACCAACAAGTATGCCGAAGGCTATCCGGGCAAGCGCTACTACGGCGGCTGCGAATACGTCGACGTGGCCGAGCAGCTGGCCATCGACCGTGTCAAGCAACTGTTCGGCGCCGAAGCGGCCAACGTGCAGCCCAATTCGGGTTCGCAGGCCAACCAGGGCGTGTTCTTCGCGATGCTGAAACCAGGCGACCTGATCATGGGCATGTCGCTGGCCGAAGGCGGGCACCTGACCCACGGCATGCCGCTCAATATGTCCGGCAAATGGTTCGACGTGGTGTCGTATGGCCTGACGGCAGAGGAAGATATCGACTACGAAGCCATGGAGCGCCTTGCCCGTGAACGCAAACCGAAATTGATCATTGCCGGCGCTTCGGCGTTCTCGAAAAAGATCGATTTCGAACGTTTCTCGAAGGTTGCCAAGGAAGTGGGCGCCTACTTCATGGTTGACATGGCCCACTATGCCGGCCTGATCGCCGCCGGCCTGTACCCGAACCCGGTGCCGTTCGCCGACTTCGTTACCTCAACCACGCACAAATCGCTGCGCGGCCCACGCGGCGGCATTATCCTGATGAAGGCCGAGCACGAAAAAGCCATCAACTCGGCCATCTTCCCTGGCATCCAGGGCGGCCCGTTGATGCACGTGATCGCCGGCAAGGCCGTGGCGTTCAAGGAAGCTTTGAGCCCTGAATTCGTCGAATACCAGAAACAGGTCGTGAAAAACGCTGACGCGCTGGCCAAGACCCTGATTTCGCGCGGCTTGCGCATCGTGTCCGGTGGCACCGAATCGCACGTCATGCTGGTCGACCTGCGCGCCAAGAACCTGACGGGCAAGGAAGCCGAAGCCATCCTTGGTTCGGCGCACATCACCTGCAACAAGAACGGCATCCCGAACGACCCGCAAAAACCATTCGTCACCTCGGGCATCCGCCTGGGCAGCCCGGCGATGACGACGCGCGGTTTCAAGGAAGCCGAAGCGGTGCAAGTGGGTAATTTGATCGCCGACGTGCTGGACAATCCGCATGACGCCGCCACCATCGAGCGCGTCAAAGCGGCCGTCAAAGTGCTGGCCGACGCCAACCCGGTTTACGCTGCATAATTATTTGTCCAGTATGTGTCATCCAGAGTAAGATTCTGTTTGACACATTCCTGTCATGCCTGCGGGCGCGCCGAGTGGTTCGGTGCGCCCGCGCTCCATTTGTTGAACTAAAAGGCTGTACTGCTGCCCATGAAATGTCCATTCTGCCATCATGACGAGACTCAGGTTCTCGATACGCGCGATTCCGAGGAAGGCGATGCGATTCGCCGCCGTCGCCGTTGCGGCAAATGCGACAAGCGCTTTACCACCTTTGAACGGATTGAACTGATCATGCCGGCCGTGGTCAAAAAAAATGGCAGCCGCACGGAATTCGCTGCGGATAAGTTGCGCGGCAGCCTGATGCTGGCCTTGCGCAAGCGCCCCGTCGCGGCCGCCTCACTGGACATGGCGATCGCCACCATCGAAGAAAAACTGCTGACCAGCGGCAAGCGCGAAGTCGATTCCGGCTATATCGGCGAACTGGTAATGCAGGAACTCAAGCGCCTCGACAAGATCGCCTATATCCGCTTTGCCTCCGTCTACAAGAATTTCGAAGACCTGGCCGAGTTCCAGGACGCGATCGCCGAAGTGGGCCAGCCGCGCAAGGTTTAAGCACCACAGTCGTTTTCTTCCAGCAAGCGGCCTGATCAATTCATTGGCCGCTTTTTTTCGCTATTCCTGCACAGCTTTGCGCTGTCTCATGCCTGGCCCCGCTGGCACGCCTATCGTTTAGCTGGGCGGGCTGGTCCTGGCCGCTACTCTTTTCTTTCCCTTGAAGCAGGAGGCATGCATGCGCCATCTTGTGTACACCAGCGGCAGCACTCTGGTCGAGGTGCTGGTCGCGCTGTTGCTGCTGGCCGTGGGCTTGCTGGGTGGCAGCGCGATGCAGTTGTCGTCGCTGCGTGCGCGCCATGAATCGGCCCTGCTGTCGACGGCCATGCAACTGGCAGCCAGCATGGCCGAGCGCATGCGCGCCAACAGCACGCAAATGCAGGCGCTTGATGCCGACAATCCCTATCTGGGCCTTGACTATGAAGCGGGGCCACTTGATGAGGCGGCTGGCGCGCCAGCCTGTCTTGGTAACACCACCTGCAGCGCCGCGCAGCTGGCGCAATTCGATATCGCCGAATGGAAGCAGCAATTGCACAAGGACTTGCCCGGCGCCCGGCTGCGCATCTGCCGCGATGCGCTGGCCTGGGATGCCGCCGCGCAGGGCTTGCACTGGAGCTGCAGCGGCGGCAGCGGCGCGCCTATCGTCATCAAGCTGGGCTGGCGCGGCCGGCAAACCCGGGGCCGCGTCGCACAGGAGTCTGCCTTGCCGAAAATCGCCATGCAATTGGCGGCCGGTGCGCCATGAACTGCCACGCGCAACACCAGGCTGGCATGACCCTGGTCGAATTGCTGGTGGCGCTGGGCTTGGGCGCCATGCTGATGCTGGCGTCAAGCACGGTGTTGTTATCAAGCAGCCGCAGCTACCTGGACCAGGTGGAGTCTGCGCGCCTGGCCGACAATGGCCGCTATGCGTTTGACGCCATCGCGCGGGCGCTGCGCCAGACGGCGTGGGTGAACTGGGACGCCAGTGCCGCCCCCTCGACGCATGCGGCGCATGACAGCGCCAATATCGCCGGCCTCGACGCGCACGGCCTGGGCAAGAATACTGACGGCATCAGCGCACCGCTGGCGGGCAGTATCAACGGCAGCGACGTGCTGGCCCTGCGTTTTTACGGCACTGGCGAGGGCGCGGGCGGCGATGGCAGCGTGCTCAATTGCGCCGGCTTTGGCATAGGCAGCGCAAGCAATGAGGCGCAGCGTGGCTGGAGTATTTTTTATGTGGCGCAGGATGACGGCGGCGTCGGCGACGGCGAAGCGGAATTGCGCTGCAAATACCGCAGTGCTGGCGGTAGTGGCTGGGGCGCTGATGCGCTGATCCGTGGCGTCGACAGTTTCCAGGTCTTGTATGGCCTCGATACCGATACGCCGCCCGATGGCGTGGCCAATCAGTATGTGAACGCGACTACCCTCGATGCGCGCGATGCGGCGCTGGTGCTGGTGGGCGCCGACCAAGCCGAGCGCGAGCGCGATTTTCATCGGCGCACGCACTGGAAGCGCGTTGCCAGCGTGCGCGTGGCCCTGCTGCTGCACGGTAGCGGCAATCTGGACGCGCAACCGGGGCCGGCGCAATTCGACCTGTTCGGCCCGGCATATGCGGACGCGCACGGCGCGCAAGACCCTGGCGTGCGCATCGTGCCGGCCAGCTTGCCGCCCACCCGGCGCGGCCGTTTGCGCCATCTGGTGCAAGCGACCATCGTGCTGCGCAATGGACCGGCCTGAAGCAGCCAGGGCGCGTGAGCGCGGCGCGACCCTGGTGTTCGCGCTGTGCCTGCTGGTGGCCATTTTGCTGCTGGGAGCATCGGCCGCGCAGATGGCCTTGCACGGAGAAAAATCGGCGCGTGGCGAGCGCGACCGGCATATCGCTTTCCAGGCGGCAGAGGAGGCCTTGATGGATGCGCAACACGATATCGAAGGCTTGCCCGGGCAAGCTGGCCGCAGCACGCTGTTTGCAGCGGACAGCGCGGCCGGCTTTGCCTCTGCCTGCAAAGGGGAGCCAGGCTTGTGCCTGCCGGCCGCCAGCGGCACGCCGCCCGTGTGGCTCAGCACCGACCTGGGCGTGATGGACTCCGGCACGGTGGCCTATGGCCAGTTTACGGGTGCGGCGATGCAGACGGGACAAGGCTTCCTGCCCTTTAAAAAGCCGCGTTACATGATCGAATTGCTGCCGTTTCACCCGCCCGGCGAAGAGGCTGGCGCGTCCGCTGGTGCAGCGGTCGGCCTGCCATCGGGCGCTGGTTATCTGTACCGCGTTACCGCCATCGGCTTCGGCGCGCAGGAAGATACGCAGGTGGTGCTGCAAACCTTTTACCGGAAACAGGCGCCGGGAGAAGCGCCATGATCGCGCGCTGGCTCACTGGCGTGCTGATCTCGATGGTGGCTGGTGCTTGTGCATTTGCCGCCACGCCGCTGGTCGATCTGTCGCGTGCGGATACGGGGTTGCATGGCGCGCGCGTGCCGCCCAACCTGCTGCTCGATCTCTCCTTGTCCCACGCTGCAGCCGGCGCCGCCTACCAGGGCGATTACGATCCCGGCTACAGTTATGCCGGCTACTTCGATGCGCGCATGTGCTACGGCTATCCTTATCGTAACCGCGATGGCAACAGCGATGGCGTTACTGTGCCGGACTGGCGCCTGTCCACCGCCTATTTTTCCGTCAGCAAGGTGGCCGATGCGCGGCATGCCTGTGGCGGCGACAGTTTCAGCGGCAATTTTTTGAACTGGGCCGGCGCCAGCCTGCTCGATATCGTGCGCTATGCCTTGACGGGTGGCGACCGCGTGATCGATGAAGTGCGCAAGACAGTGCTGCAACGGGCGTATTTGCCCGACGGCCGTTCTGGCGTCGATTTTTATGCCCATCCGGACTGGTTTCCACGCAAGGTCTTGCGTGCAGGCGTGCGCGAGGCCACGCCGTTTTCGGTCGGGCAACTGGCGATCATCTCCTGCCGCAACCGGCTGCTGTTCGGCGATGGTGCCCAGCCACTTGAGGGCAATTGCGATGCGCCGGGCAAGGCCGCTGCGCTCGGCGTTTTCCTGGCCAGGGTGCAGGTGTGCGATCGGCCCGAGGGCTTGTCTCGCCCCGACCTGTGCATGGCCTACGGTAAAAACTACAAACCGGTGGGCGCGCTGCAGCGCCAGGGCGGCCGTGTGCGGGTCGGCGTTTTTGGTCATGCAAGCGGGCCGGCGGCCTATGGTGGCGTGCTGCAGGCGCCATTGGGCCATGCCGGCGCCCGGCGTTGGGCCGCGCCTGACTTCCTGCCGCAAGACAATCCCGATGCCGAATGGAATCCGCTGACGGGCGTGTATGCAGGCAAGCAGGCAGTGATTGCCCATATCAATACGCTGGGGCGCAGTGACGAGGCACATCTCGGTGACTACGCGGCGGGGGCGCCGCAAGCCGAATTGCTGTACGAATCGCTGCGCTATCTGCAAGGGCGCCAGGCCAGCGCAGCGGTTGCGGCCATGGCCACGTCGTGGACTGATCCGCTGCAGGCCAGTTGCCAGCGGCAAGTGGTGATCACGTTGGGCGATGCCGGTGCCTCCCAGGACCGCTATGTGCCCGGCCATGTTCCAGCGACCAACTCCGCCGGGCGTGCGCGTGGCGTCGATGCTTACACGACGCCGGCACTGGACGTGATGGCCTGGACGCGGGCCGTCGGTGTGCTGGAAAGCGATGGCGCCGGCGGCAATCCACAGCCGCTGCCGGCCCTGGCGGCGCTCGATCGCCAGGATCATGGCGAACACGGCGGCAGCTTTTATGCGGCCGGCCTGGCCTACTGGTCGCATCGCCATGCGCTGCGCCCGGGTGGCTTGCCAGTTGACCATTATGCGGGCGAGCTGCTGGCAACGGCGGCCAGGCCTGACGACGCCAAGTATCCTTCGCCGCTGCTGCTGGCGGCCAAGTATGGCGGTTTTGTCGATGAAAATGGTGATGGCAATCCGTTTCGCGCCATGGCGGGCGACTATCGTGCCGAATGGAGCGTGGATGGCCGCTGGCCCAGCCATTATTTTCCCGGCGGCGATCCGACGGCATTGATTGCGCTGTTGCGCGCCGCCTTCGTCGAGGCCGACCGCGCCACGGTTGCCGCCACCATTGCCGGACCTTCGCTGATGGCGCTGGCCAACGGCGCGGAACAGGCTTACTGGTTCCAGTCGCAGATCAATCTGGCCGATGGCGCCATGCGCGTTTCACGCGACGCTTTCCGCTTGGGCGCTGACGGCGCCGTGGTGGCCGGCAAGCCTGTGTGGCAGATTGTTGGCGCGGCGCCGGGTCCATCCGTCCATACGCTCGATGCACAGGGCGGCTTGACGCCGCTTGCCTGGGACCGTCTCAGCGCCGAGCAGCGCCGCGCGTTTGATCCGCATGGCGACGGCCAGGGACCAGCACGGCTCGATTATCTGCTCGGTGACCGCACGCACGAGGCGGGCCGGCCCGGCGGCTTTTTGCGCCGCCGCGCAGGTGGCCTGGCTGTGGCGCCGCACGGCAATCTGGTCCATGTCGGCACGCCAGCGCTGGGCTTGCCGGGTCTTGACTATTTGCAGCACCGCCAGCGTGGCCAGCAGCGGCGCAAGATGCTGTACCTGGGCACCGGTGACGGCCTGCTGCGTGGCGTGGATGCCAACAGCGGCAGCGAATTGTTTGCTTATTTGCCGCAAGCCTTGCTGGCCAGGGCAGTGCGGGCCAGCGACACCGATGACGATGCCGGATCCGTGCTCGATGGCGCCGCGGCCAGCGCGGAAGTGCTGGTGGCGGGTCGCTGGAAAACCGTGCTGGCGTCAAGCATGGGGGCGGGCGCGCAAGGCTTGTTTGCGCTTGACGTTAGCGACCCGGAGCGCTTCGCGCAAGATGGGGCGCTATGGGAGTTTGGCGACCGCGACGACGCCATGATCGGCAACTTGCGCGCGCCGCCAGGCTTTGCGCGGCTGAACATGGGCGCCAAGCTGGGCAAGCCCGTGTATCGCGACATGGTAGTGGTGCCCAGCGGCTATAACAACACGCAGGATGATGGCAAGGGTATGTCCGTCGCCAGTCCTGCTGCGGCCATCTTCCTGCTGGCGCTGGACAAACCGGCCGGTGCGCCGTGGCTGCTGGGCAGCAATTACCACCGGCTGAAAGTACCCGTGCGCGATGACGAAGGTGCAGCAGGAGCTACTGCACTGGCGCCGCCGGCCCTGGTGATGGGCAATGATGGCGCGCTCAGCTATCTGTATGCCGGCGACCTGCAAGGCAATATCTGGCGCATCGACATGGCCACCGGGCCGCCATGGAAAGACGAAACCGGGCGCAAGCTGGTATTTGTCGCCCGCGATGCGCAGGGCCGGCGCCAGCCCGTGACGCAGCAAGTAAAAGTGGCGTATGCGCCAGGCGGCGGCTATTTGCTGCTGTTTGGCACCGGCAAGCTGGTGGAAGCCAAGGATACCTGGCCAGCGGCCATGCTGGCGCAATCGTTCTACGCCGTGCATGACGACCTGAACGCACAAACGCCGACGCGCAGCCGCGATGATCTTGCCGTGCGCAAGGTGGGCGTGGTGGCGGATGCAGGCAGCCTTGCCATCGATGGCGAGCCATTGCATTACGCGGGCGGCGACGCCAGGCATGGCTGGTACCTGGATTTTATTGGCACCGACAAAACCGGCGAGCGCAGCGTGTACGGCGCCGTACTGGCCGCTGGCCGGGTGGCGTTCAATACCGTGCTGCCGGGCCGCGACCCTTGTAGCCGGCCGGCAACGCGCCTGTATGTGCTTGATGTGCTGAGCGGTTTTGCGGCAGACGCCGTCGGCACGGTGCAGGCGGGCGAGGAAACGGGACGGCTGCAGGACGGCCTGGCGCGTGCGCCGCCGCAATTGCTGGAAGTGGCGAGCCAGGTCGGCGTGGCGACCGCCACGGGACGCGCCGAAGCGCGCAAGCAGTTTGCCGCGGTGCAGCCCGGCATGCCCGGCGCGGCCGCCGTCAAGGTAGCCAGCGGGCCGCTGCCGGCCAGGCGCCTGGGCTGGCGCGAAGTGGCGAACTGGCGCGAGTTGCACGAGGCGGTGAAAAAATAGCAGTGTCAAGAAAAGGAAAGTTTGGCCATGCCTGTGAACATATCGATACACCGCGGTTTCAGCCTGATCGAACTGATGGTGGTGCTGGTCATTATCGCCTCGGCGCTGGCACTGGCCTTGCCGCTCTACCATGGCCATATCGTGCGCGCCAGGCGGGTGCAAGGGCAGGCCACCTTGTTGAAGCTGATGCAGCAGCAGGAGCGGTATTACTCGCAAAATAACCGCTACCTGGCGTTCTCGGCGGCGTCGCAAGATGCGCAGGGCAAGCAGTTCCAATGGTGGTCCGGCGAAGAAGCGGAGAAGGGCGCCGTGCGCAGCGCATATGAGATCGACGCTGCTGCGTGCCCGGAAGCGACGCTGGCGCAATGCGTGCTGCTGCGCGCCAGGCCCGGTACGGCCCGGGTCGACCAGCACTACACGGACGCCGACTGCGGTACCCTGACCCTGAGCAGCACTGGCGAGCGCGGCAGCAGTGGCCCTGCCGCGCGGTGCTGGCCCTGAGGGATCGTGCCATGGCCGCCCGACGCCTGCGTGAACAGCATGGACATCGCCATGGTCATGGTCTTGGTCACACGCTGCTCGAATTGCTGGCCGTGCTGGCGATCACCATCGTGCTGGCGGCCGCCGCCTTGCCCAGCCTGCAAGACATGCTGGCGCGCCAGCGCTTGCGGGCGGCCGCGAACGACTTGTTTTCGGCAATCGAACTGACGCGTGCGCTGGCGATGGCGCGCGGTCGGCGCGTGCTGCTGATGCCGGCCGGCAGCGGCGGGCTCGACTGGCGCCAGGGCTGGCTGGTGTTTGTCGATCGCAATGGCAACCTGGCCTACGACGCTGGTGATGAACTGCTGCTCCGCCAGGGGCCACTGGCGGATGGCATCGAGGTGCGCTCCGGTTTTACCTCGGGAGCGGCGCCCTTGTACATCGCCTACAATGGCGCGGGGCGCAGTTGCAGCGCCAGCAATGCCCAGGCGGCGCGCTGGGGTACGCTGTCCTTGATTTTGGGAAATCAGGCACGACATATTAAAATCAATATGCTGGGCCGCGTACGCGTCTGCGATCCGCAACGCGACACGCTCAATTGCAGCGGCGCTGGCGAAGGCTGACGCTTGCCGCCCCCGATGATCCGCCAACCATGATCGAATTGTAGAAGCCTGTGGAAATACTCAATGATGTAGACGGCATGCGCCTGGCACTGGCATGGGCAGGCAAGGGGCTGTATACCACCTCGCCGAATCCCCGCATCGGCTGCGTGATTGTCGCCGGCGGCCAGGTGATCGGCGCGGGCGTGACCCAGGCGGCCGGGCAGAACCATGCAGAAGTGCAGGCGCTGCTGGACGCGGTCGCGCGCGGCAATGACGTGCGCGGCGCCACCGCCTATGTCACCCTTGAACCATGCAATCACCATGGCCGCACGCCGCCGTGTTCCGATGCGCTGGTGCGCGCCGGACTGGGCCGCGTGGTGGCAGCCATGACCGACCCGAACCCGCTGGTGGCAGGCCAGGGCCTGGCCAGGCTGGCGGCTGCCGGCATCGAGGTTGCCACTGGCCTCATGGCCGACGAAGCGCGTGAAATGAATATCGGCTTTTTTTCGCGCATGGAGCGCGGCAGGCCGTGGGTACGCATGAAGTCAGCTGCCAGCCTGGACGGCATGACGGCCTTGCACGATGGCCGCAGCCAGTGGATCACCGGGCAGGCGGCGCGCGACGACGGCCACGCCTGGCGCGCGCGCGCCTGCGCCATCCTGACCGGCATCGGCACGGTCAAGACGGACGACCCGCAGCTGAATGTGCGCGCGGTCGACACGCCGCGCCAGCCGCGCCGCATCGTGGTCGACAGCCGGCTCGAGATCAGCCTGGACGCACGCATCTTGCAAGGCGGCGGCACCTGGATCGTGGCTGCCGTGGCTAACCCTGAAAAAGAAGCGCAACTGCGTGCGCTGGGCGCCGAAGTGATCCTGCTGCCCAATAGCGAAGGCAAGGTCGACCTGCCGGCGCTGTTGCTGGAACTGGGCCGGCGCCAGATCAATGAACTGCATGTCGAGGCCGGCTCCAGGCTGAACGGCTCGCTGATACGCGAGGGCTGCGTCGATGAATTGCTGCTGTACCTGGCGCCTTCCCTGATCGGCGATGCGCAAGGCATGTTCGGCTTGCCGCCCCTCCTGGACCTCGATCATCAGTATCGCTTGCGCTTCCACGAGATTCAAAAAGTGGGCGACGATCTGCGTATCCTCGCCCGTTTCAACACCCTCATTCAAACTCACTGACAGGTCCATCATGTTTACAGGAATTGTTGCCGCCATCGGCAAAATCGACACCGTGCAGCCACTCGAAGGCGGCCTCGACGCAGGCGTACGCCTGTCCATCAACGCCGGCGGCCTGCCGCTGTCCGACGTGGCGCTGGGTGACTCGATCGCCATCAACGGCGCCTGCATGACGGTGGTGGAAAAGTCGGATACCAGCTTTGTCGTCGACGTTTCGCGCGAAAGCCTCAATTGCACCGTGGGCCTGGATACCACCACCGAAGTGAACCTGGAAAAAGCGCTGACCCTGGCCGAGCGCCTCGGCGGCCACCTGGTATCGGGCCATGTCGACGGCCTGGGCGTGGTGCGCAAGTTCGAAGCGGTGGGCGAATCGTGGGAACTGGTGATCGAAGCCCGGCAGGACCTGGCGAAATACCTGGCCTTCAAGGGTTCCGTGGTGGTCAACGGCGTGTCGCTGACAGTGAACCGGGTGGAAGACGTGGGCGCCGGCGCTCTTGATGGCTGCCGTTTCTCGATCAATCTGATTCCGCATACCATCGCCATGACCACCTTGAAACACCTGACGGTGGGCGCGAAAGTGAACCTGGAAATTGATCTGATCGCGCGCTATGTCGAGCGCATGCTGTCGCTCGACAAAGCGGTCGCCAAGGTTGCCACCTGAGTCTGCCATGAGAGAGCCGCCAGCGGCTCTCAACCGTGTGATCGTTTTTCGCCAAGCGGGCATAATGGGGCTTTGAGCGCTTTGCGCTGTGAAGGAATGCCATGGATCCCGTCTCGTCCGCGACGCTGGCCAATGTGGTGCCAGCCTCTACCCGCGTCGGCAGCGCCGCTGCGGTCACACCGGCCTCGGCCGCCATCCTGGCCAATACGGCGCTCGTCAATCCCCTTGTTTCGTCAACCCTGGTCGATATCTCGCCGCTCGGGCAATATTTGTCCGGCGTGGCCTTGTCGCGCCGGCAGTTGCTTGCTCTGCAAGGAATAGACGACGAGGCGGCGAGTGCGGCCAAGCCGGCCGTGGTGGCTGACGACGCGCTGGTGGCGCTGGCCCAGCAGTTAAGCGACTCGTTTGCCCAACTGCGCGCCAGCGGCGTCGATGCCGGGCAATTGGCCATGACGGCCGGCTCGCAGGACGATCTGGCGCAGCGCTTTGCCTTGCTGAGCGGCCAGGTCACGCCGGGCGCGTCCGAAGCGCTGGCACAAAATACGGATGCCTTGACGCAAGCCGACCTGGCGCGCATCGGCATCGACCTGCAAACCAATCGCCCGGTCGACGTCGCTGCCCTGCAGGCGGCTTTTGACAGCGACCGCGTTGGCACCTTGAGTGTCCTGCAGCAGGGAAGCGACGTGCTGGCCGAAGTGGGGGCCGCCCTGACGTTGCAGCAAGGCGTGCCGGCTGCCGCGCAAACGGTGGAAGACCTGAACGCAGCGCCATCACCGCAAACCGCGGCCCAGCAAGTGCAGCAAGCCCGGCAAAGCGTGGCGCAAACGCCCCTGGCGTTCCCCTTGCAAGATGAGGTGGCAGGCCAGGATCGGCTTGCCATCACGCCGCAAGTCGTGCCGGCCGATAGTAACAGCACCGACTTTAGCGCCGCCACCGTGGCGCCAGCCGCGCAGCCTGAGGTGGCGGTGCAGCCTGAGCAGACCGGGCAGGCGCAGGCACTGGCCCAACAGCAAATACTCGCCCAACGCCAGCTGGAAGTTCAGCGGCAGCTGGAAACGGAAGACCTGACCCAGGGCTTGCAGGAGCTGCGCCAGCAACAGCAGGTGCAGCAAAATGCCACCTTGCAAGCGACCCAGGCCAGCCAGGCCCAGCTGGACCAGGCCGGCATCTTGCAGGCAGCCCAGCAATTACAGCAGACCCGGCAGACTCAGCTGACTCAACCAGCAGAACTCAGCGACCCGGCGGTGCAGGCCAGCGGGCTTGACGGCGAGCCGGATCGCTTGCAAACCGAGCGCCTCGTGCGAGAAGACCTGGAAACGCAGCGGCTGGCCCAGGAAAATACCCTGCGCCAGCAGGATGCGGCGCGGGTGGAAGACGAGCGCGTGCGCGAGGCGCAGACCGAGCAAACCCGGCAGGCGCAATTACAGCAGCAGGTGCAACAGGCGGCCGACGATGCGGCCAGGGCGCAACTGGCCGCCAGCGAAGCGCAGCGCTTGGCCCAGGCGGCAACCGAGCGCGCGCAAACCGTGGCGCGCGAAGCGCAGGTGCAGCTGGACGCAGGTTTGGTGAGCACCGCCCAGGCCCAGCAGGCGCAGCAAAATGCGCTAGCCCAGCAGCAGGCCGCGCAGAACGCGGCCCAGGCCGTGCAACAGCCTTCCTCGCAAGACCCGGCGGTGGCGGCGGCGATTGCCGCCTATAACCTCAACAACGCCGCCCTGAATCCCGGTCTGTTGGGGCGACCCGTGAGCGCCGCCGAATCGCAGCGGCCGCTGGTGGCGCCCGTAGCGCAGGCTGCGCCCGTGACGACTATCAAAAATCTCAAGCCGGGCGTGTAGCGTCCCGCATGGTCCACGGCGGCCGTCGCCAGGATGTGGTGTGCCAGCCGGGTGTCGAATGCCATGTGGCGCCGTGTTGCGCAGGCGCAGATGGCCGCCGCCTGTTCTTATTTCAGGTCTGAAGCACGTAAATCCTTTAAAATAGCAGGCTACAAGAAAATTCCCGGAAACTCGCGGAATGTTCGCTCTCGATGTTTCAGCTACCAAGAGGATGAAGATGTCTATTTCCAGCACCGAAGAGATCGTCGCTGAATTGCGCGCCGGCCGCATGGTGATACTGGTCGATGAAGAAGACCGGGAAAATGAAGGCGATCTGGTGCTTGCCGCCGATTTCGTGACGCCTGAAGCAATCAATTTCATGATTACCCACGCGCGTGGCCTGGTGTGTTTGACCTTGACCGAAGAGCGTTGCGACGAGCTGAACCTGTCGATGATGACCTCGCGCAATGGTACCGCCTATGGCACCAATTTCACGGTATCGATCGAAGCGGCCGAAGGCGTGACCACCGGTATTTCCGCTGCCGACCGCGCCAGGACCATCCAGGTAGCCGTCAACAAGGGCACGCAGCCAACAGATATCGTCCAGCCTGGCCATATCTTCCCGCTGAAAGCGCAAAAGGGCGGCGTACTGATGCGCGCAGGCCATACCGAAGCCGGCTGCGACCTGACGGCCATGGCTGGCCTGACGCCCGCTTCGGTGATTTGCGAAATCATGAAAGATGACGGCACCATGGCGCGCCTGCCCGATTTGATGGTGTTTGCAGAACAGCATGGCCTGAAGATCGGCACGATTGCCGACTTGATCCATTACCGCAGCCAGACCGAGTCGCTGGTCGAGCGCGTTGCCGAGCGTACCTTGCGCACCGCCCACGGCGAGTTCCGCATGATCGCGTACCGCGACAAGCCCAGCGCTTCGGCCCACCTGGCGCTGGTGCATGGCGACCTGGCCGCCGGCCTGGAAACGCTGGTGCGCGTGCATCAGCCGGTGTCCTTGCTGGACGTGCTGGAAAGCGAAGCGACCACCCACTCGTGGACCGTGGCTGCCTCGATGGCTGCCATCAAGCAGTCCGAGCGTGGGGTAATGGTGTTGCTGAATTGTGGCGAAACGTCGAACGAGCTGTTTGCCCAGTTCGCCGCGCTCGACACGCCGCAAGCCAAGCCTAAAGGCCGCGCCGCCAGCATGGACCTGCGTAGCTACGGCATTGGCGCGCAAATCCTGCGCGATCTGGGCGTAAGCAAGATGCAACTGCTGGCCAGCCCGCGCAAGATGCCGTCGATGGTCGGTTTCAACCTGGAAGTGACTGGCTTTCAGTGCCCTCCCGGCCAAAGCAACACCTGATTGAACTGATTGAAGCATCCGTCGGCCTGGCGCAATTGCGCCGCCGCCGACCAACTGATAAAGAGGCACAAGATGACCGTAGGAACGTATGAAACCAATTTTGCCGGCGAAGGTTTGCGCGTCGGTATTGTCCAGGCACGATTCAATGAAATCGTCGGTGGTGGCTTGCTGTCGGCATGCCTGGAAGAGTTGAGCAAGCTGGGCGTGGCCGATGAAGATATCCTGCACGTGACCGTGCCGGGCGCCCTGGAAATTCCACTGATACTGCAAAAGATGGCCGAAACCGAGCAATTTGACGCCCTGATCGCACTGGGCGCCGTGATTCGCGGTGAAACCTATCATTTCGAGCTGGTATCGAATGAATCGGGCGCAGGCATCACGCGCATCGGCCTCGATTACGGCATCCCGATCGCCAACGCTGTGTTGACGACCGAAAACGACGAGCAGGCCGAAGTGCGCATGCTGGTCAAGGGTGCGGAAGCGGCACGCGTGGCAGTGGAAATGGCCAATCTGGCGCAAGCGCTGGAAGAGTTGCAAGACACAGACGAAGACTGACATCGTGCTTGCGCCGCAGTGCGTTCATTCAGTGCTCTGCGGTATTCGTCGCTATTTGCAGTAAGAAGTATTTAGAACAGGTAACAATCATGACTGAGAAAAATTTGCTCGCCAATCCCAGCAAAAACCGCACGCCACGTCACCGCGCGCGCGAGTTTGCCTTGCAGGGGCTGTACCAGTGGCTGCTGAACAATGAAGATGCGACCACCGTCGTGAACAATATTCGCGCCGCGCATGGCTTCGACAAGGCGGACGGCGATCATTTCACGGTGCTGCTGTACGGCGCCATCAAGGATTCGCAAGCGCTGCGCGAGAGCATGGCGCCGCTGATCGACCGCAATATCACCGAACTGTCGCCGATCGAACACGGCATCCTGCTGATTGGCGCCTTCGAGCTGAAGAACAACGTGGAGATTCCTTACCGCGTCGTGATCAACGAAGCGGTCGAACTGGCCAAATCGTTTGGCGGTATCGACGGCCACAAGTATGTCAACGGCGTGCTGGACAAACTGGCAGCGAAGTTCCGCGAGGAAGAAGTCGCCAGCAAGCGCAAGTAATACGCTCTCTCTCTATATATATATAGTGTGTGTGCCCGGTGTGAAAGCGCAGGGCAGTAAAAAGCCACCGGTACTTGCGTACGGTGGCTTTTTTGATGCCGGGTGCGGCGGGTGCTCGCAAGCACTCGGCACTCAAAGGCCGGCGATCTCGTTGTGGGATTCGACTTTCATGGTCAGGCTGCCCGTCTCGACGGCTGGCGCGGGCACTCGTGCCTTGGCCGGCGATGGCGTATTGGAGGCCATCACGGCATCGCTGGTCGGCACGCGCTGGCCGGCCGACACTTGCTTCAGGCGGCGGTATTCGGCCAGCACGCGCGAGCCATAGCCCGAATCGGTGGCAAAGTTGGCGGCGCCGACATAGGTTTTCAGGCCTGCTTCGACCGAGCCACCACGCGTCACATAATCTTTCAGGATCAGCGAGCCAACGCGGATATTGGCGACCGGATTGAGGGCAGCTTGCACGCCACCCATTTCCTGGAAGCGCTCGTGGTGCACTTTCGACATGACCTGCATCAGGCCCTGCGCGCCGACCGGGCTTTCCGCGAACGGATTCAGGCCAGATTCGATCGCCATCACGGCCAGGATCAAGAGGGGGTCAAGCTTGATTTCACGCGCCGTCAGATAGGCAGTCGACACCAGCATATTGGTGGCGTCATTGGCCACGCGATAGCGCTTGGACAGCCAGGTGGTGACCCATTGCTGCTGCTTTTGCGTGCCGAGCAGTGCTTTTTCTTCGCGGGTCAGCTGCGTGTCTGCGGCTGCGGCGCTCTGCACGGGGGCAGGTGCGGTCATCAGTGCCGACAGGGCCGGCGCTTCGACTGCTTGCGCTTCCGTCATTGGCAGCGGGAACAGGCTGTGCGTCAGTTGCTTGCCCAGGTCAGGGCGGAACATCAGCAAGGCGATCAGTGCCAGGGCGGAAATGCCGAACACGGTCAGTGTGTGTTGCGCCGTGGTCAGAACACCACGTGCCGAAATTGCCGTTGCGCGCGCGCGCAAACGCGCCAACGCTGGCTGGCCAGCCACGGTTGAAACAGGCAAAGCTGCTTCAGTGCTACGATGAGTCATAGAGTTTCCCCGAAATGTCGCGTCAACAGACAGCCCTTCCGCGAACTCGCGGTCGTGGGTACTGCCAATGCCGTGCATCAGAAATATCATCGTCTGTCGCCGCGTGTGTATGCGCGCGAGAGACGCCGTCATTGCTTGCTTGAGCTGATCGGTCCCTGTGGTATTGGATCAGTTGCAATACAACTTTTACCGGGGGTAAGGCAGACGCCTTTTGAAAACACTCCTTAAAATGTCATGTGGAGCCCCGACTCCGTGAATGAATGAGAGACGCTAAAATCAAGCTCTGGGCCGGCGTCCTCGTTCAAGTTGGGCGAATTGTAAGAGCCGTTTTATATCAAGTCAATACTAACGAATTCATTCTTTATTACTTTTATGTCTTACTTTTTGTCTTGCATTGTGCCAAAAGCCAATAAAATCAATTACTTGGCATAGTTCCTTCAGCAACGGCGTCCGACGTCAAAAAAATTTAAAAATACATGAAATATTCAGATTTACGAGATTTTATTTCTCAGTTGCAACAAATGGGCGAACTTAAGACCATTTCGACGCCTGTTTCCCCCTATTTGGAGATGACGGAGGTCTGCGACCGCACTTTGCGCGCGGGCGGACCGGCCTTGCTGTTCAATCATCCGACCAACCATAACATGCCGGTGCTGGCCAATCTGTTCGGTACTCCACGCAGGGTCGCACTTGGCATGGGCGCCGACGATGTCAGCGAATTGCGCAAGATCGGCCATGTGCTGGCGCGCCTGAAGGAACCGGAGCCGCCCAAGGGTTTCAAGGATTTGCTGGGCCTCGGTTCCCTGGTGAAATCGGTGTGGGACATGTCGCCGAAAGAACTGCGTGGCGCCAAGTGCCAGGAAATCGTATGGGAAGGCAATGACGTCGACCTGGCGCGCCTGCCGATACAGCACTGCTGGCCCGGCGATGCCGCGCCTTTGATTACCTGGGGCCTGGTGATTACCAAAGGCCCCAACAAGAAGCGCCAGAACCTCGGCATCTACCGCCAGCAGGTGCTGGGCCGCAACAAGGTCATCATGCGCTGGCTGGCGCACCGCGGCGGCGCGCTGGACTTCCGCGAACACGCGCTGCAAACCAAGGGCAAGCCGTATCCGATCGCCGTCGCGCTCGGCGCCGACCCCGCTACCATATTGGGGGCGGTGACGCCGGTGCCCGACAGCCTGTCCGAATACCAGTTCGCAGGTTTGCTGCGTGGCAGCCGTACCGAGCTGGTCAAAGCCATCGGCAGCGAACTGCGCGTGCCGGCCTCGGCCGAGATTGTGCTGGAAGGCCATATCTATCCCGACGCAAACCATCCGAGCGGCTACGAGCATGCGCTGGAAGGTCCGTATGGCGACCATACCGGCTACTATAATGAGCAGGACAGTTTTCCGGTGTTTACCATCGACCGCATCACCATGCGGCGCGACCCGATCTACCATTCGACCTATACCGGCAAGCCGCCCGACGAGCCGGCCGTGCTGGGCCTGGCATTGAACGAAGTGTTTGTGCCGCTGCTGCAAAAGCAGTTCAGCGAAATCACCGATTTCTATCTGCCGCCGGAAGGCTGCAGCTACCGCATGGCCGTGGTGCAGATCAAGAAACAGTACGCCGGCCACGCCAAGCGCGTGATGTTCGGCGTGTGGAGCTTCCTGCGCCAGTTTATGTATACCAAGTTCATCGTGGTGGTCGATGAGGACGTCAATATCCGTGACTGGAAAGAAGTGATCTGGGCCATTACCACCCGCGTCGACCCGATCCGCGACACTACCCTGGTCGACAATACGCCGATCGACTACCTCGATTTCGCGTCGCCGGTCAGCGGTCTGGGCAGCAAGATGGGCATCGACGCCACCAACAAGTGGCCAGGCGAGACCACGCGCGAGTGGGGCACGGTGATTGCCATGACGCCGGAGGTCAAGGCGAAGGTTGACAGTATCTGGCAGGAACTGGGACTGTAGAACGGCTCGGGTCAGACCTCCTCGCCCGTTAGCAATGACCTTTGCGTTAGCGGCATTGAGGGTCTGACCCTAATGCCGTTAAGTTAGTGTTCGCCTGAGACGTCGCTCTGGATAGCGTTGTGGTTTTGCCTTTGCGACCCGATCAAATTTTCGATCGGGTCGATAGACATTGAGCT
>NZ_JBNYXQ010000015.1:0-79767 GCF_051380735.1 Janthinobacterium longum
GAAGGTGGCGTTGGTGGCCTGCATGCGTAAGTTGCTTGTGATCCTCAACTCCATGGTCCGAAACAACACGCAATGGGTCAGCAACTAAATTAAATGATCAAGACAGTTGCTGACCCCGGCGGTGTCCTGATTTGCCACATAGCAAGCATCAAATCTCGGCCCACATTCTCAACAGATTATGATAATGCCCGGTCAAACCCACAGTCGCCTCCGAATCACCATGCGCACTGCGCACCTGCTGAATATTCTGGTCCAGCTCAAACAACATGCTGCGTTTCCAGTCATCACGCACCATGCTCTGGGTCCACAGGAATGAGCAAATGCGCTCGCCATTGGTGACCGGCATCACACGATGTACGCTGGTGGACGGATAGACGATCACATCGCCGGCCGGCAGCTTGACTTCATGCGTGCCATAGGAATCGACCACCACCAGTTCGCCGCCCTCGTACTCTTCCGGTTCGCTCAGGAACACGGTCGAGGACACATCGGCGCGCATCGACTGCATGCCGCCCTTGGGGGTGCGGATGGCACCGTCGATATGCAGGCCATAGTGCTCGCCGCCGGCATAGCTGTTGAAGAAGGGCGGCAGGATGCGCAGCGGCAGCGCGGCGGCAAAGAACAGCGGATTGGCCATCAGCGCGCGGCTGACGATCTCGCCCAATTCGATCGCCAGCGGCGAGCCTTCGGCCAGCTGGCGGTTGCGCTTGACCTGGGCGCCCTGTTCGCCGACGCTGGCGCGGCCGTCGATCCAGTCGGTCTGCGCCAGGCGCTGGCGGAAATACGTCACCTGTTCCGGCGTCAGCACGCCAGGTATATGCAGCATCATCTTGCACTCCTTTGTAAATAAAAATCATTCCGCGATTATCGCACCGGGCATCGCGCCAAAACAGGCTTCAAAGCAAGAACCGCACAATCGCAATCCGGTCGCCGAAATGCGAATGCGTATGGCCTTCATTTGCCTTGACGAATAAAAATTGGCCGAGTGTGGCAATCCATTTGAGAATGGGTTTTATTCGCGCGATATTTACGTTAAAAATACGGAAAAACCCTGTTCTACATCAAAAATTGCCAACATTTTGCGCTATCATGCGGGCATAGCGAGACCGGCAAGCCAGCAAGATAATGCGTCACCAGGCAGCCCAGCGCCACCCGGCAGTGACCACCCCAGCATCCGGTTTCATCATTGACCGCAGCACAGAACAAAGGAAATCCCATGAAGGGCGATAAAGAAGTCATCCGCATGCTCAACGCACAGCTCACCAACGAACTGTCGGCCATCAACCAGTACTTCCTGCATGCACGCATGTACAAGCACTGGGGCCTGGAAAAGCTGGGCAAGAAAGAATACGAAGAGTCGATCGGTGAAATGAAACACGCCGACAAGCTGATCGACCGCATCCTGATGCTCGACGGCCTGCCCAACCTGCAAGCGCTGCACAAGCTGCTGATCGGCGAGAACACGCCGGAAATGCTGGAATGCGATCTGAAACTGGAACGCGCCGCGCACGCCACCGTCAAGGAAGGCATCGCCATCAGCGAAAAGGCCGGCGATTACGTGTCGCGCGACCTGTTCCTGATGATCCTGGAAGACACCGAAGAGCATATCGACTGGCTGGAAACGCAGATCGACCTGATCGCCAAGATCGGCCTGCAAAACTACCTGCAGAGCCAGATGGCAGTGGAAGAGTAATCTTCAGCGCTCAACAAAAAACCGGCAAGCTTGCCGGTTTTTTTACGCCCATGCCGTCAAGCCTGGGGCACGGTGTCCTTGAAAGACTGCCGTTCGGACAATTTGTCGAACAGGCGCGCCAGCGCCGGGTGCTCGCCGCGCCAGTCGATCTCGGGAAAGCGGAAGCTGAGCCAGCCCAGCGCGCAGCCGACCGCCACGTCGGCCAGTGTATAGTTCTTGCCGGCGCAATACACGCTTTCGCCCAGGCGCGCGTCGAGAGCCGCCAGTCCACGCGTGACCTTGTCGTGCTGGCGTGCGATCCACGCTTCACTTTGCTGTTCCGGCGGACGCTGGGCGCGCTCCAGACGCATCAGCACGCCCGCGTCGAGGATGCCGTCGGCCAATGCTTCCCAATTCTTGATATCGGCCCGTTCGCGGCCATTGCCGCCAGCCGGCAGCAGCTTGCACACAGGCGTGAGCGTGTCGAGGTATTCGACGATCACGCGCGAATCGACCAGCGTGCTGCCGTCTTCCATTACCAGGCAAGGCACTTTGCCAAGCGGATTGGCTTCGGCGATGCGCGTTTCGGGCACCCACACGTTTTCCAGCTCGAAAGCATAGTCGAGCTTTTTCTCGGCCAGCACGATGCGGACTTTGCGGACATACGGGCTGGCGAGGGAACCGATCAGTTTCATGGATACTTTAAAGTAGACGAGTAGCTGTCAGTATAGCATCGGTGCAGCGCAGTATTTGGCAGCACGCAGCATGCCTGTTGACCAGTGTGGTGGCCATGCCGCATTCAGGGCACCCACCGGCTGCCGGCGGCAAAAGCGCGGCCAGCAGTGGTAAAATCGCTGCTTTCCCGTGGCGTCCCCTCTGCATGAGCTTGCCTACGCTCTGCTGCGCGCCCCGCGCCCACCGTTTGATTAACTTGCGTCCGCTCTCATGACCTCTACTACTCCGTATTCCACGCTGTCGGCCCTGTCTCCGCTCGATGGCCGCTACGCCAGCAAGACCGATCTGCTGCGCCCGATCCTGTCCGAAGCCGGCTTCATGCACCACCGCGTGAAAGTGGAGATTTCCTGGTTGCAGGCCCTGTCGCAAGCAGGCTTTGCCGAAATCAAGCCGTTCTCGGCAGAAGCCAATGCCCTGCTCGACAAGATGGCGGCCGACTTCTCGGAAGCCGACGCGGCCCGCATCAAGGCCATCGAAGCGGTCACCAACCATGACGTCAAAGCCGTCGAATACTGGCTCAAGGAGCAAGTGGCCGACGTGCCGGAACTGGTGGCCGCCTCGGAATTCATCCACTTTGCCTGCACTTCGGAAGACATCAACAACACCTCGCACGGCATGATGCTCAAAGCCGCGCGCGATGGCGTAATGCTGCCGGCATTGAACGGCCTGGTGGCCAAGCTGATGCAGATTGCGCACGACAATGCCGATGTGCCCATGCTGTCGCGCACGCACGGCCAGACTGCCAGCCCGACCACCTTGGGCAAGGAGTTCGCCAACGTGGTGGCTCGCCTGCAGCGCGCCGTGAAACGCATAGCCCAAGTCGAAATCCTGGGCAAGATGAATGGCGCTGTCGGCAACTACAACGCCCATTTGTCCGCCTACCCGTCGTTCGACTGGCCGGCGTTCTCGCAAGCCGTGATCGAGCAACGCCTGGGCCTGGTGTTCAACCCGTACACCATCCAGATCGAGCCGCATGACTATATGGCCGAACTGTTCGACGCCTTTGCGCGCGTCAACACCATTTTGCTGGACCTGAACCGCGATATCTGGACGTATGTGTCGCTGGGCTACTTCAAGCAAAAGCTGAAGGCCGGCGAAATCGGGTCCTCGACCATGCCGCACAAAGTCAACCCGATCGACTTCGAAAACTCGGAAGGCAACCTGGGCCTGGCCAACGCCGTGCTGAAACACCTGTCGGAAAAACTGCCCGTCTCGCGCATGCAGCGCGACCTGACCGACTCGACCGTGCTGCGCAATATCGGCGTCGGCCTGGGCTACACCCTGCTGGCCTACGACAGCTGCCTGCGCGGCCTGAACAAGCTGGAAGTAAACCATGCGCGCCTGGCGCAAGACCTGGATGCTACCTGGGAAGTGCTGGCCGAACCGGTACAGACCGTGATGCGCCGCTATGGCATCGAAAACCCGTACGAGCAACTGAAGGAACTGACGCGCGGCAAGGGCATTTCGAAAGAAGCGCTACAAACCTTCGTCAACGGCCTGGCGATTCCGCAGGACGCCAAAGACGTGCTGCTCGCCATGACGCCAGCGAACTACATCGGTATCGCGGCACAACTGGCCAAGGCCATCTGATCCATCCTTAAAGGCACCTGCCACAAGGTGCAGTATCTTTCGCGGGGCGTCCAGCATACAATTTGCTGCACGCCCCGCAGTTTTTCCGGCTGGCTACCTTGTAAAATCTACCGACCTACAGCGCACTTTGTTTTTCTTTGGTATATTAGGCCGGATTAGTCCTAACACGTACTACTTTCAAGAAAGCCATCGATGCACCGCTATACGTATACCGCCATGCTGTTTCACTGGCTGACCGCCCTGCTCATCATCAGCGCCTTTATCATGGGCCTGGTCATGACCGATATCCCCGGCCTGACCCCCACCAAACTCAAGTATTTTTCCTGGCACAAATGGCTGGGCGTGACGGTGCTGGCGATCGCCGCCATCCGCCTGCTGTGGCGCCGTGCCAACGTGCCGCCACCGCATCCGGCCAGCATGGTCGCCTGGCAAAAAAAGGCCGCCGACGCCATGCACGTGCTGCTGTATATCCTGATTTTCGCCGTGCCGGTTTCCGGCTATTTTTATACCCTGGCGGCCGGCGTGCCGGTGGTCTACCTGGGCCTGTTCCAGCTGCCGGTCATCATGGCGCCCAATCCTGAACTTAAGCCGCTTTTAAAAGACATTCACTATGTTCTGAACATGACAATGGCTGCGGCCGTTGCCGCCCACGTACTGGCGGCGCTCAAGCACCAGTTCATCGACAAGGACGGCGTGCTCAAACGCATGCTGCCGTAATCACGCAACGCCCTCCACTGAACTACCAGGAAAAATAAAATGAAAACCACCCAACGCATTGTGCTCGCTTCCCTGCTCGGCCTGTCCGTCGCCGCCACCGCCGCCACCCTGCTGAAAACCGACCCTGCCAAGTCCAGCGTGTCGGCCGTGTTCAAGCAGATGAACGTGCCGGTCGAAGCCAAGTTCAAGAAATTCAATATCGTCATCGATTACAACCCGGCCACGCCGGACGCCTCCAAGGCCACAGTCGACATCGACACCGCCAGCATCGACATCGGCGATCCTGAATACAACAAGGAAGTGGCGAAGAAAGAATGGTTCAACGCGGCCCAGTTCCCGAAAGCGACGTTTGTCTCCAGCGGCATCAAGGCCGCCGGCGCCGGCAAGCTGACCGTCACCGGCAAGCTCAACATCAAGGGCAAGGCCACCGACGTGACCTTCCCCTTGAGCGTGAAATCCGAAGGCGGCAAATACACATTCGACGGCGCCCTGCCGATCAAGCGCCTGACCTACAATATCGGTGAAGGCGAGTGGAAAGACACCAGCATGGTCGCCGACGAGGTTACCATCAAGTTTCATGTAGCCGCACAGTAACACCTGAGAAAACTTCCATGACTGCGTTGCTCTTGCCCGGTTTTTCACCTTGTGCTATACGCACTGCCTTCGGCAAAACGCCTTGTCCTGAACGTTTTTCAGGCGTTACTCACTCAGATTAACCCCAACCCCTAGGACCTTGATGAAACTTTCGCACTTGATGATCGCCATGCTGGCTGTTGCCAGCGCCGGTTCGGCCATGGCCGCTGCCGATACGTACAACCTCGATCCGACCCACACCTTCCCCAGCTTTGAAGCCGATCACATGGGCATGTCAGTCTGGCGCGGCAAGTTCAACAAGACCAAGGGTACGGTCACCCTGGACCGTGCCGCCAAGACCGGCACGCTGGACCTGGTGATCGAAGCCGATTCGATCGACTTCGGCCTGGACGCAATGAATACGCACGCCAAAAAGGCGGACATGTTCAACGTGGAAAAATTCCCGCAGATCACCTACAAGAGCAACAAGCTCAAGTTCACCGGTGATCAACTGACCGAGGTCGACGGCGAACTGACGCTGCTGGGCGTGACCAAGCCGGTAACGCTGAAAGTGAACAAATTCAAGTGCATCATGCACCCGCGCTACAAGCGTGAAGTGTGCGGCGCCGATGCCACGGCCGAATTCAAGCGCAGCGACTTTGGCCTGAACTTCGGCTTGCCAGCCTTCTCGCCGGAAGTCAAACTGGCGATCCAGGTCGAAGCGATTAAAGCAGACTGATCGTTCGCCTCAGAAACAGCCCGCCTCGCTGCCCGCAGCCAGGCGGGTTTTTTATGGATAAGGCGTAGCAAGTTGTCATGCATGTGCACTGCCGCACTGACCGCGTGCCACACCCGGGGCAAAATGGGTCCAGCCATCAGCATTGCTGGTGCAAACCACAAACATTTACCATCGGGCGGAGAATCACATGAACTTCATTATCTGGATAGTTATTGGCGGTGTCATAGGCTGGCTGGCCAGCATGGTCATGAAAACCAATGCGCAACAAGGCATCTTCCTGAACATCGTGGTGGGTATCGTCGGCGCCTTCCTCGGCGGCTGGCTGCTGGCACCGCTGTTCGGCACGGGCACTATCAATAGCGACAATTTCAGCCTCGCATCCCTGCTGGTGTCGTTCCTGGGCGCCGTGATCCTGCTGGGCATCGTCAACTTGCTGCGTCGCGGCAAGATGCGTTAAACCGGCGTCACTATCCTGCGGCTGTCAAAACGATAGCCGAACAGCAATAATTTTCACCATGGCCGGGCCGCGCAAGCGCCCGGCCATTTTCATGCGCGCTCTGGCACATGCGCCACAGGTGTCCTTGTGATACGGAAAATGTCATTGACTAGTCACACTGTGATACGGATACTCTAGGTCGTCCGCTGAAAAAATCAGCGGATACAGACGCTAATATCCGACTTTCCTTCATGTAAAAGACCATAACTCGAATGAAAAAATCCCTGATTGCGCTCGCTATCCTGAGCAATTTTGCACATGCCGACGAAGGCATGTGGATGCCACAACAGCTGCCACAAGTAGCCAAGGAATTGAAAGCGGCCGGCCTGAAACTGGACCCGGCCACCCTGACCAAGCTGACCGAATTCCCGATGGGCGCGATCGTCAGCCTGGGCGGATGCTCGGCGTCGTTCGTCTCGCCGCAAGGCCTGGTTGCCACCAACCACCACTGCGTCTACAACAGCGTGGCCGTCAATTCCACCAAGGAGCGCGATCTGCTGGCCAACGGTTTCCTGGCCAAGACGTTTGCCGAAGAACTGCCGGCAGCGCCGGGCAGCCGCATCTTCGTCACCTCGGCCGTGACCAATGTCAGCGACAAGATCATTAGCGCCGACGTCGCCAAGCTGCAAGGCAAGGCCCGCATCGATGCGATCGAGAAAAACCAGAAGAAACTGGTCGCAGAATGCGAAAAAGAAGCGGGCTTCCGCTGCACCGTGTCGGCCTACTATGGCGGCCTGGAGTTTTACCTGATCAAGCAACTGGAAATCCGCGACGTGCGCCTGGTCCATGCACCACCGGCGGGCGTGGGCAAGTTCGGCGGCGACACCGACAACTGGATGTGGCCGCGCCACACGGGCGACTACGGTTTCTACCGCGCCTATGTCAGCCGCGACGGCAAGGCTGCCGACTACAGCAAGGACAACGTGCCGTACCAGCCGAAACATGTGCTGAAACTGGCCAAGGACGGCCTGAAGGAAGGCGACTTCGTGATGGCGCTGGGCTACCCTGGCCGCACCAACCGCCACCGCCTGCCGTCGGAAGTGGCGTTCACGTTTGACTGGAACTACCCTGCTTTCGTGAAAGCATCCGGCGAAACGCTGGCCATCATCGCGCGCGAAACCAAGGATAACAAGGACGTGGCGCTGAAATACGCAGGCCAGGTTGCCGGCGTCAATAACTACTACAAGAACCGCCAGGGCATGCTGGACTCCTACGCGGGCAGCGACTTCCTGGCACGCAAGACGGCCGAGCATGAAGCGCTGAAAACCTGGGTCAACGCCAACGCCGCCCGCAAGGCTGAATTTGCCGGTGATATCGAGCAGGTGGAAAAACTGATCGCCGAGCGCGATGCCGACACCAAGCGCGACTTCTTCCTGGGCTACGCGCAGCCACGCCTGCTGAACACGGCGCGCAGCCTGTACCGCCTGGCCAATGAAAGCACCAAAGCCGACACCGAGCGCAAATCGGGCTACCAGACGCGCGACCTGCCGCGCCTGGAAGCGGGCATCACCTCGGTCGAGCGCACCTACGATGAAAAAGTCGACAAGGCGCTGGTACTGAACAGCCTGACCAAGTACGCCGCCCAGCCAGCCGCCCAGCGCCGCGCCAGCTTTGACGCCGCCATCGGCATCAAGGACGGCATGTCGCAAGCCGACCTGGCAGCTGCGCTGGACAAACTGTATGCCGGCAGCAAGCTGGCCGACAAGGCAGAACGCGCGGCATGGCTGAAACGCACGCCAGCCGAATTCCAGGCCAGCAAGGATACCTTTATCCAGGCAGCCGTCGCCATGTACCCTGATTCGCTGAAAAACGAAGCGGAAGAGGAAGAACTGTCGGGCAAGATCCAGCAATCGTACGCCAACTACATGAAAGCAAAAATCGCCTACATGAAGAGCAAGGGCCAGGCAGTCTATCCTGACGCCAACAGCACCCTGCGCGTGACGTTCGGCAAGGTTGCCAGCCGTGACCATGGCGCCGACGGCACCACCTGGACCGCGTTTACCACCGTCAATGGCGTGGTTGCCAAAGCTACCGGCGAAGGCGAGTTCAATGCCCCTGCAAACCAGCTGGCAGCGATCAAGGCCAAGGACTTCGGTAAATATGTCGATCCGAAACTGAAAACCGTGCCGGTCGATTACCTGGCCACGCTGGACATCACCGGCGGCAACTCCGGTTCGGCAGCGCTGAACTCGAAAGGCGAATTCATCGGCCTGGCCTTCGACGGGACTTTGGACTCCATCATCTCCGACTGGGACTACAACAAGGCCAATACCCGTTCGATCCAGGTCGACCTGCGCTACATGCTGTGGAATATGAAGCATGTCGATCACGCCGACAACCTGCTGAAAGAAATGGGCGCTGAATAAGAACAACAAGCCCGGCAACGGGCGGTTATAGCCTGGGCCACTTCTTCGGAAGTGGCTTTTTTTCGTCTAGCGTTTGATGTTGGAAAAACGATACGGCGAAGCTTGCACCTGCTCGCCACGCACGATCACGCGCTGGCCATTTTCAAGCAGCAAGGCCAGGTCGGCGCCCGGATAACGCTGCGCCAATAGCGGATAATCTTCGCGCGCCATGCTGGCGGCCGGTATCACGATACGGTAGCCATTGTCGCCAAAGTCCAGCAACAGCGCGGGTGCCTCGTCCGGACCCGGCAAGGCCGTAATGCGCACACGCACCTTGCCCTTGCGCCGGGAAAAGGACTGCCACAGCGGCAAGCTGCCCGACCTCAGGCGCAGGTCGACAGCTTGCCCGTCAGAAGCGCCATCGAGCGCAAGCAGCATGCCGCGATAGCGTATCAAGGCACCATCGCCGGCCAGCGTGATGGAA
Organism: Janthinobacterium longum; assembly: GCF_051380735.1. Classification (NCBI taxonomy): domain Bacteria; kingdom Pseudomonadati; phylum Pseudomonadota; class Betaproteobacteria; order Burkholderiales; family Oxalobacteraceae; genus Janthinobacterium; species Janthinobacterium longum. Next base: position 9,352 of record NZ_JBNYXQ010000015.1, read on the forward strand.
CCGTCATGGGCAGCGGCAGCGCCGCTGGTGCAGCAGCACAACAGAATGATCGCAAGCATGTGCATGGCACCTCCCGGGGGTGAGGCTGATTGATAACACGGCCTTTGATGGCGCCTTCTGCACTGCATCAAACCCGCTACGCCGGTGCTACAATTGCCCCTTGCGAGCGCGCTTATCGAGCATGCTTCCCACCTTCCCAGCCTCAGACCGCCATGCCACAAGACTTGCGCACGACCTACGAACTCGGTAACCACAACCAGACCACGACCTGGCTGGAATGCATCACTTTCTACAAAGATCTCGCCGCACGCTATCCGCAACTGCTGCAGTTCGAACAGATCGGCCTGTCCGATTCGGGCGTGCCCATCCATGCTGGCGTGGTCAGCGCCGACGGCGTGTTCGACCGCGCGCAGATCAAGCAGGCCGGCCGCACCGTATTTTTCAACAATAATGGCATCCATCCGGGCGAACCGGAAGGCATCGACGCCTGCATGGCCATGGTGCGCGACCTGTGCACGCAGCCGGAGCGCCTGGCGGCGCTGGGCTCAACCGTCTTGCTGTTCATTCCGATCTACAACGTTGACGGCAGCCTGAACCGCGCCAACACCTCGCGCGTCAACCAGGATGGCCCGGAGCAGTTCGGCTTTCGCGGCAACAGCCGCCACCTGGACCTGAACCGCGACTTCATCAAGTGCGACAGCCTGAACGCGCAAGTGTTCAACCGGCTGCTGGCCAGCTGGGACCCGGACGTGATGGTCGATACGCATACGTCGAACGGCGCCGACTACCCGTACACCATGACCCTGATCCACACGCAGACAGACAAGCTGGGCAATGGCCTTGGCCCCTTCCTGCAAAACACCATGCTGCCGCAAATCTTTGCGCGCATGGAAGCGGCCGGCTGGCCGACCTGCCCGTATGTGAATCCCGTCAAGGACAGCCCCGACCACGGTATTGCCGAGTTTCTGGAAGTACCGCGCTTTTCAACCGGCTTTGCGGCCCTGCACCATGTGATCGGTTTTATGCCCGAAACACATATGCTCAAACCGTTTGCCGACCGCTACGCATCGATGCACGCCCTGCTCGACATCACCCTGGCATTTACGGTCGAGCACGGCGAGCAGATCAGGCAGTTGCGTGCGGCCGCGAAAGCGGCCGGCCGCACGCAGGCCGCATGGCCCGTTTCCTGGCGCATGAATCAGGAGCACCCCTCGACTTTCCGCTTCAAGGGCTATGCCGCCAACTATACGCCCAGCGTGATCGGCGACTACCAGCGCCTGTCCTACGACCGCGCGCAGCCGTGGGAACGCGATATTCCCTATTACAACCGCTTCGACGCCGAGGTGGTGGTGCCGGCGCCGAAAGCCTATGTGGTGCCGCAGGCCTGGCGCGAAGTAATCGAGCGCCTGCGCTGGAACGGTATTGAAATGAGCCGCATCACCAGCGAACAGACGGTAACGGCGCGCTACTACCATATCGTGAAGGTCGGCACACGGGCTACTGCCTACGAGGGCCATATGTTCCATGAGACGGTGGACGTGGAAGCGCGCACGGCGCAGTTCACCCTGCCGCCGGGCGACTATGTAGTGTCCCTGGACCAGGACCAGGCCCGCTACGCCGTGGAAACGCTGGAGCCGCAGGCGCACGACAGCTTTTTCCGCTGGGGCTTCTTCAACAGCGTGCTGGAAAAGAAGGAAGCGTTTTCCGATTATGTATTCGAAGACATGGCGCTGGAATTGCTGCGCGATGAACCGCTGCTCGCTGCCAGGTTTGCCGAATGGAAAACGGCCAACCCGGAGCTGCTCGGCAGCCAGGAAGCCGTACTCGACTTTATCTTTCAGCACTGCCAGCGCTTTGCCGAACCGGAATGGCGCCGTTATCCGGTGCTGGCCCTGATGTAAGCCCGGGCTGCAAAAAGTCGTTTTATCCTGGCGCTGTATCGGAAACCCCGGTGCAGCGCCTCTTTCTGTGCTCTACCCACAAGGTACAACCATGCACTACGCACTGAACCTGCGCACCTTTATTTACAGCCATTATTTTTACCTGGGCTTGCGCGTGGCCGTTGGCCTGGTCGGCCTGACCTTCCTGACCCTGGAACTGAGCGACAGCACCACCGCCATGACGGTGTGCATAGGTGCACTGTGCACCACCTTGATGGACATGCCCAGCCCGCTGCGCCACAAATTCAACGAGATGCTGGCCTCGGTGCTGCTGTGCAGTGCCGTGACCTTGCTGATCAGCCTGTGCGGCCCCGTGCACTGGCTGTTGATGACAGTACTGGTCCTGGTCAGCTTTCTCGCCAGCATGATGGTGGTGTACGGCAAAAAATCCATGCCCTTGCAACTGGCCGCCCTGTTTATCATGACCATGTCGATGGAACACCAGATGACATGGCAGCAATCGTTCCACCATGCGGGCCTGTTCATGCTCGGCGGCCTGGCCTACCTGGCCTATGCGATGGCGGTGGCCTGGGTGCTGCGTCACCGCATCAAGCAGCAGGTGCTGGCCGAGGCACTGTTCGAACTGGCCGCCTATATCGACATCAAGGCCGATTTTTATGATGCGCGCTTCAACCTGACGGAACAGTTCAACAAGCTGGTGCGCCATCAAAGCATCCTGGCCGACCGCCAGCAAGCCTCGCGCGATCTGATCCTGCGCAGCCACCAGAACAGCAAGGACGCCATCGTGGTGCAGGTACATGTGTGCATGCTGGACCTGTACGAGCTGATCCTGTCGACCCATACCGACTACGCCCTGCTGCGCCAGCACTTGGCAGATTCGGAAGTGCTCACTTCGCTGCACGACCTGGCCTACAAGGCAGCGCGCGATATCGAATCCGTTGCGTACGCCGTCACGCGCAAGCGCGCCTCGTATGCGCAGATCAATTACGACAAGGAATGGGCTGACATCGAAGCGGAAATCGCCCGCCTGCAAGCGAAAGGCGATGGTGCACAGGAAGCGCTGGCCACCCTGCGCGCACAGCGCAACAAGATCCGCGCCATCCTGAAGATGATAGCCGAGCTGCACCTGGCCAGCCAGAAAGTCTATGCCGACGTGCCGTTCTGGAATGGCGCCGACATGGCGCCGTTTCTGTCGCAGCAAAAGTATGAGCTGGCCACCCTGCTGTCCAACCTGCGCCTGGATTCGCCGATCTTCCGCTTTGCGCTGCGCGTGTCGATGGCCATTTCGGTGGGGCTGATGATAGGCCACTGGCTGCCCTATGCGGCGCACAGCTACTGGATCGTGCTGACCATCGTGATTATCCTGCGGCCCACCTTCAGCATGACGCGCCAGCGCCGCGCCGACCGCATTATCGGCACCATTATCGGCTGCGTGGTGACCGCCATCGTGATCCGCTATATCCACAGCAATATCGCCCTGATGGCGATTCTGTTCCTGTCCATCGTGGCCACGCCCACCTTCATTTATCTGCGCTACCGCTATACGGCGATTGCAGTGAGCCTGATGATCCTGTTGCAGATGCATCTGGTGGCGCCCAGCAACCCCAACCTGGTCAGCGAACGCCTGATCGACACCCTGATCGGTGCGGCGGTGGCCACCGTGTTCAGTTTCGTGCTGGCCAACTGGGAATACCAGAGCCTGCCACGGCTGATACGCCAGGTGCTCGATGTCAACCTGTCGTACATGCAGGCCAGCTTCGAGCTGCTGCAGGGCAAGTGCAACGATGACTTTGCCTACCGCATCGAGCGCAAGCGCCTGATGGACAGCCTGGCCGCGCTCAGCTCGGCGCTGGTGCGCATGCTCGACGAACCGGCCAGCAAGCAGCGCGCGGTGGAGGACATCAATCTGTTTATCGTGCAGAACTATCTGCTGGTGGCGCACGTGGCGGCGCTGCGCTCGATCCTGGGGCGCCATGCCAGCCAGCTGCCAGTGGCACCCGTGAATGCCCTGCTCACGCACAGCCATACGCAAGTGTGCAAGACCCTGTCGCGCGCACTGGACCAGCTCGATAACAAGGCGACCATCAGCGCGCCACAGCCAGCGTTGCCAGCGCCCGCAGTGGCCGATGTCAGCTGGTCGGGCTGGCCGCTGGTCCAGCGGCGCATCCGGCTGTTGCAGGCTGATGCCGACAAGATCGTGGTGCATAGCGCGGCAATCGTGCACATCGTTACACCAAGAAAATCATGAACAGAGAAATCATGTCATGAAGACGTAACAAGGGGCCGCTATGCTGCGTGGGTTTTTCCAGCCTCCCACTACGTCAAGGTTCCCACATGCATGCATTTCCCATGACCCGCCGCCTGCCACTGGCGCTGGCCATCAGCGCCGCCCTCGCCCTCGCTGCCTGCGGCGGTTCCGACCATCATGAAGACACGGCGCTGGTGATTCCGGCCGCACCGGCCGACCAGGGCGCGCCCGATACGGCGCCGCCATCGGCCACGGCGATTCCGTTTGTCGACAATGTCGCCAGCAACCAGCGCGGCGACGCCCGCTACGCTACCGCTGCCACCAATGCCGGCGTGCGCGTGCTGATCGGCATGCTCGATATCTGGAAGCCGTTGACGGAAATCGTCGACGCCGGCGTCACGGCACCAGCGGTAGCAGGCTTCCCGGCCGTTGCGCAATCGAGCTGGACCGGCGTACCGAATGACGGCACGCCAGGCGGCACCATCGTCAATGCAGCCGTGCACAACGCCAATATCGATTACGTGGTGAAAGCCACCACCAGCCGCACTCCTGCCCAGGAACTGGCGGCCTACCTGGACGACCGCCGCGGCAAGGGCTACAGCATTACCGACGGCATGGGTCCGCTGACGGATGCGTGGCGCAGCGCAGCGCGCCAGAGCACCAGCATCACGGCGATTGCGCCGGACGCCACCACCGTGCTGTACAACGACAGCGGTACCAATACCGGCGTGGCCGGCAGCACCAATGCTGAATTCGGCAATGTGGTGGCGCTGGTCAATGCCATGGGCAATAACGGCTCGACAGAACCGGCCAAGCGCTTCTACAAATATGCGCGTCCATTCCGCTGGAGCAGCAATGTGGTGCTGGTCCCGGCGCTGGTCCCGGCCAAGAGCCCTACCCCATCGACCGATGGCGGCTTTACCAGCGGCCACTCGGCCGAAGCCGTGCGCGGCGCGGTAGGCATGGCGTATGTACTGCCCGAGCGCTACCAGGAAATGGTGGCGCGCGGCCTGGAGCTGGGCGAAAACCGCATTATCGCCGGCATGCATTCGCCACTCGACGTGATCAGTGGCCGCGTGCAGGCGCAGGCAATCGCCGCCGCCAACCTGCTCGACGCCACCACGGCCGCTACCAAGGCCGCCGCCGTCGCGCAGGCGCACACGACCCTGATGACGAAAACCGGCACCACCGCCGACAATTTCTACGACTACGCGCACTCGGGCACAGCCGCCAACGACCGTTTTGCCGACTACGCCGCCAACAAGGCCGCCTATATCCGCCGCATGACCTTCGGTTTTGTGCAGACGGGGCCGTCCAGCCTGCCGGCCGTGGTGCCGAAAGGCGCGGAAGTATTGCTGGAAACCCGCTTGCCGTACCTGAGCGACGCGCAGCGACGCGTGGTGCTGAAAACCACCGCCATGCCGTCGGGCTACCCGGTGATGGACGATGCTGAAGGCTGGGGCCGCTTGAACCTGTTTGCCGCCGCCGATGGCTATGGCGTGTTTACCGGCAACGTGGTGGTGGCAATGGATGCGACCAAGGGCGGCTTCAACGCCGTCGACCGCTGGCGCAACGACATCAGCGGCACGGGCAAGCTGAACAAGCAAGGCACGGGCACGCTGAAACTGGGCGGCAACAACAGCTGGAGCGGCGGCACGCAAGTCGAAGCCGGCCGCCTGGAAGCGCTGTCGGCCACGGCCTTCGGCAAGGGCGATGTGTATGTCAGCGGCGGCACGCTGGTCAGCAATGCGGGCACCAGCCTGGCGCTGGCAGCAAAATACACGCAGCTGGCGACCGGCAACCTGGAACTGAAACTCGGTAGCGGCCAGGGTGGCCGTTTGACGGTGGCCGGCGCAATGACGGTCGCTGGTGGCAGCCTGAAGGTGACGTTCCAGAACGGCTACAAGCCGGCCGCAGGCGACACGCTGAACGTGATCGGCGCGGCCAGCCTGAAGGGCAAGTTCGACACGATTACCGTCGATGGATTCAAGGTCACGCCGACCTATACCGCGACGGGCTTGCAGCTGAAGCTGGACGTGTAACTGCCGGGGTCAGACCCTCAATGCCGCCAACGCAGAGGCTTGCGCTGCCGGCCGAGGGGGTCTGACCCCAGGTTTTATTTCAAATAACGTTCAAACCAGGCCAGCGTACGCTGGCGCAAATCAAGTTGGTGTTCTGGCTTGCGGAACGAATGGCCCTCGCCGTCGTAGATAAACAGGCTGGACGGCACGCCCATGGCGCGCAGGCCGTTCCAGAATTCCAGCGACTGGGCAGCCGGGGTTTCCACGTCGCGCTCGCCGACATAGATCAGGGTCGGGGTCACCGCCGCCTTGATGGTCGAGATCGGCGAGGCCTTGCGGTAGACCTCAGGGTCGTCATAGGCCGAGGCGCCGAAGAAGGGGATCATCCACTGGTTAATGCCGTTCTGGCCATAGTAGCTGATCCAGTTCGACACGCCGGCGCCGGCCACGGCCGCCTTGAAGCGCGTGCTGTGGGTGACGCCCCACATCGTCATGAAGCCGCCATACGAGTGGCCCATCAGGCCCAGTCGCTGGCCATCGACGGGCACGATTTTTTCCACCGCGTCGATGCCGGCCAGAATGTCGCGCCAGTCGCCGCCGCCAAAGTCGCGCATATTGGCACGCGTAAATGCCTGGCCCTGGCCAAAGCTGCCGCGCGGATTCGGAAAGAAGACAAAATAGCCCTTTTCCGTCAGCTCGCGCACCTGCGCGCTGGCCAGTTCACCGGGACCCACATAACGCGGCGAGACGGCCGCACCCGGACCGCCATGCACGACAACAATCATCGGATGCTTCTTGCTTGCCTCGACCTTCAATGGCCCCAGCAGCCAGCCCTGCACTTGATAGCCTTCATTGCTCCAGCCGACGTTTCGCACGCTCAGCTGCGGCGCCAGGCTGTCGTTGTCTTGCGTGATTTTTTTCAGGCTGTTCAAGGGACCCGCCACCAGGTGCGCCGCATGCGTGAAGTCTTCCTGCACGGCTGCCGCTTGCGTGCCATCGGCACTGAACGACAGGCGGCCGTCCGAGCCTGCGCTGCTGATCTCGCCCAACGGTTGCGGCGCGGCCGGCCCGCTTTGCGGATCGAGTTTCACCAGCGCCAGTTGCGCATCGATCAGGGCCGTGGCCAGCAGGCCCTGGCCGCGCCAGACGACGCCGTTGAAGGTGCCGCGATAGTCTGGCGTCAGGTTCTGCGGCGTGCCGCCGGAAAGCGGTACCGTATAGATGTCGCCGCCTATCGAACCGAAGTCGCTCATCAGGCCGCCAACGAACGCCACCGTCTTGCCGTCCGGCGAAACCGATGGCAGGTTCAGCTGCATGGCCGGCGCGGCGATCTCGCGCAGCGCGCCGCTGGCCGCATCAATATGGCTCAGTTTGGCCACCCACCAGTTGCTGTCGCCATTGCCTTTGGCGCTGGTGGCGACAAAGCCGCGTCCGTCCGGGGTCCAGTTGTATTCGTACACATAGGTGTCGGCCGGCGAGACCAGGCGCAGCTCGCCACCCGAGGCAGCCACCACGGCAATGCGCTGGGCATCATCTTCGCTGCCCACTTCGCCCACCTGGCGCGCGCCCGCTTCCACGGCGCCGGCCAGCTTGCGCGCACCGACCGTCGCCAGCAAGGCGACCTGCCTGCCATCGGGCGACCAGCGCGCCGTGCTGGCAACGCCTTTCAAATTGAGCAGCTCTGCCGGCTTCGCCTGGCCCAGCGTGGCCAGGAACAGGCTGGCCTTGCCGGCCTTGGCGTCGTAGCCGACAAAGGCCAGCTGCCTGCCGTTGGGTGACCAGCTGGGTTTGTCGTACGAGCATACGGCGCAGGGATCGAACTGCTGCACCATGGCGCCGCTGCCGGCATCGCGCACCACGATGGCCGCATGCGGCCGTGGTATCTGGCCGCCGGTGTCGCTGGACTCGATGGCAACGATGCGCTGGCCATTGCCGGACAAGGCCACGGCGCGGTAGTCGCGCAAGGACTGCGGTGCGGCGTGAACGCCGGCAGCAAACAGCGCGGTGGCCAACATGCCGAGGTGGGCGATTTCAGTGATCTTCATCGTGTAAGTTCCAGTTTGAAATGAAAAAAACCGCCAGCAAGCGCGGCGGTTTCGAAGTGATGGGCGATGGTCAAGTACCCTTCTTGCCCAAGTGCGAGTGGCGTATGCTGTACAGGAAATAGATGGCAATTGTGACGGCCATCCATACGCTGAAAACCACAAACGTGGTGTGCGGCAAATCGCGCATGATGTACAGGCAGGCACACACGCTCAGGCCCGGTATCACATACGGGCCAAACGGCACGCTGAAGCCTTCGATGCGGTTGGCGCCCTGCTTGTGGCGCAGCACCGGCACGGCGATCGACACCACCATAAAGGCCGTCAGGGTGCCGATGCTGACCATGTCCCACAAATAGGTGGCGTCGACGGAACCGGCCACCAGCGCCACCACCAGGCAGACGATCAGCGTATTGCTGACCGGCACCAGGGTGCGCGGATGGATCTTCTGGAATGATTTCGGTATCAAACCGTCGCGGCTGATGGCGAACAGGATGCGCGTCTGGCCATAAATCGTGACCAGGGTCACGCTGAACACGGAAATAACCGCGCCGGCCGACAGCACCAGCGCCGGCCAGGCGTGGCCGGTGACGTTTTGCAGGATCACCGCCAGGCCCGCTTCCTGGCCTTCGAACAGTTTCGCCTGCTGCGCACCGAGCGCGGCCACGGCCACCAGCAAATAAAACACGGTGACAATCAAGAGCGCACCGAGTATGCCGCGCGGCACGTTGCGGGTAGGGTTTTTCACTTCGTCGCCGGCGGTGGCCACCGTATCGAGGCCAATAAACGAGAAAAACACCGTGCCGGCGGCGGCCGTGACACCCGTCATGCCGGCAAAGCCCTTGCTGTTGTCGGTATTGAAGAAGGGGAAAAAGTTGTCGGCGTTAAAGCCCGAAAACGCCACCACGATAAAGAACACCAGGATGGCCAGCTTGATCAGCACCATGATCGCATTGAGCAGCGCCGATTCCTTGGCGCCGCGCAGCAGCATGAAGCAGCACATGCTGATCAGGAAGATGGGCGGCAGGTTGATATGGCCGGCATGAAACTCCATGCCGTTCTGCCCGGAGACGATCATCGGCGAGCGCAGCATTTCCGGGATATGCCAGCCAAACGCGTTTTCCAGGAAATTGTTCAGGTAGGACGACCAGCCGATCGCCACCGCGCTGCCCGCCAGGCCATATTCGAGCAGCAGGCAGGCGGCCATGATAAAGGCCAGGAATTCGCCGACGGTGGCGTAGGCAAACGAATACGATGAACCCGAGGCGGGAATCCGGAATGACAGCTCCGCATAGCACAGGGCAGTCAGGCCCGCCGTGACGGCGGCGATCAGGAAAGACAGGATGACGGATGGGCCGGCCTTGGGCACGGCTTCGACCATGGTAAAGAAGATGCCCGTGCCGATGGTGGCGCCGACGCCAATCATTGTCAGGGAAAACAGACCGATGGAACGGCTCAAGCCGCTGCTGCTGAGGCCTTCACCAGTGCCGCTCGTGGTATCGATCGGTTTGGTGCGGCAAAGTTTCTGGACCAGGGTTTGGCTCACTAGCAATCCTTTTAGGAGACGGGTCATGTCGACGCATGAAAATGGTGCATGGGTTTTACTCGGCCAAAACCCGGAAACGATACAGTCCATTTTCAAAACTAAGCGATTATAGGGCTTACACCGGCCCTGTCGAACAGATCTTTGATGCAAGGAAACAACGCCGGCGACAATAAAAAGCGCGCCATTGCAATTGCAGGGCGCGCCAGGATCGCACGATGCGCTCGATTATTTCTTGCGCGGCAGATTATCGTCCAGCGGCGACCAGCCCGCTTCATAGCCTTGCGGCACTTCTTCACCACGCTCTTTCGGCGCCAGCCCCAGCACGTAGTACAGCACGGTGAGCAGGATCAGCCAGGCCGGGCCGATTACCAGCGCGATTCGGGTATCGGGGAAATACGCCATCAGGCCGATCACCAGCGCCAGGAAGGCCAGCGAAATCCACGTACCGTACGGTGCGAACGGCATGCGGAACGCCAGGTTATTGATCTCCAGCGGGCTCAGGGTCTTGCGAAAGCGCATCTGCGTGACCAGGATGATGCCCCAGGTCCAGACCGCGCCAAAGGTGGAAATCGAGGTGACCCAGATAAACACTTTTTCCGGCACCAGATAGTTCAGCAGCACGCCGATCAGCAGCGCCAGCACCGACACCATGATGGCGCGGCGCGGCACGCCGCTGGCCGTGGTTTGCGCAAACGCCTTTGGCGCCTGGCCCTGCAGTGCCAGGTTGTACAGCATGCGCCCGGTGCTGAAGATGCCGCCGTTACAGGACGACAGCGCGGCCGTCAGCACCACGAAGTTGATGATGCCGGCGGCCGTCTTGATGCCCAGGCGCTCGAAGGTCATCACGAACGGGCTGCCGGTGGTGCCGATTTCATTCCACGGGTAAATCGACAGGATCACGAACAGCGCGCCGACATAAAAGATCAGGATGCGCCAGAACACGGAATTGATCGCGTCGGGTATCGATTTTTTCGGGTTCGCCGCTTCACCGGCCGTCAGACCTATCATCTCCACACCCAGGTAGGCAAACATCACCATCTGCAGCGACATCAGCACACCCTGCGCGCCATTGGGGAAGAAGCCGCCATGCGTCCACAGGTTGGAAATGCCGATCGCCACGCCATCGTTGCCAAGGCCGAAAATGATCATGCCGGCGCCGCCAATGATCATCAGGATAATGGTGACGACCTTGATCAGGGCAAACCAGAATTCGAATTCGCCATAGGCTTTCACGGCCAGCAGGTTGACCGCGCCCATGGAACCGAGTGCAGCGAGCGCCCAGATCCAGCGCGGCACGTCGGGAAACCAGATGCCCATGTAGATGGCGACGGCGGTGATTTCCGCCACGCAGGTGACCAGCCACAAGAACCAGTAATTCCAGCCCGTCAGGTAGCCCTGCAAAGGCCCCAGGTAGTCCTGGGCATAGCGGCTGAAGGAGCCGGCGACGGGATTGTGCACCGCCATTTCACCGAGCGCGCGCATGATCATGAAGATCACCGCGCCACCGATAATATACGACAGCATGATGCCGGGGCCGGCCATGCGGATCGCATTGCCCGAGCCCAGGAACAGCCCCACGCCGATCGCGGCGCCCAGCGCCATCAGACGTATCTGTCGCTCACCCAGGCCACGGTGCAAGCCTTGCTGATTCGATTTCATTACTTGTCTCCGTTATTTTTATGACGCGCCGGTGGCCGGCGCGCAGTTGCTTGCTTACTCTGCCAACTCTGCAATCAGTTCGATCTCGACGCAGGCGCCCAGCGGAATCTGCGCGACGCCGAATGCAGAACGTGCATGCTTGCCGCTGTCGCCGAACACTTCCACGAGCAGCTCCGAGGCACCATTGGTGACCAGGTGCTGCTCGGTGAAGTCGGGCGTGGAATTGACCAGGCTCATCACCTTGACGATGCGCTTGACCTTGTTCAAGTCGCCGCCGCAGGCATCCTGCAAGGTGGCGATCAGTTCGATGGCGATGCCGCGCGCGGCCTGTTTGCCCTCTTCCGTGGTGGTGTCCTTGCCCAACTGGCCTACCCACACTTTGCCGTCCTTCTTGGCCAGGTGGCCGGACAGGAACACGGTATTGCCGGTGCGCGCATGCATGACATAGGCGGCGGCAGGCGCGGCAACGGTCGGCAATTCGATATTGAGGGTTTTCAGTTTTTCGTAAAAGGACATGCTATTTCTCCAATAAAACAAAGTGAACGATGAGCAGAGCAGCGCACAAATATAACTGTGACAACAATTCCGGATTAAACCCCATGATAGGGCGGAATGCCCAGTTTAAGTTCACAAATAGGCGTGGTTATTCAGTGGATTATACCGACTATCACCTGTTTTCCGCCTTGGCGGCAAGGTGCAGACCCGGCTGATCGAGGCCCAATTGTTGCAGGAAGGCGTGATCGTGCGAGACCACCAGCAAGGCGCCCTGGTATTGCGCCAGCATGCGTTCCAGGGCCTGCAAGCTGGCCAGGTCCAGGTGATTGTCGGGTTCATCAAGCAGCAGCAATTGCGGCGGCGCCTCGGCATACAGCTCGGCCGCCAGCGCCACCTTCATGCATTCGCCGCCGCTGAGCAGGCTACTCGCCATGGTGGCGCGCGCGCCGCTGATGCCCAGCAGCGCCAGGCGCGTGCGCAGTTCGCCTTCAGGCATGCCGGGATTGCGTGCCTGCAAGCGCTGCACAGCGCTCAGCGCGCCATCAAGCATGCCCGCATGCTGGTCCAGCCAGGCCAGGCGGCCATGGCACAGCACCTCGCCGCTGCGCGGGGCCAGCAAGCCGGCGATCACGCGCAACAGGGTCGACTTGCCGCTGCCATTGTCGCCCGTCACCGCCAGCCGGCACGGACCAGCGAGCAGCAGATTGATGGGCTGCGCACTGCCGTGCGGCAAGACCAGTTCGCGCAATTCCAGCATCAGCTTGCCATTCGGTACGCTGCCGGACGGCGCCAGCAACAGCCGCTCCGCATCGGGTGCACAGCGCTCGCTCGCTACGCGCACGCGCTGCTGGCGTTCGGCTTGGGCTGCTTGCGCGCGCAGGCGCAGCTTGCCCTGGCTGTCCTGGCTGCTTTCCTTGCGCGCGCCCATCAGCAGCTTGCTTTGATTGGCGTGACGGCCATCGCGCTCGCCGCGCGCCACATGGCGCTGCTGGCGTTCGGCCTGCTTGTGCGCCTCATGCTGCTGGCGTTTTTCAGCCGCCTTTTCCGCCTGCAGGGCGCTGGCAAAACCGGCCTGCTCCAGCGCGCGCTGCTGCACATAAAAAGCGTAGTTTCCGCCATAGCTGCGCAAGCCCCGCGTCGAGAGTTCGACGATTTCATCGACCTGCGCCAGCAGGCCGCGGTCGTGGCTGAGCAGCAGCAAGCCGCGCGGCCAGCACGCAATCTGCCGCACCAGACTGGCGCGCCGGGTGGCATCGAGATGATTGCTGGGCTCGTCGAGTATCAACCAGTCGGCCTGCGACAACCAGGCGCCGGCCAGTGCGATGCGCTGGCGCTCGCCACCGCTCAGGCTGGCGGTGGGCGTGTCGGGCAGCAACTGGCCCAGGCCGATCTCGTCCAGCGCTTGCTGCAAGCGCGCGCCGGCATCCCAGCGCTCACCGACCAGCGCATAGTCCTCCTCATCGATGGAGCCTGAGGCGATGCGCGCCAGCGCAGCGAGCAGCATATCGACGCCGGCCAGCGCCGCCACGGTAGGAAAATGTTCGGGCGACAGTTCCTGTGGCACATGGTGCACGCTGCCATCGCAGCGCACGGCGCCGCTGCCGGGCGTGGCTTGTGCAGCCAGCAGCCGCGCCAGCACGCTCTTGCCCACGCCATTGGCGCCGACCAGGCCGATGCGGTGCGGCGTGAAGGAAAACTGCAGTTGGTGAAACAGGGGCGTGCCGTCGGGCAGCACATAAGAAAGACGATCGAGTTGCAGTAATGCAGGCATGCGGATACTCCCTGTGCAAGGCTGGGCAAGGCTGGCAAACCCGCGCGATGGCGGGATGGGCTGGGCCGTGCACAAGCACGGCAGTATCAATGGCGCATGTCGAATGTCCTGGAGAATGAGTAAAAGCGCGCCCAGTGTAGCAGAGGACGCCTCAACTTGCTGTCAGCGCTGGCCTTGCGTCGTGTCGCCAAACAGGTCTTTGTATTCACGCGGCTGCGAGCGCCAGTACTGCGGCGGGGCCTGCACCTGAGCGCCCAGCTGGGCCGCCGCATGCCACGGCCAGCGCGGATCGAACAACATGGCGCGCGCCAGCGCCACCATGTCGGACTGGCCGCCGGCGATAATGTCTTCGGCTTGCTGCGCCTCGGTGATCAGGCCGACGCTGATGGTCGGCATGCCCGTTTCCGCCTTGATGCGCTCGGCAAAACCCACCTGGTAGCCGGGGCTGAGGGGAATTTTCTGCTGCGGCGACATGCCACCGCTGGAAACGTGGATAAAGTCGGCGCCGAGGTGCTTGAGTGCGTGCGCAAGCTGTACGCTTTGCTCGATCTCCCAGCCGCCTTCGACCCAGTCGGTGGCGGAAATGCGCATGCCGACCGCCATGCTGGCCGGCACGGCCGCGCGCACGGCCTCATACACTTCCAGCGGAAAGCGCATGCGGTTTTCCAGGCTGCCGCCATACGCGTCGGTGCGCTGGTTGGCCAGCGGCGACAGGAACTGATGCAGCAGGTAGCCATGCGCACCATGCAGTTCGATGCCTTCGATGCCGAGCGCATGGACCCGTTTGGCAGCGGCGACAAATGCGGCTTTTACTTGCAGCAAACCGGCCTCATCGAGCGCAATCGGCACTGTTTCACCGGGCGCATGGGCAATCGCCGACGGCGCCACCGTCTGCCAGCCGCCTTCCGACAGGTGCACGCAGTTGCCGCCCTGCCAGGGCGCACGGCTCGACGCCTTGCGCCCCGCGTGGCCCAGTTGCACGATCAGCGGCATGATGGAGTGACGCCGGATCGCCTGCACCACCCTGGCCAGCGCTTGCTGGTTATCGCTGGACCACAAGCCCAGGTCGTCGGCGGAAATACGTCCTTCCGGCGAGACGGCGGTCGCTTCCGTCATCAGCACGCCCGCGCCCGACAGCGCCAGGTGGCCCAGGTGCATCATGTGCCAGTCGGTGGCGTTGCCGTTCTCGGCAGAATACTGGCACATGGGGGCGATGGCGATGCGGTTGACCAGGGACAAGGGTCCCAGCTGATAGGGCGTGAATAACTGGCTCATGGATAACTCCGGCTTGATGAAGCACAGATGGTACAGCGATCAGGAAAACGGTGGATTACACCTGCTTACGTTTGATACAGCGCAAGGTCTATCCGGGGAAGCAAGGTGCCGTTACTCTGGACACATCAGCAACACCAACCATTTTCAGGAGACACAGATGAACAGCACCGCCACCAGCACTACCGCACGCATTCACCCCTTGATGGCCGGCGCCGCCATTTCCGCCACAGTACTGTGCCTGGTCGGTGCGGCATCGATTGCCGGCATCCTGCCCAAATCCAGCGCCAACAATGCACCCGCCGTGCCGGCAGAGCTGGCGGCAAGCAGCCTGGCCGCGCCGGTGGCGCCGCAGGCTCTGGCACCCGTGGCAGCGCCAGTAGCCGCACCCGTGGTGGCACAAGCCGCGCCAGCCCCGGCGCCGGTGGTCCATAAACGCGTGGTACATCGCGTGGCGCAAGCGCGTCCGGCCAGCCGCGACGACGATTACGCCTACCGCGAACCGGTACGCCAGCAGCAGCAGGTGCAAGCGCCTGCGCAACCGAACTATGTGGGCATCGGCACCGGCGCCGTGCTCGGCGGCCTGATCGGCAACCAGGTGGGCGGTGGGCGCGGCAAGGCGCTGGCGACGGTGGCCGGCGTGATAGGCGGCGGCTTCCTGGGTAATGCCGTGCAGAACCAGGTGCAGCAGCCGCAGCGTTAAGAGCAATCAGTCGTAAGGACCGAGGTAGTCCAGCTTGCCGATCACTACGCCGTTGTTGCGCAAGATGGCGTGGACCATGGAAACGTGGAAATAGAAGTTGGGCAGGGCGAAGCTGAGCAGGTAGTCATCACCGTTGAAGCGCTTGCCCTCGTCGGTCCAGTTCAGCACCACTTCGCGCTGGGCGCTGCCCGCCATCTGGCCGGCGTTCACGCCATCGATATAGGCAATCGTGTCGGCAATCCGTTGCTGTAACTGATCGAACGAGGTTTCATTGTCTTCAAAGCGCGGCGCCGGTATCGTGCTCAGGCGTTCGACCGACAGTTTCGCCGTATCGCTGACGCGCTGCACTTGCGCCGTCAGGTTCAGCATATCGGGCGCCAGCTGCGCACCGAGTAAAATTTCCGGCACGATGCCGCCCTGCTCGACATGGGCCTGCGCTTTTTCCAGCAGGCTTGAAACGACGCGCAAACCGCGCACGAAAACGGGAACGGTGGCCTGGTACATGGATACGGACATTCTTCACTCCTGAGTAGTTGCGATCAGCCAGTGTAGCCGAGGCCGGCCGAAGCCGTGCGCACGCAGCGGGCTACTTGTCCAGGTTGACCTTGCCGTCAACAGCATGCAGCGGCTGGCCGTCGGCCACCGGCAGCGTTTGCGGCTGCTTGCGCCTGCCCGTGAAAAATTTCCAGATGGCCGTGGCGCCGCCAAACAGCAAGACCAGCAGCACTTTCTTGAAAGCCAGCAGCAGCGCGATCAGCTTGCCAAACAGGCCCAGCTTGCTCGCCACGCCACCGGCCACCAGCGCCGCCAGGCCATATTCAGCCACCTTGTCGGTCTTGCTGTCGAAGTCGGCATAGCGGTTACCGGGCGTAAAGTCGGTAAATGCCGTCACCTGCCGCATCTCCTGTTTAATCGTGTCGATCTGGTCCATGCCGGCGATGGCGTTCAGGTTCAGCACGCCCTCGCGGCCCAGCACGCGCACGTTGTAGTTGAGCGAATGCGCGCCGCCATCGGCCATCAGATCCTTGGCCCAATACAGTTTATGGCTGTCCTTGGCATAACTGGGTTTTTCCGCCCAGCCCATCAAATGGATGGCGGGATAGCCCTGCTCCTTGCGCTCCTTGTTGTTTTCCAGGACCGACGCCTGCATGTCTTTCAGCAGCTCGTCGTACTTGATGCTGTCCGCATCGTCGTCCTTGATATGGCCTTCCTTTTCATACGTCACGATCACGCCCCAGCTATTGCGCTCGAGCACGCTGGTGGCGGCCGGCACGATCATGCCCAGCGACTCGAAACCCGGCGGATTGCCCCAGGCATCGACCAGCACACGCTCGGCGTCGGCCGGCGACAGGTAGCGGAAGTTGGCGGGCAAATCAAGGGTGGCGATAGCGCCGGGCAAGGTGATCTTGCCGGTCTGGAATTTCAACTGCGCCAGGAACTGTGCCTCGGTCATTTCCGGCGTGGCCGGCTTGTCGGCGGCATGGGCGCTGGCCATCAGGCCGGCAAAAGAGAAGCACACGACGGCCAGCAAATGTTTCAACATAAGGTATCCGGATGATCAGCAGGGAGGAACACTTATTTTAAATGAATAATTGCTCGATGGATAATTATTTCCGTGCGGAATCAGGATAAAAAAATGGCGCCAGGCAGGAAACCCTGCGCTGGCGCCATGGTCTTGTGCGTCGGTAAAAATCAGGCCACGCGCACCACCATCAGCCCGGCGCGCAGGCCGACGCGCACATCGGGATTCGGAAACACCACCAGCTCTTGCGCATGTTGCACCGTGTACACCGTGTCGCCATCGCTGGCGATCATGGCATGCTGCGGCAAGGACGTGAAATTGTGCGTGCTGCGGTCGAATGCCATGCGGAACGCATCGCTGTGCTTGATGATTTCCTGCGCCACCTTGAACACATGCGGCGCCGCCTTCACAGGCCGCGCCGGCAAGCCGCGCAGCAAGCCGTCCAGCGCCTGCGACACGTCGTCGAACAGCGACAAATTATTCTGGCCCAGTACGCCCACGCGGCCCAGTTCCACCGTGCTGGCAGCCGCACCACAATGCTCGGCCGAGTAATAGCTGTAGGTGCCGGCCGATTGCGGATTCATGATAATGGCGCCGATCGCCGCCTGGCCCAGCCAGTCTATCAGCGCCGCCCTGGCGCCCTCTTCCACCAGGTCCGGCACGATGGCAAAGGTCGGGTAGACGGACGGGCGTATCGCCGTGTGCAGGTCCAGGTGCCAGCGCCCTGGCCCCGCATCGCTGAAGAACGCCCTGGTCGCCGCGATCATTTCATCGGCGCGCGCGCTTTCCGCCGCTTGCGCCAGCGAACCGCGCACGGGACGGAACATGCGGTTCAGGTCCGCATCGATAAAGCGCTTGCCGGCGCGGATCGCGTCGACATTGCCGACGCAAACGAGCAGGTCGACCGCCAGCGATTGCGGTTGCCTCGACACGTCGCGCGACAGCGCGTCGAGCAGATGGGCCAGCACTTCGATCGGCCCCGTCTCGTCGCCATGCACGCCGACCGACAGCACCACGCTGGCGCGCGCTGCGTCAGGCTGGTTGCTCTTTACCTGCAGCATGCCGGGCGCCGGCAGCGCCACGGCAAAGCCGGCGTCGGCAAACAACTGCGCCACAAGCCTGAAGTCTGCCTGCGCCAGCGCTTGCACGGCCGGCGGCAAGCCGTGTGCTGCCGTCATCAGGCTGCCACTTCCGCTGGCACGCCACGGTTGACCGTCTCGGACAGGGTCCATACATCGAGCATGGCCTGTTCCAGTTCGGTTGCCGCGACATAGGCCGACAGGCCCAGTTCGCTCGTCACCGCATCGACGGCATTGCCTTCACCTTGCTCGGCGCGTGCCAGCACCTGCGTCAGCAAGCGCTGTTGCGTACGGCGCAGGGCTTGCTGGGCATAGCTGCGCAACTGTTCCTGCGATTTGCCTTGCGCGGCCAGCTTCAGGCCACGTTCCAGCGTGTCGATACCGGCCTGGCTGCGCAGGGCCAGGCCCATTTGCAAAAAGGCCGCCAGGTCCATCGCCGCAGGGCGCGGCACCGACAGGGCCGGGAACAGGAAACCCGCCACCACTTCCAGCGCATCGACCACATCCCAGGCCTGCACAAAGGCCGGGCTCAAGCCCGGTACCAGCGCCGCTTCCGACTTGATGCCGACCGCATTGAGCAGTTCACGTTTCGAGTGTGCGCCGAACAGGCCCGTCAGCTCGGCCAGGCCGGCACCGCGCAATTGCTCGCCCGGTACCGACAGCACGCCGGCCAGCATGGTCTTGTGCAGTGCGCGTGTTTGCGCATCGACCTTGATCGACACCTCGCGCGGAATGCTCAAGGCATCCGCATCGAGCGCGTCAAACACCGGCGCCAGGTTCAGTGCCACCCATGCCTGGCCCCATGCCAGGATCACGGTCGATTCGTCCACGTTGTACTCGGACGCCAGCTCGCGCAGCATCAGCGGGCCGCAACGGTTGACCACTTCATTGGCCAGCACGGTGGCGAGGATGGCGTTGGCCAGCGGATGGTCGAGCGCAGAACGGGTTTCTACCAGCAGCGACGGGAAGTAGGGTTTGAGCACCGGCTCGGCCCAGCTTTCCTCCGTCAACGGCAGGGTTGCCAGGATGCGCTTGTAGCGGTTCTTCACGTTGGCGATCACCACCGCCAGTTCCGGCGTGGTCAAGCCACGGCCGTCGGCCTTGCGGCGCGCCAGTTCGGCCACGGCCGGCAGTTGCTCCAGGTCGCGCGACAGGGCGCCTTCCTCTTCCAGGCTGGCGATCAGGGCCGCATAGCCATCCTGCACCGCGCCTTCGCTTTGCGCCTGCAGTTCGCGCACCAGCAAATGGGTCTGCTGCGTGTTGTCGCGCAGGACCAGGCGTTCGACGTCGTCCGTCATCGCATACAGTTCGCGGTTGCGTTCTGCTTCGGTCAGCTTGCCGGCATTGACTTCAACATCGAGCCAGATCTTGACGTTCACTTCATGGTCGGAGCAATCGACGCCGGCCGAATTGTCAATCGCATCGGTAAAGATGCGGCCGCCAGCGAGCGCGAATTCGATCCGGCCCGCTTGCGTGGCGCCCAGATTGCCCCCTTCGGCCACCACTTTCACGCGCAGCTCATTGCCGTTGACGCGGATCTGGTCATTGGCGCGGTCCTTGACCTGCGCATGGGTTTCGGTCGAGGCCTTGATATAGGTACCGATGCCGCCGTTGTAGAACAGGTCCACCGGGGCTTTCAGGATGCGGTGCATCAGCTCTTCCGGCGGCAGCGACACTTCCGCGATATCGAGCGCGGCGCGAATCTGCGGCGACAGTGGAATCGAGCGCGCGCTGCGCGGATACACGCCGCCGCCTTCCGAGATCAGGTCCTTGTTGTAGTCTTCCCACGACGAGCGTGGCAGTGCGAACATGCGTGCGCGTTCTTCGAACGAGACGACGACGTCCGGCGTCGGGTCGAGGAAAATATGGCGATGGTCGAACGCGGCCAGCAGTTTCAGCTGGCGCGACAGCAGCACGCCGTTGCCGAACACGTCGCCCGACATGTCACCCACGCCGACCATGGTGATCGGGGTAGTATTCATGTCGTGGTCCATTTCATAAAAATGGCGCTTCACGGCTTCGAACGCACCCTTGGCGGTGATGCCCAGTTTTTTATGATCGTAACCATTCGAACCACCCGAAGCAAACGCGTCGCCGAGCCAGAAGCCGCGCTGCACGGCGATGCCGTTGGCGATATCCGAGAATGTCGCCGTGCCCTTGTCGGCAGCCACCACCAGGTAGGGGTCGGCCTCGTCGTAGCAAACGGTGTCCTGTGGCGGCACGATATTGCCCAGCGAGCGGTTGTCGGTCACTTCCAGCAGGCTGGAAATGAACAGGCGGTAGACCGATTCGCCTTCGGCCGCGATGGTTTCACGCGCGGCGTCCTGCGGCATCTGCTTGCAGACAAAACCGCCCTTGGCGCCGGCCGGCACGATGACGGCGTTCTTCACCATCTGCGCTTTCACCAGGCCCAGCACTTCGGTGCGGTAGTCTTCCATGCGGTCCGACCAGCGCAGGCCGCCGCGGGCGACCGGGCCGCCACGCAGGTGCACGCCTTCGAAGCGGCGCGAGAACACAAAGATTTCGCGGTACGGGCGCGGTTCCGGCACCAGCGCCAGGCTGCTGGTGTCGAACTTGAAGATGATCTTGTCACCCTGTTGATTGTTCTGGAAGTAGCTGGTGCGCAGGGTGGCCGCCATCAGGTCGGCCAGCGCGCCCAGGATTTCCTCGGTATCGGCATGGTTGACCGACGCCAGGCCAGCCTTGATGCCGACGATGGTTTCCAGTGCGGCAGCGTGATGCTCATCGGACAGCGATGGATCGAAGCGCTGCAGGAAGGCGTCGACCAGGGCTTTCACCAGGGCCGGCTGGCGGCGCAGGCTCTCGGCGATATAGCGCACCGAGAAACGGCTGCCCGTCTGGCGCCAGTAGCTGGTATAGGCGCGCACCAGTTGCACTTCGCGCGTCGACAGGCCACCTTCGATCACCAGGCCATTCAGGCGGCCGTCTTCGACCGTGTCGTTGAACAGGGCGGCGAACAGTTCTTCGGCCACCTTGGCGACTCTCGGCTGCGCCAGCTTGGCGGCGCTGGTGGCGTCAACCGTCAGGCTGGTGACGAAATAGCGCGTGCCTTCGGGCGAGAAGATCGAATAGGCCTGCTCGCGGTCGATCGCCACGCCGGCGTTATGCAGCGCCGGCAGAATGGTCGACAGCGACGGCACGCGGTTGGCCGAATACAAGCGGATGGTGGTAACAAGGCCGGACTCGATGCGCACGGCCACGTTGGCCGGATCGGTATTGCGCAAAATGGTGTCGAGGTCGCGGTAGGCGACGGTCGGCGCGGTGGCAGCGACGTAATCAAGCGGCAAGGTAGCGCACAACTTGCGCAGGCTTGCGCGCAGGGCCACGTCCGGTACGGCGTCGGCAACGGCGGCAAAGCCGTTGTGCCAGCCATCGAGCACGCCCAGCAGGGGCTGTTCGATATCGGTTTCCAGGTCCAGCGGATAGCGCGCCGCATGGGCGATCAGGTAGACGCGCGCCAGCGGGCCGTCGGCCACCAGCGTCTGCATGCTGACATGGGTGGCGCCGGAACTGGTTTTCAGGGCTTTCGCCAGGGCGCTGGCGACGCTGGCGCTGTAGCGCTCGCGCGGCAGGTAGACCAGCACGTTCAGGTGGCGCGCATACACGTCGCGGCGCGCGAAAACCTTGGTGCGCGGCTGCTTGTACAGCGAAACGACGGTGCCGCACACTTGCACCAGCCAGTCCAGGTCCGCTTCCAGCGCTTCGGTGCGCGGCAGCGACTCGAGGATTTCACGGAATTTCTCGGCGCGGAAGCCTTGCTGGCGCACGCCGGCCAGGCTCAGTACCTTGGCCACGCGGCCGCGCGCAAACGGCAGCGCCGCCAGCGGGGTGGAATTGCCGGCACGCGTAAACAGGCCGACAAAGCAATGCTCGCCGAGGATGGCGCCTTGTGCGTCGGTGTCGCGCACGCCGATGAAATCAAGCTGCTGGTCGCGGTGCAAGGTGCCGGCCACATCGGCCTTGACGATGGACAAGGCGGAGTCGCGCTTGGCCAGGGTGTCGAAGTCGCCGGGAATATTGGCCAGGCTGGTATCGTAAATGGGATGGGTCGTGTCCTGCAGTACGCCGATGCGGCTCGGCAGGTCGCGCTCCAGTTCGCGCACGCCCGGCTTGACGCGATAGTAGCCGTAACCGAAGACTTCAAAACCACCGCTGCGTGCCCATTCCAGGAAGGCGGCCACTTCCGGGCCTTCTTCGCCCTGGGTGGCTGCAGCCACCGCCGACAGGCGCTCGCCCATGGCGACGCTGTCGCGGCGCACCACGGCAGCGTCGCGCGCCACCATTTCAATCGCATCGACCAGCGCGGCCTGCGCGTCAGGCACCAGTTCTTCGTCCAGCAGCACCAGCACATAGGACTCGAGCGGGTCGCCAGGCTGGCGCACCGCTTCCACGCTGCCATCAAGAGCGCGACGCACCGGCAGCACGGTATTCATCACGCCGCGCACGGCCAGGTGCTGGCGGCGCATGGCCATCACGATGGAGTCGACCAGGTAAGGCATGTCCTGGTTCAGGATCAGCAAGGCGCTCGCCATGCCGCCACGGCCATCGGCGTAGCGCAGGGTGGCGATCTGGCAGCCGTCGCTGCTGCGGGTAGCTGCCTGCGTGAAGCCGTCGACCAGCACCGGCGCCAGGCTGGCGGGCGCGATATCGGCCAGGTCTTCCGCGTCGAGCGAATCGAGCCAGGCTTGTACCAGTTCGGTGACGGGCTTGCTGGCCGCGCTGGCCTGCACCAGTTGCAGCGTTTGCGTGCGCAAATCTTGTGGCGTTTGGTTCATCTTGCATCTCCATGTCGTAGTGTATGTGCAGCGCGGCCATGCTTGCTTGTGGCTGGCCGGCCATGCTGGCTGGGGACGGGGTTGGCCCGTCCAATTCTGTATCGGGTGTTGCGGCTATTGCCAGGCCTGGCGATCGTACAATCCAGGCAAGTTGAGGATGATGGTCAATTCTTCAAGCGCCGCATGCACTTCCAGCGCCAGTTGCGGGTCCGCCAGGTCGGACGGTTCCAGATGGTCGCGGTAGTGCTTTTCCACCCAGGCCACCAGCCTATGGTACAGCGCTTCGGTCATGATCACACCCTGGTGCATGGCGCGCGCCTCGGTTTCAGTCAAGGCGACCCGCAAACGCAGGCAGGCCGGCCCGCCGCCATTGCGCATGCTCTGGCGCAGGTCGAAATGAATCAGCTCGTCGATCGGGCCGCCGTCGGCCACCAGTCCTTCCAGGTAGCGCGAGACGGCCTTGTTTTCGCAGCATTCCTGCGGAATCACCAGCGCCATCGTGCCGTCGTCTTTGCTCAAAAGCTGGCTGTTGAACAGATAGCTGGTCACGGCATCCTGGATAGGCACCTGGCCCGTGTCGACGCGCACCGCCGCCAGTTGCGCGCCGGCGTGCGCCACCGCGCGGCGCACTTGCGACAGGCTCGCCTCTTCATCGGCAAACGCCTGCTCGTGATAGAACAATACATTCCCGTTGCCAACCGCGATGACATCATTGTGAAACACACCCTGGTCGATCACCTCGGGATTCTGCTGCACGTACACCGTGCGTTTCGCCTCCAGCCCATGCAGGCGCGCCACGGCCTGCGACGCTTCCAGGGTCTGGCGCGCGGGATAGCGCTTCGGCGATGGCGCGGAAGGGTCGAACTCGACCCGGCCATACACGAACAGCTCCACCGACGGCGCACCGTGCGTGGCGCCCAGACGCGTATGGTTGGCCGCGCCCTCATCGCCAAACGCCGGCGTCGATGGCAGGGCATCGTGCACGGCAAAGTGTTTTTCATTGCCGAAGATGGCGCGCAGGCTGCGCGCCGACTGCGCGTGCTCGAAGGCGCGGTGCAGCTTGTTGTTCAGGTTGGCGGCCGTGAAATGCACGCGGCCATCCTGCGTGTCGGCCGACGGGCTGACGGTGGCAGCATTGGCAGTCCACATGGGCGAGGCGGAATAAGCGCAGGCCAGTATCACCGGCGACTCCTTGTACGCGCGCGCCAGCACGTCGGCGTCGGTACCGGTAAAACCTATAGAGCGCAGCAGGCGGAAGTTGGGCCGGTCCTGCGGCGGCAGCAAGGCTTGCGCAAAACCGCGCGCGGCCAGCGCGCGCATCTTGGCCAGGCCCTGCAAGGCGGCCTGCTTCGGGTTCGATGCGCTTTTTACGTTGCTGAACGAAGCGACGTTGCCGAACGAGAGCCCCGCATAGTTGTGCGATGGGCCAACCAGGCCGTCAAAATTGTATTCGCGCGTGCCGTGCATGGAGACTCCTTAGAAATGCAAACCGGGCGACAACTTGGCCGGCATGGACAAGGTCGCGTTCTCGATCGAAGCGACCGGATAGGCGCAGTAATCGGCCGCGTAATAGGCGCTCGGCCGATGATTGCCGGACTTGCCGATGCCGCCGAACGGCGCCGTGCTGGCCGCGCCCGTGGTTGGGCGGTTCCAGTTGATAATGCCGGCGCGCGCGCGCGTCTGGAATTTCTGCCACAGCTTGTCGTCGTCGGACAGCAGTGCCGCCGCCAGGCCGAATTCGGTGGCGTTGGCCACCTTCAGGGCGCTATCAAAGTCGGCGACGCGTATCACCTGCAGCAGCGGGCCGAACCACTCTTCATCAGGGATGCCTTTCGCATCGGTGACGTCGACGATGCCGGCCGTGACGAAGCCCGCTTCCGGGTTCAGCTGGCGCATCTGCAGCAGGCTGGTGCCGCCCCTGGCGACCATGTCCATCTGCGCCTGCACCAGGCGTTTGGCCACGGCGGCGGAGACAACAGGACCCATGAACGGTTCGGGCTGGGCGTTCGAGGCGCCCAGGCCCAGCTTGCCCGCCACTTCCACCAGGCGCGCGACAAAAGCAGCGCCGGCAGCGTTGTCCTGCACCACCAGCCGGCGCGCGCAGGTGCAGCGCTGGCCGGCCGACACAAACGCGGAAAAGATCGCATGGTGGACGGCCGCGTCCACGTCTTTGATGTCCCACACCACCAGCGCGTTGTTGCCGCCCATTTCCAGCGCCAGCATCTTGCCCGGCTGGCCGCCGAACTGGCGGTGCAAGCTGACGCCAGTCTGGCAGGAACCCGTAAACAGCACGCCGTCCAGCAAAGGGTTGGCGCCCAGCGCCACGCCGGTATCGCGCGCGCCGTTGACCAGGTTGATCACGCCATCAGGCACGCCGGCCTGCTGCCACAGCTGCACGGTTTTCACGGCCGTGCGCGGCGCATATTCGCTGGGCTTGAAGACGATGGTATTGCCGGCGATCAGGGCCGGCACGATATGGCCGTTCGGCAGGTGGCCCGGGAAATTGTACGGGCCAAACACGCCGAACACGCCGTGCGGGCGGTGGCGCAGCACCGCATCGCCATCGGCGATAGTGCTTTGCGTGATGCCGGTGCGCGCGTTATACGACTGCACCGAGATGTCGATCTTGTTGGCCATGGTGGCCACTTCCGTGCGCGATTCCCACAACGGTTTGCCGACTTCTTCCGAGATCAGCAGCGCCAGTTCTTCGGCATTCGCTTTGAGCAGGTCGCGAAAGCGCACGCAGGTGGCGATGCGCTCGTCGACGGGCGTATCGGCCCAGGCATCAAAGGCGGCGCGAGCAGCCACGCAGGCCTGCTCCACTTCCAGTTCGGTGGCGGCCAGGCTGGCCCAGGTCTGGCGGCCGGTGGACGGGTCGATGGTCACCAGTTCGGCGCCGCTGCCGGGCAGCCAGGCGCCGTTGATGAAGTTCGATGGGGCGGATGCTGGATTGAATTGTTCAGACATGGGTATGCTTCCTCGGGTTGAGTGGCAGCGTGCGCACGGTGTCGCCGTGCTGGCAGCGCAGCAGATGCAATTCATCGTCGTGCAAGGCCAGCTTGCCGCCTTGCGGCATGGCGTCGGTGACGATCATGCGGAAATCCTTCAGGTCGGTGTTCGACACCAGGTAGGGCTCGGCATCGGCCGGCACGGCGCAGGCGTCCGCGCCGCTTTGGGTATCGAGCACGGCCGGCAGGCTGTCGCGCATGGCGCGCAATTCGGACACGCGCGCCTGCAGCACGGGGCCGGCGTCGAAAATGTCGACATAGCCCTCGAAGTGCAGGCCTTCCTGTTCCAGCAAACGGCGCGCCGGCGCCGTGCTCAGGTGGACCTTGCCAATCACTTCCTGCGCTTCGTCGGGCAGGTAGGCCACGTACATCGGCTGGCGCGGCATCAGCTCGGCGATAAACGATTTCTTGCCCAGGCTGGTCAGGTCGTCGACATGGTGAAAATCCATCTTGAAGAAATGGCGGCCCAGGCCTTCATAGAATGGCGAGCTGCCGTCCTGGGCCTGGTAGCCGCGCATCTCGGCGATCAGCTTTTCCGTGAACAGATGCGGGAACTGGGCGATAAACAGGAAACGGCTTTTCGACAGCAGCTTGCCGTTGTTGCCGCTGCGGTAATCGGGATGCAGGAACAGCGAACACAGTTCGGTGCTGCCGGTCAGGTCGTTCGACAGATACAGCGTTTCCATGCGCGTAAACACATCGAGCTCGCGGCTGGAATGGACCAGGGTGCCGATGCGGTAATTGTAAAATGGCTCTTCCAGGCCAACCGCGCCCTTGATCGCGCACACGCCGGCCAGGCGGCCCGAATCGGTATCCTCCATGACGAACATGTAGTCGCGCTTTTCGGGCGGAATGGTTTCGGCGAACGAGGCGCAGGCAATGGCCAGGCGGTCGCCCAGCATGGTCATGTCGGGCTTCAATGTGGTCATGCCGGTGCCGACCTGGCTGGCCAGGCCGTACAGGGCGTCCAGGTCGGAAGCGTTGATGGCGCGAACTACTAGCATGCGGTGGGTCTCCCTTAGATGCGTACGCAGATGACGCTGTCGCCGGCGGACACCGCCAGCGCGTCGAGCAGGTCGGCCGGCAGGCCCACCGTGTCTTGCGCTTCAAGCGCATCGCAGGCGAACGTGACAGCGCGGAAATTGCGCTCGGCGCCAGAAGCGATAGCGTAATTGACTTTCAGGCCGGTGCGGCTGGGCGTCATGCCTGCCGTCACGCGGCGGGTCAGCGAACCGGTAAACGAGCGCAGCGAATTCTTGTGCGCCTGCAGGATAGGGCCGCCGTCGAAAATATCGATATAGTCGTCGGCTTCAAAACCCTCTTCCGTCAGCAGGTTGAAGGCCAGTTCGCCGCTCGGATGGATCTGGCCCATGGCCGCCTGCGCGTCGCCGGGCAGCAGCGGCACATAGACGGGATAGTGCGGCATCAGTTCGACGATCAGGGTGCGGTTGCGCGCGCCGCCGATGACTTTTTCGGCATCGAGAAAATCCATCTGGAAGAACTTGCGGCCCAGCGCATCCCAGAACGGCGACTGGCCGTTGCCGTCGGTGATGCCGGCCAGCGGCACGAAGAAGCGGTCGCCGAAACGGTGCGGTGCCAATACGGCAAACAGCAGCCGCGCGCGCGACAGCAGCGCCGCTTCCAGGCCTGCCTGCTCCATGTTGCGCACATAAAAGCCGGACAATTGCGAATACGCCGTCAGCTCCGAACACAGCGTCAGCGCATGCACGCTGTGGCTGATGTTCAGGTCACGCGAAACTTGCTGGATAACGTCGTTGCGAAAGGAAAAATAGGTGCCGTTCGAACCGGCAGAAGCGAAGATGGCAGCGGTGCCGAGGATGCTGTTATCGAGCAGCGATTCAAGCACGAACAGATACGATTCTTCGCTGGGGATATCGACGTGGGCGGCAAACGAGGCAATGGAGCGCTCGATGGAAGCGGCGATTTTCTCGCGCGTCTTCGGCAGCGTATGGACACCCGGCATGGTGACCGCAGCCAGCGCTTCCAGCGCTGCGATATCCGTAATTGCTACCGGACGGACAACATACATGGAGACTCCTTCAGTGCAGGGTAGAACCAAGCCGGCCCGCGGCAAAGGCGGCGGGCCGGTGAAGTGATGCGATGGCGTGTGAACGCTTATGCCTTGAGCAGGCCGTCGATGCCGGCGCGCAGCAGGCGGCCTGCTTCTGCGATCTGTTCGTCCGACACGATCAGCGCCGGCGCCAGGCGCACCACGTCCATGCCGGCGATCAGCACCATCAGGCCTTGCGCTTCGGCCGCTTTCTGGATGTCTTTCGCGCGGCCTTTCCAGGCATCGCTGACCACCAGGCCCAGCAGCAAGCCGCTGCCGCGCACCACCGAAAACACTTGCGGATAGTCGTTGATCAGGCTTTCCAGCATGGCGATGGTGTTGACGCTGGCTTGCTTGACGCGCGCCAGAAAGGCTGGCGTGTTGATCGTTTCCAGCACTTTCAAGGCGACGGTGGCAGCCAGCGGGTTGCCGCCGTAGGTGGTGCCGTGGGTGCCGACGTTCAGGGTTTGCGCCAGTTCTTCAGTGGTCAGCATGGCACCGATCGGATAGCCATTGCCCAGCGCCTTGGCAGCCGTCAGGATGTCTGGCGTGACACCATAGCCCATGTAGGCGAACAGCGCGCCGGTACGGCCCATGCCGCACTGCACTTCGTCAAAAATCAGCAGGGCGCCGGTCTTGTCGCACAGGGCACGCAGTTCTTTCAGGAATTCAGGGTTGCCCGGTACCACGCCGCCTTCGCCTTGCACCGGCTCGACGATCACCGCGCACACATCGTCACCGATGGCGGCGCGCGCCGCTTCGATATCGTTGTAGGCGATATGGTCGATCGATGGCGGCAGCGGCTCGAAGCCTTCCGTGTACTTGGACTGGCCGCCGACC
Organism: Janthinobacterium longum; assembly: GCF_051380735.1. Lineage (NCBI taxonomy): Bacteria > Pseudomonadati > Pseudomonadota > Betaproteobacteria > Burkholderiales > Oxalobacteraceae > Janthinobacterium > Janthinobacterium longum. The sequence goes on from NZ_JBNYXQ010000015.1 coordinate 38,326, forward strand.
GAGACCGTAAACAGGGTGCGGCCATGGAAGGAGCTGAAGCACGAGATAATGCGCGACTTGTGCGCGCCGAATTTGCCGTGCGCATATTTGCGCGCCAGTTTCAGCGCCGCTTCATTGGCTTCCGCGCCCGAATTGCAGAAGAAAGCGCGGTCGGCGAAAGTGGCTTCGGTCAGCGCTTGCGCCAGGCGCAGCACCGGCTCGTTGGTATAGCCATTGCCCAGGTGCCACAGGGTGTTGATCTGTTTGGTCAGCACTTCGACCAGCGCCGGATGGCAGTGGCCCAGGCTGTTGACGGCGATGCCGGAGGTGAAATCGAGGTAATGCTTGCCGGACTGGTCCCACAGATCGAGGCCGGCGCCGCGCACAGGCACCATCGCGGCAGGAGCGTAAGTGGGAACGAGAACCTGATCATAGGTTTCGCGGGTGACCGGACGAGCCGTTACGGTCGAATCAAGCTTGGCATTCATAGCATTCCCCATCAATATGTTAGGTACTCCCGCAACTACGACAGCTGCGCATGTACTGCATTATAAAAAGCGGGATGCTAAAACTCTTTTGAATCTGCGACAAGGATTTTCACAATTCATCACAGGAAAACCCTTGCTGCATCTAGCCTGGCGGCATCAGTTTACGCTGGCGCTCTTCCCTGGGCGTATTGCCGAACAGCGTGCCAAACGCGGTGGAAAAATGCGATCCGGACGAAAAACCGCACATCAGCCCCACTTGCACGATGGAATAGTGCGTATCAAGCAATAGTTGCCGTGATCTCTGCAGCCGCAGTTCCAGGTAGTAGCGCGACGGCAGGCTGCCCAGGTATTGCTTGAACAGCCGTTCCAGCTGGCGCCGCGACAGCCCGACCAGGCTGGCGATGTCGTCAGTTGACAGCGGTTCCTCGATATTGGTCTCCATTAAGGTGACCGCCTCCGACAGTTTCGGCTGCAGCACGCCGAAACGCGCTTGCAGGGCCACCCGCTGGCGCTCTTCCTTGCCGCGCACCTTGTCCACGCACAGCGCCTCCTTGACCAATGCCTGGGCGTCGGCGCCGAAGATGGTCTCGATCAGGGTCAGTGAAAAGTCGATGCTGGCCGCTCCGCCGCAGCAAGTCAGGTGGGGGCCGTCGATATCGAACAGGTGCGGCGTCAGGATGGCGCGCTCGGCCTTGGCTTCGGCATCCGCATACAGCGCCCAAGGCAGGGCGATGCGCACGCCGTCCATCACGCCGGCACTGGCCAGCCACAGCACGGCCGCGCCCACGCCGCCCCAGAATGGCGCCGAACGGCAGCGCTCGATCACGGCGCGGCACAATTCAGGGGCCAGCGGCGCTTCGGTCTCGTCGGCCACCAGCAAGGCCACATGCCAGTTGCCACCCTGGGCCGCCACCTGTTCGGGGGTGCGGATCTCCAGTTGCAGCATTGCCGGCCCCAGCGCACGCGCGCACAGGCGCAGCGGCTGCACCAGGCCGGCCCAAGTGATCGACTCGGCGTCGCCGGCATGGATCAGCAGCAAGCGCAGCGGTTTATCAAGGCCGATACGGGAGAGATTGGCAAAGGACATCGGCAGGCGCAGTCAGGTCAGGTGCTGGGGTGCGGACATGATACCGGAGTTCGGCCGTACCGGAAAAAAGCGGGCCACAAGGATATAATCACTGTCTATGGGTGAACGATATTTAAAAAGTATCCGGCTGCTGGCCGAATGCATGCAAGGCTTCGAACGCTTTTCGAGCGACTTTGTGCGCCAGTACGGCCTGACGCATGCCCAGTTCGACATTATCGCCACGCTGGGCAACACCTGCGGCATGCCCTACAAGGAGCTGGGCCAGAAGACCCTGATCACCAAGGGCACGCTGACGGGGGTGATCGAAAGGCTGGAACAAAAAGGACTGGTCAGGCGCGAACGCTGCACGCGCGACAAGCGCTCCTATTCCGTGCGCTTGAGTATTGAAGGTGAGCAAGTGTTTCATGAGGTGTTTCCCCAACTCACCAGGCAAGGGCAGCACTTGTTTGAAGGCTATACCGAAGACGATTTCAGCCGCCTGGAAACCACCCTGGCGCGACTGAAACAGGCCATTGCAAACGGCCACAGCTGAAAACTCATCAAGCATCTAACAATATCAAAGGAAACCAAGTTGAAAACTTCCCTGCTCGACGGCAAAAAACCTGCCCATTTCGATAAACACATCATCGGCAACCTGCTGCTCAACGCCAGCACACCGGAGCTGGTGCGCCAGGAAAAACTGATTATCGGCGTGCGCAACGAAGACGGCGAAATCTACCGCCTGATCGGTGCCACCAAGCACAACAGCTTCATGAACGCGGTCGAGGAATTGTTCGACCTGGGTTTGACCGATGAGCTGGAAGACAGTGATGAACTGGTGGAAGGTTGCGACGCGATCTTCAGTGAAGTGCTCTAATAACGCAAACGCTTCAAAGGGCATGCTGCACGCCGCAAGCATGCCCTTTTTCGTTTACGGGCTAGTTGCTTGCAACAACTTGCTTTATGTACGAAAAAATCAAGTTTAAAAAGTTCCGAAAAGAAATATTGCGAGTATAATTTTTTCGATGAACAGACTCGACGCCTTTAAAAGTATCGCCGCATCAGCTGGCCGTGGCGAGCTGACCTTCCCCGCCAATGTCAACGCTTCGCTCAAGCTGCAGCAGGCGCTGGCCGATCCCGATTGTCATATCGAGGCGGCCGCCAAGCTGGTGCAGGCAGACCCGCTGCTGGCTGCGCGCACGGTGGCGATCGCCAATTCGGCCGCCTTCAACCGTTCCGGCAATGAGATTACCAGCGTACGCAATGCGGTACAGCGCCTCGGTGTGCGTACCCTGCAATCGGTGGTCGCGTCCCTGATCGTGCGCCAGCTGGGCAGCACGATTACCGATCCGGTACTGCAGGCCAAGGCGGCGCAATTGTGGGAGCATACGGCCCATGTGGCGGCGCTGTCGCAGGTGATCGCGCGGCGCGTGACGAAGGTCGACGCCGATACGGCGCTATTTGCCGGCATCATGCATGAAGTAGGCGGCTTTTACCTGCTGTCGCGCGCGGCCGAGTTTCCAGGCCTGCTCGATGGCGAGCCGCAGGAATGGGTCGAGCATGGCGAGCAGGCGATCGGCCAGGGCGTGCTGGCCAAGCTGAAGGTTCCCGAAGCGGTGATGGGCGCGATTGCCTCGCTGTGGGAAGGCCTGCGCGCGATTCCGCCCGAGTCGCTCGGCGACACCCTGCTGCTGGCCAACGACCTGGCGCCGGTGGCATCACCGCTCAACGAAAGCCCGGCTGCGGTTGCCGTGCGCAATGCCCGCGCCGCGCGTGGCATCGATTGCCTGATCGGCGGCCAGGAAACGCTGTCGAGCATCCTCGCCGACGCCGACGAGGAAGTGCAGTCGCTGCTGCACGTGCTGGTTCACTGATCTTTCTTCACCGGCGCCACGGGCGCCGGTACCGGCCTGGCGCTCTCGACGACCAGCACATGCTTGTCCATCGCGGGTGTGCGTTGCTGCTGTTGCACCACCATGGTGGCGATCGCACGGGTACTGAGCAAAGGCCTGGGATGGCGTGGAAACAACATGGCTTTCCTTGTCATGATCGAATATTGCCTAGATGCAGGAACTTATCAAATTTTCAATCCACTGTCTATCCCAGTCATATCCGTCATGCCAAAAAAAAACCCGCTCGAAAGCGGGCAAAGTCCAAAGCTGGGGATGTCCTGAAAGAGACAGCCCTATCGTATGCGCGCCAATGGGCGCGCTCCGTACGCTGGCTCACTTAAATGCTGCAGTACCGGCCTACCACTGCGGATTGGTTTCCTGCCATGCCGGCAGTTGCTGCACACGCGCAAACCACGCTTGCAGATGTCCATACTGCGCCAGCGGCAGCGCGATCTTCTCGCCATACATCATCGGCGCGGCCAGGGCAAAGTCGGCCAGGGTCAAGCTGTCGCCACAGACCCAGCTGCGGCCGGCCAGGTGGTTGTCGAGCACGAAGGCACATTCGGCCAGTTCGCGTTCGCCGCGCGCCACTTCCAGTGGATCGGCCTCGCCGCAGCCCGTCATGCCCTTCCAGGCCAGTTCCCAGGTCAGCACGCCGATGGCGGGCGCGTAGTGCTGGGAACACCAGAACAGCCAGCGGTCGACATCGGCGCGCGCCTGCGCTTGCTCCGGATACAAGGTCTGGCCCGGCGCCTTGCTGGCCAGGTATTGCATGATGGCGCATGACTCCCACAGCAAAAACGTGCCGTCGGCCAGCACCGGCACCTTGACGTTGGGATTGAGCTCGGCCAGGCGGCGACGGTCGTCCATATTCATCAGGTCGACTTCGGCCAGTTCCACCGGCAGCTTGAGGTGGATCGCCGTCATCAGGGTGCGGCGGGCATTGGACGACATGGGGTTGTGATACAGGCGCATGGTGGCAGCTCCAGTGAGTGAAGAAGTCACCATGGTACGAGTGGACACTGACAGTTTTTGTCAGGAGCAAACACTAGCTTTCGGGCTCGATACCGTACATCTTGCGCCACACATTCAACAGCTCATAACGACGTTTGGGATAAGGTTCCCCACCGTTCACGCCAGCGATGCGGTCGATGCGGAAATGACGGTAGTCGCTGCGCAGTTCGCACCAGGCCGCCAGCACGCGCTTGCCGTCGAAATAGGCCAGCGCGAACGGCCAGACGGTGCGCTGCGTAACCCGGCCGTGCTCATCCTGATACGCCAGCGTCACCCGGCACTCATGGCGAATCGCCAGGCGCACCGGCTGCACGTAACGGTCGGCCAGAGCGCCGTCCTCGGCCGCCGCAGCCGGCGGCACCCACAAGCTGGTCTCGGCCATCGTGTCGCGCAGGTCACGCGGCGCGGCGGCGGCGATTTTCGCCAGCGCATTGCTGGCCGCCTGCGCCAGGGCCGCATCGCCCTGGCGGCGTACCCAGCGTGCACCGAGCACCAGCGCTTCGAGCTCGTCGGCATCGAACATCAAAGGCGGCAAAAAAGCGCCGCGCCGCAGCACATAGCCAACCCCTGCTTCGCCCTGCAATGGCGCGCCCAGTTCGGCCAGGGTCTGGATATCGCGGTATATCGTGCGTTCGGAAACATTGAGTTGCTGCGCCAGTTGCGCCGCCGTCACCGGCACCCGTTTGCCGCGCATGGCGTCCATCAGCAAGATCAAACGGCTGCTGCGGCTCATGATGTTTACTCCCAAAAAAAACGGCCACCTGCGGTGACCGTTCTGGCAAATCAACAATTCGGACGAACCGGCTTACACCACGGCGCCGTCGGTTTCGTCTTTTTCCTTGACCGGCTTGATCAGGTCTTCGCGCTTGACGCCCAGCCACATGGCGATCGCGGCCGCCACGAACACCGACGAGTAAATACCGAAGCAGATACCGATGGTCAGCGCCAGTGCAAAGTGGTGCAGGGTCTGGCCGCCGAAGATCAGCATCGACAGCACCATCATCTGGGTCGAGCCGTGGGTGATAATGGTACGCGAAATGGTGCTGGTAATGGCGCTGTCGATCACCTCATGCACGGTGGCTTTGCGCTGCTTGCGGAAGTTTTCGCGGATACGGTCAAAGATCACCACCGATTCATTGACGGAGTAGCCGAGCACGGCCAGGATCGCCGCCAGCACCGTCAGCGAGAATTCCCACTGGAAGTAAGCGAAGAAGCCCAGGATGATCACCACGTCGTGCAAGTTGGCGATAATTGCCGAGACAGCGTATTTCCATTCGAAACGCACGGCCAGATAGGCCATCACAAACAATACCACCATGACAATCGCATTCAGGCCGTTCTGCGCCAGTTCTTCGCCCACTTGCGGGCCGACGAATTCAACTTTTTGCAGCACGACCGCTTCATTGCCGGCCGCGTCCATGCAGGCACTTTTCAGCACGTGCTCGCCTTTTTCGGTAACGGTGTCGATCGCCTTGGTGCTGCCCTGCTCGACCTTGCACAGTGCGTCAAACACGCGCAGCGAGGTATTGGCGGCCGACACGCCTTTTTCCACCGGCAGGCGGATCATCACGTCGCGCGCCGTATCGAAGCTGGTCACGCCGGGCTCTTCATAGCCCATCTTGATCAGGGTGCCGCGTATGCTTTCCAGGTTGGCGGCCTTGGGGTACTTGACCTCCATCACTGTGCCGCCCTTGAACTCGACCGACAGGTGCAAGCCCTTGTGGAACAGGAAGAAGACGGCTGCCACGAATGTCAGTGCCGAAATCACGTTGAAAATCAACGCATGGCGCATGAAGGGAATATCTTTTTTGATCCGGAAAAATTCCATGAAATCCTCTGAGTTCTGTTCTGTACGTCCGGCGGCTGGGCCACCGGACGCTATCGCTGTTGACGCTATGTAGGTAGGGCCTTGCTTATTTGCTCGTACCCGGTACCCAGACCGTGCCAATCGACAGGCTGGTCAGCTTTTTCTTGCGGCCATACCAGAGGTTGACCACGCCGCGCGAAACAAACACCGAGGAGAACATCGAGGTCAGGATGCCCAGGCAATGCACGACGGCAAAGCCGCGCACCGGACCGCTGCCGAAAGCCAGCAGCGCCAGGCCGACGATCAGCGTAGTCACGTTCGAATCGAGAATCGTGGCCCAGGCATGGTCGAAGCCGGCGGAAATGGCGGCCTGTGGCGAGTTGCCGGCGCGCAGCTCTTCACGGATACGTTCATTGATCAGCACGTTGGCGTCAATCGCCATGCCCAGCGCCAGCGCAATCGCGGCAATACCGGGCAAGGTCAGGGTCACCTGTATCATCGACAGCAAGCCGATCAGCAACAGCAGGTTGGTGGCCAGGGCCAGCACGCTGAAGGCGCCGAACAGCATGTAGTAGGCGACCATAAAGATGGCGATGGCAATAAAGCCATACAAGGTCGAATGGAAACCTTTGGCGATATTTTCAGCACCCAGTTGCGGTCCGATCGTGCGTTCTTCGATTACCGTCATCGGCGCCGACAGGGCGCCCGAGCGCAGCAGCAGTGCCAATTCATTGGCGTTTTCCGCGCCGCCCATGCCGGTGATCTGGAAGCGCGAACCGAGTTCCTGCTGGATGGTGGCGACCGACAATACTTCAGGCTTGCCTTTTTCAAACAGCACGATGGCCATGCGCTTGCCCACGCGTTCGCGGGTCGCTTCGCGCATCTTGCGCCCGCCATCGCCGTTCAGGTCGATCGACACGGCCGCCTGCTGGTTCTGGTCGAAGCTGGCGGTAGCGCTGGAGATATAGTCGCCTGTCAGGATCACGTCTTTCGACAGCACCACCGGCACGCCTTTGCCGACGGTGAACAGTTCGGAATTGAACGGAATCGCACTCGACAGTTCGGTGCCAGGGACGATGTTTTCATCGACCAGGCGCACTTCCAGGGTAGCGGTGCGGCCGATAATGGCTTTTGCACGCGCCACGTCCTGCACGCCAGGCAGTTGCACCACGATGCGGTCGGGGCCTTGCTGCTGGATCAGCGGCTCGGAGACGCCCAATTCGTTGACGCGCTTGGACAGGGTCGAGATATTCTGTTTCACGCCTTCGTCAACCGTGGCCTTCAGGGCCGCCGGTTTCAGGCTGACCACCAGTTTCAGGTCACTGCCGCTGCCGGTGTCGGCAAACGCCAGGTCGCTCATCTGGTCGGCCAGCGTATTTCTTGCCTTCTGGCGCGTATCGGCGTCGCGGAAATTGATTTCAATGTTGTCGCCCACACGGTCGATGCCGGCATGGCGGATATTCTTGTCACGCAGAATGCTGCGCGAAGCGGACTGGATGCCCTGTACTTTCTTGGTCAGTACGGCTTTCGCGTCGACCTGCATCAGGAAGTGCACGCCACCGCGCAAGTCCAGGCCCAGGTACATCGGCAAGGCGTGCAGTTTCTGCATCCACATGGGGGTATTGGCCTGCAGATTGACCGTCACGATGTATGCAGGGTCGCTGGCATCGGGGTTCAGGTCTTTTTCCAGCACCAGCTTGGCCTTGAACTGGGTATCGGGATCGGCGAAACGCACGCGCACGGAGGCCAGGTTGCCGGCCCCATCCATAGTGACACCCTCCGACTTGATGCTTTCTTTCGTCAATATCTGATCGACTTGCGTCATCAGTTCGCTGGTCACCTTGACGGTAGAGCGGCCACTGGTTACCTGCAACGCCGGTGATTCACCGAAATAATTGGGCACCGTGTATAGCATGCCCAGCAATAAGGCGACGGCGATGAGTATGTATTTCCAGACAGGGTAGCGATTCATATTGATTCAGCGTTCAGTGTTGAGCGTCGGAGGCATCAAAGGGGCGGCGCTAGCCACCCCGGAGCAGGATTACAGCGCCTTCAGCGTGCCTTTGGGCAGCAAGGTGGTGATGGCGCTTTTCTGTACCGTCACCTCGGTAGCGGTGGCCACTTCGATGGTGACGTAGGTGTCCACTACCTTGACAACGCGGCCCAGCATGCCGCCGACAGTGATGACTTCATCACCCTTGGCCAGCGCGTCCATCATCGCCCGTTGTTCTTTTGCGCGTTTTTGCTGTGGGCGTATCATCAGGAAATACATGACCACAAACATCAATACCAGCGGCAAGAAGCTGGTCAGGTTGCTGCCGAGGCCCATGGCATCGGCAGGGGCTTGCGCGTAAGCGTTGGAAATGAAAAACACGGTGACTCCAGTTCTAATCAGTTTGGAAAAATAGCGCTGTATTCTAGCATCGGCTGTCGTCCACCTTGCCCAAATGCCGGCATGGCAGCTTCAAATGGGGCTAAAAAAGCATTATGCAATGCTTTCATGCCCCAAACCAAGCACCAGAACAGAAAACATCCGGCGAGGGCTACGTTGTACTTGCTCTAAGGATTTCTTAAGTTCCGCGTGCACGTTCTGCATGGAACTGCAATGTAAATGCATGGAAACGGTCTTCATCGAGCGCTTCGCGCATCTGGCGCATCAGGTCCAGGTAGTAATGCAGGTTATGGATGGTGTTCAGGCGCGCGCCGAGGATTTCCTTCGAGCGGTGCAGATGGTGCAGATAAGCGCGCGAAAAATTGCGGCAGGCGTAGCAGCTGCAGGTTTCGTCGAGCGGTGCCTGGTCTTCCTTGTATTTGGCGTTCTTGATCTTGATGTCGCCAAAACGCGTGAACAGCCAGCCATTCCTTGCGTTACGGGTCGGCATCACGCAATCGAACATGTCGATGCCGTTCGAAACACCGGCTACCAGGTCTTCCGGCGTGCCAACACCCATCAGGTAGTGCGGCTTGTTGGCCGGCAGGCGCGGGCCGACATGGGCCAGCATGCGCATCATGTCTTCCTTCGGCTCACCGACCGACAGGCCGCCGATGGCCAGGCCCGGGAAGTCGATTTCTTCGAGCTTGGCCAGCGACTCGTCGCGCAGCATTTCATACATGCCGCCCTGCACGATGCCGAACAGCGCATTCGGGTTTTCGCCACGGTGGAATTCGTCCTTCGAGCGCTGCGCCCAGCGCAGCGACATGCGCATCGACTTGGCCGCTTCTTCCAGCGTGGCCGGACGGCCGGCAATTTCGTACGGCGTGCATTCGTCAAACTGCATCACGATGTCGGAATTCAACACGCGCTGCACCTGCATCGACACTTCCGGCGACAAAAACAGTTTATCGCCGTTGATCGGCGAATTGAAATGCACGCCCTCTTCCGTGATCTTGCGCATGGCGCCCAGCGAAAACACCTGGAAACCGCCCGAGTCCGTCAGAATCGGCTTGTTCCAGCCCATGAAACCATGCAGGCCGCCAAATTTTTCCATGACGGTATTGCCAGGACGCAGCCACAAGTGAAACGTGTTGCCAAGAATAATCTGCGCATCGATTTCATTGAGCTCCAGCGGCGACATGGCTTTCACGGAACCGTAAGTGCCCACTGGCATGAAGATCGGCGTCTGCACGACGCCATGGTTCAGTTTCAGGGTGCCGCGGCGCGCTTTGGTCAAGCCGCTCGTATCGGTCTTGAGTAAAGTAAATTCCAGCATGTCAGTCTTTCACGGAAGGGGCGATAAGGTGATACTCAGCGGGGCGCGCGATTGCGTGGTCAGCAGCATCGCGTCGCCATAGCTGAAGAAACGGTAGTTCCGGGCGATCGCATGCGCGTAGGCATGGCGGATCGGCTCATAGCCGGCAAACGCCGACACCAGCATCAGCAGGGTCGATTTCGGCAGGTGGAAATTGGTGATCAGCCGCGTGACGGTTTTAAACGCATAGCCAGGCGTGATGAACAGGGCCGTGTCGGCGCTGCCCGCTTCGAGCTGGCCGCTTTGCGAGGCCGACTCCAGCGCGCGCAGGCTGGTGGTGCCGACCGCCACCACGTCACGGCCAGCCTGCTGCGTGGCGCGCACGGCGTCGACGGTTTCCTGCGGCATGGTGTACCACTCGGTATGCATCTTGTGCTCGGCCAGCACCTCGGTGCGCACCGGCTGGAAGGTGCCGGCGCCCACGTGCAGGGTCACATAGGCGAAATTGACGCCTTTCGCTTTCAGCTGGTCGAGCAGGGTCTGGTCGAAATGCAGGCCGGCGGTCGGCGCGGCGACGGCGCCGGGCACTTTGCTGAACACCGTCTGGTAGCGCGTTTCGTCGAACTCGTCGGCGTCGTGCTCGATATACGGCGGCAGCGGCAAACGGCCATGCGCTTCGATCAGCTCGAACACGTCGGCGTCGAAGTGCAAGGTGAAAAATTCGCCGGCGCGCTGGCCGACCGTGACGTCGAATGCATCTGCCAGGCGGATGCGGCAACCGGGCGGCGGCGACTTCGAGGCGCGCACCTGGGCCAGCACGGTGCGCTCGTCGAGCACGCGCTCGACCAGGGCCTCGATCTTGCCGCCGCTTTCCTTGACGCCAAAGAAGCGCGCTTTCAGCACGCGCGTGTCGTTCATTACCAGCAAATCGCCGGCCTGCAGCAGATTGACGATATCGGCAAAGCTGCGGTCAGCCACGGCGTCGCCGTCCAGGTGCAACAGGCGCGAGGCGCTGCGCTCGGCCAAAGGAGTTTGCGCAATATTTTCTTGCGGCAAATTGAAATCGAAATCGGAGAGCGAATACATGCGTTTTGCTTGAAAAGTACGTCAACAATGATTAGGAGTGCGCGATGCGGCGTGTGGCACTATACTGTGCGCCTATACAGGCATTACAATAATCCGCCGCAAGATTTTCTCTGCGGTATGCACAGGGTGTGCCGGACAACCCTCTATTTTACGCTAGCGGCAGCAAAAATTCTTATATGCCTGATCCAAGCCACGATCTACCGCCAGCGACGAAGCCCGCGCCCAAGCCCAAAGCCGTCAAAAAAGTAGTCAGCACGGAAACAAAACTGGCCAGCCTGGGCTTGCGTACCGATATGGACCTGGTGCTGCACCTGCCGATGCGCTACGAGGACGAAACCCGTGTCTACACCATCCGCGACGCCTGTTTGCGCGGCGGCGAATCGTGGCAGGTCGAGGGCGTGGTGACCAAGTGCGAAGTCAGTTTCAAGCCGCGCAAGCAATTGCTCGTCACCATCGCCGACGAAACGGGTGACCTGCTGCTGCGCTTCATGAATTTTTATGGCAGCCAAGTGAAACAGCTGGCCGAAGGCACGCGGGTGCGCGCGAGGGCCGAGCTCAAGCACGGCTTTTTCGGCGCCGAGATGGTCCACCCCGTGTATAAGGTGGTCAACGAAGGCGCGCCGCTGCCGACCGCCCTCACGCCCGTGTATCCGTCCGGTGTAGGCCTGTCGCAGCATGTGCTGCGGCGTGCCATTGCCGAAGCGATGAAGCGCATCGACTGGACCGATACCCTGCCCGACTCCTTGCTGCGCCAGATGCAGCTGTCACCGTTCCAGGCCGCCGTGCGCCTCCTGCACTATCCGCCGCAGCAGATCGATGAAAGCGCGCTGATGGACCGCTCGCACCCAGCCTGGGTGCGCATGAAATTCGATGAATTGCTGGCCCAGCAGCTGTCGCTGAAACGCGCCCAGTATGCGCGCCGCTCGAAGGGCGCGGCCTCCCTGCCGTTCGTCGGCAGCCTGTCGACCGCCTTTCAGGCCGCCCTGCCGTTCAGGCTGACCGGCGCGCAGGCGCGCGTATTGGACGAAATCCGCGCCGACCTGCGCCAGCCGTATCCGATGCAGCGTTTGCTGCAGGGCGACGTGGGCAGCGGCAAGACGGTGGTGGCGGCCCTGTCGGCCACGCAGGCCATCGACAGCGGCTACCAGGCCGCGCTGATGGCGCCGACCGAGATCCTGGCCGAGCAGCACTTTCGCAAGATCGCCGCCTGGATGGAGCCGCTGGGCGTCAAAGTCGCCTGGCTGACCGGCAGCCTGAAAAAGAAGGAAAAAACGGCGGCGCTGGCCCTGATCGAATCGGGCGAAGCGCAGCTGGTGATCGGCACGCATGCGCTGATACAGGACAACGTACAGTTTTCAAAACTGGGGCTGGTGATCGTCGACGAGCAGCACCGCTTCGGCGTGGGCCAGCGCCTGACCCTGCGCAACAAGGGCGACAGCACAGCCGTGCCGCACCAGTTGATGATGTCGGCCACGCCGATCCCGCGCACCCTGGCCATGACCTATTACGCTGACCTGGAAGTGTCGGTGATCGACGAGCTGCCGCCCGGACGCAGCCCGATCGTCACGCGCGCCATCGACCAGAACCGGCGCGACGAAGTAATCGCCCGCGTGTATGCGGCCGCGCTCGAAGGCCGCCAGGTGTACTGGGTCTGTCCGCTGATCGAGGAATCCGAAGCGCTGCAACTGCAAACGGCCACCGACACCCACATGATGCTGGCCGAAGCACTGCCCGCGCTGCAGGTGGGCCTGGTGCATGGCCGCCTGAAGCCGGCCGAAAAACAGGAAGTGATGGATGCCTTTATCGCCGGCCAGCTGCAGGTGCTGGTGGCCACCACCGTGATCGAGGTGGGCGTCGACGTGCCCAATGCGTCCCTGATGGTGATCGAGCACGCCGAGCGCTTCGGCCTGTCGCAGTTGCACCAGTTGCGCGGCCGCGTCGGCCGTGGTTCGGCCGCCAGCGTCTGCCTGCTGCTGTACCAGGGGCCGCTGGGCGGCGTGGCGCGCCAGCGCCTGATGACCATGCGCGAGACCACCGACGGCTTTGAAATCGCCCGGCGCGATCTGGAACTGCGCGGCCCCGGCGAATTTCTCGGCGCGCGCCAGTCGGGCCAGGCCATGCTGCGCTTCGCCGACCTGGAAACCGATCAATGGCTGGTCGACCAGGCACGCGACGTGGCGCACGACCTGCTGCGCGCCACCTCGCCGGCCAGCGCGGCTACGGTGGAAGCCCACCTGGCGCGCTGGCTCGGCAACAAGGAAGAGTTTTTAAAGGTGTAGCTACAAGGGCGCGAAGATCGCTTGCAAATCGTCCTGCGTCAGCGCCAGTGTTTGCGCAGCACCGTCGGCCAGCACCGCACTGGCCAGTTCGGCCTTGCGGCGCTGCATGTCCTGGATTTTTTCTTCCAGCGTGCCCCTGGCGATCAGTTTGTAGACGAACACCGGCTTGTCCTGGCCGATGCGCCAGGCACGGTCGCTGGCCTGGTTTTCGGCGGCCGGATTCCACCATGGATCGTAGTGGATGACGGTATCGGCGGCCGTCAGGTTCAGCCCCACGCCACCGGCTTTCAGGCTGATCAGAAAGACCGGCACGGCGCCTTGCTGGAAAGCGTCGACCTGCGCGCTACGGTCACGCGTCTCGCCGGTCAGCAGGGCATAGTCGATGGCGCGTTCACGCAACTGCGCTTCGATCAGCGCCAGCATGCTGGTAAATTGCGAGAACACCAGTACCTTGCGCCCTTCGGCCAGCAACGCTTCTAGCATCTCCATCAATTCGGCCAGCTTGGCCGACGGCGCCGCGCCTTTCTTGCCGGCGCCGGCTATCAGGCGCGGATCGCAGCACACCTGGCGCAGCTTGAGCAAGGCTTCCAGGATCACGATCTGGCTGCGCGCCATGCCTTTCGCGGCAATCGCCGCACGCACCTTTTTATCCATCGCCAGGCGCACCGTTTCATACAGGTCGCGCTGGGCGCCAGCCAGTTCCACCTCGCGCACCATTTCTGTCTTGGGCGGCAAGTCCTTGGCCACCTTGTCCTTGGTACGGCGCAGTAAAAACGGTTTCACGCGGCGTATCAGAAAGGCGTTGCGCGCCTCGTCGCCCAGCTTTTCTATTGGTTTGCGAAATTCGCCGTTGAAGCTTTTTTCATCGCCCAGCAGACCCGGCATCAGGAAGTGGAATTGCGACCACAGCTCGCCCAGGTGATTTTGCAGCGGCGTACCGGTCAGGCACAGGCGGTGCGTGGCCTGCAGCAAGCCGGCCGTTTGCGCCGCCTTCGAGCGGCTGTTCTTGATGTATTGCGATTCGTCCAGGATCAACAAATGGAAGCGCTGGCCGCGCAGTGTTTCCTCATCGCGCGGCAGCAGCGCATAGGTGGTCAGCACCAGATCGTAGTGCCCCATCGTATCGAAGTGTTGCGCCCGCTGCGCGCCATGCAGCAGCAGCACGCGCAAGCCGGGCGCGAAGCGCTGTGCTTCAGCCTGCCAGTTGCCCATCAGGCTGGTCGGCGCGACCACCAGCGCCGGCGCGATCAATCGTCCCGCTTCTTTTTCCAGCAGGATGTGGCACAAGGTCTGGATGGTTTTCCCCAGCCCCATGTCGTCGGCCAGGATGCCGGCCAGGCCGTACTCGCGCAGGAACTGCATCCACGCCACGCCCTCGGCCTGGTAAGGACGCAGCGTCGCTTGCAGGCCGGCCGGTGCGGCCATCGCGGTGATGCCGTCGAAAGCGCGCAGCCTGGCACCCAGCTGGCGCAGCCGCTCGCCGCCAGTCCAGCGCAGTTGCGCGCTGGCTTCCAGTTCGGCCAGGCGCACCGCATCGAGCACCGGCAAGCGCATGACGGTACCGATGCGGTCCTTGAAATACAGCTCGCCCAAGGCATGCAGAATCGGCTTGACGCGGCGCCACGGCAGCGCCACCCTGGCGCCATCGGGCAGGCTGGCCATCAGGTGGGCGCCATCGTCGTGCAGCGCCAGCGCCTGCGGCTGGAAGCTGTCGGGTGCTGCGCGTATCAGTTGCAGCAGCACCGGCAGCAAGGGCACGCGCTGGCCGCCTACCATAATGCCCAGCTCCAGCTCGAACCAGGCGTTGCCGCCCTCGCCTTCGTCGGCCACCTCGGCATACCATTCATCGATCGCCGCCAGCTCATAGCGGTAGCCGGGGCCATGATCGATCAGCCAGCCCTGCTGGCGCAAAACCGGCACGCCATGCGCGGCGAAATCGATCCAGGCGGCTTCGTCGGGCAACTGCAGTACGCCCGACACCGAGTGCAGCGGCGACGCGGCGTCGGCGGCGGCAAATCCCTTGTTGCGCAGAGTGGCCATGGCCGCTTGCTCCGCCTTCGCATCGCGCTTGATGACCTCTTTGCCGCTGGCAGTATGGCGCAGCAGCTTTTGCGTCGTGTCGGTGGACGCGCGCACGCCATCATAATCAAACGCCAGCAGCGCAAAGTCGTGCGGCGGCGCGCCGGCGGTATCGCTGTCCACGCTGCCAAGCAGCAGGAAAGGACGCGCCGCGATGTCGCTGCGGACGATCTTGCGCAACGGCGGCGGGGGCGCGATGAACTGTTCCAGGCCCTGCGCGGCCAGCGCGTGCGCCAGCAGCGCGCGCTGCTTGCCGGCTACGCGCGGCGCCCGTGCCACCAGCGTCTGGAGCTCCGGCGGCGCCATGCTGGCCAGGCTGTCGGGCAGGTTCAAGGTGCCGATTTCGGCGCCATGCACGAACAGCGCCGGCTGCGTTGCCAGGACATATTCCAGCGCTGCACCGTCATCGGTCTGCCAGCGCAGCGCCAGGCTATCGTCTTCCTGCCCTATCCAGGCCAGGCGCGCCTGGCGTGCCTCGGTGGTCAACAGCGGCGTCAAGCTGCCGTTTTTCAGGTCGTCATGCGTGGATGCGCGAAACAGACGCTGTCCTTGCTGCAATTGCTGCAACAACTCGGCACCGATGGCGCCACGTACTTCAGCCACGGCTCTGGTAAATTCCTGACCGCCTCGCAACAGGAAAAACAGATGCGCAGCATACTGGTCCTGCTGCGTCATATAGGCCGGCGGCGCACGGCGTATGTCATACAGATTGGCCAGCACCACAGCCGATACGATCTCATCGCCTCCGCGCAGGCGAGCGCGGCACAGCCACAGATCCAGCCGGCCTGCAGAATTGGGCATCAGCACATATACCAGCCGGTACATGGCTTGCGCTCTGGCGACGGCACGCTTGATGTCTGGCTTTGGCATCGCTGCCCGTGCCATTTCCTTCAGCCACAAAGCGAGCGGCGGCGCCAGGCCATCGTCGGGCACCGTTGTACCTGGCGCTGGCGCCTGTTCCAGATAACGCAGCAAAACAGCCACCACATGCTTGCAATTGTGCTCCATGGGACAGCTGCAATTGCCATCGACACGCATGCCGCGCGCGGCGCGCGTAAGTCGTATCGTTTGCCGGTAGCTTTGCCTGCTGCTACCGCTGACCTTGCCCTTGATCATCCCACTGTCGGCCGTAACAGACAACACCATGCCGCGCTGCGCATAGCCGCGCCCGCGGCCCAGGGTGCCGCCATCAAAACAGGCAGCAATATCGTCAGCGCCAAACACCATGATGCCGTGGTCGGCAGATTTACTCGTCATACTCAATCTCTATAAACACATCCAGAATCGGTTCGCCAGGTCCAGCATGAAAGCGGGCCGCAAATACGCCATGAAGACCAGGGCCAGCACCACCGCGCCAGCCACTCGCCACAGCCAGTTGCGCCGCGTGCTCATCACGCTGCGGCCACGCGCCGGGCGGCGCGTTCGTCGATCGGCAGGTTGATCAGGGCGGCCAGCAGGCCCAGGCCGATGGTGATCATCCAGACCGCGCTGTAATTGCCCATGCGCTCGTACAGGAAACCGCCGAGCCAGGCGCCCAGGAAGCTGCCCACTTGGTGCGAAAAGAAGACCATGCCGGCCAGCATCGACAGATGCTTGACGCCGAAGATGCCGGCGATAATGCCATTCGTCAGCGGCACGGTCGACAGCCACAGCACGCCCATGCCGGCTGCAAACAGGTACACCGTCCACGCCGACAATGGCGCCAGCAGGAACAGGCCGATGACGGCCGCGCGCGACAGGTAGATCACCGACAGCAGATGGCGCTTGGCGAATTTTCCACCCAGCTTGCCCGCATAGTAAGAGCCGAAAATATTGAACAGGCCGATCAGCGCCAGCGCCGTCACCGCGATGTTCGGATTCATCAGGCCCTGGTCTTTCAAATACGCCGGCAAGTGCACGCCGATAAAGACCAGCTGGAAGCCGCATACGAAATAACCGGCCAGCAGCAGCCAGAACGAGCGGTTGCCGATCGCCTCGCCAAAGGCCTCGCCGACGCTTTGCTGGGCAGCGCCGGCATGCGTGACGGGCGGCTCGCGCAGGTAAAAAGCCATCGGGATCATGGCCGCCACCACCAGCGCAGCCAGTACATAAAACGCGTTCTGCCAGCCCACGGCGGAAATGAGCTGCTGCTCGATCGGCATCATCAAAAACTGGCCGAAGGAGCCGGCCGCCGATGAGATGCCGAAGGCCCAGGAGCGTTGTTCGGGCGGCGCGCTGCGCCCGACGATGCCGCTGATGGCGCCAAACGCAGTACACGCCAGCGCCAGGCCGATGAATACGCCCGAGCCGATGATGAACAGGGTCGGCTCGCTGACCACCGCCATCCACACCAGGCCGGCCATGTAGCTGAAGGCGCCGACAATCACCACGCGCATGGTGCCGTAGCGGTCGGCGGCCATGCCGGCGAACGGCCCGAACACACCCCACATCAGGTTTTGCAGGGCCATCGCCAGCGAATAAGTTTCGCGGGTCCAGCCATTCGCTTGCGAGATCGGCTGCATCCAGAAACCCAGGCCGTGGCGAACGCCCATCGCCAGCGTCAGCACGACGCCGCTGGCGATCAGCACGGTTTTCAGGCTGGGGCGCGATGCCGTGTTCATGCCACCACGCCTCGGTCAGCGTCGTACACCAGGCCTACCTGGCCGCGCATGGTATCGAGCACGGCCATCAGCGCCAGGGTTTCCGCGTGCGGCATCAACGGGCTTTCCAGCAGGCCGGCGCGGATGCAGCGCATCGCTTCGATCGCCTCGTGCGTATAGCCGTTGCCGATAAACGGGGCATCGACCACGCGGCGCTCGCCGTCCATCGGTTCGATGATCAGATGATCGGGTTTGTAGAAACGGCCTGGCAGGCGAATGCGGCCCAGCGTGCCGGTTATCGTCAGTTCGGTCGGGCTCAGGGCGCGCATGCTGCAGGCGCAGGAAGAACTGCCGCCGCCTTCATGCAGCAGGCTGAAGACGGCCTGCTCGTCGACCCCGGTCGGCCCCATCTCGGCCAGGGTCTGCACCTGCGTCACCGGGCCAAGAAAGAATGCCGCCATCGACAGCGGATAGATGCCGATGTCGAGCAGTGCGCCGCCGCCAAGCAGCGGGTTCAGCAGGCGGTGCTCGGGCGGGAAATTGGCGACAAAGCCGATATCGGCCTGCAACTGCTGCACGGTGCCGATGGCGCCGCTGGCGATCAGGCGCTGCGCTTCCTGCACTGCCGGCAGGAAGCGGCTCCACATCGCCTCCATCAAAAACAGCTTTTTCTCGCGCGCCAGTGTGATCACGCTTTGGGCTTCGCGCGCATTCATGGTGAACGGTTTTTCGCACACCACGTGCTTGCCGGCGGCCAGGCACATCAGCGCGTTTTGCGCATGCAGCGTATGCGGCGTGGCGATATAGATCACATCGACACCGGCGTCATCGGCCAGCGCCTGGTAGGAAGCATGGCGGCGCGGCGCGGCGCATTGTGCGCCGAAACGCTCGGCGCTCTCCAGCGTGCGCGACGCCACCGCCACCAGTTGCGCACCGGGTACGTCGCGCAAGGCCGCCGCCATCGCCTGGGCGATCTTGCCGGTACCGAGTATGCCCCACCGTATCACTTGCTCCATGCCTGTCCTTTCGCGCTGCTGCGCGTTCATTATTGTGCGGCTTTGCGCTTCGGGCGAAAAACCGTCGTGTCTCCATAAAACTGCGCATCCTGCTGCGCCCACCAGCCGGGAATACCCAGCACCGGCAAGGGCGTGAAATCGGCCGTGCTCAAGCCTTGCTGCGCCAGGTCCTGCGCCACCCGTTCATCGAGCCAGGCGCGCCGCGCCATATCGTCCAGCGCAAAGTAGTCATCGCCGGCAAACACCACGCGCGTGTGGGCGGTAATTGCCTTGTAGGGCGCCACCAGCTTTTCCATCAGCGCGTGGCCGAACAACCATACTTCGGCGTCGCCACCGGGTGCAAACTGCGCGCGTTGTTCCACGAACACGCCTTGCCAGTCGTGCGCGCGCAAGGCCGCGTCCAGTGCGTGGCCCGCTGCGCTGTCGCGCAGCACCAGCAGCGCCGAATTTTCATCGAAAATGGTCGCACCATCGCGCGCCGGCCCACGCGATTTACCCACGCCGGACAGCGCGATCTGGGCCGCCTGCAAGGCGTTCAATTGCCGCTTGATCAGCGGGAAGGTCAGCCAGACCAGCGCATTGAAAAAGTCGTGCAGATTGTCGCGCGTGGGCACGCCGCCGGTGGCGCCGATAAACTCTTCATAGGCCACGCCTTCAGGCAGGTCGGCTTGCGGCACGAAACCCAGCGGCAAACCGGACGGATTGCGCAAGTCCAGCGCGCGCGCCTGCAGGTTCAACGCTTCGATCACCGTATGGCGCTGCAAATCGAGCCGCCCCCGCGCCGGCAGCACCGTGGCATACCAGGGGCGGGTCCAGTCTATCGATTGCAGCATCGCTGCTTACACCATCTTCCAGTTGATCTGCTCGCCGGCATTGAGCGGAATCACGTGGCTGTCGCCCAGCGGCAGCGAGGCCGGCAGGGTCCAGCTTTCGCGTTTCAGGGTGATGGTATCGGTATTGCGCGCCAGGCCGTAAAAGGCCGGGCCATGGAAGCTGGCGAACGCTTCCAGTTTGTCGAGCGCACCGGCCCGTTCGAACGCTTCGGCATACAGCTCCATCGCGTGCAGGGCCGTGTAGCAGCCGGCGCAGCCGCAGGCCATTTCCTTGGCGCCTTGCGCGTGTGGCGCCGAGTCGGTGCCGAGGAAAAAGCGCTCGTCGCCGCTGGCGGCCGCCGTCATCAATGCCAGGCGGTGTTCCTCGCGTTTCAGGATAGGCAGGCAGTAGTAATGCGGGCGGATGCCGCCCTTGAAGATTTCGTTGCGGTTGTACAGCAGGTGGTGGGCGGTAATGGTGGCGGCGACCGGGCCTTCGGCTTCGGCCACGTACTGCGCCGCATCCTTGGTGGTGATGTGTTCGAACACCACCGACAGCGCCGGGAAGTTACTCCGCAGCGGGCGCATCACGCGTTCGATAAAGACGGCTTCGCGATCGAAAATATCGATCTCGGGATCGGTCACTTCGCCGTGCACGAGGAAGGGCATGCCCACTTCCTGCATCACTTCAAGCACCTTGTAGCAGTTTTTCAGGTCCGTCACACCCAGATCGGAATTGGTGGTGGCGCCGGCCGGATACAGTTTCACGGCCTGCACGATGCCGCTGTCGTACGCGCGGCGGATTTCGTCTGGCGAGGTATTGTTGGTCAGGTACAGCACCATCAGCGGATCGAAATTGACGCCTTCCGGCACGGCGGCCAGGATGCGCTCGCGGTAGGCGGCCGCATCGGCGGTGGTGGTGACCGGAGGTTTCAGGTTCGGCATCACGATGGCGCGGCCGAACTGGCGTGCGCTGTGCGGCAACACGCTGGCCATCACGGCGCCATCGCGCAGGTGCAAGTGCCAGTCGTCAGGGCGGGTGATGGTGATGGACGAGGAAACGGCGGACGGGGTGTGATCGGGTGTGGACATGGCGGCAACTCTCGGGCGGTGATGACGGATGGCGCCATTTTACCAGCCGCAAGGCCGCCCTAGCGGCTAGACAACGGCCAGTTTCAGGTGGCCAACGGGCTGGCCGGCCGGCTTGACGCAAATCTCGATATCGTAGCCAAGACGGTTCAGGCAATCCATCAGCTTGCGCTCGGACAGGCCGGAAAAGTCGCCGCGCAGCATGCCCGACACTTTGGGTTGCACGATGCCCATGCGGCGCGCGGCTTGCTCCTGGGTCAGCTCAAGCTTGCGGATGGCCTTGCTGATTTCACCCACCAGGCCGGACTTGATTTGCAGCTTGTCGGCATCGGCCAAGCCCAGGTCGGCAAACACGTTGCCGCTCGATGGCTCGAATGCGATGCCATCAACGGGATACTTTTTCATGGCGCAACTCCTCAATTACTTGTTGCGTGGCGCGCAAGAGGGCGCGCACGATGTCGATATCCTGTTTCGGCGTCGCGATGCCACTCTTGCTCTTTTTCTGAAAGCAATGCAGCACGAACACCGCCTCCTCAAACTTCACCGTATACACGGCGCGGTAGGTGTCACCGGCGTCATCCTCGACGATTTCCAGCACGCCGGCGCAGCCAAACCCGCGCAATACCTTGGTGCTGTCGTGCCGGTCACCGCGCTGGGCCAGATCGAGCGCATGGCCGAACAGGGCGATGATCTCGACCGGCAAGGCCATCAGTTCCTTTTTGGCGGCGCCGACCCAGTACAGGGGTTATGGGTGATCTTCATGAATTATACCTTTATAAGTATAAAATGAAAGAAAAATATGGGGGACTGATCGAGCGTAGACTGAATACCGAGCCGTACCTTGCGCAAACCAGGCGCCAGCGTGCTGTTAACGCAAAAACGGCCGGTGCAAGCCGGCCGTTTTTGCTGGAAACAAACAGCGTTTAGTGAATGATCTTCGCCAGGAAATCGCGCGCGCGGTCCGAGCGCGTGGTAGTGAAGAACTCGTCCTTGCTGCAGTCCTCGATGATCTTGCCCTGGTCCATGAAGACGATGCGGTTGGCCACGCGCTTGGCAAAGCCCATTTCGTGCGTGACCACCATCATCGTCATGCCTTCTTGCGCCAGGCCCACCATCACGTCGAGCACTTCGTTGATCATTTCTGGGTCGAGCGCCGAAGTCGGCTCGTCGAACAGCATGGCGATCGGGTCCATCGACAGCGCACGGGCGATCGCCACGCGCTGCTGCTGGCCGCCCGACAGCTGGCCGGGGAACTTGTCCTGTTGCGACAGCAGGCCCACGCGATCCAGATATTTCAGGCCCTTGGCATTGGCTTCGTCAGCACTGCGGCCCAACACCTTGATCTGGCCGATGGTCAGGTTTTCGCGAATGCTCAGGTGCGGAAACAGCTCGAAGTTCTGGAACACCATGCCGATGCGGGCGCGCAGTTTCGACAGATTGGTCTTCGGATCATTGACGGCGATATTGTCGACGATGATCTGCCCTTTCTGTATCGGTTCAAGGCCATTGACGGTCTTGATCAGGGTCGATTTGCCCGAACCCGAAGGGCCGCAGATGACCATCACGTCACCCTTCGACACATCGGTACTGCAGTCGGTCAGTACCTGGAACTGGCCATACCATTTGCTTACATTTTTCAGTTCAATCATCATTTTCTTTCTGTAGACGTCAGCACCGGGCTGCCAGGATTAACGGATAATGGCGACGCGCTTTTGCAGGCGCTTGACCAGGAACGACAGGGCATAGCACAGCACGAAATACACGACGGCCACGAACACATACATCTCCACCAGGCGGCCATCGCGCTGGGCGATCTTCGAGGCGGCGCCGACGAAATCGGGGATCGACAGCACGTACACCAGCGACACGTCCTGGAACAGCACGATGGTTTGCGTCAGCAGCACCGGGATCATGTTGCGGAAGGCCTGCGGCAGCACGATACTGGCCATGGTCTGGTAGTAGTTCATGCCCAGTGCCTGGCCGGCCCATACCTGGCCGCGCGGAATCGACTGTATGCCGCTGCGCATGATCTCGCAGTAATAGGCCGCTTCAAACATGATGAAAGTGATCAGGGCCGACGAAAACGCCCCCACCTTCACCGGCTCATTGGCGCCGATGATCCAGGCAGCGATATACGGCACCAGGAAGTAGAACCAGAAGATCACCAGCACCAGCGGAATCGAGCGGACCAGGTTGACGTAGCTTGAGGCCACGCCCGACAGAATGCGGTTGCTGGACAAGCGCATCAGCGCCAGCAAAGTACCCAGCACGATGCCGCCGACCATCGCCAGCGCCGTCAGTTTCAGGGTAAACACCATGCCGACCTGGAACAGATAGACCCAGGAACGCGAGATGACATCGAAGTCGAAATTGCCGAACATATCAGTGTCCTCCCGATTTGCTGCCGGCGACAATGAAGCCGGGGATCCTGATCTTTCTCTCGATCAGCGCCATCAGGATCACCACCAGCAGGTTGACGGCGATATAGATAATGGTGGCGGCCGAAAACGCTTCGAATACCTGGAACGAAAACTCCTGGATGGCGCGCGCACTGGCCGTCAGTTCGACCAGGCCGATGGTCAGTGCCACGGAACTGTTCTTGATGATGTTCAAAAATTCGCTGGTCAAAGGCGGCATGATAACGCGCGCGGCCATCGGCAGCAGGATGAAGCGGTAGGTTTGCGGCAGGGTCAATCCCAGCGCCGTGCCGGCCAGCTTTTGCCCGCGTGGCAGCGCCTCGATACCGGTCGTGACCTGCACCGCCACCCGCGACGAAGTGAAAAAGCCCAGGCACAGCACCGCCGTGACGAACGGTGCGTTCGGCAGTGATTTGATCCAGTTGCCCAGGTCAGCGGGCAGCAATTCCGGCATCACGAAATACCACAGGAACATCTGTACCAGCAGCGGCACGTTGCGGAATAATTCGACATAGGCGTTGGCCACGCCGACCAGCCATTTGTTGGGCAGGGTGCGCACGGTGCCGATCACCAGGCCCAGTATCAGGGCCATGATCCAGGCCGCGCCGGCTGTCGCCAGGGTCCAGGTCAGGCCAGCCCACAGGGTGTCCATATACGTGCCGACACCATCGGGAGAAGTCTCCCAGAAGATGCGCCAATTCCAGTTGTAATTCATGTTGATCCTTCCGATGCAGCCATCAAACAGCGGCCAGCAGGCTGGCCCGCCGCACGCAAATGAAACGGGAGGCTTGCGCCTCCCGGTTTTTCACGCAGTCAGGTTATTTTTTCTTTTTGTCCGATGCCTTTTGCGCTTCCGGCACGGCCGCGTAGGCCGCCGGATCACCCGAGTCGGTCGGGTTGGCGAAGACCGCTTTGAGTTGCGGCGGCATCGGGAAATTCAGGTTGATGTTTTTAGGCGGAATATTCGAGGTAAACCATTTCGCATAAATGCGATTGATGTCGTCGCTCTTGTACAGGCGGCTCAAGGCATCGTCGACCACCTTCTTGAAGGCCGGGTCGCCCTTGCGCATCATGATGCCGTATGGTTCGACCGACAGCGCTTCCTTGGTGATTTCAAACTCGCCCGGATTTTTCGAGTTGGCCACTTGCGAGGCCAGCAGGATGTCATCGTTGGCTTCGGCCACGGCGCGGCCCGTTTCGAGCATCAGGAACGATTCAGGATGGTCCTTGGCAATGGCGATATTCATGCCCAGGTTTTTTTCCTTGTTCAGGATGGTCATCTGCTTGACGGTCGAGGTGCCGGCAGTGGCCACCAGGGTCTTGCCGCGCATGTCTTCCAGGCTCTTGATGTTCGACGATTTCTTGGCCAGCAGGCGATTGGCAATCACGAACATGGTCGGCGCAAACGCCACTTGCTGCTGGCGCTCCAGATTGTTGGTGGTCGAGCCGCATTCGAGGTCGATGGTACCGTTGGCCATCAGCGGAATCCGGTTGGCCGAGGTGACAGGGCTCATCACCACTTTCAGTTCGTTCAGGCCCAGGTGTTTTTGCAGAGCGGTGACGACCTTCATGCACAGGTCGATGGAATAGCCCTGGTACTGCTGCTTGTCATCGAGATAGGAAAACGGTACCGAGCCATCGCGCACGCCGAGCGTGACCGAACCGGCTTTTTTGATTTTGGCCAAGGTGCCAGTCAATTCCTGGGCTTGGGCTGGCGACATGCTGCTGATAACACCAACGCTGAGCAGTGTTGCAATAATTTTGGTCAATTTCATGGATTCTCCTGAGCAAACAAACCAGGCCAGGCCTGGACGAAACAACTGGGGTGCGAACGCCACCAATGGATTAATTTTATTTCATTTTCAGCGCCCTACCAGTCTTTTCTTCGATTGACTGTCAGTTTCACCGGAATAGGGAGCCTGCGCACCAGCGAAGTGCCGTCGCTGTAGCATTTTCCCTACTGTTTTATAGCGGCGCACTTATTTGGCGAGGCTCATTTCACTCGTCTCATCGCCCGATTCGCTGTCCTCTTCGTCGCGCTGGCCCGCCTGCTGGCGTTGCCACATCTGCGCATACAGGCCAGCTGCAGCCAGCAATTGCGGATGCGTGCCGCGCTCGACGATGCGGCCATGATCGAGCACCAGGATTTGCTGCGCATCGGCCACGGTCGACAAGCGGTGGGCGATCACCAGGGTCGTGCGGTTTTTCGCGATGTCTTTCAACTGCGCCTGGATCGCCTGTTCCGCTTTCGAGTCCAGCGCCGAGGTGGCCTCGTCAAAAATCAGGATGGCCGGGTCTTTCAGCAAGGTGCGGGCAATCGCCACGCGCTGCTTTTCGCCGCCCGACAGTTTCAAGCCGCGCTCACCCACCATAGACTGATAACCATCGGGCAGGCTTTCGATAAATTCGTGGATCGACGCCGCCCTGGCCGCCGCCACGATGGCTTCCTTGCTCGCGCCCGGCCTGCCGTAGGCGATGTTGTATTCGATGGTGTCGTTGAACAGCACCGTATCTTGCGGCACGATGCCGATCGCCGCGCGCAAGCTATCCTGGGTGATCGCGCGCAAATCCTGGCCATCGATGGTGATGGCGCCGCCGTTGACTTCATAGAAGCGGAACAGCAAGCGTGACAGGGTCGACTTGCCCGAACCGCTGTGACCAACCACCGCCGTGGTGGTGCCGGCGGCGATCTGGAAGTCGACATCGAACAGGATCTGGCGCTTCGCTTCGTAGCTGAAATCGACATGCGCAAAATGCACCGCCGCGCCCTGCGTGGCCAAAGGCTTTGCCTCGGGCGTATCGGCGATTTCGCGGTTCTCGTCGAGCAGCGAAAACAAGCGCTCCATGTCGGCCAGGCTTTGCTTGATTTCACGGTAGATCACGCCGAGGAAATTGAGCGGAATATACAGCTGGATCATGAAGGCATTCACCAGCACCAGGTCGCCCAGGGTCATGCTGCCGGCGATCACGCCCACCGTCGCGCGCCACAGTATCAGGGTGACGGCGGTGGCGATGATCAGCGACTGGCCCGTGTTCAGCAGCGACAATGAGGTCTGCGACTTGACGGCCGCCGATTCATAGCGCTGCAAGCCCTCGTCATAGCGGCGCGCCTCGTAGTCTTCATTGCCGAAATACTTCACGGTTTCGTAGTTGATCAGCGAATCGATGGCTTTCGTATTGGCCTTCGAATCGAGATCGTTCATGGTGCGCCGAAAATGCGTGCGCCAGTTCGTCACCAGCACGGTGAACGCGATATACGACACCAGCGCCACTGCCGTGATAATGGAAAACCAGATATCGTAGTGCAGCACCAGGTAGCCCAGCACCAGCGTGATCTCCACCAGCGTCGGCAGGATATTGAACAGGGTGTAGGAAATGAGCGAACCGACGCTGCGCGTGCCGCGTTCGATATCGCGCGTCATGCCGCCCGTCTGGCGGTTCAAATGAAAGCGCAAGGACAGCGCATGCAGGTGGCGAAATACCTGCAACGCGATGGTGCGCACGGCGCGCTGCGTGACGCGGGCAAACAGGAATTCGCGCAGTTCGGTAAACAGGGTGGTCGACACACGCAGCAAGCCATAGGCCACCAGCAGGGCGACGGGCAGCACCATCAGGGCCTGCGGGTGGGCGGCGGTGATGGTCATGGCGTCGACCAGTTTTTTCAAAATCAGCGGCACGCCCACATTGGCCAGCTTGGCGCCGACCAGGCACAGCAGCGCCAGCAGCACGCGCCATTTGTACACCCACAAGTACGGCAGCAAGGTCTTCAGGGTGGCAAAATCGCTGCCGCTGGCGGCGGCTGGCGGGCGAGGTGGAGGGGTAGTCTGGGAGCGGCGCATGGCGAAAGTCGGCTTTTTATGGTTCAATCGGGGCAATTGTAGCCTTTCATGAGAATAAACGATGAGCACCTCCCCCGCCCGCCCCGACAACTGCCTCGCATCCGGCCTGCCCGCCGGCAAAATGCCCGAACTGCGCATGATGCCTGCTCCTTCGGACGCCAATGTCTACGGCGATGTGTTTGGCGGCTGGATCATGTCGCAAGTCGATATTGCCGGCTCGCTGCCGGCCACGCGGCGCGCCAATGGCAGGGTGGCGACCATCGCCGTCAATTCCTTCGTCTTCAAAAACCCCGTGTTTGTCGGCGATCTGCTGTCCTTTTACGCCGATATCGTCAAGGTCGGCAATACCTCGATTACCGTCAACGTTGAAGTCTATGCCGAGCGCAACCGCCTGCAGGCGTGCATCGTGAAGGTCACGGAAGCGACTCTGATCTACGTCGCCACCGATTCGAACCGCAAACCACGCCAGGTGCCACCGATTGAAACCCTGCTGTCGCAATAGACACTTGCATGGATAGCCAGCGCCGCATTTTTCTCGCCAGCGCTGCACGCCTTGCCACGCTGGCGGCCGCCGCCGGTTCGCTGGCCGGCTCGAGCGCCAGCGCCGCCACGCGCATGAATGGCGCCGGCTATCCGTTTGCGCTCGGCGTCGCTTCCGGCTCGCCCTTGCCCGATGCAGTTGTCATCTGGACGCGCATCAACTATGACCCGCTGCAAGCCAGCGCCACGCCGGCGATTGCCTTGACGGTACGCTGGGAAGTGGCCGATGATGAGGCGTTCCGGCACATCGTTGCCAAGGGCCAGGCGATCGCCACGCCGGAACTGGCGCACAGCGTGCATGTCGATGTCACCGGCCTGGCGCCCGGGCGCTGGTATTGCTACCGTTTTATTTTTGGCGATGCCGTCAGCCCGGTCGGGCGCACGCGCACCGCGCCTGCGCCGTCCGACATGCCGGCCTCTTTGACGCTGGCCGTGGCATCCTGCCAGCACTGGGAGTTTGGCAGTTATGCGGCGCACCGGCATATCGCCGCAGCCGCGCCCGACCTGGTGGCTTTCCTGGGCGACTATATCTATGAGTGGGGCGCATATCAGCTGCAGCATCCGCAGCGGGCCGTGCGCAGGGACGAAAGCTTCAACTTGGAACAGTACCGCGCCCGCTACGCGCAATACAAAAGCGATGCCGACCTGCAGGGCGCGCACCTTGTGGCGCCATGGATCGTTACCTGGGACGACCATGAAGTGGCCAACGACTACGGCAACGAGCGCGACGAGCTGCTCACACCGACTTTCTTGCAGCGCCGCGCTGCCGCCTACCAGGCTTTTTATGAGCATATGCCGCTGCGCCTGCTGCCGCTGGGACGGCGCGGCTTTGTCGACATGCGTATTTACCAGCGCTACGACTGGGGCCGACTGGCGCGCTTCCATGTGCTGGACGACCGCCAGTACCGCGCCAACCACGCCTGCCCGAAACCGAACCGGGGCGGCTCGAATTCCGTCACCACCCGCGCCTGCCCGGATCTGATGAAGCCAGGCCGTACCATGCTGGGCACGGCGCAGGAGCAATGGTTGCAGGAAGGCCTCTGCAAGTCCCCGGCGCGCTGGAATATCCTGGCCCAGCAAACCCTGATGGCGCAATCGAGCCAGGTGCCGGTCAGGCGCCCTGGCGACGAACGGATCTGGACCGACGGCTGGGACGGCTATCCGATGGCGCGCCAGCAACTGCTCGATACGCTGCAGGCCAGCGGCGCGCGCAATCCGCTGGTGCTGTCAGGCGACGTGCATACTTTCTATGCGACCGAGCTGAGCCGCGACGCCATGCGCCCCGTCTCGCGCGCCAATCCGCTGCTGGCCACCGAGTTCTGCGGCACCTCGATCACCTCCAGTTCGCGCCCGCAGTCGCGCACCGACGAGTACGTGGCGATGAATCCGCATATCCGCTACGGGCGCAGCGACAAGCGCGGCTATATGCTGATGGAGATCACGCCGGCCAGCACGACCACCTGCTTCCAGGGCCTGGACAATGTGCGCGACAGCGCCTCGAATATCGCCACCCTGGCCAGCTTTACCGTCAGGGATGGCAAGGCAGGTTTGCAGCAAAGTTGATCAGGTCATCGAGACTTTTTTCAGCGCATCGCGGTAGCGCCGGCTTACCGGCACTTCGCCGCCCGTCGTCAAGATGGCACGCGCATCGCCCGAATCGAGCGGCACGATGCTGTGTACGAAGGCCAGATTGACGATATAGCTGCGATGCACGCGCACAAAGTACTTGCCGTCGAGGCGGCGTTCGATGGCGGCCATGGTCGAGCGCAACGGGTAATCATGGCCGCGCACATGCAGGTTCACATAATTGCCCCAGGCCTGTATCCATTCAATGTCCAGCGCGGGCAACAAAAAATCCTTGCCCAGTTTGCGCACCAGGAAGCGCTCGGGCTGTTCGACCGGCTCCACCGCCGGCCCCGCATCCGGTTCGCCCAGCAGGGTCGCCTCGCCCTGCCAGCGCCGCAGCAGCAACTGGTAAAACGCAAGCAACAACAGGACCGAGAAGTAAGCGCGCACATCCTTGATATATTCATACGGGAATTCCTGCCACCAGTTGCCGAAATCGTAGTCGCCGCCCTGGGTCCAATAGACCAGCTTGCGCAAGGCCACCATCGCCAGCACATGCACCAGGCTGTAGATGAGCGATGCGATCAGGTGCCAGCGCAGGTTCTGGCGCTGGAATACCAGCTGCAAGGGCCGAAACTGGTTGCCGAAAATCACCACGGGCACCAGCGCCAGCAGCGCCAGGTTGCTGCTCCACTCCCACACAGCCACTTCCCAGAACGGCGTATCTATGCCGGTGCGTATGCGGTCCAGCCAGCTGACCCAGCAGTTAAGCGAAGTTTGCAGCAGATACAGGACAATCCAGAAACCCGGTTCGGCAATCCGGCGCCAGCGCTGATATCGCTGCAACAAGTCAGTGGAAGAAACGCTCATGGGTGGCAGACATAAATTGGTTGCCTGATTGTACGATCCGGCAGTCGTCCCGGGTTCGCCACTTGTCACAAATTGCCGTCGGCTGGTCCCTTTTTGCTGGTTTGCCGGGGCTGGCCTGCCTATGCTGGGGCCATCGCTCACTCAACAGCCATCCACCATGACTTTCGACTCCCGCCGTCACGATATCGATGCCTTGCGCTTTATAGTTTTCAGCTTGCTGATCGTCTACCACACAGCCATGCTGTATCTGGCCGGCGCCGACTTCCATATGAAAAGTACCTACCTGACCGACACCCTGAACTTTCCGATGGTGTTCATCAACCGCTGGCGCATGGAAATCGTGTTTATCATTTCCGGCCTGTCGTGCGCCATGATGACGCAAAGCTCGCGCGGCGCCTTCCTGTGGCGGCGGGTGCAGCGTTTGTTGCTGCCGCTGGCGTTTGGCGTGCTGGTCATTGTTCCCGTGCAGCCGTATTGCGAAGGCGTCAGCAATGGCCTGGTGGCGCCCGGCTATGGACAGTTTTTGCTCGATTATTTTGGCGGGCGTGACTGGCCTGCCGGTGCATTTACTGGCTGGCAACACAGTTTTACCTGGAACCATCTGTGGTATCTGGTGTATTTGCTGCTGTACACCATCGTGCTGGTGGCGCTGCAACCGCTGCTTACCAGGCTCAGGCCGCTGTTCACGGGCCTGCGCGGCTGGCGTCTGCTGGTCGTGCCGGCGCTGCTGCCACTGGCGGCGACGGTTTTCCTCAAGCTGCGCTATCCGGAAAACCATGCGCTGGTAAAAGACTGGTATGCGCACGCCATTTACTTCACCATGTATGTGTATGGCTGGTGGCTGGGCAATGACCGGGGGATGTGGCAGGAACTGGCGCGGTTGCGCTGGCACGCGCTGATGCTGGCGCCCTGCGCGTTTACGGTGTATATCGGTTTTGACCTGATTTACTCGGAAAACCTGCTGACCTGGGCTTCCGCTGGGTCCTGGCCGATGCGCAACCTGTACATGTGGCTGGCCATCTGCGCCATCCTGGGCTGGTCGCACACCTGGCTGAACCGCCCGTTTGCCTGGCTGCCTTGGGCGCGCCAGGCCGTCTACCCCTGGTACATCCTGCACCAGAGCGCCATCGTGCTGCTGGCCTACTGGCTGGTGCCCTTGAAGCTGGGTCCGGTGATCGAACCGGTGCTGATACTGGCGGGAACGGTGGCGATCTGCTGGGGATGCACCTCGCTGCTCATCAGCAAGGTGAATGGCTTGCGGCTGTGCTTCGGCCTTCCCGCCAGGCCAGGGAAAAACCTGGCAGCGGGCGCAGCCGTATCAGCAGCTTAAGCGACCTTTTAAGCGACCGTTCAAGCGGCCGGTTTCTCGTCGCGCAACTGACGGCGCAAGATCTTGCCGACGTTGGTCTTCGGCAATTCATCGCGGAACTCGATGTACTTCGGTTTCTTGTAGGCCGTCAGTTCATGCTTGCAGTGCTCGCGTATCTGCTCCACCGTCAGGTTGGGATCCTTGCGTACCACAAACACTTTCACGGCTTCGCCCGAGTTACCGTCCGGCACGCCGATGCAGGCACATTCCAGCACGCCAGGGCAGGAAGCGACCACGTCTTCCACCTCGTTCGGATAC
Organism: Janthinobacterium longum; assembly: GCF_051380735.1. NCBI lineage: Bacteria > Pseudomonadati > Pseudomonadota > Betaproteobacteria > Burkholderiales > Oxalobacteraceae > Janthinobacterium > Janthinobacterium longum. Next base: position 70,060 of record NZ_JBNYXQ010000015.1, read on the forward strand.
ACATTGAAGCCTGAGACGATGATCATGTCTTTCTTGCGGTCGACAATACGCACATAGCCGCGCTCGTCCATGATGCCGACGTCGCCGGTCTTGAAGTAACCGTTGGCCGTCATCGATTTTGCCGTTTCATCAGGGCGCTGCCAGTAGCCAGCCATCACTTGCGGGCCTTTCACGGCGATTTCGCCGGGCTGGCCCAGCGGCACCTCGACGCCATCGTCGTCGATGATGGACACCTCGGTCGATGGAATCGGCATGCCGATGGTGCCCGTAAATTCCGTGATGTCGACGCGGTTGCCGGTGACCACCGGCGAAGTTTCCGACATGCCATAGCCTTCGATCAGCGGGCAACCGGTCACTTTCAGCCAGCGTTCGGCCACATTGCGCTGCAAGGCCATGCCGCCGCCGTTGCACACTTTATAGCTGGAGAAATCGAGCCTGGCGAATTCTGCATTGTTGAGCAAGGCGTTGTACAAGGTATTGACGGCCGGGAAGACGACGATCTTGTACTTGGCCAGTTCCTTCACAAAACCCGGAATATCGCGCGGGTTCGGCACCAGTACGTTCAGCCCGCCCAGGCGCATGCCCATCAGTGCGCTGACCGTCAGCGAATAAATATGGTACAGCGGCAAGGCGCACACGAAACCCATCGACGTGGCACGCATCTCTTTCGTCATCACGGGCGCGATCCACGCCTCGTTTTGCAGCACATTGGCGATCACGTTACGGTGCAGCAGCATCGCGCCTTTGGACACGCCCGTGGTGCCGCCCGTGTATTGCAGGAAAACGATATCGTCGTGGCCCTGCTGCACCGGTTTGAGCTCCAGGCGCGCGCCTTCGGCCAGCATCTTGTTGAAACCGATGGCGCCCGGCAGATTGAAAGCCGGCACCATTTTCTTGATTTTGCGCACCACGAAATTGACAATGGCGCCTTTCAGGCCGCCCAGCAAGTCGCCCATGGTGGCGACGATCACATGTTTTACCTGGGTGTGCGGCAGCACCTGTTCAACCGTGGTGGCGAAGTTTTCCAGCACGATGATGGCTTCACTGCCCGAGTCGACCAGCTGGTGCTGCAATTCGCGCGGCGTGTACAGCGGATTGACGTTGACTACCGTATAGCCGGCGCGCAGGATCGCCGCCATTGCCACCGGATACTGCAACACGTTCGGCAGCATGATGGCGACGCGCGCGCCTGGCGACAGTCCCTTGCTTTGCAGCCAGGCGCCCATCTGCAGCGACAGTTTATCGAGCTCGCGATAGGTAAGGAATTTATCCATGCACACGAAAGCATTGCGATCGGCATATTTCTGGAACGATTCTTCCAGCAAATGCGTGACGGAACGGTATTGTGTGCAATCAATCTCGTGCGGCACGCTGTCCGGGTACGACTTCAACCAAATCTTGTCCATCTTGTCTCATCTTTATCTGTGGAGGGGCGCGCCGCCCTGGCGCGTCCTGGTGTTTAAGCTGCTGCTTTCGGTTCGTCGCGCAGGGCGCGGCGCAAAATCTTGCCGACGTTGGTCTTCGGCAGTTCATCCCTGAATTCAATGAACTTCGGCCGTTTGTAGCCCGTGAATTGTTCCTTGCAATACGCCATCAGGGTCTCGACCGTCAGGTTCGGGTCCTTGCGCACCACAAACACTTTCACGGCTTCGCCCGAGTGTTCGTCCGGCACGCCCACGCACGCGCATTCAAGCACGCCGGGGTGGGCTGCGATCACGCCTTCGAGTTCGTTCGGATACACATTAAAGCCGGATACCAGGATCATGTCCTTCTTGCGGTCGACGATTCTTACATAGCCGCGCTCGTCCATGATGCCCACGTCGCCCGACTTGAAATAGCCGTCAATCGTCATGACCTTGGCCGTTTCATCAGGACGGTTCCAGTAGCCGCTCATCACTTGCGGGCCGCGGATGGCGATTTCGCCGGCCTGGCCCAGCGCCACTTCCTTGCCATCGTCATCGAGTATCGCAATCTCGGTCGACGGAATCGGCAGGCCGATGGTGCTGGAAAACACCGTGCTGTCGGCGCGGTTGCAGGTGGCGACCGGTGACGTTTCCGACAGGCCATAACCTTCGATAATCGACACGCCGGTTATCTGCTGCCACTTGTCGTTGACCGATTTCTGCACCGCCATGCCGCCGCCATTGGCAATCTTCAAACCGGAAAAATCGAGCCGCGCAAAATCGGGATGATTGACCAGCGCATTGTATAGAGTGTTGACCGCAGGCAGCAGGTTGAATTTGTACTTGCCCAGCTCCTTGATCAGGCCGGGAATATCGCGCGGGTTCGGTATCAGAACATTCAGTGCGCCCAGGCGCGTGCCCCACAAGGCGCAGGCCGTCAGCGCAAAGATATGGTACAGCGGCAAGGCGCAGATGATGGTCAGCTGCTGTTTGTTGTCAGGATCGAGCGCGGCCGCCGACCATGCTTCCGTCTGCAGTACATTGGCGATGACATTGCGGTGGCTCAGCGTGGCGCCCTTCGACACGCCGGTGGTGCCGCCCGTATATTGCAGGAAGGCAGGTTCGTTGATATGCAGTTCGACCGGCGTCAACTTCATGCGGCCGCCGAGCGACAGCGCACTCTTGAAACGCATGGCGTTCGGCAGCGAAAATGCCGGCACCATCTTCTTGACATTGCGTACCACGAAATTGACCAGCAGGCCTTTCACGCCACCGAGCATCTCGCCCATGCTGGCGACGATGATATGTTTCACGGCCGTCTTGCTCAGCACTTGCTCCAGGGTATGGGCAAAGTTTTCCAGCACGATGATCGCTTCGCTGCCCGAATCGTTGAGCTGGTGTTCCAGCTCGCGCGGTGTGTACAGCGGATTGACGTTGACCACCGCATAACCGGCGCGCAACACGGCCGCGATCGCCACCGGATACTGCAGCACATTGGGCATCATCAGCGCCACGCGCGCACCTTTTTTCAGGCCCCGGCTTTGCAAAAAGGCGCCCAGCTGGCGCGAATAGGTATCGAGTTCGGCATAGGTCAGAAATTTGTCCATGCAGACATAAGCATTGCGATCCGCATATTTTGTAAACGCTTCTTCGAGCAAGTGCACCAGCGAACGATATTGATCGGGATCGATGTCGGCAGGTACGCCGGGCGGGTACGACTTCAGCCAAATTTTTTCCATGCTGTGCCTCTTGTCTCGAATAATCACGGGGGAGCCGGGTAGTTAGCCCGGCGCTGATTACTGCTGCGGATACATTGTCCTGCAGTCATGCTGAGCATTCTGACGAGCAACTGCTCCATGCTACTAATGCGATGCTATCGGGCGCAAGGCTTCCATGCAAGCGCTTTCAGCAGGATTAGAACAGGAACTCCAAGGGCATTTTGTGCTGCAATGCAGCATACAAAATACAGCGTTGCAGGAATAGGCAGCTTGGCAAACCTGACAATCTTTACGGGTCAGGGGACAGACTGTGCTGCAGAAGGCGGTGACGCTCGGACTGGCCCAGCAGAGACAATGTGTGCACTGCAGCATAAAAAGCACGAAAGTTCTTTTTTTCTTCCAGCAATTTTTTAAAGGTGGGCAAGAATTGATCGTAAGTAGCGACAGAAGCGAGGTGGGCATTGCTCAGAGGCTGCTCGAACCAGCGGTCATAACCGCCATAACCACCCCAGTGCTGCTTCAACACCTGGTATTCGTCTTGCAGCGCCGCAAACACCAGCGCCTTGCGCACGCGCTTGTCCGCATCACTGGCCACGCCCCGGTACAGCAGGTCCAGTTGCGCGCGGTATTTGCGCAGCAGGATCAAAAAATCCTGGCGCCGGTTTGTATATTGCAGATACGCGGCCTGCATGGCCGCATTGCCGTCGTGCGCCAGCCAGCGCTGCACACCAGCTTCTTCCACCGCGACGGCAAACGATTCATTGAAGGCCGAGTCACCGGGCACATACACTACCTGATGCGCCAGCTCATGAAAGATCATGCGCGCCAGTTCGGCATCGTTGTAGTTGATAAAGGTCGACAGCAGCGGATCATCGAACCAGCCCAGGGTGGAATACGCAGGCACACCACCCACCTGCACATCGTAATGCCGGGCACGCAACTGGTCGGCATAGGCTTGCGCCTCGCTCTTGTCATAATAGCCGCGATAGCTGACGCAGCCGGCGATCGGGAAGCACCATTGCAGCGGCTGCAGCGACAGTTCCGGCGTGGCCACCACATTCCACAGCACAAACGGGCGTTGCAAGGCAGCGTAGGTTTTATAGCTGCCGTTATCCGGCAAACCCAGTTCGCTGACGGCAAAGCGGCGTATTTGCTGCGCTTTCTGGAGGCGCGCTTTCAGGCGCGGCTCGGTGATCGGGTCGTTCAGCCAGGCATCGATCGGGCGCGCGGACGACCATAGCGAATACTGGCCTTGCGCTGCCTGCGTGTAATAACGCAGCTGCGTACAGCCGCCCAGCAGCAAGCACATGCCCAGCACTGCAGTGGCGGGCATGCGTGCCATGTCAGGCGGCCTTTTCCACTTCGACCAGGGTATCGTAGAAAGTTGGCGCACGGCCCATGTCGGTCAGGCGCTGGCTGGTCACTTCATTGGCGTTCTTGCCGTCGCTGGCCAGCTTTTTCCACCATACCGACAGTCCCACCACCAGGCCGCGCCGCGCCTTGTCGGTCACGCGCGCTTTCGCCACGAAGCTGCCGCGGTCATTGAAGATGCGCACCATGTCGCCCGCAACGATACCGCGCGCGGCCGCATCGCCCGGGTGGATGTCCAGGTGCGGCTCGCCTTCGGCCGCGCGCAGGCTTTTCACGTTCACGAAGGTGGAATTAAGGAAATTGCGCGCCGGCGGCGAAATCATCGCCAGCGGAAAGCGCGCCGCCAGGGCCGGATTGCTGGCCGGTGATTCATACGGCGCAATATAGGTGGGCAGCGGGTCGAGCCCGGCATCGAGCATGGCCTGCGAGTAAAACTCGCATTTTCCTGAAGCCGTGGGAAAACCGCCCCGGGCAAACGGCGCGTCGGGCATGCTGAGCTTTTGCCAGCCGGTCCGCTTCAGCGACTCCCAGTCGAAATGCACGGCGCGCGCATCGGTGGCGTCAAACGCCTGCGCTGCCAGCGCATCGTCGCTGTCCTGGAAGCACGGGTCGTCAAAGCCCATGCGCTGCGCCAGCAGGCGGAAAATTTCCGTATTGGCTTTCGCTTCGCCCAGCGGCGCCACGGCCGCATTGTTGGCCATCATGTACAGATGGCCATAGGTCGAGTGCGCATCGACGTGTTCGAGCTGGGTGGTAGCCGGCAGCACGATATCGGCATAGTCGACGGTATCGGTCTGGAAGTGTTCCAGTACAACGGTAAACAAATCTTCGCGGGCAAAACCCTGCGCCACTTTTGACGAGTCCGGCGCCACCGCCAGCGGATTGGAGTTGTAGACGATCACCGCTTCCACTTGCGGGCCGAATTCGGGCGAGGTCGGCTTGAGCAGATCATCACCGATGGTGCTCATGTTGATGGTGCGCGGCGTGCCCTTCATCAGATCTGGCCGCTGCAGCGCCTTGCGATTGACCGGGAAGGAACCCGAGCTCGACAGCTGTATGCCGCCGGCCGCGTGGCGCCAGGCGCCCGTCAGCGCCGGCAGGCAGGCGATATTGCGCACCGCCATGCCGCCACCGCGCACGCGCTGCACGCCATAATTGACGCGGATCGCCGCGCCCTCGCCGCTGCGGCAGGCCTGGCCGTACAGGCGCGCCAGCTCCACCACTTCGGCCACGCTGATGCCGCATACCTCGGCCGTGCGTTCGGGCGTCCACTCCAGCGCGCGCTGTTTGAGCTGTTCGTAGCCCAGGGTGTATTGTGCAATATAGTCATGGTCGACCAGGTCCTCGGCGATCAGTACATGCATCAGCCCCAGCGCCAGCGCCGCATCGGTGCCGGGCAGCAAGGCGATATGCTGGTGGCATTTTTCGGCCGTCAGCGAACGGTACGGGTCGATGGCGATCAGGGTCGCACCGTTGCGCTTGGCTTCCTGGGCCCGCATCCAGAAATGCAGGTTGGAAGCGATCGGATTGCCGCCCCATATAATGATCAACTTTGCATTTTGAAACTGCTCCATGTCGGTGCCTATCGTTGCGCCCACCGTATAGCGGTAGCCGGTGGCGCCGGCCGAGGCGCAGATGGTGCGGTCCAGCAGGGAAGCACCGAGCTGGTTGAAAAAGCGCGACGACATCGATTCGCCCTGCACCAGGCCCATGGTGCCGCAATAACTGTACGGCAAAATCGCCTGCGGATTGCGCGCCGCAATCGGTGCCAGGCGCGCGGCGATGGTGCCGAGCGCCTCATCCCAGCTGATGCGTTCGAACTTGCCTTCCCCTTTCTTGCCTACGCGGCGCAGCGGATACAACAGCCGGTCCGCATGATAGGTGCGCTCGGTAAAGCGCGACACCTTGGTGCACAGTACGCCAGCCGTGGTCGGATGATCGGGATCGCCCTTGACAGCGGTGGCCACACCATCGGTCACTGTCACCAGCAAAGCGCAGGTGTCGGGGCAGTCGAGCGGGCAGGTCGCGCGCACTTGGGTGGTGGTCATGGTGCAATCCAGAAAGCGTCAGGGAAAGCCGATACTGTAAACCATCGCGCCCCTGTCAGCCAGCGACAGATGGGCCAGCTTGCCGTGCGCTGGATATGGAAGCATGACAAGGGCTACAATGGCTTAATTGCGCGCATGTTTTCGATCAGACATGCCCGTCCCGGCGCGCCGTACACTGATGCGCGCCCGCCTCTACAGGAGAATACGATGAAACTAGTTGAACCGATCCTGGCGTTTCAATCCGAGCTGCGACGTATCCGCCGCGATCTGCACGCCCATCCGGAATTATGCTACGAAGAACAGCGCACCTCCGACGTCGTCGCCGCCAGGCTGGCCGAATGGGGCATCCCCGTGGTGCGCGGCCTGGGCCGCACCGGCGTGGTCGGCATTATCCAGAACGGCACGTCGAAACGCGCCATCGGCATCCGCGCCGACATGGACGCGCTGCCGATGCAGGAAGTCAATACCTTTGAACACGCCTCGCGCCATCCCGGCAAGATGCACGCCTGCGGCCACGACGGCCACACGGCGATGCTGCTGGGCGCCGCCCATCACCTGGCGCATAACCGCAATTTCGACGGCACCGTGTATGTGATCTTCCAGCCGGCCGAGGAAGGCGGCGCTGGCGCCCGCGAAATGATCGCCGACGGCTTGTTTACCCAGTTTCCGATGGAAGCCATTTACGGCATGCACAACTGGCCGGGCGCCGCCGCCGGTACCTTGAGCGTGGTGGCCGGGCCGATGATGGCGTCGAGTAATGAATTTCACGTCACCGTCAAAGGCAAGGGTTCCCATGCGGCCCAGCCCCACAAAGGCATCGACCCGGTAATGGTGGCCGTGCAGATCGCCCAAAGCTGGCAAACCGTGATTACCCGCAACAAGAGCCCGCTCGATACGGCCGTGCTGTCGATCACGCAGATCCATGCCGGCAGTGCCACCAATGTGATCCCTGACGACGCCAGCCTGGTTGGCACCGTGCGCACTTTTACCACACCGGTCCTCGATTTGATCGAACAGCGCATGCGCGACATCGCCGTGCATACGGCTGCCGCCTTTGGCGCCGAAGTCGACTTCCACTTCAAGCGCAACTACCCGCCGCTGGTCAACCACGCCAGGGAAACTGCGTTTGCCGTGGAAGTCATGAAACAGGTGGTCGGCGCCGACAAGGTCAATGACAACGTCGAACCGACCATGGGCGCCGAGGACTTTGCCTTCTTCCTGCAGGAAAAAGCCGGCTGCTACATCTTTATCGGCAATGGCGATGGCGAGCACCGCGACGGCGGCCATGGCCTGGGCCCGTGCGTGCTGCACAATGGCAGCTACGATTTCAACGACAACCTGCTGCCAATTGGCGCCAGTTTCTGGGTCAAGCTGGCCGAAACCAGCTTGCCGCTTGCTTAACTGAGTTTATCGGGACCAGGCCCCAGCCGCTGGCCAGGATTGATGGCTTCCAGGGCCAGCAAAGCGGCGGCGTGGTCGGCCGTCGCATGGGTCTCGGCAATGGCTTCATAGCGCTGCGTGACCAGTTGCGTCACCGGCAGCGTGATATTGGCCGCCTCGGCCGCCGCCAGGATATTATGCATGTCCTTGACCTGGCTTTTCACCTGGCCGCCGGCAACGAAATTGCGCTCCAGCATGCGCTGTCCATGCACCTCCAGGATACGGCTCTCGGCAAAGCCGCCGCGTATCGCCGTGCGCACGGCCGCCGCATCGGCCCCCGCCGCCTGGGCCAATAACAACGCTTCGGCCACGATATTCAAGGTGGCGCCGACGATCAATTGATTGCACAACTTCGCAACCTGGCCGCTACCTGCTGGCCCCACCAAAGTTGGCCGGCCCATCGCAGCCAGGATGGTCTCCACAGTGGCATAGTCGTGTGCACTGCCGCCAGCCATGATGGCCAGGCTGCCAGATTGCGCGCCACCGACGCCACCGGAGACTGGTGCGTCAATGAAAGCGTGGCCGGCCTTTTGCAGCATCGCATGAAACTGCTGCGCTTCCGACTGCCTGGTCGAACTCATGTCGATCCACAGTGTCGATGGCGCCATGGACGGCAAGGCTTCTTGCATCACCTGCTCCACGACCGGTCCGGCCGCCAGCATCGAAATAATGACCTGCTCGCCAGCAACAGCGTCAGGCAATGATGCCGCTGCCTTTGCCCCTGCCGCGCGCAAAACCTGGGCCTTGCTGTGCGTGCGATTCCAAACTGTGACAGAATACCCAGCCTGCAACAGGCGCCGGACCATTGGATCCCCCATCAGGCCAGTACCGAGAAATGCGATTTTTGTAGAGAATGTCAATTGAACCTCTGAATATCGAGTGGCGAAACGGCAGCAAGACGCATGCCTGTGCAAACAAGACAAGCCTAACGGCCAATTTTACGATGAAAGCCTCTATGTTCTTCAAGAAGAATCTCCTCACCTGTGTCGCGGCCACTGCCGCGCTGATGGCCGCCAGCTCCAGCTTTGCCGCTGACGACAAGCTGATCGACTCCGTCTATGGCGAATACGCCAAAGGCGTAAAAATCCAGATGGTACGCGCCGGCGTGACCTCGAACTGGGACAAAGCCTGGTTTGTATCGAACGGTACCCAATTGAGCGGCTACTGGGATGCCAGCATCGGTGGCTGGGATGGCAAGAGCTACAAGAACGTCCCTGGCCAGCACCAGAAGCTGTGGGACCTGGGCTTGACGCCGGTGTTCCGCTTTGAAAACACCAGCAAGCGCGGCTTCTATGCGGAAGCCGGCATTGGCGTGCACATGCTGTCGAAGCTGTACAACAACGACGACGACCGCCTGTCCACCCACTTCCAGTTCGGCGACCACGCCGGTATCGGCTATGTGTTCGATAACAACTGGGAAGTCAGCGCCAAGATCCAGCACTTTTCGAATGGCGGCTACAAGAAACCGAACAGCGGCGTGAACTACGGCGTCGTCAAAGTGGCTTACCACTTCTGATAAGCAGCTTGAATGAAGAGCCCTGCGCGCAGCGCAGGGCTTTTTTTCGCCTGTCGATTTGGCAGCATGAAACCTGCAGACGAAAAAAAACCCGTCAATTTCTTGACGGGTTTCTCTCTACTACGAATAACAAGCCTGACGATAACCTACTTTCACACTGGTTGCAGCACTATCATCGGCGCAAAGTTGTTTCACGGTCCTGTTCGGGATGG
>NZ_JBNYXQ010000016.1:0-72865 GCF_051380735.1 Janthinobacterium longum
GCGGGTCCGAAAAATGTCGAGGGCAAGGCGCAGCGACGACAACAGTACGCATGTACGGTTAGGAGCTGCAACGCAGCCATCGGCATTTTCTCGGGCTCGCGTCTCCGGCCCGCCATTTTTAAGTTTTTACGCCTTGCGCCTTCAAATACGTCAGGCAGCATAATTGAACGGCATTACGGCCAAGTAGCTGTTTTTAGTTGGTGCTTTGTGTGGGTAAGCAGAAAAGCTGCTTGGTCCCCCCGACTGGAATCGAACCAGTATCCCACGCTTAGGAGGCATGTGCACTATCCATTGTGCTACGGGGAGGACGCTGGCCCCGCCGATGTGGCGAAGCGAGCGCAATTATAGCCGACACTGCGCAACTTATCGCAAGATCTGCCTGTGCTGGCGCGACTATCGGTACAATGCGTGCTTCATTCATCCAAATCGGCGGCTGTTTTGCCTGCTTTCTGGCAGGCAGGCGACGGCACCCGAGCACTTTTACTCATTATGGCTGTCATTTCTCTTTCATCGGCGCAACTTGCGTTCGGTCACGTCGCGCTGCTCGATCACGCGGAATTTTCACTGGAAAACTCGGAACGGGTCGGCCTGATCGGCCGCAACGGCACCGGCAAGTCCTCGCTGCTGAAGGTCATCTCGGGCAAGTTCAAGCTCGACGATGGCTTGTTGGTGATGCAGCAAAACATCAAGATCGCGTATGTCGAGCAGGAACCGCAGTTTGAGCCCGAGATGTCGGTGTTCGACGCGGTGGCCTCGGGCATGGGCGAATCGCAGGCATTGCTGAAGGAATACGACGCGCTGACGGGCCAGTTTGGCCAGGGTAACGATGACGAATTGATGGAACGCATGCACGACATCCAGGTCAAGCTCGATGCGGCCGATGCGTGGAGCTTGCCGAACAAGGTTGAAACCGTGCTCGACCGTCTGAACCTGACCGGCGACATGTTGATGAAGACTTTGTCGGGCGGCATGCAGAAGCGCGTGGCGCTGGCGCGCGCGCTGGTCTCGGCGCCTGACGTGCTGCTGTTAGATGAGCCGACCAACCACCTCGATTTCACTTCCATCCTGTGGCTTGAAGGCTTGCTGCGCGACTTCCGTGGCAGTGTGTTGTTTATTACCCACGACCGCTCCTTCCTCGACAATGTGTCCACGCGGATTATCGAACTCGACCGAGGACGCTTGCTGTCGTATCCGGGCAACTTCACCACCTACCAGGCCCGCAAGGCCGAGCAGCTGGAAAACGAAGAAGTGGAAAATGCCAAGTTCGACAAATTCCTGGCACAGGAAGAAGTATGGATACGCAAGGGCGTCAAGGCGCGCCGCGTGCGTGACGAAGGCCGCGTGCGCCGCCTCGAAGCGTTGCGCCTGCAGCGCACCGCCCGCCGCGACCAGCAGGGGCAGGTCAAGCTGGAAGTCGGCTCTGGCGAACGCTCGGGCAAGATCGTGGCCGAGCTGGAAAATGTCAGCAAGCGCTTTGGCGACCGCGTAATCATCGACAACTTCACCGGCACTATCCTGCGCGGCGACAAGGTTGGCCTGATCGGCGCCAACGGCGCCGGCAAGACTACTTTGCTCAAGATGATACTGGGCGAACTGGCACCCGATACCGGATCGGCCAAGCTCGGCACCAAGCTGCAAGTGGCGTACTTCGACCAGATGCGCACCCAGCTCAATGAAGAAGCGAGTCTGATCGAAACGATTTCGCCGGGCAGCGACTGGGTCGAAGTGAACGGCCAGCGCAAGCACTCGATGAGCTACCTGAACGATTTTCTGTTCTCGCCCGAGCGTGCACGCTCGCCGGTCAAGACGCTGTCCGGTGGCGAGCGCAACCGCTTGCTGCTGGCGCGCCTGTTCGCCAAGCCGGCCAACTGCCTGGTGCTCGATGAGCCGACCAACGATCTCGATATCGATACCCTGGAACTGCTGGAAGAGTTGCTGGAAGAATACAAGGGCACCGTATTCCTGGTCAGCCATGACCGCACCTTCCTCGACAACGTCGTCACGCAAGTGATCGTTGCAGAAGGCGCCGGCAAGTGGCGCGAATTCGTCGGCGGCTACACTGACTGGGAGCGCGTGCGCACCTTGCCGGTGGCCGCCGCACCAGCCAGCAAGCCGGCTGTCAAGGCCGAGGCCGCCGCGCCTGCCGCCAAGAAAAAGCTCAGCTATAAGGAGCAGCGCGAACTCGATGAATTGCCGAAGCTGATCGCCAGGCTGGAAGACGAGCAATCGGTGCTGGCGGCCGAATTGTCGCATCCCGACTTCTACAAGAAAACGCCGGCCGAAGGCAAACGCCTGAACGCACGCGTGGCCGAGATCGAAAGCGAATTGCTCGACGCCCTGGAGAAGTGGGAGCTGATCGAGGCGCGCTCAAACGGTTAATTTTTTTTCATCCCTTGTTGTAATTAAGAGCACAATCTTTTGCCGCTAAACGGTCGCGCTTGATATAATTTCATTTTTGCATCAAGGGATGTATGTTTGTTATCAAAAATACGCACTCCGGGCGTGCCCGCCCGATGCGTTTCATGCATTCCCCGCGCGCACTGCCAGGCTTTGCGCGCGGCCCTGCCATGGTAGTGCCGCTTGCGGCCTGCCGGTTCCCGTCTTTCTCGTCAATATGCCTGGCCGCTTGCCGGATCGATGTCGCCGCATTGCGAGCGCGCACGGTGTGACGCATGGCGTGCCGGGACGCCGGATAATTTCTGGTGGGCACTGGAATTGCTGGTAGTATCGTTTGTCAACTGCTTGACTTGTCAAAGATTAAATCCATGTTGATTTTTTTGCATAAAAAGGCGCTTGCCGGCGCCGGCTCGGGGCTGGCGGCTTGGGGTGCCGTGCTGCTGCTGTGCTGCACCCTGGCCAGCCCTTGCGCCATGGCCGATATCAGCGACACCATCAAGCCGTTTGCTGCCACCTCGTATTCCTACGACGACAACCTGATGCGCTTGCCCGATGTGGTGCCGGGTTTTGACGGGCCGCGCGCGGATACCTCACGCCTGCTGCAAGCCGGTTTCCTGGTCAACCGGCCCATCGGCCGACAACTATTGACAGGCCAGGCCAAGTGGTCGAGGGTCAGTTTCAACCGCTACAATCAATTCGATTACGACGGCAAGGATTTCCTGGCCGATCTGGAATGGCATCTCGGCAACCACCTGGAAGGTCATGTGGGCGCCAGCTATGCGCAAACCTTGACGCCTTTCAGCGACTTCCAGAGTACCGTGCGCAATCTGCGCACCGAGCGCCGCGAGTATGTCGACGGCGCCTGGCGCTTTCATCCCAGCTGGCGCGTGCGCAGCGGCATCACGCGCGAGCGCTATTCCTACGACCTGCCGGTGCAGGCGTTTTCGAACTGGATCGAAGACGCGACGGAACTGGGACTGGACTACCTGGCGCCCAGTGGCAGCCGCATCGGCCTGCAGTTGCGCCAACTCGACGGCAGCTATCCGAACCGCCTGGGCGACGCCTCGGCCGTGTACGGCAACGGCTATCGCCAGGATGAGGCCAAGGCCAATATCTATTGGGAGCTGAGCGGCATCACCCAGATCGAGTTTCTCGGCGGCTGGGTACGCCACCGCAACAAGATGCTGGCGGGCCGTGACAGCAGCGGCAACAATGGCCGCCTCAGCGTGTACTGGAAGCCGCTGGGCAAGGTGCAGTTCACGGGCATGGTCTGGCGTGAATTCGGTTCGGTCGACAATTCCCTCGTCACCAGCAGCCTCAATACGGGCGCCAGCCTGGGCAGCGTCTGGACCATCTCGTCCAAGCTGCGCGCCGAAGCGCAACTGCGCCGCGTGCGGCGCGATTTTTCCGCCGTCAGCGGCCTGGTCTTGCCCGGGGACGGCCGCGACACCACCCGCACCGCCTCGCTGGGCCTGACGTATGCGCCGCACCCCAAGGTGCAACTGGGTGCGCGTGCGTTCCACGAGCGGCGCAGCGGCGTGTCCATCATCGATAGTGGCAACTACCGCGCCAAAGGCGTTTCCTTCAATGGCAGCCTGCAGTTTTAAACAATCAACATGACAGTCAACGATATTCCCCTGATTTCCTTTTTTCAAAGGGTCCTTGATCCGCTGGTCATCATGGGGCTGCTTTATCTGCTGGCGTTCGCTTCCGGTTCGCCTTTTACCGGCTATATGCTGGTGCTGATGATACTGTCCATCTTCATTTCGTCGACCGTGTTCCAGCATGTCGACCCTTACCGCACCTGGCGCAGCGGCCGCATGCTGGCGTATGCGCGTGATGTCCTGGTCGGCTGGGGTATCACCGCCATGATCCTGGTCTTCCTCGGCTCGGCCACCGGCCTGGCATATCATTTCGATACCGAGGTGGTGCTGGCCTGGCTGGTCCTCACGCCGTTCGTCCTGCTCGCCTGTCATCTGGCGGCGCGCAAGTTCAGCCTGCGCCCCGACAGCGAGCGCGAGGTGCGCTCGGTGGTGATTATCGGCGCCAATGACGCCAGCCTGAAGCTTGCCGCCACGATTGCGCGCAATCAGAACCTGTTCCTGAGCGTGCACGGCTTTTTCGACGACCGCACCGACGACCGCTGGCCCGAGAAAATGCGCGAGCCGATGCTGGGACGCATGACTGACATCGCCGCCTACGTGCGCGAACACCAGATCAAGATGATCTTCATCAGCCAGCCCATTTCGGCCCAGCCGCGCATCCGCAAGATGCTCGACGAGCTCGAAGACACGACGGCGTCGGTGTATTTCTTGCCCGATATTTATATCTTCGACCTGATGCAGGCGCGCTTCGACAGCGTGGGCGGCATGCCCGTGATCGCCATCCGCGAGTCGCCGTTTACCGGCTATAACAGCATGATCAAGCGCGGCAGCGATATCGTGCTGGGCCTGCTGATCCAGATTTTGCTGCTGCCGGTAATGCTGCTGATCGCCATTGCCATCAAGCTCACGTCAACAGGCCCGGTGATTTTCCGCCAGCGCCGTTACGGCCTGTACGGTGAAGAGATCGTGGTCTACAAGTTCCGTACGATGACGGTGGGCGAGGATGACGACAAGGTGGTGCAGGCCACCAGGAACGACCAGCGCGTGACCAGGCTCGGCGCTTTTCTGCGCCGCAGCTCGCTTGACGAATTGCCGCAATTTTTCAACGTCCTGCAGGGCCGCATGAGCATCGTCGGGCCGCGTCCGCATGCAGTGGTACATAACGAGCAATACCGCAAGCTGATCAAGGGGTATATGCTGCGCCACAAGGTCAAGCCCGGCATCACCGGCTGGGCGCAGGTGAACGGCTTGCGCGGCGAGACCGAGACGCTCGACAAGATGGAGGCGCGCATCCATCTCGATCTCGATTACCTGCGCAACTGGTCGCTCTGGCTCGATTTGTGGATTATGGTGCGCACCGTAAAAGTGGTGCTGGGGCGCGACAATGCGCATTGATGCGCGCACTGGGCGTTGCAGGCTGCCGACGAGGGAAAAGTTGTTTTGTTGACTTCTTAGTGGATTTTTATACAAATACTCTGCCGATTGAACAGGGTCATCTGTATCATTGACAAGATTGTTAACTGTTTGATGCATCTCCATATTTTGTTAGAAACATTTTGCGTTCACCGTGCTGCATCCCAGCGCCGGGCCGCCAAATACTGTCTGTACTGACGCAGCCACTCCCATTATTGCCAAGGAGCACACTTGAATCAAACTAGCCACACCCTTCACGCGTCTTGCGCACCACGCCTGCTGTGCGCCGCGCTTGTCCTGCTGGCTGCTGCCGGCCTGTCCGCCTGCGGCGACAAGGACAAGAAGCCGGGCCAGTCGCTGGCCAGCGTCAATGGCAAGGAAATCACCATCCTGCAGCTCAATGAAGAGCTGCAGCGGGCCGGCGTGCAGGCGCCCCAGCAGGCAACCGCCAGCAAGCAGCTGCTCGAGTCGCTGATCGACCGCCAGTTGCTGCAAAATGAAGCAGAGAAGGAAAAAATCGATCGCGATCCGAAAGTCATGCAGGCGATCGAGCGGGCCAAGGCCCTGATCGTGGCGCAGGCCTATATGCAGAAACGCATCGGTGCCGCCGTGCGCCCGGGCAAGCCGGAAGTCGAGGCCTATTTCACGCAGAATCCGCAATTCTTCGCCCAGCGCAAGCAGTTCGACATGCGCCAGCTGATCTTGCCGACCAGCGCCCTGAACGATGAACTGAAGGCCGTGATCGATGGCGCCAGGTCGCTCGAAGACGTGGCGCAATGGCTCGATGGCCGCAAGATCGCCTATGGCCGCAACCAGGTGTCGCGTACCAGCGCCGACCTGGCGCCGGAACTGAGCAGCAAGCTGGCGGCGATGGCGAAAGGGCAGCTGTTCATCGTGCGCGAAGGCGAGCGCAGCCTGCTGGTGTCGCTGGCTGACGTGAAGGACAGCCCGGTCGGCCTGGATGCGGCTACGCCGCAAATCGAACAATTCCTCGCCAACAAGAAAAGCAAGGATGCCGCCGACGCCGAGCTGAAGCGCCTGCGCGCCAGCGCCAAGATCGAGTATTTCAACAAGGACCCGGTCCCGGTCCCGGTCCCGGCCACGGCGCCGGCCGGCACGCCGGCGGCCCCGGCAGCGGCAGCCCCGGCGGGCAGCACCAATGAAGCCAATGAGCGTGGCGTGGCCGGCTTGAAATAAGCGTGGCCTGGGCATTACCTAATATCTGCTTCAACAACAGCACCAACCTGAAAGTATCAGTCATCATGAAACGACTCGCAAACTGGATAATGGCAGCCTTTTTGTTGCTGGCCGCCGGCATGGCCGGCGCCGCCGATGTGCCGATCGGTGCCGGTGACGTCCTGAAAATCTCCGTCTACGGCAACCCTGACCTGGGCCTGGAGACGCGCGTGAGCGAGGCGGGCCAGATCACCTTCCCGCTGGTGGGTGCGGTCGATATCGGCGGCCTGTCGGCTTCGGCGGCGGAAAAGAAACTCGGCGGCCTGCTCGAGAGCGGCGGCTACCTGCGCAAGGCGCAAGTCAACATCATCGTCACCAGCCTGCAAAGCCAGCAGGCTTCGGTGCTGGGACAGGTCAACCGCCCGGGCCGCTATCCGCTGGAAGGCAAGCGCACCGTGATGGACATGCTTGCCATGGCCGGCGGCATGAATCCCGAAGGGTCGGACCAGGTCAGCCTGATACGCAAGCGCGCAGGCGCCACTTCGCGTGAAGTGATCGACATCCTCGACATCGTGCGCAATGGCGACCTGAAGGGCGACATGGAGGTGTCGGGCAACGATATCATCTACGTCGAGCGCGCGCCGCGCTTCTATATCTATGGCGAAGTCCAGCGCCCCGGCGCCTTCCGCCTGGAACGCAACATGACCGTGGTGCAGGCGCTGGCTGTCGGCGGCGGCCTGACACAGCGCGGTACCGAACGCGGCGTACGCATCAAGCGCCGCAATGCGGCCGGCCAGGTCGAAGTGATACAGGCCAGGCACGACGACCTGCTGCTGGTCGACGATGTCGTGTATGTCCAGGAAAGCCTGTTTTAAGCGCGTACCTGCGCCTTATCGTGAAGTATTGAAAGTCTCGACATGAATCTCTCCCAACTGTTGCTGATCCTGCGGGCCCGCAAGACCATCGTCTTGCTGACCCTGCTGATCACCGTCGCGCTGGCGCTCGGTGTCAGCCTGGTCTTGCCGAAGACCTACAAGGCCACCAGCACCTTGCTGATGAACTACAAGGGCATCGATCCCCTGACCGGCGCGACCCTGCCGGGGCAGCTGCTGCCCGGCTACATGGCGACCCAGGTCGACATTATCGGCAGCAAGAACGTCGCGCTGCGCGTGGTCGACCAGCTCGGGCTCGATCGCAGCCCGGCCGTCATCGCCCAGTTCAATGAGGCGGCGAAAGGCAAGGGCACGGTGCGCGACTGGCTGGCCGACCTGCTGCTGAAAAAACTCGAAGTGATGCCTTCGCGCGAAAGCAGCGTGGTCGACATCAGCTTCAAGGGCGCCGACCCGCAATTCGTGGCGAACGTGTCGAATGCGTTTGCCGAGCAATACCAGAAGGTCAGCATCCAGCTGAAAGTCGATCCGATGCGCAAGGCGACGACCTATTTCGACGACCAGACCAAATTGCTGCGCGATAACGTGGAACAGGCGCAAAGCCGCTTGTCGAAATACCAGCAGGACAATGGCATCGTCAGCCTCGACAACCGTCTCGACGTGGAATCGAACCGCCTGAACGACCTGTCGGCCCAGCTGGTGATCGCCCAGGGCCAGGCGATGGAAGCCAATTCGCGCCAGCGCATGGCGTCCGGCGGCAACACGGCCGAATCGCCCGACGTGGCCGCGAACCCGCTGATCCAGAGCCTCAAACTGGGTCTGGGCAATGCCGAAGGCAAGCTGGCCGAACTGAGCCAGCGCCTGGACCGCAATCACCCGCAATACCAGAGCGCCAAGGCCGAAGTCGACAAGCTGCGCCGCGACCTGGCCGAGCAGACCCGCGCCACCTCCCAGAGCGTGGGGAACAATGCGCAGATTTTGCAACAGCGCGAGGAGTCGATCCGCGCCGCCCTGGCCGCGCAAAAGGCCAAGGTGCTGGAACTGAACCGCGCCCGCGATGAAATGGGCGTCATGAGCAAGGATGTGGAAAGCGCCCAGCGCGCCTTCGACGTGACCTCGCAGCGCCTGTCGCAAACGCGCATCGAAGGCCAGGCCAACCAGTCCGATATCGCCATCCTCAATCCGGCCGTGGCGCCGATCGAACCGGACAGCCCGAAGATCCCGCGCAACGTCATGCTGTCGATTTTCCTCGGTATCATGCTCGGCTGCGGCATCGCCTTGCTGGCCGAATTGCTGGACCGCCGCATCCGTTCCGACCAGGACCTGAGCGAGGTGCTGCAGATACCAGTGTTTGGCGTGGTTGACTGGAAACCGAAAAAGCGCCGCCTGCGCGGCCTGCGTGGCTTGCTGTCGCGCCGCCTGCGCCCCAATTGAGATGGAAGCGAACATGACTTCAAGTGCACATATCCCGAACAGCCAGCCCCAGCCCCAGCCACGCGGTGCCGACTCCAGTATTGGCGGCCTGCTGCTCGAATCGGGCAAGATCACGCCGGAAAACGCCGAGCGCGTGCTGCGCATGCAAAAGGAGCTGGGCATCCGCTTCGGCGAAGCAGCGCAGCGCCTGGGGCTGATTACGGAAGCGGACATCCAGCAAGTGCTGGCGCGCCAGTTCGACTATCCGTATTTGCAGCCGGGCGTCGGCAAATATCCGCAGGAACTGGTGGCCGCTTACCAACCGTTCAGCTCGCAGGTGGAAACCCTGCGCGCCGTGCGCAGCCAGCTGATGCTGCGCTGGTTTGCCCGTGGCAGCAAGTCGCTGGTGGTGCTGGGCATGGAACCTGGCGATGGCGCCAGCCTGTTTACGGCCAACCTGGCGGTGGTGTTTTCCCAGCTGGGCGAGCACACCTTGCTGGTCGACGCCAACCTGCGCACGCCGCGCCAGCATGACATCTTCGACCTGAAAACACGCCAGGGCCTGTCCGACGTTCTGGCCGGACGTGCCGAGCTCGACGTCATCGCCAAAGTGGAATCGTTTGTCGCCCTGTCGGTGCTGGCGGCCGGCACCTTGCCGCCAAATCCACAGGAATTGCTCAGCCGTACTTCCTTTGTCACGCTCAACAAGCAACTGGAAAGCCGCTACGACGCGGTGCTGTACGACGTGCCGGCCTACACCACCGGTTCCGACGCGATCGCGGTGGCCGCGCGTGCCGGCGGCGTGCTGCTGGTGGCGCGCAAGAACAAGACACCGATGGCGGACGTGGCCGCCATGTCCGAGCAGATGACGCAAAGCGGGGCCCAGGTGGTCGGTTCCGTGATGGTTGATTTTTGATGGTTGCGCGTGGCCACGCCATTCCGCCGGCCCGTACTGGCCGCTTTGCGCTGCCAGACTGGCTGCCGCTGGCGCTGGGCTTCCTGGCCATGCTGCTGCCCAGCTTGGTTGGGCTGTTTCGCGGCATCTGGTTGACCGAAGAGCAGGCGCACGGCCCGATCATCCTGGCCCTGTCGCTGTGGCTAATCTACCGCAAGTGGCCCGACATGCTGGCGGCCAGCAGCGGCGCAGCGGCCAGCCGCGCCGGCTGGCCGCTGCTGGTGCTTTCCCTGCTGTTGTACGTGCTGGGCCGCTCGCAGCAGATATTGTCGCTGGAAATCCTGGCCCTGATCGGCACCGGCCTGGCGCTGCTGCTGATCAAGCGCGGCCGTCCCGCCGCCCGCCTGCTGTGGTTCCCGTTCTTTTTCATGCTGTTCATGGTGCCGCTGCCGCTGCCGCTGGTGACCACCCTGACCATGCCGATGAAGATGGCCGTGTCCTATGTCACCGAACACCTGCTGTTCCTGGCCGGCTATCCGATCGCGCGCACCGGCGTGATCCTGCAGATCGGCCAGTACCAGTTGCTGGTGGCCGACGCCTGCGCCGGCCTGCAGACCCTGCTCACGCTCGAAGCGCTGGGGCTGTTCTACCTGAACCTGGTGCGCCACACCTCGCCGTTCCGCAATATCGTGCTGGCGCTGTTGATCGTGCCCATTTCGTTTACCGCCAATGTCATCCGCGTGATGACGCTGACCCTGATCACCTATTATTTCGGCGACGCGGCCGGCCAGGGCTTTTTGCATGGCTTTGCCGGCATGGTGCTGTTCATCAGCGCGCTGTTGCTGATCCTCTCCGTTGATTCCCTGCTGCAGTGGATCGTGCGCAAGCGCGGTGGCGCAAGCGCGCCAGTTGCGGGAGTGGCGCCATGAATGCCTCGCTACGCATGAATGTGCTGCTGGGCGCCTTGCTGCTGGGCGCCGCCATCCTCAGCCGCGCGGTGGCGCCCGGCGTGAAAATGTCGGACCAGCGCCCCAGCTTTTCGCTGGAAGCGGCGATACCGCAGGCGTTTGGCGAATGGCGCCTCGACCCCACCCTGGTGCCGCTGCAGGTCGATCCGGAAACCCGGTCGCGCCTGGACAAGATCTATAACCAGACCCTGTCGCGCACCTATGTCAATCCGCGCGGCGAACGGGTGATGCTGTCGATCGCGTATGGCGGCGACCAGAGCGACAACATGAGCGTGCACAAGCCCGAGGTATGCTACGCCGCGCAAGGCTTCCAGGTCGAGCGCGACGAATACGGCGAGCTGGCCTCGCCGTACGGCAAGCTGCCGGTCAAGCGCCTGCTGGCGGTGAGCGGCAACCGCAGCGAACCGATCACCTACTGGATCACGGTAGGCAACAGGATCAGCAAGGTCGGCCTGCAGCAGCGGCTTGAACAATTGCGCTACGGGCTGACCGGCACCGTTGCTGACGCCATGCTGTTTCGCGTTTCCAATATCGACACCGACTTGCCGCACTCGTATCAGTTGCAGGCCAATTTCGTCAACAGCCTGCTGGCCAGCATGCCGGCGGCCGAGCGTAGCCGGCTGATCGGCACGCCGGCGGGCTGAGACGCGCCCACGGCGCCCGTCGCCGTGGCAGATAGTGAGAATCATGGGCAGCGATATCAATCAAAAAAGCGTCAGCGCCGTCAAGTGGGCGGCGATGGGCACGGTCTGCATGTTCGGCCTGCAACTGGTCACGCAAGTGCTGCTGGCGCGCCTGCTGGGACCCGAGAGCTACGGCTTGTTTGCAATGGGCTTGCTTGTCATGACGTTCAGCAATTTCCTCGCCGATTTCGGCTTTTCCTGGGGCCTGGTGCAAAACCAGACGCTGAGCGAGGAAGACGTGCGCTTCACGGTGACCTGGCAGGCGATCACGGGGCTGGCGGCAATGGCCTTGCTGTTTGTCGTCGCGCCATGGGTAGCGGTGTATTTCAATGAGCCGCGCATCGCCCCGGTGATCACCTGGATGAGCCTGACCTGCGTGCTCAATGCGCTGACGGCGACCGGCAGCGGCCTGCTGCGCCGCCAGCTCGATTTCCGCGCGCTCAACATCATCCAGCTGACCAGCTATATCTTCGGCTACCTGATAATCGGCCTGTCGATGGCGTATGCCGGCGCCGGCGTGTGGACCCTGGTCTGCGCCTGGCTGGGCCAGTCGGCCACGGCGCTGCTGCTGACCTATGCGCGCAC
The DNA here is from genome assembly GCF_051380735.1 of Janthinobacterium longum. Lineage (NCBI taxonomy): Bacteria > Pseudomonadati > Pseudomonadota > Betaproteobacteria > Burkholderiales > Oxalobacteraceae > Janthinobacterium > Janthinobacterium longum. The sequence continues at coordinate 12,025 of NZ_JBNYXQ010000016.1, forward strand.
GCGCTTTTCGCTGCGCCCGCTGCTGTGGTACGAGGGCGCGCGCCGCTCGACGCATGTGGGCCTGACGGTGTTCGTGACGAATCTGTGCAACTGGTTCCTGAACAACCTGGACCGCGTCTTCCTGGGCCGCTTCCTCGCCGCCCATGCGGTCGGCGTGTATGCGGTCGGCTACAACCTGGCCAATACGCCCAACGGACTGTTCCTGAATGCCCTGCAGCCGGCGTTTCTCGCCACCGGTGCCAAGCTGCAGGACGACTTGCCGCGCCTGCGCGACATGTATGTGTCGGTGTTGGCGACCATCTGGATCGTGATCCTGCCGCTGTTCGTGCTGCTGGCGGTGACGGCACCGGCCCTGATCGGCGTCTTGTACGGTACCGTCTGGCAAGAGTCCGGCATGGTGCTGGCGATCCTGGGGCTGGCCATGCCGGCCTATATCACCTGGGGCATGTCCACCCCCATCTTGTGGAATACCGGCGGCAAGCACCTGGAAAGCCTGCTGCAGCTGCCGCTGATCGCAGCTGCTGCCGCGCTGCTGTTCTTGTTTGCGGGGCAGGGCGCGGCCACGGTGGCGCTGATCGCCGCCGCAACCTTGCTGGCGCGCGCGCTGGTGGTGGGCACGGCCGCCTGCCGGCGCTTGCACGTGGGCCTGCGCGAGCTGGCGCCGCTGGCGGCGCGTGGCGTCGCCATGGCCTTGGTGGCCGGCGCCGGCAGCTGGGGCGGCACGGTGCTGGGCGGCATGGCCGGCAGCCATCCGCTGCCCGCTTTCCTCGGTGGCGCAGTGCTGGGCGGGGCGCTGCTGCTGGCCGCCGTGCTGGCCTGGCCGCCTTTGCTGGGCCTGCGCGTGGTGGGCATGCTGGGGCGTTTCAGTCCGCCCGTGCCGGCCAAAGCCATCCGCTATTTGCACGCCCGCTGTGGCGTGCGTGACAAGCTGAACGAACCGCGAGAACCACATGAGTGACATACTGTTTGGCCTGTTTGCACTGGTCGCCGCGCTGGTGGTGGTGTTCGTCATCGCCTTGAGCATCCATTGGGGCAGCAAGCGCGAGACCGGCCTGGTGCCTTATGTGTACTACCCGGTGCTGCTGTCGATTGCCGTCACCGCCATGTTGTCGAACCGCGATTTTTCGGTCAGCGAAATCCTGCTGGGGGTGCAGGCGGTGGTGCGCCACCCGGCCAGCATCTGGCTTGGCCGGCTTACCTCGCTGTTCGTGATTTTTGCCTGCGGCGAGCGCATCCTGCACCGCATGATGACGCGCGAAAAAACCCAGCCGCTGCCGCTGCTGCTGTTCTGGGCCTTCGTACTGTATTTCCTCTCCAATATCGTCAGCCCGGGCCTGTTTGGCCAGCATATGGAAGTCTCGCACGAGTATCTGTACATGTTCCTGGCCGGCTGCGCCGCCATGCTGATGACGCCGAAGGAGGTGGGCATGAGCATCGTTTCCATGCGCAACGCCAACTTGTTGTTCCTGGTGCTCAGCGCGGCCATGCTGGCCTGGAAACCGAACATGATCATCGTCAAGGACTACCACGGGCTGCTGCCTTTTCTCACCATTCGCTATGCGGGCCTGGCCAGCCACCCCAACGTGCTGGCGCCGATGGTGGTGGTGTTCCTGCTGTGCCTGTGGAACAAGCCGTATGCCTGGCGTCCGCTGAACCTGTTCGCCTGGGCCGTGGGGCTGGCCAGCCTGCTGCTGGCGCAATCGAAAACCAACTGGATCGCCTGCATCCTGTGCTTTGGCTGTATCGCGTATTTCGGTTTCCGCGAACAGATCAGGGAGCGCCTGTTCGATTACCGGCGCCCGCAGCTGTCGATCATTGCCATCTTCTGCCTTATCCTGCTGTGCAGCTCGGGCGTGCTGATGCTGATGTTCGGCGGCCTGGACGCCAGTCTGGCGCGCTTCGCCTCGAGCAGCGAAGGGTTTGAATTGCTGAGCCTGACGGGGCGCGACCTGATCTGGCAGGTGGCGGTGCAGGAGTGGCACAAGAATCCCATGTTCGGCTATGGCCTGTTGCTGTGGGATGATGCGTTTCGCGCCAGCATCGGCATGCCTTATGCGACGCATGCGCACAGCCAGTTTTACCAGAGCCTGGCCAGCGCCGGCACCATCGGTGCTGTCGGCCTGGTGCTGTACTCGCTGGTGCTGCTGTACGCTTCGGCACGCACGGCCAAGGCCAGTTCCGGCATGTCGATGGCGCTGTTCGTGCTGATCGCCAGCCGTTCCTTCAGCGAGGTGCCGCTGTCGCTGTCCGGCTTTGCCGCCGAAGCGCTGACGCATGTGCTGCTGCTCATTATCGTCACCGCCTATTATCCGGTGGCCGACAAACAGGCCGTCAGGGCCCGCAAGGTGCGCATACCGGGGGTGGTTTGATGCTGTGTTCGGTTGTCATTCCGCTCTATAACAAAGCGCCGTATATCGACGCTGCCCTGGCCTCGGTACTGGCGCAAACCCATGCCGACTGGGAAGTGGTGGTGGTTGACGATGGATCGAGCGACGACGGGCCGGCGCGCGTGCAGGCCTGCCTTGATCCGCGCGTGCGGCTGGTGCGCCAGGCCAACGGCGGCGTGTCGCGCGCGCGCAACCGCGGCATCGCCGAAGCGCGCGGCGAACTGGTGTGTTTCCTCGATGCCGATGACTGGTACGCGCCCGACTACCTGCGCACGCAGGTCGGCATGGCGCTGGCTTATCCCGCCGAGTCCTATTTTGCCACCGGTTTCAAGGCCGTCACGCCGGGCGCCGATGCGCGCCTTGCCGCGGCGCCGGCCTTGCCGCAGGATGTCGAGCTGGTCGATGATTTCTATGCGCGGTGCAATCGGCAGTGGATCTCCTTCTTTACCAGTTCGGTGGCCGCCAGGCGCAGTGCGCTGTTGCCTTTGCAGCCGTGTTTTCCCGAAGGCGAGCAGTTCGGCGAAGACCTGGACCTGTGGTTCCGCCTGGCCGAACGCCATCGCCTGGTGCAGACGGCGCTGCCGCTGGTGGCTTACCGGCTGGACGTGGGCGGCAGCCTGAGCGCCATCTCCGGGCGCGACGTGGTGCTGCCCGTGTTTGCCCGCCTGGAACAGCGCGCCCGCAGCTGGCCGGCCAGTGATCCGGCGCGCCGGCCGGCCTTGCTGCTGGTGTCGAATGCGCGCGTGGTGGTAGCGCGCGAACTGCTCGAAGCGGGCCGGCGTAGCGCGGCGCTGGCCGAAATGGGGCGCGCCATGCGCGACGGCGTCACCCGACACTGGTACAGTACGGCCATCATGTGTTTGCTGTTTACCCCAAGCATGACCAGACGCTGGTCGGCATGGCGAAAGTCACGCATCACCGCTTGAACCAGTCGTTGCCGACAGGCATTTCGGTATAATTGCAGCAAGTGCACAAGTTCTCGCTGGTTGAATATGCACTTCCTGCTTTTGCAGCAAAAGACAGTCCCCCTGCGTGACGGTAGCGCCGCGCAACGTCGATGGTCACCCCGGATCCATGCCCAACCTGACACCCGTCGAAGGAATGCCCCCATGAAATCAAGCTGCCGCCCCCTGTTGCGTACCGCCTTGCTGTTGCTGCTGGCTTCGTGCGGCGCCGCGCGGGCAGACTGGGTGCAGGCGACCGATCCGCTGGCCGTGCGTGCACTGCCGGACAGCCTGCAAGCCCAGGTGCAGAACCCGCCGACTTTCTCGTGGTCGCGCCATCCCTCGGCACCGCGGGAATACGTGCTTCAGCTTTATCTGAACAGCGTGCCGAACCGTACTTTCAACACTACGCGCAACTGGTATTTGCCAGCGCAGGCATTGCCTGTTGGCCGCTATACGTGGCGCGTGCGGCCATCGACCTCGCAGGAATGGTCGACCCCGCGCAGCTTCGTCATCGCCGGCAGCTCGCAGCTATTCGAGGTCAATGAAAACGCGGCGCTGCGCAATGCCGTCATGCGCAAGGCGCGCCCGCGCGCGCTGCCCAGCGGCCTGAAGCCGTTCTCGTCGTGGAGCGCCGCCATGCGCTCCGACCGCCAGCAGGCGCTGACGGGGCTGACGAACGAAGTGAACCATTACATCGCGTCGCTGAAAACCGTGTCCGACAGCGAGTGGCCGCTGCCGCCAAGCAAGATACGCACGCCGGCACTGGTGGCGCAGCAATCGAACATCATGCAGCGCGTCAATCCGAATGCGCGCCAGCTGGAGGGGGCGGCGACCTTGTACCGCCTGACCGGCAAGCAGGCCTACCTTGATGAAGCGATCCGCCGCGGCGACCAGTTTGCCGCGCTGGACGTGAACGGCCCCACCAGTTTTGCCAACCAGGACATGGGCAGCCGCGTGATCGCGCAAAGCCTGATGAAAGCCATCGACATGCTGGCCGGCGCACTGGTGGTCAATGGTGACACCACGCGCCGCGACAAGTGGCTGTCGGTGGTGGCGGCGCGCACCGGCGCGCTGTACGCCGACCTGTCGGCCGGCGGCGGCCGTCTCGACCAAATGCCCTATGATTCGCACGCGGCCACCAGCATGGCTTACCTGGCGCTGACCTCGACCCTGGCGCTGGGCGACATTCCCGCAGCGGCCACCTGGTTCGATTTTTCGTTCCGCGCCTTTGTCAGCTCGTTCAGCGTCTGGAGCGGTCCGGAAGGCGGCTTTGCCAACGGCACTGCATATGCCGAATATGAAGCCGACTTCGCGCTGCAGATCTGGCCCGCGCTGGCGCAGGCGACCGGCGTGAACATGTTCGACAAGCCCTGGTCGCGCGGCTTCGCGCAGTTCCTGATGCATTTCGTGCCGCCCGGCCAGCAAACCCACGTGTTTGGCGACGGCCACGAGACGGCGCCCGAATACCGTTTCATGAAGGGGTTCGCCTCGCGCCATGCCACGCCGCAAGCGGCCTGGTATGTGAAAAGCCTGAGCCGTCCGGACGACGTGCTGGCCACCTTGCAGGCACCGTATCCGATGCCGGTCGCGACCGTCGCGGCGGCGGCCGCCATGCCGCCGGCCAACGCCGCCTACTATCCAAGCATAGGCTGGACCGCCATGCACAGCAACCTGGCCAGCAGTAGCCGCACCTCGCTGTACTTCAAGTCCAGCCCTTTTGGTTCGTTCAATCACAGCCATGGCGACCAGAATGGTTTCGTGCTGTTCAGCGCTGGCGTGCCGCTGCTGACGGAAACCGGCTGGTACGACTGGTACGATTCGCCGCTGTGGAATTCCTGGTATCGCCAGTCGAAGTCGCACAATACGCTGACTTTCGACGGCGGCATCGGACAAGCGGTGGAGGGCTATGAAGCGCCGATGTCGCGCAACGGCCGCATCACCGCTTTTTCCACCACGCCGGGCGTCGACTATGTCGAAGGCGACGCCACGCCGGCCTATGCCGGCCTGCTGAAATCGGCCACGCGCAAGATCTGGTACGTGCGCGGCACCGACACGGCGGTGATACTCGACCAGTACGCGTCGGCCAGGCCGCGCGTGTTCGAGTGGAACTTCCACGGCTATGCGCCTGTCGTCGCCGATAGTGCCGGCAATATTTCCATCACCAACCAGGGCCGCAAGGTGTGCCTGCTGCCGCTGGCCACCAGCGCGCAGCGCTTCGAGCGACGCGCCGGCCCGCCGCCGCAAAGCGGCACCTATGAAGACCATGCTGCGTTCGTCAAGACCGCCGCCGCCACCAGCGGCGAATTCCTGACGGTGCTCGATGTCGGTTGCAAGGGCACCGCCGTCAAGCTCGACACCAGCGGCGGCCTGCGCAAGGTCGTGGTCGGTACGCAAACGTTGACACTGCCATTGCCAAAGTAAGCGCGGCACGCAGCGACGCAACGAGCATTGCCGGCTGGCATGGCCGTCTTTTTCGTCTCTGGCATGCCGCTCTAGCCATGCTGTTCGGTTAAGATGCTTCATCATTTTGCAGAGGGTGGGCAGGATCGCTGCGGCGGCTGTCACACCCACTGCAAAGCAAGTCAACCTGCGCCGTCGCCCATGCCCTTGAATATCCTGCAATTTGTGCCAGAAAGCCTGCCCACCTTTCGTGCCGATGTGGCGGTGCTGTTTGGCAAATACCTGCCGCGCCACGGCGTGACATGCGATATCGTCGGCATGCCTTCGCAGCAGGCGCCGCAGGAGCAGGGCTTTCGCTCGGTGCGCACGCCGCGCTTTCACGCTGGCCGGCTGCGGCGCGAACTGGCGTATCAGGCAACGTGCGTGCGCGCCTTGTTGCAGGCGCACCGCGCCGATTGCGATGCGATCCAGGTACGCGACATGGTGCCGACCGGCTTGCTGGCGCTGCTGGTGGCGCGCCTGAAGGGCATCCCTTTCTATTACTGGGTTTCCTATCTGATCAGCGAAGGGCGCATCGAGCGCGCGCGCGCCGATCTGGCGCGGCGCAGAACCGTGCGTAGCCTGCTGGTGCTGAGCAAGGGACTGGTCGAGCGCTGGCTGCTGTACCGCGTGCTGCTGCCGCGCGCCGACCATGTGTTCGTGCAAAGCGAGGCCATGCTGCGCATGATGCAGCAGCGCGGCGTCGCAGCGCTGAAAATGACCGCCGTGCCGATGGGGGTCGACACGGAAGTGCTGGGCACGCAAACCATTGTGGCGCTGCGTCCCGAGGGCTGGGAAAGCGTGCCGCTGCTGGCCTACCTTGGCACGCTGGACCAGTCGCGCCAGTGCGAGCGCATGCTCGACGCCCTGCAGATCGTGCGCCGCGATGTGCCTGGCGCCTGCCTGCTGCTGATCGGTGCCTCCGATACGCCGTCCGATGTCGCTGCCTTGCTCGATTACGCACGCCGCGCCGGCCTGGCCGACCAGGTACGGGTGACCGGCTGGTTGCCGTCCAGCCAGGCGTGGCAACTGCTGGCGGGCGCCGATGTGGCCGTGTCGTATTTTCCGCGTGGCCTGCTGTTTGACGTCAGCTCGCCCACCAAGCTGCTCGAATACCTGGCCCTGCGCATGCCGGCCGTCGGCAACGACAGCCCGGACCAGGCACAAGTGCTGTCAGGCAGCGATGCGGGCTGGCTGACGGCCAGCGATCCGGCCGCGATGGCTGGCGCGATGGTCGAGATCCTGCACGACCTGCCGGCCGCGCGTGCGCGTGCGCGGGGCGGCGCCGCCTATATCGAAGCCGAGCGCAGCTACCGCGTGCTGGCCGGGGAACTGGCGGCCTGCTACCACCGCCTGGCGGGCACTGTTGCGTCGTGAGCGCCAAATAAACGGTACTGCGAAGCGGTACTGCGCGCGCAATTGCAAATCTATAACATATAATGCAAATATGACTACTGTAATGCTGCTGGGACCAGCCCTCGATGCCGTCAGCGGCGTGACAACGCATCTGAATCAATTGTTTCATTGTTCGCTGGCGCGCGACTTTCAGCTGGTGCATTTCCAGGTGGGCAGCGAAGGGCGGCGCGAGTCGCGCCTGCACAAACTGCTGCGCTTCGCCTGGAGCCCGTTCCAGTTCCTGCAGGCCTTGCGCGTGCAGCAGCCGCAGATCGTGCATATCAATACGTCGATGGAGCAGAAAAGTTACTGGCGCGACCTGGCCTATTTGCTGGTGGCCAAGGCGATGGGCAAGCGTGTGCTGTACCAGGTGCATGGCGGCGCCTTGCCGCAGGTGTTTTTCCGCGGCAAACCTTTGTTGACGGGTTTGCTGCGTCGTGTGCTGCATTTGCCCGACGCGGTGGTGCTGCTGGCGCAATGCGAGTTGCGCGCCTACCGCAGTTTCGACGCCGGCTTGCCGCTGGAGGTGATCCCGAACGCCATCGACGCTGGCGTGGACGCGGGCCAGAAGCTGCAATCGCCGCAAGCGCCGCTGTCGCTGGTGTACGTGGGGCGGCTGGCCGCAAGCAAGGGCTTGTTCGAACTGGTCGAAGCGCTGGCGCTGGCGCGCGCGGCGGGCAGCACGGCGACCCTGGCGCTGGCCGGCAGCGGCCCGGCGCAAGCGGCCTTGCGCGCGCGCGTGGCGGCCTTGCAGCTGGAGGGGCAGGTGAGCTTCCTGGGGCCGGTGTTCGGCGCGGCCAAGAACGCCTTGTGGCGCAGCGCCGATGTGTTTGGTTTTCCCACGCATCACGAAGGATTGCCGTATGCTTTGCTCGAAAGCATGGCCGCGCGCACGCCGGTGCTGATCTGCCCGGTGGGCGCGATTCCGGACGTGGTGCAAGATGGCGTGCACGGCCTGTTCGTGCCGCCGCGCGATCCGCAGGCGCTGGCCGACGCCATCGTGCGCCTCGACGGCGACCGTGCGCTGTTGCGGCGCATGGGCCAGGCCTGCCGCGAGCGCATCGACAGTCACTACGCGATCGAGCGCCTGGCCCACGATTTCCGGCGCGCCTACCGCGCCTTGCTGGCGCCGCCAGTATCCGAATAGTTTTTTCAAGCGAGATGTTATGTGCGGTATTGCCGGTCTGATCTTTCCCTCTTCCGATGCCGGCCAGCTGGCCGCGCTCGAGTCCATGGGGCGCTCCATTGCGCACCGGGGGCCCGATGACACCGGCGTGCTGCAGGCCTGCACAGCTGACGGCGCCTGGCAGGTGGGCTTGTTGCACCGGCGCTTGGCCATCATCGATATTGCCACCGGCCACCAGCCGCTGGGCAACGAGACGGGCGATGTGCAGATCATCTTCAACGGCGAAATCTATAATTACCAGCTGCTGCGCGAGCAGTTGATTGCACTGGGCCATCGTTTTCGCACCGCCTCCGATACCGAAACCATCGTCCACGCTTATCTGCAGTGGGGCGAGGACTGCGTGCGGCACTTTCGCGGCATGTTTGCCTTTGCCATCTGGGATGCGCGCATTGATCGCCTGTTCATGGCGCGCGATCCGTTCGGCAAGAAGCCGCTGTTCCTGTGGCAGCACGATGGCCGGCTCGCCTTCGGTTCGGAAATCAAGGCGCTGCTGGCCTTGCCCGGCGTGGCCGCCCGCGCCAATGAGGAGGCGATCTGGGATTATTTCGCCTATCGCTATGCGCCCGGTCCGGCCACCCTGTTCCAGGGCATCAGGAAGCTGGCGCCCGGCTCTACCGCCACCTGGGAAAACGGCGTGCTGCGCGAGAACGTGTATTTCACGCCGCCCGACAGCCGCCCGCGCATGGTGGCCAGCTTGCCGGCCGACCCGGTCGCCACCTTTCTCGACAAGCTCGATGAGTCGGTACGCATGCGCATGATTGCCGACGTGCCGTTCGGCGCCTTTTTGTCCGGTGGTATCGATTCGTCGGCGGTGGTGGCGCTGATGTCGCGCCATGCGGGCGTGCCGGTGAAAACTTTTTCGGTGGGCTTCAAGGAGGGCGGTTTCAGCGAACTGGCGTATGCGGCCGATATTGCGCGCCAGTTTTCCACCGATCACCATGAACTGGAAGTCTCGGTCGATCAGGTGATCGCGTTGTTGCCCGAGCTGGTGCGCTTTCGCGACGCCCCGGTGGCCGAGCCGTCCGATATTCCCATCTATTTGCTGGCCAGGGAGGCGCGCAAGACGGTCAAGATGGTGCTGACGGGCGAGGGCGCCGATGAAATCCTCGGGGGCTACCCCAAGCATGTGTATGAGCGCCATGCGAGCAGTTACCAGCAATTGCCGGGGGTATTGCGGCGCGGCCTGATCGAACCGGCCATCGGCGCCTTGCCCTATCGTTTTCGCCGCGCCAAGACGGCCATCGTCAACCTGGGCCTGGAAGCGTTCGACGAACGCATGCCGCGCTGGTTCGGCATGATGTCGGACCAGGAACGGGCGCGCCTGGTGGCGATGCCGGCGCCGGTGCGCATGCGCGAGCCGGGTCTTGGCTGTGGCGGCAGCGACAACAGCGCGCTGCGCCGCATCCTGTGCTTCGACCAGAAAAGCTGGCTGCCCGACAATCTGCTCGAACGTGGCGACCGCATGACCATGGCCGCCTCGCTCGAAGCGCGCATGCCCTTCATGGACCATGAACTGGCCGCCTATGTAGCCAGCCTGCCCGACGACTACCGCGTGCGCGGGCGCACCACCAAGTGGATCTTGCGCGTGGCGATGAAGCAGTTGCTGCCGCCAGCGATACTGGAACGGCCGAAGGTGGGTTTCCGCGTGCCCGTCAATGAATGGTTCCGTGGCCCCATGAAAGATTATCTGTATGAACACCTGACGGGCGCCTCGTCGTGCACGCGCCACTACTACCATGCGCAAGCGCTGCAGCAGGTGCTGGCCGAGCACGTGCAAGGGCGGCAAAACCACGAAAAGCTGCTGTGGAGCTTGCTGACCCTGGAAATCTGGCATCGCCAGTATCTGTGAGCGCACACCATGCTGGCTAATTTGTCCTGGAAACTGAACCGTTTGCGCGCCATGGGGGCGCTTGAGGTTGCGCACCGCGTGCGCGACGCGGTGCAGCAGCGGCTGCAGGCGCGCGGCATCGGCCTGGCCCACGTGCCGCCGCCGGCGTCCCTTGGCCGCTTCGGCCAACCGTGGCTGGGCTTGCCCGCCGACCCGGCGCCGCACCTGGCGGCGGCCGAGCGCATCCTGGCCGGGCGCTTCGATGTGTTTGCGCTGCGCGATGTCGAGCTTGGTTTTCCGCCCGAGTGGAACCGCGATCCGAAGACCGGCATCGTGGCCCCGCTGACCTTTGGCAAGACCCTCAATTACCGCGACGAAACGATGGTGGGCGATATCAAATGCCTGTGGGAACCGAACCGCCACCTGTGTATCGCCGACCTGGCGATGGCGTATCGCCTCAGTGGCGACATGCGCCATGCGCAGGGCGTGCGGACCTTGCTGGAATCGTGGTGGCAGCAGTGCCCGTATCCGCTCGGGGCCAACTGGAGCAGCGCGCTGGAACTGGCGCTGCGCCTGGTCAGCTGGTCGCATGCCTGGCAGTTGCTGGGCGGCGCCGGCAGCGTGCTGTTCCAGGGGCCTGACGGCCAGGCATTTTTGCAGCGCTGGCTGGCCAGTATCTACCAGCATTGCCATTTTATTGCCGGCCATTTTTCGCGCCACTCGTCGGCCAACAACCATCTGTTTGGTGAACTGACGGGCTTGCATGTGGCGGCGCTGACCTGGCCCTGCTGGCCTGACAGCGCAGCCTGGCTCGCGCAGACCGAGCGCGAACTGGAGCAGCAGGCCATGCTGCAAAATGGCCCGGACGGCGTCAACCGCGAACAGGCGATTTATTACCAGCATACGGTGGCCGACGAAATGCTGTTGTGCGTGCTGGCTGGCCGCGCCAATGGCCGGCCCCGCTCGGCTGCCTTTTTGCAGCGGCTGGAACGCATGCTGGAATTTATCGCCGCCATGATGAACGTGGCCGGCGAGGTGCCGATGATCGGCGACGCCGACGACGCGCAGCTGGCCAACTGGGACAAGTCGCCCGGCGCCAATATTTACCGGTCTTTGCTGGCCAGCGGCGCGGCGCTGTTCGGGCGCGCCGACTTCAGCTTCAAGGCGGGCCGGTTTGACGACAAGAGCGCCTGGCTGATGGGGCCTGCCGGCCGGCAGGCTTTCGACGCCTTGCCGGTCGTAACGCAAACAAGCTTGCCGCGCAGTTTCGCCGAAGGCGGTTATTTCATTATGGGCGCGCGCCTGGACAAGCCCACCGAAGTGCGCCTGATCGCGGATGCCGGTGCGCTGGGCTACCTGGGCATTGCCGCCCACGGCCATGCCGATGCGCTGGCCTTGAGCCTGTCGGTGGCGGGGCAGGCGGTGCTGGTCGACCCGGGTACCTACGCCTATCACACGCAGCAACAGTGGCGCGATTATTTCCGTGGCACCAGTGCGCACAACACGCTGCGTATCGATGGCCGGGACCAGTCTGTATCGGGCGGCAACTTTTTGTGGCTGCGCAAGGCCAGGGCGCAATGCCTGGCCTGGCGAGACGATGAGGCAGGCCAGTTCTGGAGCGCCAGCCATGACGGCTATATGGCCCTGCCGGACCCGGTATTACACCGGCGCGAGGTCAGCGTGGCGCCCGATGCCGCGCGCATCGTGGTCGATGATGTGCTTGAGTGCAAAGGCACGCATGAGGTGGAACTGTTCTGGCATGTCGATCCGCAATGTCAGGTCACGCTGGCCGGCAAGGTGCTGCAGGTGCGCGGCAAGGCTTTTTCACTGGAGATGCATTTGCCCGATGTGCCCGGCGCCACGATGGCGCTGGTGCGCGGCAGCGAGCAGCCGGTGCTGGGCTGGATCTCGCATCGCTTTGATGAAAAACAGGCTGCGCCCACTTTCGCCTGGCGCGCGCGGCTGGGCGGCGGTGCCAGGCTGCGCACCACATTACACTTGATGACAGCTGATCTGAAAAAATGAACGAGGAAAAACATGAAAATTAGTATCTTTGGCCTGGGTTATGTGGGCGCCGTCTCTGCCGGTTGCCTGGCTACCGACGGCCACGAAGTGATCGGCGTCGACCCGAACAGGACCAAGGTCGACCTGATCAACCAGGGCAGCACGCCGATCATTGAAAAAGATATCGGCGAGATGATCGCCGCCACCGTGAAAAGCGGCCATCTGCGCGCCACGGCGGACGTGCGCGACGCCGTGTTCGGTTCCGACATGTCGCTCATTTGCGTCGGCACGCCATCACAGCTGAACGGCAACCTTGACCTCAGCCATGTGCGCAAGGTTTGCCAGGAAATCGGCGCGGCGATCGCCGAAAAAGACACTTTCCACGTGGTCGTCGCGCGCTCGACCATGCTGCCCGGCTCGATGCGTTCGCTGGTGATTCCAACCCTGGAAGCGGCCTCGGGCAAGGTGGCCGGCGTCGATTTTGGCGTCTGCAACAATCCGGAATTCCTGCGCGAAGGCACGGCCGTCCACGATTACTACCATCCACCGAAGACGGTGATCGGCGAGTCCGATGAAAAGGCCGGCACCCTGCTGGTACAGCTGTATGAAAAGATGGACGCGCCGCTGGTGCGCACCGATGTGGAAACGGCCGAGATGGTCAAGTACACCGACAATACCTGGCATGCGGTGAAAGTGGCGTTTGCCAACGAGATCGGCAATATCTGCAAGGCGGTCGGCATCGACGGCCACAAGGTGATGGACATTTTCTGCCAGGATACCAAGCTGAACCTGTCACCGTATTACATGAAGCCGGGCTTCGCCTTTGGCGGCTCCTGCCTGCCGAAAGACGTGCGTGCACTGACCTACAAGGCGCGCACGCTGGACCTGGACTTGCCGCTGCTCAACTCGATCCTGCCGTCGAACCAGAAGCAGGTGGAAAAAGGCATCAAGATGATCACCGACAAGGGCGCGCGCAAGGTGGGTATTCTGGGTTTCTCGTTCAAGGCCGGCACCGACGACCTGCGCGAGTCGCCGCTGGTCGACGTGATCGAATACCTGCTGGGCAAGGGCTATGAGCTGAAACTGTACGACAAGAACGTCAACCTGGCCGCGCTGACCGGCGCCAACCAGGACTACATCCTCAACCATATCCCGCACATCTCCAAATTGATGGTGACCAGCATGCAGGACGTGCTCGATTTTGCCGACACCATCGTGATCGGCAACAGCGCGGCCGAATTCAACACCGTGCCGGCCAGCCTCAAGCCGCACCAGTATCTGGTTGACCTGGTACGCATCAGCAAGGAACAAAGTGGAGACAATTATGACGGCATCTGCTGGTAAGGCGCGCCGGGTATTGATCCTGGTGGAGAACCTGCCGTCGCCGTTCGACCGGCGCGTGTGGCAGGAAGCGACCACGCTGCATGCGAACGGCTATGAGGTGTCGATTATCTGCCCTACCGGCAAGGGCTATGAAGCGCGCTACGAAGCCATCGACGGCATCCATATCTACCGCTACCATCTGCCGCTGGAAGCCGAAGGCGCCAAGGGTTACCTGGTGGAATACTCGCTGGCGCTGTTCCACACCTTCCGCCTGGCCTGGAAAGTGCATTTCGCACGCGGCTTCGATGTGATTCACGCCTGCAATCCACCCGACCTGCTGTTTTTGATCGGCGGCTTTTTCAAGCTGACCATGGGCAAGCGTTTTTTGTTCGACCACCACGACATCAACCCGGAACTGTACGAGGCCAAGTTCGGCCGGCGCGACTTTTTCTACAAGTTGATGGTGTTGTTCGAGCGCTGGTCGTTCAAGAGCGCCGACGTGTCGATCGCCACCAACGAATCGTACAAGAAGATCGCCATCGAGCGCGGCGGCATGAAACCCGAAGACGTGTATGTGGTGCGCAGCGGTCCCAAGCTGGATCGCTTGCGCGTGCTGCCGCCAGTGCCCGCACTGAAAAAAGGCCGCGCTTATCTGGTTGGCTATGTCGGCGTGATGGGCGCCCAGGAAGGCATCGACCTGTTGCTGCAGGCGGCCCGGTACATTGTGCAGACGCTGGGGCGCCATGACGTGCAGTTCGGCCTGGTCGGCGGCGGCACGTCGCTCGAGCAGATGAAACAGATGGCGCAGGACATGGGCATCGCCGATTACGTGACGTTTACCGGGCGCGTGCCGGACCAGCAGTTGCTGGAAATGCTCAACACGGCCGATGTGTGCGTCAATCCCGACGTGGCCAACGACATGAACGACAAGTCGACCATGAACAAGATTATGGAATATATGGCGCTGGGCAAACCGATCGTGCAGTTCGACCTGGTCGAGGGCAAGGTATCGGCCCGGGAAGCGTCGCTGTATGCGCTGAAGAACGACCCCGTCGACATGGCGCGCAAGATCGTCGAACTGCTCGACGACCCGGTGCGGCGTGAACAGATGGGTGCATTTGGCCGCCACCGCGTGGTCAACGAGCTGGAATGGGAGTATGAGGCGCCTAAATTGCTGGCTGCCTACGCGCGCCTGTTTCCCGCCGCGCCGGCAATGCAAGCGAACCAATAAGATCGGGAGAAAAGCCATGAAGATCTATCCAGTCATCCTGTCGGGCGGTTCCGGCACCCGTTTGTGGCCGCTGTCGCGCGCCGTGCTGCCAAAGCAACTGCTGCCGCTGGTGGGCGAGCAGACCATGCTGCAGGAAACGGCGCTGCGTGCGCACAGCCTGCCTGGCGGGGTTTGCCAGGTCATGCCGCCACTGGTGGTATGCGGCAATGAGCACCGCTTCATGGTGGCTGAGCAGTTGCTTGAAATCAAGCTGGAAGCCTTGGGCATCCTGCTTGAACCGGTGGGCCGCAATACGGCGCCGGCGGTGGCGGTGGCAGCGCAGTACCTGCTGGCGATCGACCCCGAGGCCTTGATGCTGGTGTTGCCGGCCGACCACGTGATCACCGATGTGGCGGCCTTCCACCAGGCTATCATCGCTGCCGCAGCGCTGGCGCAAGGTGGCGCGCTGGTCACTTTCGGCATCGTGCCCACGGCACCGGAAACGGGCTATGGTTACATCCGCGCCGGCGCGCCGGTGGGTAACGAGCCGGTGCAGGGCGCTTGCCGGGTCGAGCGTTTCGTCGAAAAGCCGGACCTGGCAACGGCGCAAGGTTTCGTCGCGGCCGGAAATTACTTCTGGAACAGCGGCATGTTTGTATTCCGCGCCGAGCGTTATCTGAGTGAGCTGGGGCAATTCCAGCCCGCCATGCTGGACGCTTGCGTGGCGGCCGTGCGCGATGGCTGCCGCGACCTTGATTTCTGCCGCCTCGATGAAAAGGCTTTTACCGGCAGTGCGTCCGATTCGATCGACTACGCCGTGATGGAACGCACGACGCATGCGGTAGTGCTGCCGGCCAGCATCGGCTGGAGTGATGTCGGCTCCTGGTCGGCCCTGTGGCAGGTGCAGCAAGGCGACGCCAGCGGCAATGTGGTGCGCGGCGATGTGTATCTCGATGGCGTCAGCAACTGCCTGGTGCGCGCCGAGCGCCGCCTGGTGGCCGTGCTGGGCGTGAGCGACCTGATCGTGGTGGAAACCGATGATGCGGTGCTGGTGGCCCACAAAGACCAGGTGCAGCGGGTCAAGCAGGTGGTCGACCATCTGAAACAGCAGGGCCGCAACGAACATGTGCAGCACCGCAAGGTGTATCGCCCGTGGGGCAGCTACGAAGGCATCGACCTGGGCCAGCGTTTCCAGGTCAAGCGCATCACGGTCAATCCGGGCGGCAAGCTGTCGCTGCAGATGCACCATCACCGGGCCGAACATTGGGTAGTGGTCAGCGGCACGGCCAGGGTGACGTGTGGCGAAAAGGTGACCTTGCTGACGGAAAACGAATCGACCTATATTCCGATCGGCATGACGCACCGCCTTGAAAACCCCGGCAAGCTGCCGCTGCACCTGATCGAAGTGCAGTCGGGCAGCTATCTGGGCGAGGACGATATCGTTCGGCTGGAAGATGTCTATCAGCGCACATGAGGCCTGGCAGCGCGTGTAGGACGCTATAATCGTCGGCAGGCAGGCGGCCCATGCCGCCCGCTCTCTCAACCTGACGGCGGCGACCACTCTTGCGTATATTTCTTTATCTTTCCCTGGCACTGGCTGCCAGCAGCGCCACTGCTGATGCGCCGCCAGCGGCCGCCGGCCTGCAGCCGTCGCAACTGGCCATCATCATCAACGACGCCGAACCCAACAGTGTCGAAGTGGGCGAATATTACAGGCAGGTGCATGGCGTTCCCACCGCCAATGTCGCCCACGTCAATATTCCGAACCGGCCCCGCAAGCTGAGCATGGACCAGTTCAACCGGCTCAAGGAGCATATCGATGCCCAGCTGAAACCCGGCATCGAGGCCGTGCTGATGGTATGGAGTGCGCCGTACGCCGTCGAGTGCAATTCCATCACCTCAGCCTTTACTTTGGGCTACGACGCAGGGCAGTGCAGCAAGAGTTGCGACCCGGGCAAGCCCAGCCCTTATTTCAACAGCAATGTGACGCAACCGTACACCCAGCTGGGCTTGCGCCTGGCGATGCTGCTGCCTGTCGATTTTGTGGAAGAGGCCAAGGCCGTGGCCGATCGTGGTGCCGTCAGCGGTTTTTCGCCGCCGGCCGCCAGCGCTTACTACCTGACGACGTCGGACTCCGCGCGCAACAGCCGCGCGCCGCTGTTTCCGCCGCCCGGCATGCTGGCCCCGCACAGGCTGGCCATCAAGCACCTGAAGGCGGACAGCCTGGAAGGGGCGCAAGACATCATGGTCTACCAGACGGGCCTGGCCAAAGTGGCCAGGCTCGATACCCTGCGCTTCCTGCCCGGCGCACTGGCCGATCACCTCACTTCGTTTGGTGGCGACTTGCAAGGTACCCAGCAAATGAGCAGCCAGCGCTGGCTGGAAGCGGGCGCGACGGCCAGCTATGGTACCGTCAGCGAACCGTGCAGCTACTGGCAGAAGTTTCCGCAGCCCAGCGTGCTGCTGCGCCGCTACCTGTCGGGCAGCACCGCGCTTGAAGCATATTGGGGTAGCGTAGCCTGGCCGGCGCAAGGCTTGTTTATCGGCGATCCGCTGGCAGCGCCGTACGCGCGCTTCAGGCGCTGATTGCTGGTGCAAGCGCCCCTATGCCATCAGGAAAACCGCAAAACGGATTAAGGAATCATTTGCTCGCACGGGTATACCGGGCCAAGCGGGTCCGAAAAATGTCGAGGGCAAGGCGCAGCGATGACGACAGTACGCTAGTACGCATAGGAGCTGCAACGCAGCCATCGGCATTTTCTCGGGCTCGCGACTCCGGCCCGCCGTTCTTATGTTTTTAGGCATTACGGATTAAATACGTAAGACACTTAACTGGACGGCATTAGGCCCCGGCGGGCTGCTGCGTTTACGCTGTTTTGGCCAGCTTGCGCCGTCCTGCAAAGGCAACCAGGCCCAGGCCTGCCAGCAACATGGCCCAGGTTTCCGGTTCCGGTACGGCCGGCACTGCCGGCGTGGTCGGGACCAGGCCGCCGCTGGTATTAAGGCCGCCGGCTGCGCCGCCGCCGCCCACGCCGCTCGAGTCGCCAGTGGTGGTGGGCAGGTTTTCACTGAGTGACGACGCCACCAGCAGTGGCGCCTGGTTGTCGGCGCTGCCGCTGCGGCTGCGGTTCAGCGCACGGCCGGCCGCACCGTAGGCCGCGGTCTCGTCGAGTGGGTACACTTCCTCAGCGGCCACGAAATCACGGGTGCGGAAGCGAAACTGATTGTCGTCGGCTGCCAGTATCTTGCCGCCAGATATAACAGCATCATTGCCCGAACTTGCCTTGATCGCCAGGCGATGCGTGCTGTCGGCGGAGTCGAACTTGCGCAACTCCTGGTCCGACACCACGCCGGTAAAGTCCGGCGTCTTTTGCTTGCCGTCATTGGCACGCGTGCTGCCACTGATAAACCCGTCGGCCAAGCTGCAGGCGCTGTAGGTGCCGTCGAGGTTGGCATCCTTGGCATTGCCGTTCGCGCTACTGGTGCTGGCCTGGCAGCTTTTTTGATTGTCGCGCGGCTGGGCTTGCGTCTGTGTCTGCGCATGCGCGCTGCTGCCGAACGCCATGATGGCGGCGGCCAGCAGCCAAGGGCGCGCGGTCAAGCAGCTAAGAATCGATAGTGACATGATAGTTCTCTCAAAAAGCAGGCGCGCCGCGTCGCTGGTGACGCTGATTGCGCATATTGCAGCCACCTGTCCCGGTGACCGTTGTGTGCGGAGAGAGGTGTGCTTTTCAAGGCCAGGCATGGATGAGGCCTGAACCTGCTTGTGCGGTATCTGGTTTAATCCTTGTCAGGAATTAAACTTATTTGCAGGAAATATATCATATTTTTCTGTTTAGTGTCGAGCCTGCTTTCAGAATTCTGCACCTTGTTGCAACGCCTGGGCCTGGCAATGTTCATGCGGTGCGCTTGAAATCGCGGAAGCGGAAGCCAGCGAGCAACAGCGTGCCGAAGTAGGCCACGCCGCACAGGCAGAGCAGCAGGCCCAGTGTGCCGGCCCGCATTAATGGATGGGCTTGCATGGCGATCCAGTCGATGCGTGTCGCGCCATACGCGGCCACGCCGCCCATGACGGCCAGGGCCGGCAGCAGGCGCAGGAAGAACTTCAGCCAGCCTGGTTTCGGCGTATAGATGCCGCGCCGGCGCAAGCCCCAGTACAGGAACGTGGCGTTCAGGCAGGCGCCCAGGCCGATCGACAGGGCCAGGCCGGCAACCGCCAGATACGGCACGAAGAGCCAGTTCATCAGTTGCGTGGCGATCAGCACGCCGATGGCGATCTTGACGGGGGTGCGGATATCCTGGCGTGCATAAAACGCTGGCGCCAGGGTTTTGACCAGGATAATGCCCAGCAGGCCCAGGCTGTAGGCCACCAGCGGCTCGGTCGACATGGCCACAGATTCGGCCGAAAATTTACCATAATGAAAAAGCGTGGCGATCAGCGGCGTGGCCAGGGTGGCCATGCCGACGGCCGCCGGCAGGGCCAGCAAAAAGGTCAGGCGCAGTCCCCAGTCCAGCAAGGACGAGTATTCCGTCTTGTCGCCGTCGACATTGGCCTTGGACAGGCTGGGCAGCAAGATGGTGCCCAGCGCCACGCCCAGCATGGCGGTCGGGAACTCCATCAGGCGGTCCGCATACGACAGCCAGGAAATGCTGCCTTCGGCCAGGCGCGAGGCGATGCTGGTGTTGATCATCAGGCTGATCTGTGCGGCCGACACGGCAAACACGGCCGGTCCCATTTTTTTGAGCACGCGCCGCACGCCGCCGTCCGACAGGCCGATGGCCGGGTTGATCGACAAGCGTGGCAGCATGCCGATCTTGATCAGGGCAGGGATCTGGATCGCCACCTGCAGCAGGCCGCCGACAAACACGGCAATCGCCATGGCGTAGATAGGCTGCGCCAGGTAGGGTGCCAAAAATAGCGAAGCGGCAATAAAGGACAGGTTCAGCAGCACCGGCGTGAATGCGGGGATCTTGAATTCGCGCCAGGTGTTCAGGATGCCGCCGGCCAGCGCCACGAACGACATGCAACTGATATAAGGGAACATCAGGCGGGTCATCCAGACGGCCGCGTCGAAGGCGCCGGGGTCCTTGTTCAGGCCGGTGGCGATCACATACACAAACCATGGCGCGCCGAGGATGCCGATGGCGGACACCAGCAAGGTGGCCCACACCAGCGTGGTGGCCACATGGTCGGCCAGTTGCCTGCTGGCGTCCTGGCCGTGCTGGTTTTTATACTCCGACAAGATGGGCACGAAGGCCTGCGAGAACGCGCCTTCGGCAAACAGTCGCCGCAGCAGGTTGGGAATGCGGAAGGCCACGATAAAGGCGTCGGTATAGGCGCCGGCGCCGAAGGCGCGCGCGAACAGGCTTTCGCGCAATAAGCCGGTGACTCGGGACAGCATGGTCATGCTGGAAATGGCGGCGAGGGTTCTGAGCAAGTTCATGGGGGCAGATTATAGCTGTGCGCGGCCTGCGCAAACGGTTAACATGCTGTAATAATCACGGTTGCTGGCCCCCTGGCTGTGATGTTTTTTGCCTTGTCAAAGCCAATACGGGATTTTTTGAATTGCCCTCGCCCGAAAATATCGTTATAATCGAAGGCTGTACAGAATTCTGTTACGCAGACACTAATGTTTGACAGGCAATGGTTTGGCACACATGGTTCGGCAGACGCACAGAACGCACCGGTTGGCAAACACTAATGTTTGCAAACGCACTTTGACCCTGTTTTAGGAAATTCCATGGCAAATACCGCACAAGCGCGCAAACGCGCTCGTCAAGCAGTTAAGCAAAACGCACACAATTCGTCCCAGCGTTCGACCTTGCGCACAGCTATCAAAGCTGCTCGCAAAGCGATCCAGGGCGGTGACAAGGCAGCTGCTGCTGCAATCTTCCAAGCTTCCGTGTCGACCATCGACCGTATCGCTGACAAGAAGATCATTCACAAAAACAAGGCAGCTCGCCACAAGAGCCGTCTGGCAGCTGCCTTGAAAGCACTGTCCGCTTAATATTCAACCATGCACCAGTTCTCTGGTGCCGGATGAAAAGCAAAAACCCGCAGACTTGTTCTGGCGGGTTTTTTCGCTTGGTAAATACTATTTTTCGCTCTGCATATCGTCGCTGGCGGTCATGCAGAGCGCCAGCCGTCAGGCCGTCGCATCATGTGCCGGCCAGCGCGTCGCCCGGCACTTGGCACCATTCACCCGGCATCAAGGGGTGGCTGGCCAGCGAGAACGGCCCGATGCTGCTGCGCACCAGGCGCAGGGTAGGCAGGCCGACTGCCGCCGTCATGCGCCGCACTTGCCGGTTTTTTCCTTCTTTCAATGTGATCGCCAGCCATGACGTTGGCTGGTCGAGGCGCGCGCGGATAGGCGGATGGCGCGGCCATAGCCAGTCGGGCTCGGCAATCTGCACGGCATGGCACGGTTTGGTGACGAAGTCGCCCAAGTCCAGCGGCGCCTGCAAGCGCGCCAGGCTGGCCGCATCGGGCACGCCGTCGACCTGCACCAGGTAGGTCTTCGCTTCCTTGCGGTCGGGGTGGCTGATGGCGTGCTGCAGGCGGCCGTCGTCGGTCAGCAGCAGCAAGCCTTCGCTGTCGGCATCGAGCCTGCCGGCCGGGTAGATGCCGGGGATATCGAGATGGTCGGCCAGGGTACTGCGGCCATCCTGCGGCGAGAACTGGCACAGGACCTGGAATGGCTTGTTAAAAAGTATTAATGGCATGGTGTTATCTTGATGCAAAAAAGGGTGATGCCGACGGTGTGGCGTGGCACCATGTACTATAGTGGTGCATAATGAGAAAGTAGGCATCTTATATCTTATAGAAGACTCATGCCTTTCTCTGCCCCTGATTCGTTTTGTGTAGCAATCCCCTCGGAGATTTTGATGTACCAACATATTACAGTACCTGCTGACGGACAAAAAATCACCGTCAACGCCGATTTTTCGCTGAACGTGCCCGACCAGCCGATTATTCCCTTCATAGAAGGCGATGGCACCGGCAGCGATATCACCCCGGTGATGATCAAGGTGGTTGACGCGGCGGTGGCCAAGGCTTATGGCGGCGCGCGCAAGATCAGCTGGATGGAAATCTTTGCCGGCGAAAAAGCTACCCGGGTGTATGGCGCCGACAGCTGGCTGCCGGCGGAAACGCTGGAAGTGCTGAAAGACTATGTGGTGTCGATCAAGGGGCCGTTGACCACCCCGGTCGGTGGCGGCATGCGTTCGCTCAACGTGGCATTGCGCCAGCAGCTCGACCTGTATGTATGCCTGCGCCCGGTGCGCTATTTCAAGGGCGTGCCGTCGCCATTGAAAGCGCCGGAAAAAACCGATATGGTGATTTTCCGCGAAAACTCGGAAGATATCTATGCCGGCATCGAATACGCGCAGGGCACCGATGAGGCGAAAAAGCTGATCGATTTCCTGGTCAGGGAAATGGGAGTGACGAAAATCCGCTTTCCCGACACCTCGGGCATCGGCATCAAGCCGGTCTCGGTCGAAGGCACCGAGCGGCTGGTGCGCAAGGCGCTGCAATATGCAATCGACAATGACAAGCCGTCCGTGACAATCGTGCACAAAGGCAACATCATGAAATACACGGAAGGCGGTTTCCGCGACTGGGCCTATGCGCTGGCGCAAAAGGAGTTCGGCGCTGAACTGATCGATGGCGGCCCGTGGTGCAAGTTCAAGAATCCGAAAACCGGGCGCGACATCACCGTCAAGGATTCGATTGCCGACGCATTCCTGCAACAAATCCTGATGCGTCCGGTGGAATACAGCGTGATCGCTACCCTGAACCTCAATGGCGACTATATTTCCGACGCGCTGGCGGCCCAGGTCGGCGGCATCGGCATTGCACCGGGCGGCAACCTGTCCGATTCGGTGGCCATGTTCGAAGCCACCCACGGCACGGCGCCGAAATACGCGGGCAAGGACGTGGTGAATCCCGGTTCCCTGATTCTGTCGGCGGAAATGATGTTGCGCCACATGGGCTGGGTCGAAGCGGCGGACCTGATCATCGCGGCGATGCAAAAGTCGATCGCCCTGAAACGCGTGACCTATGATTTT
Source organism: Janthinobacterium longum (assembly GCF_051380735.1). Lineage (NCBI taxonomy): Bacteria > Pseudomonadati > Pseudomonadota > Betaproteobacteria > Burkholderiales > Oxalobacteraceae > Janthinobacterium > Janthinobacterium longum. The sequence continues at coordinate 34,811 of NZ_JBNYXQ010000016.1, forward strand.
GCGCGCCTGATGGAAGACGCCACGCAGGTGTCGTGCTCGGGCTTTGGCGAAGTGATGGTCGAGCAGATGTAAAGATCAGGTGTAAAGCGAAGGACGAAAAAAACCCCGTTCGAAAACGGGGTTTTTCACATCTGAGGGCCGAAAGAAGCTTAGGCGGACTGGATGTTGGAAGCTTGCTTGCCTTTAGGGCCTTGCGTGACTTCGAATTGAACTTTTTGACCTTCTTTGAGGGTCTTGAAACCGTTCATGTTGATCGCGGAGAAATGAGCAAACAAATCTTCGCCGCCATCATCTGGAGTGATGAAGCCAAAGCCTTTGGAATCATTGAACCACTTAACTGTACCTGTTGCCATAAAAAGAACTTTCAAAATTAAAACAAATCACACGAGCCATAAAAGCAAGAAGCTTCTTGCCCCCTCCTCGACGTCTCACTTCTTATCAAGCTGTACATATTACTGCAACAGTCGATACAGCATTGTTGGCGGAATAAATATCGAAGTCAAGCGCTTTTCCACTGATCTTGCCAAATTCTTCACGGCCACCAAAAAAGCCACTCTTGATTTTGGCGACAGGGACGCCATCTGCGCTGAAGTGAGAAAACGCGTAAGATTGAAAACAATTGGAAACGCGCAGATATTGCGCATGACAACCACTGTGAAAGCATTAGAATAAGCGTATGGCAACCAAGCACGACACAGAAGCCCTGCTGGAGCGGCAAGCCCTCAAGCCGCCGCCACTCTATCAGGTAGCCTTGCTCAATGACGATTACACTCCCATGGAATTCGTGGTGGCCGTCATTCAGGAGTACTTCAACAAGGACCGTGAAACGGCAACGCAAATCATGCTCAGTGTTCACCGCTACGGCAAAGGAGTGTGCGGCGTGTTCTCTAAAGATATCGCGTGTACCAAAGTGGAGTTCGTTTTAACGCATGCGCGCAAGGCGGGGCATCCCCTGCAGTGCGTGATGGAGGAAGTATGATTGCGCAGGAATTAGAAGTAAGTTTGCACATGGCGTTTGTCGAAGCTCGGCAGGCACGGCATGAATTCATCACGGTTGAGCATCTGCTGCTGGCACTGCTGGACAATCCCTCTGCAGCCGAGGTGTTGCGTGCCTGCGCGGTCAATATTGACGACCTGCGCAAGACGCTCACCAACTTCATCGGCGACAACACGCCGACCGTGCCTGGCACGGGCGAGGTCGATACCCAGCCGACGCTTGGTTTCCAGCGCGTGATCCAGCGCGCCATCATGCACGTTCAATCGGCATCGAATGGCAAGAAAGAAGTCACCGGCGCCAACGTGCTGGTGGCCATCTTCGGCGAAAAGGATTCGCACGCGGTCTACTACCTGCACCAGCAGGGCGTGACCCGCCTGGACGTGGTCAATTTCATTTCCCACGGCGTACGCAAGGACCAGTCGACCGAAAGCGCGAAAGCGTCAGAAGGCGTGGAAGAGGGCGCATCGGGAGCCGAAGGGCAACCGAAGGAAAGTCCGCTCGACCAGTTCACGCAAAACCTGAACAAGGCCGCGGCCGAAGGCAAGATCGACCCGCTGATCGGGCGCGAGGACGAAGTCGACCGCGTGATCCAGATCCTGTGCCGCCGCCGCAAGAACAATCCGCTGCTGGTCGGCGAGGCGGGCGTGGGCAAGACGGCCATCGCCGAAGGCCTGGCCTACCGCATCACGCAAAGCGATGTGCCGGAAATCCTGCAAAATGCGGTCGTGTATTCGCTCGACATGGGCGCCTTGCTGGCCGGTACCAAATACCGCGGTGACTTCGAACAGCGCCTGAAAGCCGTGCTGAAACAGCTGAAGGACAACCCGAACGGCATCCTGTTCATTGACGAGATCCACACTATTATCGGTGCGGGTTCGGCTTCGGGCGGCACGCTGGACGCGTCCAACCTGCTGAAACCGGCGCTGGCCAATGGCCAATTGAAGTGCATCGGCGCGACCACTTACACGGAATTCCGTGGCGTGTTCGAAAAAGACCATGCGCTCTCCCGCCGCTTCCAGAAAGTGGACGTCAACGAGCCTACCGTCGAGCAGACCGTGCAGATCCTGCGCGGCCTGAAATCGCGCTTCGAAGAGCACCACGGCGTGAAATACTCGGCTTCGGCCCTGTCGACGGCAGCTGAACTGGCAGCGCGCTTCATTAACGACCGCCATCTGCCCGACAAGGCGATCGACGTCATCGATGAAGCGGGCGCGGCGCAACGCATCCTGCCGAAGTCGAAGCAGAAGAAAACCATCGGCAAGGCCGAGATCGAGGACATCATTGCCAAGATCGCCCGTATTCCGCCGCAAACGGTCAATCAGGACGATCGCAGCAAGCTGCAAACCATTGATCGCGACCTGCGCAATGTGGTGTTCGGGCAAGATCCTGCCATCGATGCGCTGGCTTCGGCCATCAAGATGGCGCGTGCTGGCCTGGGCAAGACGGACAAGCCGATCGGCTCCTTCCTGTTCTCCGGTCCTACCGGCGTCGGCAAGACCGAGGTGGCCAAGCAACTGGCGTTTATCCTTGGCATCGAGTTGATCCGTTTCGACATGTCTGAATACATGGAGCGTCATGCGGTCAGTCGTCTGATCGGCGCGCCACCCGGCTATGTCGGTTTCGACCAGGGCGGTTTGCTGACCGAAGCGATCACCAAGAAGCCGCATGCGGTGTTGCTGCTCGATGAAATTGAAAAAGCCCATCCGGACATTTTCAACATCCTGCTGCAAGTGATGGATCATGGCACCTTGACGGACAACAACGGTCGCAAGGCCGACTTCCGCAACGTGATCATCATCATGACCACCAATGCGGGTGCGGAGAGTTTGCAGAAGGCCTCGATCGGCTTCACCAATTCCAAGCAGGCAGGCGACGAGATGGCCGACATCAAGCGCATGTTCACGCCGGAGTTCCGCAACCGTATCGATGCGACCATCAGCTTCCGTGCGCTGGACCAGGAAATCATCCTGCGCGTGGTCGACAAGTTCCTGATGCAGCTGGAAGAGCAGCTGCACGAGAAAAAAGTCGAGGCCGTGTTTACCGAGAAGCTGCGTGCCTTCCTGGGTAAAAAAGGTTTCGATCCGTTGATGGGCGCGCGGCCGATGTCGCGCCTGATCCAGGACATGATCCGCAAGGCGCTGGCCGACGAACTGCTGTTCGGCCGCCTGGTCACGGGTGGCCGTGTCACGGTCGACCTTGACGACAAGGACCAGGTCTTGCTGGAATTCCCGGAACCGCCAGATGCGGCGCCGACGGCAGCGCCGGAAACGGTCGAAGTGGAATAAGCGCTTTTCCGGCTTGAGAAAAACCCGCCCACGCAAGTGTCGCGGGTTTTTTTACGTCCTTTTGGGCAATAAAGAAGGTTTTCTTCGGGGCGCTTTATGCCAGAATTGTCGTCCGGTATCGACATGATGTCCATGCCGCCTGACCGCTATCTGGATGCCCTCATGAAAATTTCCAATCGTCTTGCCCTGCTGTTGTTGTCCGCCGGCCTGCTGGGCAGCGCCACCGCTACTGCCGCCGCCACCAGTTACTTCCGTTTTCCCGCTGTGCGTGGCGACACCGTGGTCTTCACCGCCGAAGGCGACTTGTGGAAAAGCAGCGTGCGTGGCGGGCCGGCCCAGCGCCTGACCACCCATCCCGGCTATGAAACCAATGCGGCGATTTCGCGCGACGGCCAGTGGCTGGCGTTTTCCGCCTCGTATGAAGGGGCGCAGGACGCCTATGTCATGCCGCTGGCGGGCGGCTTGCCGCGCCGTATCTCGTATGACAATGGCGGCGTGCTGGTGCTGGGCTGGACGGCGCAGGGTGAAGTGCTGATCAGCACGCAAAATACCGATGGCCCGGCCTCGCGGCGCATCGTCGCTGCCATCGATCCGGTCAAGCTCGCGCGGCGCGTGTTTCCGGTCGCCGACGCCAACGACGCCGTGCTCGACGATGCCGGCAAGACGCTGTTCTTCACGCGCTTTGGCCTGGCCATGACGAACGACAATGTGCGCAACTACCGTGGTGGCGCACATGCCCAGCTGTGGCGCTATGAACTGGACGGCAAGAGCGAAGCGGTGCCCCTGCACGGCGACGCCGCTGTGCGGGCCGGCAATAACAAGCGGCCCATGTGGTGGCAGGGCAGGGTGTATTACATCAGCGATGAAAGCGGCAGCGACAATCTGTGGAGCATGCTGCCGGACGGCAGCGACCGCCGCGCCCTGACCAGCCATACTCAATGGGATGTGCGCAATGCCTCCCTGGGCGACGGCAGGATCGTGTATCAGTTGGGCGCCGATCTGCAGGTGCTGGACCTGGCGGCGGGCACGGACTCGCCGCCATTGCCGATCAGCCTGGTCTCGGACTTTGACCAGCAGCGCGCGCGCCAGGTACGCTCACCGCTCGATACCCTTTCCAATGTGCAGCTCTCAAGCAAGGATGAACGGCTTGTCCTGACGGCGCGCGGACGCGTCAGCATCGCCGGCACCGGCAGCCAGCGCCGGGTCGATATCGCGATTCCGGAAGGGGCCCGCGCGCGCGACGCCGTCTTCAGCAGCGATGAAAAATTCGTCTACGCCATTGTCGACACCAGCGGCGAAAACGAGATCTGGCGCTATGCGGCCGACGGTTCCGGTCCCGGCGAACGATTGACCACCGAGGGCGACAGCCACCGCTGGAAACTGTACCCGTCGCCGGACGGGCGTTATCTGGCGCACAGTGACAAGAAGGGCCGTTTCTGGCTGCTCGATCTGGCCACCAGGGCCAATCAGCTGATCGACGATGCGGGCAAGGCTGGCGTCGACAAGCACGACGAAGTGCAATGGTCGCCCGACAGCCGCAACCTGGCGCTGGTGCGCGTGGCCAGCAACGAGCAGCGCGAACAGATCGGTCTTTACAATCTCGCCAGCAAGGAACTGCATTTCGTTACCAGCGACCGCTATACCTCGGGTTCGCCGATGTTCTCGCCCGATGGCCGCTGGCTGTATTTTTTGTCGGCCCGTCATTTCCAACTGGCCAATGAATCGCCCTGGGGCGACCGCAACATGGGCCCGGTGTTCGACAAGCGCGTCGGCGTGTATGCGCTGGCGCTGCAGCCGGGCAACCGTTTTCCCTTCCAGCCCGACGACGAGCTGAGCCGCCCCGGCGTGAAACCACCGGAAACCGACGATGAAAAGGCGGCCGAACTGGCCGCCGAAAAGGCACTGGAAAAAGTTGGAGGCAAGGCGGCCGTGAAAAAAGCGCCCGCCACCGTGCCCGCCATCGTCACCAACGGGCTGGCGGCACGGCTGTACGAAGTGCCTTTGGCGTCCGGCAACTACACGGCGCTGGCAGTCGACGACAAGCGCCTGTATTTGCTCGATCGCGATGGTGCCGACAACAAGTCCAGCCTGAAGACTGTGGCGATCGGCAATACCGGTTCCAAGCCCGAGTTGCTGGTCGCCAATGTGCGCGAATTCGACCTGGCGTTCGATAAAAAACATCTTTACTACCGGACAGCTGCGGCCACTGGTCCCGGCGAGATGCTGGTGATCGAGGCGGGCGCCAAGCTGCCGACCGACCTGACGAAGGCGAAAGTGAAAGTCGACGACTGGACCTTTGTATCGAATCCGCGCCTGGAATGGAAGCAGATGTTCAACGATGCCTGGCGCTTGCACCGTGACTTCCTGTATGACGCGAAAATGCGCGGCGTCGACTGGACGGCCGCACGCAGCAAATATGCACCGCTGGTCGAGCGCGTGACCGACCGCGCCGAACTCAATGACCTGCTGGGCATGATGGTGGCCGAAGTGGGCGCCCTGCATTCGCAGATCCGTCCCGGCGAATTGCGCCGCACGGAACAGGAAGGCACGCCGGCCGGCCTCGGCGCCGTGCTGGTGCGCGGCAAGGATGGTTATCTGGTCGAACATATTTACCGCAGCGAACCGGAATTGCCGTCCGAGCGCGCGCCCTTGTCGCGCCCGGAAGTGGACGTCAGGGAAGGCGACGTGATCACGGCCGTCAATGGCAAGCCTGCCCTGGGCGCGCGCGATATCAGCGATTTGCTGCTGAACCAGGCCGGCAAGCAGGTGCTGCTGCAGGTCAGGCGCGGCAATGGTGCGCCACGCGCCGTGATCGTCACGCCGGTCGACATGGCGAAACAGACCGCGCTGCGCTATGGCGACTGGGAGCTGAGCCGCGCGGAACAGGTGGCCGCCAGCTCGCAAGGGCGCATCGGCTACCTGCACCTGCGCGCCATGGGGGCGCGCGATATCGCCTCGTTCGCGCGCGATTTTTATGCCAATATCAACCGCGAAGGCTTGATCATCGATGTGCGCCGCAATAACGGCGGCAATATCGACAGCTGGATCATCGAAAAGCTGCTGCGCAAGGCCTGGGCCTTCTGGGCGCCGCCCGGCGTGCAGCCGTCGTCGAACATGCAGAACACCTTCCGTGGCCACCTGGTGGTGCTGGTCGACGAGCTGACCTATTCCGATGGCGAGACTTTTGCCGCCGGCATCAAGGCCTTGAAGCTCGCGCCGCTGGTGGGCAAGCGCACGGCCGGCGCCGGCGTCTGGCTGAGCGACAACACCAGACTGCTGGACAACGGCATGGCGCGCGTGGCGGAAAACGGCCAGTTCGGCGTCGATGGACAGTGGCTGATCGAGGGTGTCGGCGTGGTGCCCGACGTGGAGGTGGAAAACCCGCCGCACGCCACCTTCAATGGCGGCGACCGCCAGCTGGAAGTGGCGCTCGAGATGCTGGCCAGAAAGTTGAAGGAGGAGCCGCTGCACCAGTTCCAGGCGCAGCCGATACCGGCCTTGAAGCGTTAGAGGCTGGCGGCAGCGCGGAACTGCTGCGCGCGGCGGCGCGACACCTCCACCTGCGTGCCATCGGTCAGCAGCAGGTCCAGACCGTCGGCCGCATTGGCCGATACCCCGGCGACATGCGCCAGGTTGACGATCTGGCGCCGGTTGGCGCGGAAGAAGCGCGACGGGTCGAGCCGTTCTTCGAGCTGGTTCAGCGAGCGCGGCATCAAGGGTTGTTCGGTACCAAAATGGACGCGCGCGTAATTGCCTTCCGACGTGAACAGGCTGATGTTCTCCAGCGCCACGAACCAGCAGCGCGCGCCGTCCTTGATAAAGATCTTGCACGCAGCCGGGGGCGCCGCCTGCACGCGTGCGCCGGCGCGCAGCAGGGCCGTGGCCAGCCGGTGCGCCTGCACCGGTTTTTGCAGGTAGTCGAGGGCGCTCACTTCAAACGCCTGCAGCGCGTACTGGTCGTAGGCGGTGCAGAAGATCACCTCGGGCGCCGCATCGAGCGCAGCCAATAAATCAAAGCCGGAACCACCGGGCATCTGTACGTCTAGCAGCAGCACATCGGGCCGCAGCGCGGCGATCTGCGCCATCGCCTCCAAGGCGCTGGCTGCTTCACCGACGATTTCCACTGCGGGATGGGCTTGCAACAGGCGGCGCAATTCGGCGCGCGCCAGGCGTTCGTCATCGACCAGCAATACGCGCAAGCTGCTCATGGCTGCGGCAACCGCAGCACCGCATGCACGGCGCCGTCGCGTTCATCGAGTGACAGCGCGGCCGCAGCGCCAAGCGCCAGCGCCAGGCGCTGGCGCGCATTGGCCAGCCCCACGCGGGTAGAGCTTGAGTGCGCGCGCAGCGCTCCCGTATTGGTCACCGTGATGGTGACGCCGCCATGGTGGCGCCTGGCGCTGATGGCGATGTCGCTACCGGCCAGATTCGGCTCGACGCCATGCTTGACGGCGTTTTCCACCAGCGTTTGCAGCGCCATCGGCGCGATGCGCACTGTACCGAGGCCATCATCGAGCGACATCGCGACGCGCAGCCGGTCTTCGAAGCGGATCGCTTCGATCGCCAGGTAGGTTTGTACTGCCTGCCATTCGTCGGCCAATGGCACAGTGACGTGCTGGTTCGATTGCAAGGTGTAGCGCATCAAAGCGGCCAGCTGGTCGACCATGTCGGCGGCCGCTTCCCGGTTTTCGAACACCAGCGCGCGCACGCTGTTGAGGCTATTGAAAAAAAAGTGCGGGTTGACCTGCGCCTGCAGCGCGCGCAGTTCGGCGTCCTTGGCCAGCACTTGCAGGCGCAGTGCTTCGGCCTCGAAGCGGCTGGCGCGGCGCAGCGACTGTGTCATCGAATACAGCACGGTCCAGACCAGAAAGATGCCGAACCACGACACCAGCGCCGACGGCAGCCAGTTCAGGCTGGTGACGGGGCCTAAGGGCTGCAATATCACATAGCCCAGTCCCGCCAGCGCGCATTGCAGCAGCGTCAGAAGCATCAGCGATGGCAGCACATGCTGCCAGGCGAAGCGTCCGTTTGTCCAGCCGCGCTGGCGCAGCACGCGGCGCCATGCCATCGATAGCAGCAGGCCGCTGGCCGCGCCCCACCAGCTTACGCCGATCACGGCCCAGCTGACGGGTGCAAAGCTCAGGCTCAATAGCGCCAGCAGGGCGGCGATATTCCATCCCGTCAGCTGGAAAATCCAGTACCAGTTCAAGCGGGCAAGCAGTGGCGGCGAAGGTTGCATGCAAAGGTTTGAAGACTTATTTCAGGAATTGGTCGATCTGGCCGTGCAGCCAGTCAGGATCATCGTACATGATGAAGTGGCGCGCCGCATCGCTGATGGCGATTTGCACGCCGGGCAGCTTCTGGTACTGGCTCCGGAAGGTAGCCTCGATGGCGGCGCGCGGCGCGTAGTCCTTGTAGGCGATCCAGGTACCCAGCACCAGCGTCGGCGTAGTGATGCGCGCCACGTCCTGGCGCAGGTCGGTGCCGATGATGGTAGCCATTGCGGCGATCACCGTGTTTTTATCCGAACGCATGCCCCAGCCCGTGATGCGCGCCACGTCATCCGGCTTGCTGGCCATGCCGGCGACGCTGCGGCGCTGCTGTTGCGCAAAGCTGGTGTCATCCTGGGCCAGCATGGCGGCGCGCATCTGCGCGGCCATGCCCTGCAGCTGTTCCGGCGTGATGGTCGGCAGCTGGGTCGCGCCCAGCGCCGGCAGGGCGTCGACAATCACCAGCCTGCCCACCTGTTGCGGATGGTCGATCGCCAGTTTCAAGGCCAGAAAGCCACCGAGGCTGTGGCCGATAATGGCCGGCTGGCCCAGGTGATTGTCGCTGATATAGCCGGCCAGCTGGCTTTCCGCCTGCGCCAGCAGGTCTCCTGCAACTGGCGCCGCGCCGGCAAAGCCGGCCAGGGTAAGCACATGGCACTGGCGTTGCTGCGCTGGTCCGCACAGGTGTGCCACCGTGCCTTGCCACACCTCGCCCGACGATGCCAGGCCAGGGATCAGGATCACGGGCGTGCCCTTGCCGGTGACCCCGACCTGGAAGGCCGGGTGGGTGGCGGCAGCGGCGGCCGGTGCGGCGTGGACTGCACCGGCAATGGCCAGGGTGGTGATAAAAGCGGCGCAGCGGCGCAGCAGCGAACTGTTCATGGGAGGCTCCGAATGGGTGATAGAGATGCCGATCTTAGCGATGCCTGCCATGCGGCGATAGCGCCGGGTGATGAGTGGCGCCCGCCGAGGATAAGCGGTGCCGCTGCCTTCAGATCCACTGTTCCTGCTCCACGCCATCGTCGGCATGGTAGGTCAGGTATTGCACCATGCGTGGCACCGCGCCGAGGTTGGGCGTCGCGCAATGGGGCAGGGCCTGGTGCCAGATGATGAAGTCGCCGGCCTGGCCCGGCACCGCCACCGGCTGCAGTTGCTGCAGCGCCCATTCGCGCGGATTGTGGCCGGGCGGCACGGTCGCCAGCCAGTCGGCGATGTGGTGCTGGAAGCCCGGCACGCAGTGAAACGCGCCATGGCTGGCGGCGCAGTCGCCCAGGTACAGCAGGCCTTGCAGCTTGAATGGTATCGGCAGGGCCAGGCTGGTATCCCAGTGCAGCGGGCTTCCCGTAAAACAAGTGCCCTCGGCTTGCGGCGGACTGAAGCTGACCTTGTCGATCGTCGGATAAATTGCATCGCTGCGATATAGCTGCTGGTAGGCGCGCCGGATGCGTGGCTGGTGGCGGATGGTTTCCAGTGCCGGATGATCTGAAAACTGCAGCATGAAGCCCACCTTGCCCGGATGTGTCCGGTACCAGGAAGCACGGTCGTCCAGGCTTGCGCCCAGGTAGTCCCAGATCGCCGCCTGCGCCGCCTGGCACAGGTCCTGCGGCACGGCGCCGCGCAGCACCACATAGCCATGCTGCTTCCAGAACTGCAGGTCAACGGCCGTCAGTACATCGTCGACGGTGTCAAACGCATGGGCAGGCCGCGCGCGCGTGCGCGTCGTGATCCATGCCAGGAAGGCCTCGAAGGTGGGGCGCTGATGAAACAGGAAGTGCAGGGCTTCGTCCATGAAGATGCCGCGCGCGTACAGTGCCCTGATCTGCGCCTGGTGCTGAGCCGGCGCATCGGCGCCTGTCGGCTTGCCGGTACAGCGCTGCCACAGGCCGCGCAGGCGTGGCAGATCATCTATCACTAAGCCTTCAGCCGCCGCCACAAGGTAGTGCGGCTGATGCCCATGTGTTGCGCGGCGGCGTCGCGCCGGCCGCCGAAGCGGGCCAGCACCTCGGCCGCGCTTTCTGCGCGCACGGGCGGGCTGGCTACAGGCAGCGATGGCGGCGGTACGCTGTTGCCATCGCTGCCGCCCAGTTCCGGCGCGACCGCCAGCATGAAGGCAGGGGTGAGTGCCTGCAGCGGTTCGGCCGCCAGGAACAGCGCCAGCCGTTCGGCCAGGTTGCGCAGTTCGCGCACATTGCCAGGCCAGCCGTAGCGGCGCAGCAGCGGCGCGCAGGCCAGCAACTGCGCATGCAGGTTCGGCTGCGGACGGGCGCCGAGCGCGGCCAGTGCAGTTTTCAGCGACCACTCCATCAGGCCGGCGATATCTTCGCTGCGCTCGCGCAGCGCAGGCAGTTGCAGACGCAGTACGGCCAGGCGGTAAAACAGGTCTGCCCGGAAGCGGCCTTCGCGGATGCGCTGCTCCAGGTCGCAATGGGTGGCACTGATGATGCGCACATGGATGGGAATCGGCCGCGTACCGCCGACGCGCACCACTTCGCGTTCTTCCAGCACGCGCAGCAAGCGCGTTTGCAAAGGCAAGGGCATTTCGCCGATTTCGTCGAGGAACAGGGTGCCGTGGTTGGCCGCTTCGAACAGGCCCGCATGGCCGCCCCGGCGCGCGCCCGTAAACGCGCCGTCTTCGTGGCCGAACAGTTCCGATTCCAGCAAGGATTCTGCGATGGCGCCGCAATTGATGGCGACAAACGGCCGGTTGGCGCCAAGGCTGCGTGGGCTTTCACGGTGGATCGCCTGTGCCACCAGCTCCTTGCCGGTACCGGTCTCGCCCTGGATCAGCACCGTCGCCGGCGATTTGCCGAACAGCAGCACCGACTGGCGCAGCGCTTCCATCGTGTCGGATACACCGCGCAGGTCGTGCAGTCCGTGGCGTGCGCGCTGCACCTCGCCGGCCGGCGCGCGCTTGCCGCGATTTGCTTCGAGCTGTGTCAGGCGCGCCAGTTCCAGCGCATCGTCGAACGCGCGCCGTATCGCCGTGGCCGAATATACGAACACTGCCGCCAAGCCTGCCTCTTCGGCCAGGTCGGTCACCAGGCCGGCGCCGACGACGGCTTTCACGCCGGCTGCCTTCAGTTCATTGATTTGCGCGCGCGCGTCTTCTTCGGTCGCATAGCTGCGTTGCGCGATGCGAAAGCCGAAGGTGGACGCAAATTCGGCCAGTTCCGGCATCGTATCCTGGTAGGTCACCACGCCGATTTGCGGCGAGATGCGGCGTGCGCGCGCCAGCGCCTGCATCACGTCGTAGCCGCTGGCCTTGGCGATAATCACCGGTACCGACAGCCGGCCTTTCAGGTAGGCGCCGTTCGAGCCGGCCGCGATCACGGCGTCGCAGCGCTCCAGTGCCATGCGTTCGCGGATATGGCGCACGGCGTCATCAAAGCCCAGATTGATCGGCTCGATGGTGGCCAGGTGGTCGTATTCGAGGGTGATATCGCGGAACAGGTCGGACAGGCGCGAGACCGAGACGGTCCAGATGACGGGCTTGTCGCGGTGGTCCAGCATGGGCAGGGAAGGGCGGCGCATGGGGCCGATTGTAAAGCATTTGCCCGGGTGCCTGACGCGGAGACAGGCAAGTGCTCTGTTGTATCGCCGGCACGCGCCACGGCTTGCGCGTGCTGCTGCGGCGTCATATGAAGAAATCCGCTGAAACTGGTTTATGATCTGTCAGCATCTTGTTGCCCTTCCTTCAATCTTGTGGTGTCCATGAACCGCGTTCCGACCAGCCTTGACTTCATTGCCGACGCCTTGCAGCTGCTTGCCTTGCCGGCCTGTGCCTGCGACTGCTGCGGCATGGTGGTGGCCGCCAATGGCGCGTTGGCGCAGATGCTGGGCATGGATGTGACGGGGCGTCTGCTGGCCGCTTGTTTCAGCGATGCGTATCGCGCGTCCAGCACCAGCATGCTGCGGTCCACCCTGGGCCCGGCGGGGCGCGAGCGCCAATGGGACAGCTGCCTGCAAGGTATCGATGCGCACATCGCGGTACAGGTCTGGGCCAAGCCTTTGCAGCCGGCCGATGGCGCCGGCCTGGCCGGCGCCATCCTGGTGTTTGCCGACATCAGCGTGCAGCAGCGCGACCAGCAGGCCCTGCGCAAGTCGCTGCTGGAACAGCAGGCGATCCTGGAAAGCGCCGCTGTCGGCATCCTGTTTTCGCGCGACGGCGTGATTGAGGAGTGCAATAGCCGCGCCGCCGAAATGCTAGGCTATGCGCGCCACCAGCTGACCGGCTTGCCGGGCGCGGCACTGTACCGCTCGCAGGAAGACTACCAGGCGCTGGGCTGCGAGGCCGGCCCGCTGCTGTCGATCGGCCGCTCATTCAGCACCGAGCTGCAATTGCGGCGCCTTGACGGCAGCCTGTTCTGGAGCCGGCTGCACGGGCGCGCCGTCGACCCGCTCAACACACAGGACGGCACGGTATGGATCATCGAGGACATCAGCGACCACCGGCGCGATGAAGGCCAGCTGCGCCGCGCCATGCTGGAGCAGCAGGCCATCCTCGACAACGCTTCGGTCGGCATCCTGTTTTCGCGTTCGCGCCAGGTCTTGCGCTGCAATCCGCGCTTTGCCGAGATGTTCGGTTATTCGGTGCAGGAGATGACGGGCATGCCCGCCAGCGCGCTGTTCCCATCGCCCGAGGCTTACGCTGAACTTGGTGCGCTGGCCACGCCGCTGCTGGGCCAGGGCCTGTCGTACGAACAGGAGGAAACGCAGTTCCGGCGCCGCGACGGCAGTCTGTTCTGGTGCCGCATCCGTGCCAAGGCGGTCTACCAGGAGCGCAGCGAGCAGGGCACGATCTGGATACTGGAAGACGTCAGCGCCAGTCGCCAGACGCAGATGGAAGTGGCGGCCATCATGACCAATGCCTCGGTCAGCATCCTGTTTACCAAGAACCGCCTGATCACGCGCTACAACCTGGGCTTTGCCGAAATGTTCGGCTACCAGGGCGACGAGGCGCTGGGCCTGCCCGGGCGCGCGCTGTATCTGTCGCAGGATGCCTACGACAGGCTGGGTGCGGCCGCCTTTCCCTTCCTGTCGGTGGGCAAACCGTTCCAGACCGAAGTGGAAATGCAGCGCAAGGACGGCAGCACCTTGTGGGGCCAGTTGATCGCCTATGTCGTCAATCCGGACGATGCGGCAGCCGGCACCATCTGGATTATTGAAGACCGTACGGAAGCCAAGCGGGCCGAAGAATCGTTGCGCAATGCAATGCTGGAAAACCAGGCCATCCTCGACAGCGCCGTGCTGGGTATTTCGGTGATCGAAAACGGCTACAACCTGCATGCCAACACCAAGATGGAAGAGTTGTTCGGCTACGGTCCCGGCCAGATCAACGGCCTGTCGGTGCAGGCCCTGTATCCGGACCAGGCCTCGTGGAAGGCGGCGCGCGGCGAAACGGCGCGCGACTTCGAGGCTGGCCGCGTGCACATGTCGGAATACCAGCTGGTGCGCAAGGACGGCAGCCGCTTCTGGGCGCGCCTGTCGGGCCGTCCGTTCGACCTGGCGCATGCGCATGGCCGCTCGGTGTGGCTGGTCGACGATGTGACGGCGCGCCGCGAGGCGGCCGAAGCGGTGCTGCGCGCGCGCGACGAACTGGAATTGCGGGTGCGGGAGCGCACGGCCGAACTGGCCGGCGCCAACGCCCTGCTGCAAGGCGAGATCGCCGAGCGGCGCCAGGCCGAGGCGCGCGTGCACCACATGGCCTATCACGACAGCCTGACCGGCTTGCCGAACCGCGCGTTGCTGGCCGACCGCCTGGAACGCGCGATGCTGGCTTCGCAGCGCTCCGGCGGCAAGCTGGCCGTGATGTTCATCGACCTGGACCGCTTCAAGAACATCAACGATTCGCTGGGACACATGACCGGTGACATTCTGCTCAAGGAAGTGGCGGCACGGCTGTGCCGCGCGGTGCGCACCAGCGACACGGTGGCGCGTCTGGGCGGCGATGAATTCGTGGTGCTGGTGCCTGGTATCCGTGGCGCCGAAGAGGCCGCTACGGTGGCCGCCAAGATCATCGAGTCGCTGACCCCCGCGTTTCCGCTCGAAGGCCACGTGCTGCATATCACGCCGTCGATCGGCATCTGTCTGTATCCGGACGATGGCGCCGATGTCGACGCGCTGATGCGCCATGCCGATGCGGCGATGTATCACGCCAAGGCGAACGGCCGCAACAACTACCAGTTCTTCACGCAGAAGATGAACCAGGCGGCGGCGATCCACTTCGACCTGGAAAGCAGCTTGCGCACGGCGCTGGCGCAGGACCAGTTCGAGCTGTACTACCAGCCGGTGATCGATATCGCCACGCGCACCCTGCATGGCATGGAGGTGCTGCTGCGCTGGCGCCGGCCCGGCCACGGCCTGGTGATGCCGGACCGTTTCATTCCCATCCTGGAGGAAAACGGCATGATCGTGTCGGTTGGCGCCTGGGTCATGCGCAAGGCCTGCGAGCAGAGCATGGCATGGCTGCGCCAGGGTTTGCAGCCGGTGCCGCTGGCGGTCAATCTGTCGCCGCGCCAGTTCATGCACACGGGCCTGGTGGCCTCGATCGGTGCCGTGCTCGAGGAAAGCGGCATCGCGCCCGCTTTGCTGGAGTTTGAAATCACCGAGACGGCGCTGATGCAGCAGGGTGAGCAGACGCTGGAGATCCTGCGCCAGATCAACGCCATGGGCTTGCGCCTGTCGATCGACGACTTTGGCACCGGCTACTCCAGCCTGGCCTACCTGAAGCGCTTTCCGGTCAGGAAGGTCAAGATCGACCGCGCCTTTATCAAGGACCTGGAAACCAGCGCGGAGGACCGCGCCATCGTGTCGGCCATCATCGCGCTGGCCGACAGCCTGCAATTGTCGACCGTGGCCGAAGGAGTGGAGACGGAGCAGCAGTTCGCCTTGCTGCAAGGCAAAGGCTGCCGCTATGCCCAGGGCTATCTGTTTTCGGCGCCGATGCCGGCCGCGAATGCACAGATGCTGCTGGAGCGCCAGGCAGACTAGTCGATGGTGGCTATAACGGGTGCATGATCGGACGGTTGTTCCCACTTGCGCGGCACGCGGTCGATCACGCAGGCGCTGCAGCGCGCAGCCAGTGCCGGCGACAGCAGGATATGGTCGATGCGCAGGCCCTTGTTCAGGCGGAAGCCCAGCTGGCGGTAATCCCACCAGCTGAACGACTTGTCGGCCTGCTCGAACAGGCGGAAGGAATCGACCAGGCCGAGGTCGAACAGGCGCCGCAGGGCGTCGCGCTCCTTGTCTGATACCAGCACCTGGCCGGCCCAGGCGACCGGGTCGTGCACGTCGCGGTCGTCCGGCGCGATATTGTAGTCGCCCAGCACTGCCAGTTGCGGATGCCTGGCCGCTTCTTCGGCCAGCCAGTCATGCAGGGCGGCCAGCCAGCCCAGCTTGTATTCATACTTGTCGGAATCGACGCTCTGGCCGTTCGGCACATAGGCGCACACCACGCGCACGCCGCCTATGGTGGCCGCCAGGATGCGCTGCTGCGCGTCTTCGTAGCGGGGATTGTTACGGACCACATCCTCGATCGTCAGCTTCGACAGGATGGCCACGCCGTTATAGGTTTTCTGGCCGCTGAAGACCACTTGGTAGCCGGCTGCCGCGATCTCGGCGGCGGGAAATTTGTCGTCCGTCAGCTTGGTTTCTTGCAGGCACAAGATGTCGACCGGATTGTCGGCCAGCCACTGCAGCACTTGCGGCAGGCGCACTTTCAGCGAATTCACGTTCCAGGTGGCTAATTTCATGGGAGAGTTTCCTTAAGGGGCGATAGCGGCGAATCTTACCGCATGGCGCTAGCCGGCGTACCGGCATCGTTGGCTGGCCGCTGTGGTTTATTTGCCCTACGGGAAGATAAGGTTCAAAAAAGACTATATTTTTAACCAATCGTGGCGCATGCGGTTTCGGTTTTTGTGTATGATTGATCAAGCGCCATGGTTGATTTGCCAAATTTGATTGTGTTGATGTTATCTGCGGGAAGCCAAACACGATAAAGGTGTAAAGTTTCTCGCTAAAACGCAATGAACACTACTAAAATGGCATATTGTGACAGCCGTGTCATGCAGGCTGTGGCAACCGTGAGATGAGATAATCGGAATTCACCGTGTGTGATTCTGAATTACAGACCATTGCGCCTGAGGCTGATCGCAAGTTCCGTCTTTGGCGCCGCCGGTCTTGCTATATAACTGCGTTACTGTTTCTGAACATTGTTTTTTTTAGTTAAGAAATGGTACCATCTGGAAATGTTGCAGTTTTAATAGTGAGACTTGCGCGTAGCATTTGCAAAGGAAGAAAATGCGAACTGCATTTGAAGCGTGGGCGCAGCGTGACGGCCACATTGTTCGGCGACGAGAAGACAAGCCGGACGAATATCTGATTTTCGAAACCCAGCGGCGCTGGGTGATCTGGCAGGCGGCCTTGACTCATGGCAAGACGACGCCGAAACCACGCGTAAGCGCGGCCGAAAAGGCCGCGAAGGCGCAGCGTGCACTGGAAATGTCGTCCGACGAGGCGGCCGTGCGCAACAAGGTGCTCAATGAGGTGCTCGACGCTTTCAGCAGCGCCGACGGCGCCGCCGGCATGGAAGGCATCCTGAAAGTCATCCAGGGCCTGAAACAGCAGCAGAAAGTGCCGGCCGCCGACAAGAGCGAAGATTCGACGGCTTGAGGAGACGGCGATGCGTTACCGGCATTACAAGGGCGGAATCTACGAACTGGTGTGCGAAGCCACGCTGGAGTCAGATCTGACCCCGATGATCGTCTACCGCGCCGCCGACGGCTCGATCTGGACCCGGCCGAAAGACGTGTTCTTTCAGTTGATCGAGGTCGAGGGCGTCATGGTGCAGCGCTTTGCTCCGATTAACTGATCTGATCTTATCTTATTATTACTCACTGACGGCCGTGTTCGCGCGTGCCAGGAAACCTCATGCCAAGTAACATCATGCGTCATCTGCTGGCATCGGCCACGCTGCTGGTCCTTGCCTGCGCGTCGGCGCAGGCTGAAACGGTCGGCTCGGTCGACACTGCTTTCAAGCTGATCGGTCCCGATCACAAGATCGTCGTCGAAGCGTATGACGATCCGCGCGTCACCGGCGTATCGTGCTATCTGTCGCGCGCCAAGACGGGCGGCATCAAGGGCGCCGTCGGCCTGGCCGAAGACAAGGCTGACGCCTCGGTCGCCTGCCGCCAGGTGGGTCCGCTGCAATTTAACGGCAAGCTGCCGCGCCAGGAAGAAGTGTTCAGCGAACGCGCTTCGATCTTCTTCAAGCATGTGCGCGTGGTACGCATGGTGGACCCCAAGCGCAATGCGCTGATCTACCTCGTGTATTCCGACCGCCTGATCGACGGCAGTCCGAAAAACAGCGTGACTGCCGTGCCGGTTCCCGCCAACCTGCCGATTCCCTTGCGTTAAAAGGACTCTGCGATGCGCCGCTTTTTCGCTGCCATGCTGCTGTTGACCGGCTTGGCCGGCTGCGCCACCATGACCGGTTCGACCGAGCAGATGGTGCTGGTGCAAACCATTTACGACAACCGCCAGCTGGCCGGTGCCGGTTGCATCCTCAGCAACGACATGGGCAAGTGGTTCGTTACCACGCCGGGCCGCATCATGATCCGCAAGAGCCGTGAGCCGCTGAAGGTCGACTGCAAGAAAAGCGGCTCGCCGGCCGTCGTGATGGACAATCAGTTTGACGCCGCCATCAATGGTGGCAGCGCCTGGAGCAATGCCATCTTTACGCTGGGCGTCGGCTATTTCGTCGACCGCGACACGGGTGCCGCCTATGATTATCCGTCGACCCTGACCGTCATCATGCAGGATCCGGCGCGCCGGGCGCCGGCTGCAGCGGCGCCGGCGGCACCGGTAGTGGCGCCCGCTGCGGCGCAGCCCGCTGCCGTCACCATGCCGCCGGCCACGCTTGCACCTGCGCCTTCACTTGCGCCCAAGCCCGCGCCTTCACCGATCCCCGATCCCGTCGTCTATTAAACATTTCCACGCATGAAAAAAGCCGCCAGGGTCGATTGAACCGTGGCGGCTTTTGATCTTTATCGCGCGTTTATTGAACGCGGTTCAGCAGGAAGGTGGTCAGCAGTGGCACCGGACGACCGGTCGCACCTTTTGCCGCGCCCGATTTCCAGGCCGTGCCGGCGATGTCCAGATGCGCCCAGGTGTACTTTTTGGTGAAGTTTTCCAGGAACGCTGCGGCCGTGACGGCGCCGCCGCCAGGTGAGCCGATATTGCCCAGGTCAGCGAAGTTCGATTTCAGCTGCTCGTTGTACGCTTCCTCGATCGGCATGCGCCATGCGGTGTCGGACGCCTGCTTGCCGGCCGCCAGCAGCTCGTTGGCCAGCTGGTCGTGCGCCGCATCGGAACGCGTGAACAGGCCCGTGTTGTGGTGGCCCAGCGCGATCACGCAAGCGCCGGTCAGGGTGGCGATGTCGACCACCACCGCCGGCTTGAAGCGCTCGGCATAGGTCAGCGCGTCGCACAGCACCAGGCGGCCTTCGGCGTCGGTGTTGAGCACTTCGATCGTCAGGCCGTTCATCGAGGTGACGATGTCGCCCGGCTTGGTGGCGCGGCCCGACGGCATGTTTTCGCAGGCGGCGATCACGCCGATCACGTTCAGCTTCAAATTCATTTCGCCGATGGCGCGGAAGGTGCCCAGCACCGAGGCGGCGCCGCACATGTCGTACTTCATTTCATCCATGCCGGGACCGGCCTTGAGCGAAATGCCGCCCGTGTCGAAGGTGATGCCTTTGCCGACCAGGACCACCGGTGCATCCTTGGCCTTGCCGCCCATGTGTTTCAGGACGATGAATTTCGGTGGCTGTTCGCTGCCGTTGGTGACCGACAGGAAGCTGCCCATCTTCAGCGCTTCGAGCTGTTTGCGGTCCAGTACTTCGACCTCAAACTTGTAGTCCTTGGCCAGCTGCTTGGCGGTGTTGGCCAGGTAGGTCGGGTTAGCGATATTGGCCGGCAGGTCGCCCAGGTTGCGGGTGAAGTTCGAGCCGTTGGCAATTGCGATCGCCTGCGCCAGAGCGCCGCGCGTGGCGGCGGTAGCCGGTGCCGACAGCACGATCTTGCGCACGCCGGCAGGGGCCGGATCCTTCTTGCTTTTTTGCGAGTCGCAGCGGTACTGGCCGTCATGCGCAGCCTGCACCACGCAACGAATCGCCCAATTTACATCGCGCTCTTTCACATCACCCAGCGGTAATGCGATAATGGCGTCCGCCGCGCCCAGCGAACCGAAGACCTTCAGGGCCGCTTGTACGCCGGTGGCAAAGCTTTTTTCGCTGACGGCTTCATCGCTGCCCATGCCGACCAGCAGTACGCGCTCGGCGCTGACGCCGTCAACGGCGCGCAGCAGCAGGGTGCTGCCAGGTTTGCCGGTGATGTCGCCGGACTTCAGCGCAGCCGAAATGGCACCCTTGCTGTCCAGCGCTTGTGCCGCTGGCGACAGTTTTTTGTTTTCGAATACCGCAACCGCGATGCATCCGCTTTTGGCGGTGCCGAGGGGGCTCTTGGTATCGAATGCTTTTATGCTAAAGTCCATTTGGTTCTCCGTTTTCATTTACCAGTAACGTCTTACTCAACTAACTGACCCGAATTATAAACTCCGAATGATCTTTCAACGTGCCCTTCGACGTGAATTGGCTAGTGCCGCCGGGGCCACCTTCACTGTTTTATTCAGTATCCTGCTCACCTGGATGCTTATCGGTATCCTCGGCAAGGCCGCCGGCGGCAAGGTCGCCTCGGCCGACGTCATGTCGCTGATGCTGTTTTCCTCGCTGATGCAGCTGCCCACCATTTTGATACTGACCGGTTTCATCTCGGTGCTGATGGTCGTCACACGCAGCTACAAGGAATCCGAAATGGTGGTGTGGTTCGCCTCGGGCCTGAGCCTGTCGCGCTGGATCGCGCCGGTACTCAGCTTCGGTCTGCCGCTGGTGGTTGCCATCGGCGCCCTGAGCCTGTACGGCACGCCGTGGGCCCAGCAAAAAAGCGATGCCTACGTGGCGCGTTTTGAAAAGCGCGAGGACCTGCAGAAAGTCACGCCTGGCCAGTTCCGTGAGTCCGCCGGCAGCAACCGCATTTTCTTTGTCGAGGGCGTCAGCGGCGAGAAGAACGTGGTGCAAAACGTGTTCGTCAACACCGTCGACGCCAATGGCAGCGCGGTAGTGGTGGTCGCCAAGGAAGGCGTGATCAATACCGACGCCACAGGCAGCCGCTTCCTGGTGCTGAAAGAAGGCCGCCGCTACCAGGGCATCCCGACCCAGTCCGATTTCCAGACCATGGAATTCGAACAATACATCATGCGCGTCGAAAGCCGCCAGCAGGAGCTGGGCGCCGACCTGGGCGTGCGCGCCATGAGCACCATGGCGCTGATTGAAGCGAACAACCGGTTCACCATGGCCGAACTGGTGTGGCGCGTCAGTGCGCCGCTGATCGCGCTGCTGCTGATCCTGCTGGCCATTCCACTGGGATTCGTCAATCCGCGCGCCGGCAGTTCGGCCAACCTGATCGTGGCGCTGTTGATTTTCTTCAGCTACAGCAACCTGACCAAGGTGCTTGAAGCGAGCGTGAAGCAGGGCCGCCTGAGCTTCGGCATGGCCTGGTGGCCACTGCACCTGCTGGCGCTGCTGGCCGTGGTGGCGCTGTTCGCCTGGCGCCTGAATGTGAATCACCGCTATCATCCGCTGGTCCTGCTGGCGTCCTTCAAGCGCGCGCGCTGCGCCGGCAAACAGAGTAAAGCGGACACGAAATGAAGATATTACAGCGCTATTTTGCGGTCTCGATATTCCAGGCGGTGTTCTTCGTCCTGCTTGCCTTCCTGGCGCTGCAGGCGTTCATCGACCTGACGGGCGAGCTGCCCAAGGTCGGCCGCAACGGCTATACCATCCAGTACGCCTTTTTCTATGTGCTGGTGCTGGTGCCAGGCCACGTGTATGAGGTCATGCCGATCGCCGCGCTGATCGGCACCATCTACACGATGGCGCAGTTCGCCGCCAGCTCGGAATTTACCATCATGCGCGCCTCGAGCATGTCGACCTCGATGGCGGCCGGCTTCCTGCTGCGCATCGGCGTGGTGTTTGTCGCCATCACCTTTCTGTTCGGCGAATTCGTCACGCCCTACACCGAGCCGCTGGCCGAGCGTTTGAAACTGACCGCGCGCGGCACCGCGGTGTCGAGCGAGTTCCGCTCCGGCCTGTGGACCAAGGACATGATCAAGAGCGACGGCTTGACGGGCACCGTCACCGGCTCGCGCTTTTTCAACGTCGGCGAGGCGCGTCCCGACGGCCAGCTGAAAAACGTCAAGCTGTACGAATTCGACACCACCATGCGCCTGCGCACCATGACGGTGGCCGCCAGCGCGATTTACCAGGGCAACAACGTCTGGCGCCTCAGTGACGTGACGGAGACGGCGTTCTCGAACAGCGCCGCCACCACGCCCGGCTACGAACCCAAGCTGCAGAATTACTATGGACAGGAAACCAGTCTGGTGCGCACCGTGAAAAGCGCCACCAAGGACATGGTCTCGGAAGTGACGCCGAAGATACTGACTGTGTCCGCTTCCGACCCGGAGCGCATGTCGGCCAGTGAACTGGCGGTGTACACACGCCACCTGGCCGAGAACAAGCAGGAGACCGAGCGCTTCCGCATCGCCTTCTGGAAAAAGCTGATCGACCCGCTGGCCATTTTCGTGCTGATGGCGCTGGCGCTGCCGTTCGCCTACATGCATACGCGCAGCGGCGGCGTCAGCCTGAAGATTTTTATCGGCATCATGATCGGCGTGAGCTTCATGCTGGTCAATACCCTGTTTTCCCACCTTGGCCTGCTCAGTACCTGGCCAGCTTTCCTCACTGCAGCCGCGCCCAGCGTGCTGTATCTGTTGGCGGCGCTGGTCATGCTGTGGTGGGTGGAGCGACACTGATGAGCAATATTCCTGTACAGCAGACCCTGATCCTGTTCGCGCATGGCGCGCGCGCCGCTTCCTGGGCTGCTCCCTTCGAACGCCTGCGTGAGATGACGCAAGCGCGCATGCCCGGCGTTGCCGTACACCTGGCCTTTCTGGAGCTGATGACGCCGCGCCTGCCCGAACTGATCCCGTCCTTGCTGGCCGGCCTGCCCGATGGTGCGGTGCTCGACGCCATCGTGGTGCCGGTGTTCCTGGGGCAGGGCGGCCATGTACTGCGCGACCTGCCGCTGCTGGTGGACGAATTGCGTCAGGCGCACCCGCAGCTGCGCCTGAAGGTGGTAGAGGCGGTCGGCGAAAACGCCAGCGTGCTGGCGGCAATTGCCGATTATTGCGTGGCCGCACCCGGCCAGGCGTGAACGGGCCGGTCGATATCGTCTACCTGTGGGTGGACGGGCAAGACCCGGCCTGGCGCGTGCGCCACCGCGCCGCCTATGCGCAGTGGGCGATACAGCACCCTGGCCAGCTGGCCTTGCACGGCAATGTGGCGGGGCGCTACCGCGACAACGGCGAGCTGCGCTACAACCTGCGCGCACTCGAGCGCTTCTTTCCCGACCATGGCCATATTTATCTGGTGACCGACCGCCAGGTCCCAGGCTGGCTGCGCGCGTCGAACCACCTGACAGTGATCGATCACCGCGACCTGATGCCGGCGTCCGCGCTGCCGGTATTCGACTCGGCCCATATCGAGTCGTATCTGCATCACATCCCCGGCCTGGCCGAACGGTTTTTATATCTGAATGACGATGTTTTCCTGGGCCAGCCATTCGAGGTGGATCACTGGTTCGAGCATGGCTTGTGCGTCTACCTGGAAGAGGCAATAGTGGACTTGCCGGCGCAACTGAGTCCTGATGTGGCAGCGCCCGGCAATTGCGCCGTGCTGTCGCGTAACTGGCTGGCGGCGCGCGATAGCGCCTACCGGCACATACCGCATTTGTTTGCGCATGCGCCGCGCCCGATGCTGGTCAGCGCCATGCAGATGCTGGAGCGGCAAGCCTCCGAACTGTTTGCCCAGGTACGCTCTACCGTGTTTCGCTCCTGGCGTGCGCCGGCACTGCTGCCCGACCTGGTGCCGCGATGGATGGTGGAACAGGGGCTGGCGCGCAGTGTCGTGCTCGATCCGCTGCATATCGCCAGTGGCGCCCCGGATGCGCCCGCGCGGCTGGCGCAGCTGTGCGCGCACTTTGGCAGCTTGCCGTTTTTCTGTATTAACGATACCTGCGACGAGGCGCAAGACGATGATCCGCGCCTGTTGCGGGTGGCAGCGATGCTGCAGCAGTTGTTGCCGCAGCCATCGCGCTTCGAGCGGGATGTCAGCGCGCCTTTGGCTGGCGCAGCTTGATGAGGGCAGCCGCGCTGGTATCGGCCATGGCGGCCAGGAACAGCAGCAGGTAGCCGTCCAGTTCGAACACTTCTTCCAGCAGTTCCGAGTAAATGTCCGGCAAGGCCTGGATGACCTTCTTGTCGAACGGCCAGCCGGCTACCATGAACAGGCCGCCGATCAGGGTGATGAGGGTCACGCGCATGCCGAAGATGGCGCGCACATGGGCAAACACGGCGCGCGCGCGCGGCACGAAAAACACCAGCAGGCGCAGCAGCACCAGCAATTCCAGCACGCGCAGGGTTTTTTCCAGCACGTTCCATGCATACGACTCGCCCATCTCGCGAATTTCCAGCTCGCGCAGCAAAAAGCCGAACATCAGCGCCGACAGGCCGGCGTGGATCAGGAAACGCAGCGAATCGCGGTCCGGCTCGGTCCACGCCTTTTGCCCGTGCACCGCGCAAGCGAGCGCCAGGAACAGTGCCTGCAGGCATTCGAGCAGATGGTTTTCATTGTCGATGGCGGGAAAAACCAGCCACAGGCCGATCTGGCCCACGGTGACCAGCAACATCGTGGCGAAAAGGCCGGCGTTGCTGCGGCTCAGTGATTGCAGCGATACGCGCAAGGAAGAAAAATTCATGAGTGAGAACAAGGTAGGAAGTGCAGAGACGCGGTATTGCGGCGGCAGTATCCTACCATGTTTCGCATCAGATCAATAGTTACTGACTTTAAAGTCGGTAAAAACAGGCGTGTCCCGTGCCTGGCTGCCGCGCATGGCCATCGCCTCGCCCAGCATCACCAGGACGGGGCCTTGCTTGTCGCCCAGGCCCTGCGCCAGTTGCGACAAGGTCATGCGCACGATGCGCTGTTCCGGCCGGCTGCAGTTTTCAATCACCACCACCGGTGTCGCTGCGCTGCGGCCCTGTGCCCGCAAGCGCTGCGCGGTAGCGATCGCTTCGCGCCCGCCCATGTATTGCACCAGTGTGTCGCAGTCCGGTACCGCCGTGTGCTCGGATTCGCCGGGCGCGGTGCTGGAGGTGAAAAAAGCCACGCTGCGCGATACGCCGCGCTTCGTTAACGGTTGCTGCGTGGCGGCGGCGGCGGCCAGCGCGGTAGTAATGCCGGGCACCACTTCCACGTCGACTCCGGCTTCTTCGAGCGCACGCAGTTCTTCATCGGCGCGGCCGAACAGCATCGGGTCGCCGCCTTTCAGCCGCACCACGATGGCGTGCTTGCGCGCCGAATCGACCAGTTGCTTGTTGATGAAGGCCTGCGCCGTCGACAACTGGCCACAGCGCTTGCCAACCAGGATTTTTTTCGCCTGCGGACACAGCTCCAGCATCTCGCCAGTGACGAGTGCGTCGTGCAGCACCACGTCGGCCTGCGCCAGCAGGCGTGCGCCGCGCAAGGTCATCAGGTCTTGCGCGCCAGGGCCGGCGCCTATCAGGTAGACCTTGCCTGGAAGAGATGGGGAGTAGTTCATGCTTGCCTTCCTCAGTCGAAACGGATCATTCCCGCTGCAACCGTCTGGTGGGTGACTTCATCGATCAGGATAAAGGCGCCGGTGGCGCGAATATCGGCATACGCGTCGGCCGCCAGCGGCTGCTGCACGTTCAGGCTGATGCGGGCGATATCGTTCAGCTTCAGTCCTTCGGCCGGGTGGCGTTGCTGGGTATTGATGTCGAGCAGGGTGTCGATCGCCGTCACCCTGGCCGCCGTCTGTTTCGTGCCGTGCTTGATCCAGTATTTGCGGCGCAGGTCCAGCGCGTCTTCCGACAGCCAGCATACATCGGCCACCACCTGTTTCAGCAAGGTGGCAGGGCGGTCGGCACCGGCCAGCAGGTCGCCGCGCGAAATATCGAGATATTCATTGAGCAGCAGGGTCACCGACTGGCCGACCACTGCCGACGGCAGCGAACCGTCCAGCGTGACGATATCCTTGACGGTGGCCGTCTGGCCCGAAGGCTGCACTACCAGCGTGTCGCCAATGCTGACCTTGCCCGCTTCGATGCGGCCCATGTAGCCGCGGAAATCATTCGCTTCGTGGCCGTTGTGGCGCGCCACCAGCTGCACCGGGAAGCGGAACGGGGCGTCGTGCGATTCGTC
The DNA here is from genome assembly GCF_051380735.1 of Janthinobacterium longum. NCBI lineage: Bacteria > Pseudomonadati > Pseudomonadota > Betaproteobacteria > Burkholderiales > Oxalobacteraceae > Janthinobacterium > Janthinobacterium longum. The sequence goes on from NZ_JBNYXQ010000016.1 coordinate 60,762, forward strand.
GTAGACCGACAGGGATTCGAGCAGCTCGATCAGGGTCGGGCCAGTGTACCAGCCCAGCTTGTCGCCGCGCTCGACGACGTTGTCGCCGGTCAGGGCCGACAACGGAATCGGCGTGATGTCCTTCAGGCCCAGCGACTGGGCAAACTCGCGGTAGGCGGCAACGATGCGCTTGTATACCGTTTCATCGTAATCGACCAGGTCCATCTTGTTGACGGCCACGACCACGTGTTCGATCTGCAGCAGGTGGGCGATGGTCGAATGGCGCTTGGTCTGGATCAGCAACTCCACGCTGCCATCGTCACCAAATTTGACTTTCGACACATCGATCAGGATGATGACGGCGTCGGCGGTTGACGCTCCCGTGACCATATTGCGCGTGTACTGCTCGTGGCCCGGCGTGTCGGCGATAATGAACTTGCGTTTCGGCGTGGCGAAGTAACGGTAGGCCACGTCGATCGTGATGCCTTGCTCGCGCTCGGCTTCCAGACCGTCCGTCAGCAGCGACAGGTCGACCGTGTCGCCCACCGTGCGCTTGTGCTTGGAGCGCGACATGGCGTCGAGCTGGTCGGCGAAGATGCCCTTGCTGTCGAACAGCAAACGGCCGATCAGCGTGCTCTTGCCGTCATCGACGGAGCCGGCCGTAATAAAGCGCAGCATGCCGCGCTCGACGCTGTCGGTGAGATTGGTGTTCTGGGTTGCTGCGTTCATTAGAAATACCCTGCTTTCTTGCGTTTTTCCATCGAGGCTTCGGAGGTCTGGTCATCCATGCGGGTGGCGCCGCGCTCCGTGATTTGCGTGATTGCCGTTTCGGCGATGATGGCGTCCACCGTGGCCGCATCGGACGACACGGGGCAGGTGCACGAGATATCGCCGACGGTACGGAAGCGCACCACTTGCGTTTCCACCGTTTCGCCTTCGCGCGGCGGCGTCAGATCGGTCAGCGGCACCAGCAGGCCGTTGCGCGGGATTACCTGGCGCTCGTGCGCAAAGTAGATCGGCGGCAGTTCCAGTTTTTCGCGAGCAATATATTGCCACACGTCCAGTTCGGTCCAGTTCGAGATCGGGAACACGCGCATGTTTTCACCAGGATGCACACGGGTGTTATACAATTCCCACAGCTCCGGACGCTGGGCTTTCGGGTCCCAGGCACCGAATTCGTCACGGAACGAGAAGATGCGTTCCTTGGCGCGGGCTTTTTCTTCGTCGCGGCGGGCGCCACCGATGCAGGCGTCAAACTTGTGTTCGGCAATGGTTTCCAGCAGCGTTACTGCTTGCGCCGCATTGCGTGAGTCTAGCGCCGGGTTGCGCAGGCGTACCGTGCCGCGCTTGATCGAGTCTTCCACCGAGCCGACAATCAGACGCTCGCCCAGTTCTGCCACTTTCTTGTCGCGGAAGGTGATCACTTCCGGGAAGTTATGGCCGGTGTCGATATGTACCAGGGGAAACGGGAATTTGCCCGGGCGGAAGGCTTTTTCCGCCAGGCGCAGCAGGACGACGGAATCCTTGCCGCCTGAAAACAGCAGCGCCGGGTTGGCCGATTCGGCCGCCACTTCGCGCATGATGTGGATGGCTTCCGACTCAAGGCTGTCGAGGTGGCGCTGGTTCAAAATATTGCTCATATTGGATGCTTTCTTGTTCTCTGTTAGCGGTTTCAGGCGGCCACGGATTTAATGCGTATCAACTTGCCGTCCACCATGTGCAGGCCGCACTCCTTGGAGTCGGGGTTTTCCCACCACCAGCGCCCGGCGCGCACGTCTTCGCCCGGTTGTACGGCGCGCGTGCACGGTTCGCAGCCGATCGACGGATAACCCTGGTCATGCAGCGCATTGTAGGGCACGTCGTTGGCGCGGATATACGCCCACACATCGTCTTCAGACCAGTCGGCCAGCGGGTTGAATTTGGTCATTGCGTGCGCTGTATCAATCTCCTGCACATGCAGTTCGGCGCGCGTGCTCGATTGCGCACGGCGCTGTCCCGTGACCCAGGCCTTGTTGCCGGCCAGGGCGCGGCCCAGGGGCTCGACCTTGCGGATGCGGCAGCATTCGCGGCGCATCTCGACGCTGTTGTAGAAAGCGTTCAGGCCGTTCTGTTCCACGTAGGCCGCAACCGCTTCCGGCTGCGGGCGATACAGCGTGATGTCATGCGCGTACCGCTGCTTGACCTTGCCCAGCACGGCCAGGGTTTCCTGGTGCAGACGGCCCGTTTCCAGCGAAAAAATGCCTATCGGCAGCTTCGCTTTCAAAATCATGTCGGTCAGCACCATGTCTTCGGCTGCCAGGCTGGACGCGAACACGGCCGGCGAAAAATCGGCCGCGATGCGTGCCAGCGTTTGCTCGGTGGCGCTGACTAAAGTAGTAAGGTCGCTCATGTCAGTTAGCCTCAGATGCCGGCCGCGTTGTCGAGGTCAGGATTCTGGCCTGTACGGTGGTGGCGGCGGAACAGCGGCGACTTCTGGTCCCACGAGGCCTGGTAGGTTTCCGAAAAGACGGACAAACCTTTCAATGCGTCATGGATGCTGCGGTCCGGACGCGTCGCATAGGCGTCAAAACCGACCCGGTGCATCGAAAACAGCTGGTCGCGCAGCACGTCGCCGATGGCGCGCAGTTCGCCTTTGTAACCAAGGCGGGCGCGCAGGTTGAAGGCGATCGAGTAGCCGCGGCCATCGGTGAACTTCGGAAAGTCGATGGCGATGACGGCCAGTTGTGGCATCACGTCGGCCAGCTCTTCAGGGCGCTCGTCGCCGGCCAGCCACACGCCAACATCGGGCAGGCGCGCGGCAAGTGCCTCGCGCTGGGCTTGCCATACCAGCAGCGGCACGATGACCTTGCCTTCGGGAACGAGCACGGTTTCCGGCGTGTCGTTTTCGTCCAGGCGCAGCAGACCCCAGTCATTGGCCACGACTGCAGCGTTCTTGATGATTTCTTCGCGTACTTCAAACATATTCGTCTTCTCCGACCAGATTGCCGACGGTGATCGGCGTTGCATACACATGTTCCTTGAACGGCGGCAAGCCCAGGCGCTGGGCCGTGTCGACAAAGCGCTCGCCTTCATGGCGCTCGCGTACGTACACGTGCAGCAGGCGGGCAATGACTTCCGGCATCTGCAGGGCCGAGAACGATGGTCCGATGATCTTGCCGATGGCGGCCTGGTTGCCTTGCGCACCGCCGATCGACACCTGGTACCATTCGCTGCCGTCCTTGTCGACACCGAGCACGCCGATGCTGCCCACGTGATGGTGGCCGCAGGCGTTGATGCAGCCGGAAATATTCAGTTCGATCTCGCCGATATCGTGCTGGAAGTCGATATTGTCGAAACGCTCGGCAATCGCGGCGGCGATCGGCAGCGACTTGGCGTTGGCCAGCGAGCAGAAATCGCCGCCCGGGCAGCAGATCATGTCGGTCAGCAAGCCGATATTCGGTGTCGCCAGGCCATGCGCCTTCGCTTCCTGCCACAGTTTGAACAGTTTCGACTGCTCGACGTCGGCCAGCACCAGGTTCTGTTCGTGCGTGACGCGCAGTTCGCCAAAGCTGTAGCGGTCGGCCAGGTCGGCCACGAAGTCGATCTGCTCGGCTGTTGCGTCGCCTGGCGGCACGCCGGTTTTCTTCAGCGACAGCACCACCGCCACATAGCCCGGGCGCTGGTGCGGCTTCACATTGCGCAAGATCCAGTTGGCATAGGCCTTGTTGTCGGCGTGTTCGCCGGCGTAATCGAGGTCAGCCAGCTCCAGGTAGGCGGGTGGGTTGAAAAATGCCGCCACGCGCTGCATTTCCTCGACCGTCAGGGTTTCCGGGCCGTCTTTCAGGTCCACCCATTCCGCTTCCACCTGGCGCGTGAATTCTTCCACGCCGATGGCTTTGAGCAAGATCTTGATGCGCGCCTTGTACTTGTTGTCGCGGCGGCCGTGCAGGTTGTAGACGCGCATGATCGCTTGCGTGTAGGTCAGCAGATGCTGCCATGGCAAGAATTCGCGCACCACGCTGCCCAGGATAGGCGTGCGGCCCATGCCGCCGCCGGCCATCACCTTGAAGCCCACTTCGCCGGCCTCATTGCGCACGGCGGTCAGGCCGATATCGTGCACGGCGATGGCGGCGCGGTCCTGCTCGGCGCCATTGATGGCCACCTTGAACTTGCGCGGCAGGGCGATGAACTCGGGGTGGAAGGTGCTCCACTGGCGCAACACTTCGGCATACGGGCGCGGATCGATGATTTCATCGGCCGCCACGCCGGCGTACGGGTCAGACGTTGTATTGCGGATACAGTTGCCGGAAGTCTGGATCGCGTGCATCTCCACCGACGCCAGGTCGGTCAGGATGTCTGGCGTCTGTTCCAGTTCGACCCAGTTGAACTGGATATTCTGGCGCGTGGTGAAGTGGCCGTAGCCGCGGTCATACTTGCGCGCGATATGGGCAAACATGCGCATCTGCTTCGACGACAGCAGGCCGTACGGCACGGCGATGCGCAGCATATAGGCGTGGCGCTGCATGTACAGGCCGTTTTGCAGGCGCAGCGGAATGAATTCCTCTTCCGTCAATTCATTGGCAAGCCGGCGCGCAACCTGGTCGCGGTACTGGGCGATGCGTTCTTTGACGATAAGGTGGTCGTACTGATCGTAATGGTACATATCAAATCCTAAATAAGCCGGGGTACTGGAAGATTGCCTGGGTGTTCTTTAATTAATAGATTAGCTTTATCGCCACGGTGGTCAAGGTCATCGCCAGCAGCACGCGCAAAAACTTCTCCGGTACCGAGCGCGCCACCCACGAACCGAGGGTAATGCCGGGCAGGGAGCCGATCAACAGCGAGATCAGCAGTTCCCAGTGGATGGACCCGAGCCACCAGTGGCCCAGCGCGGCAATCGCCGTCAAGGGTACGGCATAAGCGATATCGGTGCCGGCTACTTCGGCCGAGCTCATGCTCGGATACAGCATCACCAGCAAGGTCGCGCCGATGGCGCCGGCGCCGATCGATGACACGGTGACCAGCACGCCCAGCACGGCGCCGGAAATAACCGTGGCGGCGGCAAGCTTGCTGCCTTGCAGTTGTTTTTCAGGGTGGGCATTGATCCAATCCAGCATGCGGCCCTTGAAGATCAGGGCAACCACCGTCAGCAGTACCGAGCCGGCGATCGAGTAGCGGATAATCTGGCCGATTTCGGGCGACACGGTGCCGAACGACTTCAAGGCCAGGGTCGACACCACGGCGGCGGGCAGGGCGCCGATGCACAAACGCTTGACGATATCCCAGCGCACGGTGCCGCGCAGCCGGTGCGTCAGGGTGCCGGCGCTCTTGGTAATCGAGGCAAAGGCCAGGTCGGTGCCGACGGCAACCGATGGCGAGACGCCAAACAGCAAGGTTAACAGCGGAGTCATCAGCGAGCCGCCACCGACACCGGTCATGCCGACCAGTAAACCTACGGCAAATCCTGAGACTATATAAGACAAAGTCATGCTTGCACCCCCAAAGTACCCGCAATAGTAATAAACTTGGTGTTTATTCCAAACTACTAAGTATGCATTTGCTTATATGCGATATGTGTATAAGCATGAATGTAAAATCACCGGTAGGGCGGCGCAGCAGCTTCGCAACAGCTTATTTCTAAGGCAAAACCAGCAATGAACCTCCATCAACTGCGCTTCGTGCGCGAAGCGGTCCGGCAGAACTATAACCTGACGGACGCGGCCAAGGCCTTGTTCACTTCGCAACCGGGCGTATCGAAAGCCATTATCGAGCTGGAAGAAGAGCTGGGCGTCGACATCTTCACGCGCCACGGCAAGCGCATCCGTGGCCTGACGGAGCCGGGCCGCCTGGTGCTGCAATCGGTCGAGCTGGTGATGCAGGAGATCGACAGCATGAAGCGCATCGGCAAGGAATATGCGGCGCAGGACAGCGGCAGTTTCACGATTGCCACCACGCACACGCAGGCGCGCTACACCTTGCCCAAGGTAGTGCAGGCCTTTATGCTGAAGTTCCCGAAGGTAAGGTTATCCTTGTTGCAGGGAAACCCGCGCCAGATCGCCGAGATGGTGCAGCGCGACCAGGCCGACCTGGCCATTGCCACCGAATCGATCGCCGCCATCGACGGCCTGATCACCTTGCCCTGCTATCAATGGGAGCATGTGGTGGTGGTGCCGGTCGATCATCCGCTGCTCAAATCGAAGTCGGTCACGCTGGAAGAAATCGCTGCGTTTCCGCTGATTACCTATGACAGCGCGTTTGCCGGCCGTAACAAGATCGACCACGCTTTCACGCTGCGCGGCCTGAAGCCCGACGTCCTGCTCGAAGCCATTGACGCCGACGTCATCAAGACTTATGTCGAGTTGGGCATGGGGATTGGTATCATAGCGGGCATGGCCTTCGACGCCGAGCGCGACCGGGGCTTGCGCGCCATTCCGGTCGGCCACCTGTTCGGCATGAATGTGTCGCGCGTGGCCGTCAAGCAGGGCGCCTATCTGCGCAGCTATATTTACACCTTTATCGAGTTGCTGACCCCGACCCTGAACCGTAAATTGATCGAACAGGCAATGAGCGGCGATAAAGAGCACTACGAACTATAAACAATGCATGGCCCGGCCGGGCGAGGTGCCCGGCCCAGACACTATAAGAGAAGAAACACATGATTACCGATCAGCTTGCCAAATATTACGCCACCATCGCGCAGCAGTACGAGCGCGTCTATGACAAGCCCGAACGCCAGGAAGACCTGGAAGTGTTGCGCGACAAGGTCGCCGATGTGCTGGAAGGTCACACCGTGCTGGAACTGGCTTGCGGCACCGGCTACTGGACCGAGGTGATTGCCGAAACCGCCGAGTCGGTGCTGGCGACCGACCTCAACGATGAAATGCTGGCGCTGGCACAGGCCCGTGGCCTGCCCGACAACGTGACTTTCGCCAAGCTCGACGCGTTCAATCTGCCGGACGACCTGGCGGGCAAATTCACCGCCGTGTTCGCCGGTTTCTGGTGGTCGCACGTCAAGCGCGAAGACCAGGACAAATACCTGAAGCAGTTGCGCAGCAAGCTGGGCAAGGACATCTTGCTGGTGCTGATCGACAATTCCTATGTCGACGGCAGCAGCACCGTGATCGCTCGTACGGACCTGGAAGGCAACACGCACCAGTTCCGCACGACGGAGTCCGGCGAGCGCTACGAAGTGCTGAAAAATTTCCCGTCCGACAGTCACCTGCGCAAGAAGTTCGCCCATTCGGCACGCGAAATCCGCATGAAGCGCCTGGAATATTACTGGCTGCTGAGCTGCCGCCTGAAGTAAGCGGCATATGCCGTGATACCGCCTGCGGGCGGTTTTTTTTCGTCTTGAGAAAAAAGGTGCTAAAAAACAACAGATTGCCGATGTCATATTGTTGAAGCATTTGCTTGGCATGATTCGGTTCAGCAGTTGAGCAGCAACAACTTGTCCAACCTAATATAGAGAACTCAAGTGAAAAAAATTACTCTGGCAGCATTGATCATCGCCTCTTTCGCCGCCGCTACGGCGCAGGCGCAATCGAACGTCGTCGTCTACGGCGTGGTCGACCTCGGCCTGGCCAAGACCAGCGGTTCGTCCATCGTGGAACGTGAGAACCAGGCTTCGCGCCTCGGCTTCAAGGGCACGGAAGATCTGGGCAATGGCCTGAAAGCCATTTTCAATCTGGAGAGTGAATTCAAGGCCGACACCGGCGCGCAAGCCACGGCCAACACCCTGTTCGATCGCCAGGCATGGGTCGGCCTGACCGGCGACTTCGGTACCGTGTACCTGGGCCGCACCAAGGACCTGCTGGACGGCACCCTGGCCCGCGTCGATCCGTTCAACACCTACGGCGTAATCGGCAAGATCAATGAGCCAGTGATGCGCGGCGGTCAGTCGCCTAACGGTGCTGCTGCCGGCGGCTCGGTGGTTGGTGTTTCGCGCGTCAGCAATTCCGTGACCTACAACAGCCCGACCTTCAGCGGTTTCGTGCTCAGCGGCCAGGTCGTCGCCAGCGAAATCAATGATGCCGATGCGGGTTACAGCGTGGTTGCCACGTATGACATGGGCCCAGCCAGCGCACACGCCGGCTACCAGAAAAAAGTGCAGTCGGTTGCCAATGCCGCTGCCGAGCCTACCTTGTGGCTGGTTGGCGGTGGTTATAAATTCGGTCCTGCCAAAATCACGTTTGACTACTCGAAAGCCGACACCGACGTTGCTGTCAACGGCGAATTCAAGAGCTTCCTGATCGGCCTGGCGTATGACATCGGCGGCGGCGCAATCAAGGCCAGCTATGTGAAACAGAAGCAGGACAGCACCCTGGTCAGCGGCAAGGAAACCGCCAAGGCCTTCGGCCTGGGCTACGACTACCCGCTGTCGAAGCGTACCGCCGTGTACGGCTACGCTGGTCGCGATCAGTTCAGCGACAAGTCGCTCGTCCAGGTGGGCATGACCCACAAGTTCTAAGCAACGCCGGTATGGTGGTGTGAAGCAAGGCGCTCCGTGGAGCGCCTTTTTTCATGGTGGGGGCGTGGATGCAGGCATGGGCAGCATGATGTCGATGCGTGTGCCGCCCAGTTCGCTGTCGGCGCCGATCTGTATGCTGCCGTTCAAACCCCATACCCGTTCGCGCATGCCCAGCAATCCCAGCGACGCCGCTTTTTTCAGATCGCGATCGGTAATGCCCTTGCCATCATCCTGTATCGTGATCGACAGCATGGAGTCGATGCGGTGCAGGGCGATCGTGATATGACTGGCTTCGGCATGACGGGCAATATTGGTAAGTGCTTCCTGCACGATGCGGTAAATGGCCGTGCTGCGCTCGTCATCCAGCACCAGGTCGCCCTCGTCGGCCATCAGCTCGAAATGCACGGCCTGGCGCAGCAAAAAGTCGTGGCGCAAGGTTTGCAGGGCAAAATACAACCCTCCTTCATCGAGGGCACGCGGGCGCAGATTGCTGGCGATGCGGCGCAGTGAAGAAATCGCCGTCACCAGCAAGCTGTCCATCTTGTGCAGCAGTCCCAGCAAAGGCGCCGTCATGTCTGCATGCTGGCGCGCCAAGGTCAGGTTGACGCGCAAGGTGGCCAGCAACTGCCCCAGGTCATCGTGCAATTCGCGGGCAATATGCCTGCGCTCTTCCTCGCGGATGGTTTGCAGCGCACTTGACAGTTCTCGCAGCTGCGCGAACGAGCGCGCCAGTTGTTCGTGGACTTGCTTTCGCGCATTGATGTCGCGCACCAGGACGGTATCGATGGCGTGCCTTGCCTTGAAAAGTCGCCACAGATAATAAGTGGCGGCCACCGCCATGCCTGGCGGCAGCAGGCGCAACAATCCTGTTTTTGCACGGCCGGGCATAGGCACTCCTTGCGGATGGATCAGCGAAAGGCAGGCAGGAGAAGAAACGGCGGAACTTGATGCAGCGTAGGCTGATTCACACACAACGGTTTGATCTGGCACACAGCCGCGCAGGCCGAGCCTGCGCGGCTTGATTCTTACATCTGCTTGAACAGGTGCAAGAAGCTGCGGCTCACTTCAAGCTTGTCGGTCTTGCCTTTGATCAGCACCAGGTGGCGGCCGCGGATATCGCGCGTCACGCCTTCGATGGCGTTGACATTGACCAGGGTGGCGCGGTGGATCTGCCAGAACAGCGATGGGTCGAGCTCTTCTGCCAGGTCGCGCACGGGCTTGCGTATCAGTGCTTCATATTTGGCCGTCTGTACGCAGGTATATTTCTCGTCCGAGCGGAAGAACAGGATTTCCTCGACCGGGATCATGCGCAAGTCCTGGCCGATACTGGCCTGTATCCATTGCAGGTAGGTCGGCTTGGCGGTGATCTTCTCGGCCAGCTGCGACAGCATGGCCGTCACGCTGCTGTTGACGTCCAGTGCGGGCTTGTTCAGGTGCATCTTCAGGCGATCAACCGTGATCAGGAGGCGCTCGTGCTCGGGCGGCTTCAACACATAATCGACGGCGCCACGCTCGAACGCTTCGACAGCGTGGCTGTCATAGGCGGTGACGAACACGATGCGGCTCTTGTTGCCGATCACCTGCGCCGCCTCCATGCCGGTCTTGCCCGGCATGCGGATATCGAGGAAAGTAAAGTCCGGTTTCAGCTGGTCGACCAGTTCGATCGCCTCATCGCCATTCTTGGCTTCACCGATGATTTCCAGTTCGGGCCAGGCCTGGCCCAGTCGCAAGCGCAACTGGTCGCGCATCAGTCTTTCGTCGTCGGCAATAATAGCAGTAGGCATGGTCATCAAGTGTGAACTGGCGAAGATTGATTATTCAATGAATTAGCGTTTTTATCAACTGCAGAGTGGCTTATTTCGACAGTTGATATGGCACTTCGATGACTGCGCACACGCCGCTCGGCTGGTTAGGCGTAATCGTCAGGCTGGCCTGCTCGCCATGCAGCAATTTCAACCGTTCGCGGATGGTCGGCAAGCCCAGTCCCGTACCATCGCTGGGTACGGCGCCAAAGCCCAGGCCGTCATCGGTGACGATCACGCGCAGCCTGCTGTGCGCCACTTCCGCCACGATGCGCAGGGTACCGCCTTCCGGTTTCACTTCCAGGCCATGCTTGATGGCGTTTTCCACCATCGACTGCAGCATCATAGGCGGGAAGGCGGCGCTGCGCAGTCCATCGGGAATCTGGAAGTCGACCGTCAGCCGTTCTTCCATGCGCATTTTCAGCAGGTTCAGATAAGCTTGTACCATGTCTGCCTCGCGGCCCAGGTTGGTAATCAGGGCGTTGTCGCGCATTTGCGGCAGCACGGCGCGCAGGTACTGGATCAGGCTGCGCTGCATCTTGGCGGCGCGCGGCGGATCGACCTGGATCAGGTGTTCGACCGAAGCGAGCGTATTGAACAGGAAGTGCGGCTCCACTTGCGCCTGCATCATCTGCATCTTTGCTTCACTGAGCTGGCGCTGCATCGAGGCGCGCTCGGCCGCCTCATTGGCGGTTACCGTTTCAGCTTCCGCCCGCTTCTTGCCGCCAACCAGGGCTTTCATCGCAAACAGGGCCAGTACCAGCAAGGAGACGAAACTCTTGAACCAGGTCGAGGCTTGCTGGTGGTAGCGCGAAACCTTTTGCTCGGCAGCATCGTCGACCGCCTCCTCAATGGCATTGGACAACTCCTCGCCGATTTGCGGCGGCAGCTCGATATGCACTTCTTCGCCCGAAGCATTGGTGGTGACCGGATAGCTGGGCTTGACTGGCGGCACTGGTGGCACTGGCGCCACCGGTTGTGCAGGCTCTTCAGGCACTGTTTCCGTCGGGCTGGCGTCGGCAGGCGTCGCATCGGAGGAGGTGGCATCGGCACTGGCGCTGTCCGTATTGCGGCGGCTCTTGCTGTTGCGCGGATTGAAATGGATGCCCGTATCGTCGATCAGGATATTTGTCTCGCCCGTATTCTTGCTGGCCCGCTTGTGCGACTTGATCACCACTTCTTCGTCGGGGCTGGATGAAAACAGTTCATCTTGCAAAATGGAGCCAGCGATCAGGGCCAGGGCGGCAAACAGGAAGAACTTCCACCAGGATAATTGTGTGACCCAGGTCGTGGTGGCGTCGAATGCCTTTTGCAGCCAGGCAAGCAGGGTTTTCAGCAATTGGGGCAGGCTGGAAATCGGAAACATGGGACGCTTTCTTGGCAAGGAATGAATCGACGCGGTGGGCCAGTGTAACTGATGCGTCACCACGTCAAAAACTGATGTTGCCACTGTGCCTGAAGGAGGGCAGCCGCACCAGCCGCTTGCGACAGGCTGCACAAAAGGGCGCTTGAAGTGAACAGGATGCCAGGTGGGCGGTAGGCAGGTATTGTTGGCTCAGGAAAATAGATGTTGCAGACATCGGGCAGCTTTGCTATAGTTCGCCTCCTCGCAAAACGACGCACACAAAACAGCGTGTTGCACAGTGAAGCGAGAGTAGAAAAGAAGGTTGACGAAATAGCCGAAACGCTTCATACTCTTCCTTCTTCGCAGCTGACAAACACAACGCTTTGTCGATAGCGCGAAAGTAGCACCGAATACGGTTCTTTAACAATTAACAGTCGATAAGTGTGGGCATTTGATGAAGTGCAGCAGTGATTTTCGGATCGCTGTAAAACTTAAAATATCAAATGTTCACAAGAAATAATGAAATAGGCGC
>NZ_JBNYXQ010000017.1:0-22672 GCF_051380735.1 Janthinobacterium longum
AGCTGCGAAGAAGGAAGAGTATGAAGCGTTTCAGCTATTTCGTCAACCATCTTTTTTCTGCTTTGCTCCGCATTTGCATGCATCGTTCAGCGAGGGGGCGAATTATAGCCAGCCGCCACAGCGGCTGCAAGAACTATTTTGAGCTGGCACTCACCTTGCTTATTACCGGTACAGCAACAGCAGCCAAGGCGGCTTTTGCTACCTTCCGGTACAGGTGCTACATTATGGAACACCCGTGCAGGTACACACAGAGCCGCGCCCAGGAGCGACGGCCAACCGAGACAACGAGACCATCATGCACCGTCCCACTGCGTCAGATCTGAACAGCTCTGCTCCCGCGTCCGCCTGGCCGGACAATATGCCGCTGATTATTGAAACCTCGCACCGGCGCTCGGTCGACTACGGCTTGCGACCGGAATCGGTGGCCGACTTCAGCCCTCTGGCGTGCAGCGACCTGACGGTGCTGATCGAACAGAACCGGCTGCTGCATGCGCACGCCGTGCCGGCGATGGAGACGCTGTACCAGCAGATCGTCAATACCCACAATATGGTGATACTGACGGACGCGACAGGCGTCATCGTGCACTCACTAGGCGACGACGACTTCCTGGAAAAAGCCAGCCGGGTCGCGCTGCAGCCGGGCGTGGCCTGGTCCGAGGCCAGCAAGGGCACCAATGCGATCGGCACGGCGATCGCCGAAAAGTCGCCGACTCTCGTGCATGCAGACCAGCACTACCTGGAGGCGAATCATTTCCTGACCTGCTCGGCGGCGCCGATTACCGATCACCTGGGCAAGGTCATCGGCGTGCTGGACGTATCGGGCGACCAGCGCAGCTTTCACAAGCACACCATGGCCCTGGTGCGCATGTCAGCGCTGATGATTGAAAACCAGCTGTTCTCGGCTACCTTTGAAGATGCGATTACCCTGCACTTTCATACCCGTCCCGAATTCATCGGCACCTTGATGGAGGGGATTGCTTCGTTCAGTCCCGGTGGGCGCTTCCTGGCCTCCAATCGCAATGGCCTGTTTCAACTGGGCCTGCCATTTTCGGCGCTGCAATCGCATACTTTCAGCTCGCTGTTCGGCCTGCCCGTCTCTGCCCTGTACGACCACTACCGCACCGCCGCGCCCGGCCTGCTGACCCTGTGCATGCACAACGGCGTGCGCGTCTACGGCCGCGCCCAGCTGCGGCTGGCCAACAGCGTGTTCCAGCAATCGCTGAGCAACGACAGGCCAGCACCAGCCATTGCTGCCAACCAGGCTGCGGCCCAGGCGCGCCGCTTATCCGGCCTGCGCTACCTGCGCACCGGCGACCCGCAGCTGGAACTGGTGATCGACAAGGTCACGCGCGTGCTGGGCCGCGATATCCCCATCATGATCATGGGCGAAACGGGCACCGGCAAGGAATTGCTGGCGCAGGCGATCCATAATGATTCACCGCGCACGATGAGTCCCTTTGTGGCCGTCAACTGCGCCTCGATTCCGGAAACGCTGATCGAATCCGAACTGTTCGGCTATGAAGACGGAGCGTTTACCGGCGCGCGCAAGAAAGGCGCGGTCGGCAAGATCCTGCAGGCCAATGGCGGCACACTGTTCCTCGACGAGATCGGCGACATGCCGTTCAGCTTACAGGCGCGCCTGCTGCGCGTGCTGCAGGAACGCATGGTCACGCCCTTGGGTAGCGACAAGTCGATACCCGTCAACGTGGAGCTGATCTGCGCCACCAACCACAACCTGCGCGAACGCATGGCGCGCGGCCTGTTCCGCGAAGACCTGTATTACCGGCTCAACGGCCTGGTGGTCAAGCTGCCACCGCTGCGCGAGCGCACCGACCTGGAAACCGTGGTGAGGAAAATCCTGTCGACGGAAGCGGAACACGGCCGCCATCACGTGTCGCCTGAAATCCTGGCGCTGTTTCGCCAGCACCGCTGGCCCGGCAACTTCCGCCAGTTGACCAATCTGCTGCGCACCGCCATCGTGATGGCCGGCGACGAGACGGAAATCTGCCTGCGCCATATGCCCGACGACTTCCTCGACGATATCGAGCAAAGTCCGGATCCGGATACAGATACGGCAGCGGCCATGGAGGCCGGCACCGACCGCCTGATGGCACAGGGCGCCAAGCTGGAAGAGATGGAGCAATCCGTGATACTCAAGTCGCTGGCGGCGAACGGCGGCAATGTCTCGGCCACGGCGCGCGCACTGGGCGTATCGCGCAATACGATTTATCGGAAAATTCCCGGCCTGAAGTAGGCAAGCAATCATGATGCTTCCAGTGGAAAGCCGGCCGAACGCCATTCGCGGCCCTGCTTGTCGATCGCCAGCAGGTCGACGCCAGGCAAGCTGGCCGCCAGCGCCGCCGCTCTTTCACGGCCCAGCACCATGCAGGCGGTTGACAAGCCATCGGCCAGCATGCCGGTGGGCGCCATCACGGTGACGCTGGCCAGCTCCTGCGGCGAATCGCCCACGGCGGGATCAAAAATGTGATGGTGCAGATAATCGGGAGTAAATACGCTTTCATAATCACCCGAGGTCGCCACGCCGCAGCCGTTGATGAACAGGGTCGCCGCCAGCGCTTGGCCGTCGCGCGGATCGCGCACGCCGAGCGCCCACGGCTGGTGCGCGCGCTTGCGTCCGCGCGCCACGAATTCTCCCGTGTCGAGCAGCGCATGCCGGATGCCATGGGCTTGCACGGCCGCCAGCGCCATGTCGGCCGCATAGCCTTGCGCCAGGCCGTTGAGGGTGATCGCCATGCCGGGCGCCAGCGCTACCCGCCGTTCGTCAAATTCAACCTGGCGCCAGCCCACCTTCGCCTGGGCCTGCCGCCGCTGCGCCGGGGACGGCAAGACGCCGCGCGCGACCGCCTCGCGCCAGGCGCGCCACAAAGGCTGGACGGTGATATCGAAAGCCCCGTTCGTCCATTGCGACAATGTGCGCGCCTGCGCCAGCACCGCCAGCAACTGCGGATCGGGTCGGTGCAACACGCCGTTGCGATTCAGTTGGTAGACCTGGCTGGCCGGCTGGTAAATGCTCATCAGGCGGTCGACGCGCTGGGCCGCCGCCAGCGCGTCGCTGATCGCCGAGCGCGCCACCTGCTCGTCGGCATGCACCAGCGCGATCTGGATGGTGGTGCCAAAGGCGAGTGCGACACCGGTATGCACGGGTGCATGGCGCGGCCAGGCGCAGCTCCCTGCGGCGATGGCGCCCAGCGAGGCGCTCAAGAAACTGCGGCGTTTCATGTGGCGCCTCCTGGAACGGCATGAATCGGGATGGTGCGGGTGCGCTTGAGGTCCAGCAGGCGCGGTGCGCAGCGCTGTTCGCTTTCGTGTATCACCACGCAATCCATGCATTGGAAGCATTCCGCATACACCACCGCGCCATCGGGCGTGATCGCCTGGTAGTCGCAGCGATGGCGGCAAGTCTGGCACGGCGTGCCGCATTCGCTGCGGCGCGGTATCCAGTCCAGCAGCCGAAAACGTCCCAGCAGCGCCAGCGAGGCGCCCAGCGGACACAGATAGCGGCAAAAGAATTTATGCACAACAGCGCTGGCCGCCAGCAGCGCCAGCGCATAAGCCGCATACGGCCAGGCGCGCACGAAGTTGAGGGTGATGGCCGTCTTGAACGGTTCCAGCTCCACCAGCGTATCGACGGCAAAGCCGGTAACGGCACTGGCCAGTATCAGCGCCAGCGCCCCGTATTTGAACAGCTTCAGGCGCGCATCCCGGGCGCGGCTCAATTTCAATTGGGGCAGCTTGCACAGGCGCGCCAGCTTGCCGGTCAACTCCTGCAGCGCGCCGAACGGGCATAGCCAGCCGCAGAAAGTACCGCGCCCCCACAGCAGCAGCGACAGCAGCACGTAGCCCCACAACGCCACCGTCATCGGATCGTGCAGCAGAAACGACAGGCTGCGCCCGGCCACCAGGGCCTGGATCACGCCGGTGAGATTGACGATCGATAGCTGCGCCTGCGCGTAGCAGCCAATAAAGCCGATGGTAAACAACAGGTAGGTGCCGCGAAACCAGTGAAAACGGCGGCCGTTGGCGCTGATCTTGCGCGGCAGCGACAGGGCCACCGCCAGCACCGCCAGGCCACCCGCCAGGATCAGGAGGGCCATCCTTTGCGCCTGCCAGGCTGCGTGCCAGCTGGCGCCGCCTGGCGCGGCAATTAAAAAACGCGACGGTATCCGATAGGTAACCGGCAGCTCGCGCACAATGCGCTCGGGATAGAACTGGCCCTTGCTGCGCGTGACCGGCACGCTGAAATCAAATGCGGCGCCTGGATCGAGGCCCGCTTCGGCAGGAATCCGAAACACCGTCAGGCTGGCGTCCGGAGGCACGGCAATCCCAGGCAGCAGTTTCAGATCGAGATCCAGGTCGCGCAGGTCGATGGCCAGCTGGTGCTGGCGCAGCAGCAAGCGATCGGGAATGCCGCCGCGCGTAAAATCGTCGCCCGGCACGCGGTGGCGGCCCGACGAAATAACGAGCATCGCCTGGTCGCCCGCTTCGATCCAGGGTTTCAGCTTGGCCACGCTGGCTTCGGTGAGCAGGCTGCGCGCCACCGCCGGCACCGACACGCAAGCGAGGTACAGATCGATAAAAATGGCGTCCGGCTGGCGCAATCCTTCTTCATCGAGCCGCGCGCCGTCGCTGCCTGCATAGCGCTGTTCCATCTCGCGATTCGAGACACGCAGATGGCGCAGCAAACCGTCATCCTGCAGGCGCTTGAAAGACAGCGTTTCCATCACATCGGGACGCACGCGTGCCATCCTGGCCGCGCCCTTGCCCGCGCCAAAACCCAGTTTGCGGCGCGACACCAGCAAGGCCGCCGCCAGCACGCTTTCATTGATGATGCGCACCGAGACCGTGGCCTTGGAAATGCCGTCGATGGTTACGCGCGAGGCCTCAGGCTGGCGCGCGCGACTGGCCTGGTTTTCGATATGGATGTTCTGCCTCAGCGACACCCCCCGGTACTGCCTGACGAATTCAAACAGCGGCGCCTCACCCAGGCCATACTGGAACACCGGCTCATGCTGCGACAGCACCTCGACGCCGATAAAGCGCCCGGCAGGGTCAATCGCCACCAGCAGGTTGACCGGCACGCCCGAAAAACCGGGGATGGGCGCCAGGTCGCTTGACTCGAACACATAGCCGGCCAGCACATTGCCGCCGGCGCCCTGGCGGAACAAGGGCCAGACCGGCAGTTCGGCATCGCGTTCACCGACCGACAATGGCGCCGGAAAGCGACGCGCCAGTTCGGCCTGTGTCATTACACCTGCGTGCACGGGCGAGGCGCCAAGCAGCAGCGCCAGCACACCTGTCGCCAGACACATGATCAGCGTGGCGGCACGCCGGCAGCGCGCTGCGATTGTCATGATGGTCTCCATCGTCTGTGTTTGATGGAGTTGACCATGGCAATTTGCATGCCTGGCAAAATAAGGGGAGAGCAGCAGGAATACGGCGTGCGCTGTGCTAGAACGAATCAATGGTGCGACAGACACTGTCACAAGCCGGAGCAGGAGCAGAGGGCAAAAAAACTGACGGCCGCAGCCGTCAGCTAAAACCGTGTCCGGGCGAACGGGGAGATGACGCCCGCATGGTTCCGGACCCAGGTGGCAACAAACTATGGACTGGCAACCTTGGCAGGTTGCCCCAGCTGCGCCAGTTCTTCGTCGGTGAACAGGTGCGAACGGGTCAGGAAGCGCCGGCCCGTGCCGTTATCGAGCGAGAACATGCCACCATTGCCATCGACCACGTCGATGATCAATTGCGTATGTTCCCAGTACGCGAACTGCTCGATGCCCATGTAGAACGGCGTGCCGTCCAGATTGCCGAGGTAAACGTCGGTGTCGGACAGATTGAACTCGCCGGCCGCGTAGCACATCGGCGCGCTGCCGTCGCAGCAGCCGCCCGACTGGAAAAACATCAGCGGCCCATGCTTGCCACGCAAGGTAGCCAGCATCTCCAGCGCGGCCGGGGTGGCCGTCACGCGTTCCATGGTCATCATCGCTCCTTAGAAGAAGCCCAGCGCGTTCGGGCTGTACGACACCAGCAGGTTTTTCGTCTGCTGGTAATGGTCCAGCATCATCTTGTGGTTTTCACGGCCGATGCCCGACTGCTTGTAGCCGCCGAACGCGGCGTGGGCCGGATACAGATGGTAGCAATTGGTCCACACGCGGCCGGCCTGGATCGCGCGGCCAACGCGGAAGGCGCGCGATCCGTCACGCGTCCACAGACCTGCGCCCAGGCCATACAAGGTATCGTTGGCGATGCGCAGCGCGTCGGCTTCGTCCTTGAAGGTGGTCACCGACACCACCGGTCCGAAGATCTCCTCCTGGAAGATGCGCATGCTGTTGTCGCCCTTGAAGACGGTAGGACGCACGTAATAGCCTTTTTCCAGGTCGCCGCCCTGCGTATTACGCTCGCCGCCGGCCAGCACTTCGGCGCCCTCCTGCTTGCCGATGTCGATATACGAGAGGATTTTTTCCAGCTGTTCCTGCGACGCCTGCGCGCCCAGCATGGTGGAGGCATCGAGCGGATTGCCCTGCTTGATCTTCGCCACCCGCTCCAGGGCGCGGGCGATAAACGCTTCGTAGATCGATTCCTGGATCAGCACGCGCGACGGGCAGGTGCACACTTCGCCCTGGTTCAGCGCGAACATGGCAAAGCCTTCCAGACATTTGTCGAAGAACGCGTCATCGGCGTCCATCACGTCGGCAAAGAAGATATTCGGCGACTTGCCACCCAATTCGAGCGTGACGGGTATCAGGTTCTGCGCTGCGTACTGCATGATCAGGCGGCCGGTGCCGGTTTCGCCCGTAAACGCGATTTTTGCGATGCGCTTGTTCGAGGCCAGCGGCTTGCCCGCTTCCAGGCCATAGCCGTTGACGATATTGAGCACACCCGGTGGCAGCAGGTCGCCGATCAGTTCGATCAGGACCATGATCGAGGCCGGCGTCTGCTCGGCCGGTTTGAGCACCACGCAATTGCCGGCGGCCAGGGCCGGCGCCAGCTTCCACACGGCCATCAGGATAGGGAAATTCCACGGAATGATCTGGCCCACCACGCCCAGCGGCTCGTGGAAGTGATAGGCATAGGTTTCCGAGTCGATCTGCGCAACCGAGCCCTCCTGGGCGCGGATGCAGCCGGCGAAGTAGCGAAAATGGTCGATCGCCAGCGGAATGTCGGCAGCCGTCGTTTCGCGGATCGGCTTGCCGTTGTCGATGGTCTCGGCGGTGGCGATCAGCGACAAATTCGCTTCCATGCGGTCGGCGATTTTATTGAGGATATTGGCGCGTTCCGTTTGCGAGGTCTTGCCCCATGCGTCCTTGGCCGCGTGCGCGGCATCCAGCGCCAGCTCAACGTCTTCGGCAGTGGAGCGGGCCACTTCGCAGAAGACCTGGCCGGTGATCGGCGTGATATTGCCGAAGTATTCGCCTTTGACGGGAGCGACGAATTTGCCGCCGATATAGTTGTCGTAGCGTTGTTTGAAGGGATTGGCTACGCCCAGTTTGCTGATGTCTGCCAGATTCATGTCGTCCTCTTTCTCGTTGGTCTTGGCTTCGATGAAAGCCGCCGGGAGGCGGCCCTTTGGATTATTCGTCAGGTGATCCTGATCTCTTGTTTTGCAAATGCCGTGCCAGCACGCAAACAGCGGCGGTGACCGTTCGCCACGCGCAAAGCTGCGTCAAATGGGATCATCCGCGCCCGACAGTTGTTGCGTTTCTGAGCAGCGCAGCACGCATGGCAACAAGGCGCACTGGCGATGCGCGCGATGGCATACCGATTGCTACCCTGGTCATGCCGCGATCAAGCGCATAACCACAACGGAGACCATCATGACCCCACATATTGCTGTCAACACTAACAGAAAAACCAGCCGCCTGCGCAGCGTGCGGCTTGCCGCTGGCGGCCTTGCCTGCATACTGGCCGCCGCCGTCTGGGCACATGGCAACATGACGCCACAGGCGGTCGACACATCCACACTGCCACAACTGGGCGCCGAGTGGCGCACGGAAAATCCGTACAGGAACAATGCGGAAGCGATACGGATCGGCAACTCCGCTTTTACGCAAAATTGCGCCCGCTGCCACGGACTGGAAGCCGTTTCGGGCGGCATGGCGCCCGACTTGCGCAAGCTCGACAATGACTGCGCGGCCTTGTCGGATGCCAAGAAAAAAGAGGCTTGCGCTCAGGAAATTGATCAGTATGTGCTGGACACGGTACGCCATGGACGCTCGCGCAATGGCGCCGTCTATATGCCGCCGTTCGAAGGCGTATTCAGCCAGGAGGCGATCTGGGCGGTGAAGGCGTATCTGGAGACGCGGCGCGAAGTGCCTTTGTAGGATCACGCCTGTCATCAAAAGCAGGCGCTGCCACGGCAGCGCCTCTGCTGCCTCTGCTTGCTACCCCTTATTACTCCGGAATTTTTGCCCAGGCCAGGCACCAGCCCGGCGCCGCAATCTGTTTGCGGCCAAACATGGCGCAACCTGCCCACGCATCATCCTTTTTGCCCTGGAAGAAAGAACAGTTGGCACAGTGCTGAGCCGGCTTGTGCTGCGGATATTTTTTCGTATCGACCCTGGTCGTGTCGTGGCGGTAGCCGAGTGCCCTGGCCTGGTCGCTGTCCTCGTCGACTTTCGGCGCGGTCGACTGTGCGCCGGCGAGCGAGGCTGCGCCCATGCCGCCGACGGCGAGCAACTGGCAAAGGAAATGGCGGCGTGGTACTGGGTGCATGATGGTCTCCTGTTGTGGTTATAGGAAGGCGCATATCGGCCTTCCCTGCTCCCAACAGCAACCCTTGTGCCAGCCCGGCCCTGCCACCGGCAGCGACGCCGCACTGTAACAAAACAGCACAGCGCCGCGTTGCCAACTGTGGCAGTACGGCGCATACCGACGCGCCCGCGCCGTGGAAAAAGCCTGGCACGCATGTTGCTCAATTACCCATGGCAACCACGTCGCACCACCATAAAAACCAACAAGGGAGACCAGCATGCAGCCACAATTTCCACGTCCGATCGCTTTCGCCATCCTCGCCCTGATCGCCGGCGCCGTCTCGGCGGCCGATACCAAAGTTACCTGGGACGATATCGCCAACGCCGACAAGGGTACCGCCGATGTGCTCAGTTACGGCCTGGGCCTGAAAGCGCAGCGCCACAGCCTGGCGAAAAAAATCAACACGAAAAATGTCGGCCAGATCGTGCCCGCCTGGACCTTCTCGTTCGGTGGCGAAAAGCAGCGCGGCCAGGAAGCCCAGGCGCTGGTGCATGACGGCATCATCTATGTGACCGCCTCTTACTCGCGCATTTATGCACTCGACGCCAAGACCGGCAAGCAGCTGTGGGCCTATGAACACCGCCTGCCCGACGATATCCGCCCATGCTGCGATGTGGTCAACCGGGGCCCGGCCATCTATGGCGACAAGGTCTATTTCGGCACGCTCGACGCGCGCATGGTGGCGCTGAACAAGAACACCGGCAAGGTGATGTGGAACGAAAAATTCGGCGACCAGAAACTCGGTTACACGATGACGGGCGCGCCATTCGTGATCCGCGAAAAAGGCGGCCGCGTACTGCTCATACACGGCAACTCGGGCGATGAATTCGGCGCCCAGGGCTGGCTGTTCGCGCGCGATCCGGATACCGGCGCGGAAGTATGGGCACGGCCGCTGGTCGAAGGCCATGTGGGCCGCGCCGATGGCAAGCCGGGCACCCCGACTGGAGACGCAAAAGCGCCCAGCTGGCCGCGCGACAAGGACGGCAAGCTGCGCGAATCGTGGGAGCACGGCGGGGGCGCGCCGTGGCAGACGGCGTCGTTCGATCCCGAAACCAATACCATCGTCATCGGCGCCGGCAACCCGGCGCCATGGAATACCTGGGAACGGACCAAGGAAGGCGACGACCCGCGCAACTGGGACAGCCTGTTCACCTCGGGCCAGTCCTATGTCGATGCCAGCACGGGCGAACTGAAAGGCTTTTACCAGCACACGCCGAACGACGCCTGGGATTTTTCAGGCAATAACTCGGTGGTGCTGTTCGACTACAAGGATGCCAGGACGGGCAAGCTGATCAAGGCCTCGGCCCACGCCGACCGCAATGGATTCTTCTACGTAACCGACCGTAGCAAGCTGGCGACAGGCGCCGGCTACCCGAACAAGCCGACTTCCCTGATCAATGCCTGGCCTTTCGTTGACGGCATCAACTGGGCCACCAGCATCGACCTGAAAACCGGGCGGCCGGTGGAAAACGGCAAGCGCCCGCCGCTGCCGGAAGCGGGTGCCGACAAGGGCAAGGCCGTCTTCGTGTCGCCACCATTTTTGGGCGGTACCAACTGGATGCCGATGTCATATTCGCCCGACACCGGCCTGTTCTACATCCCCGCCAATCACTGGGGCATGGATTACTGGACCGAGCAGATCCACTACAAGGCTGGTTCGGCCTACCTGGGCCAGGGCTTCCGCATCAAGCGCCTGTATGAAGACCATATCGGCACCCTGCGCGCCATCGATCCGAAGACCGGCAAGATCGTCTGGGAAAACAAGGAGAAATTCCCGCTGTGGGGCGGCACCCTGACCACCGCCGGCGGCCTCTTGATCACCGGGACCTCGGACGGCTTCGTCAAGGCCTTCGACGCGAAGACCGGCAAGGAATTGTGGAAGTACCAGACCGGCTCCGGCGTGGTGTCGGTGCCCGTCACCTGGGAACAGGACGGCGAGCAGTATATCGGCCTGTCGAGCGGCTATGGCGGCGCGGTGCCGCTGTGGGGCGGCGACATGGCCGAGCTGACCAAGCAGGTGACGCAAGGCGGCAGCTACTGGGTGTTCAAGCTGCCGAAAGCACCGTCCAGGGTGGCCAGCAAATGAGAACCGCGCCGGTACGCCTGCAGGCTGCCGGCGCGCTGCTGTGCTGGGCCCTGTGCCTGGCGCCGCAGTCCGCCTTCGCACAGGTCCTCAACGGCGAAACCGCAGCCGAAGTCACCATCATCAATGGCTGCCATCTGTGGCCGTACGCGCAATGCGCCAACGCCGACCTGCGCGGCGCCAACCTGGTCGGCAAGGACCTGCACGGCGCCGACTTTCGCGGTGCGCGCCTGATGCGGGCCAATCTGCGCAGCGCCAACCTGGCCGGCGCCCTGCTCGATGGCGCCGACCTGACGGGGGCGATGGCCTATTCGCTCAATGCGCCGGGCGCCTCGTTCAGGAAAGCCATCCTGGCCGGAGCCAACCTGGAAACGAGCCGGCTGATGCGGGCCGACATGGACGGCGCCGACCTGCGCGGCGCCAGCCTGGAAGCGGCGCGCCTGAACCTGGCCAGCCTGGTCGGGGCCAGCCTGGTCGATGCCGACTTGCAGGAAGCGAAATTCTGGGGATCGAACCTGAAAAACGCCACTCTGGAGCGCGCCATCCTGCGCTTCACCATTTTCCCCGATGCCAACCTGGAGGGCTGCACCGGCTGCCCGCCAGGCTGGTAATACCGGAGCTTCGCCATGTACCGACTGCTGCTGTTGTTCCTGCCATTGCTCGCACACGCCACCGACACCACTCCCTCGCGCGGCGACCCGGCCGCCATCGATCTGGGCAGGCAGGTATTCCAGGCCAATTGCGCCCGCTGCCACGGCGCCGAAGCGACCCAGCCGTCGGCCGAGGCGCCCGATTTGCGACGCCTGAACGCCTTTTGCCAGCAACTGAAGGACAGCGCACTGCAGGCACGCTGCCTGCAGGATGTCGATGCCTACTTTATGATGTCGGTAAAGGCGGGCAAGGTCCGCGCGGGCATCGTCTATATGCCGCCATGGCGCGATGTGCTGACTGCCGGGGAAATCTGGGCGGTGCGCAGCTTTATCGAAAGCCGTCCGCCCGCCGCGCCGCGCCTCAGGACCAGCGTCGACATCGACCACGCCGCACACTAGCTGTGCACTAGCCTCACATCACTGGAGAATTCATGAAGCAGTACCGATTCCGTTTGAACGCCGTCGCCGCCCTGTTCACGCTGGGCGCCTGGCCCGCCGCCGGCGCGCTGGCCGCCGAAACCGGGGCCGATGCGCAGGTGGCCGGCCTGCCCATTGCCGACGTGGTGGTGGTCAGCGCCACGCGCGTCGGCCACCGCAGTTTCGATATGCCGGCCGCCATCGACGTCGTCGACAGTGCGCGCATCCAGGATGGGCAGATCCGCGTGAATGCCTCGGAGGCGCTGGCAGCCGTGCCGGGCCTGGTGGTGCAGAACCGCCAGAACTATGCGCAGGACTTGCAGATCTCGTCGCGCGGCTTCGGCGCACGCTCGGCCTTCGGCGTGCGCGGCGTGCGCCTGATCAGCGACGGCATCCCGGCCAGCATGCCCGATGGCCAGGGCCAGGCGGCCACCTTCAATCTGGATACGGCCGAACGCATCGAAGTGCTGCGCGGGCCATTCTCGGCCATTTACGGCAACCATGCGGGTGGCGTGATCCAGCTGTTCTCGAAAGACGGGCAAAACCCGCCGTCGGTCGAATTGAATGTCACCGGCGGCAGCTACGGCACCAATAAGGTCGACCTGAACGCGCAGGGCGAAGCGAACGGCGTCGCGTATGTGCTCGACGGCTCGCGCTTTCGCACCGAGGGTTTTCGCGACCACAGCGCCGCCACGCGCGAACAGGCGTTTGGCAAGATCACCGTCAAGCCGACTGCCGACAGCAAGCTGACGATCGTCGCCAACAGCCTGCATCAGGGCAATACGCAAGATCCGCTGGGCGCCACCTGGGCCACCTTCGAGCGTGATCCACGCGCCGGCGAGCTTGACGCGACGGACCCGCAAAATCCGAAACGCACCCTGGCCGAGCGCTACAACACGCGCAAAAGCATCGATCACCAGCAGATCGGCGCTACCTGGGAACAGCGCTTCGGCGACGACCGCCTGCACGTGATGGCGTATGGCGGCAACCGCGACGTGATCCAGTACCAGGCATTTACCAAAGGTTTCCAGGCACCGGCCACCCATTCGGGCGGCGTGGTCGACTTCAAGCGCGACTTTTACGGTATCGACACCAACTGGACCCATGTCAACCAGCTGGCCGGCGGCAAGCTCAGTACCACCATCGGCATCGACTACGGCCGCTCGCAGGATGACCGCACCGGCTATGAAAACTATATCGGCGATGTCTTCGGCCTGAAGGGGCGGCTGCGCCGCGACGAGCAGGATGTGGTCTCCAGCCTCGACCCATATATCCAGGCCGAATGGCAAAGCGGCCCGTGGATGCTGAGCGCCGGCGTACGGCACAGCAAGATGAAAGTGGCCGTCGATGACCATTACCTCGGCAACGGCAACGACAGCGGCAGCCTGGAATACAGCCATACGACGCCGGTGCTCGGTGTGCTGTACCAGCTCAACCCCAACCTCAATGTGTACGCCAGCGCCGCGCGCGGCTTCGAGGCGCCAACCTTGAACGAACTGTTTTACTCGGGCAGCGGCAGTGGCTTCAACTTCAAGCTGAAACCGGCCACCAGCGCCAACCTGGAAGCGGGTATCAAGACGCGCATCAACGACAATACGCAGCTGAATGCGGCGGTGTTCCAGGTGCATACGGATGACGAACTGGTAGTCGACGTTTCCAGCGGCGGGCGCACCAGCTATAAAAACGCCAGCAAGACCGTGCGCCAGGGCGTGGAAGTGTCGCTGGACTCCAGCCTGCCCCATGGCTTTACCACGAAGTGGGCGCTGACCAGTTTGCACGCCGTGTATGACGAAGCCTTTGGCGCCGTCGCCAAGGGCAGTCGCCTGCCCGGCGTGCCAAGCGCCAACCTGTTTGCCGAACTGGCGTGGAAAGACGCGCTGGAACGCTACGGCGCAGCGTTTGAAACGGTGGCCAGCAACAAGGTGTATGCCGAAGACAGCAACCAGGAAAAGCCGGCGCCCGGCTACACCGTGTTCAATGCCAGGGTCAATGCCAGGCAAAGCATGGGCAACTGGCGCTTCAAGCAGTTCGCGCGCCTGAACAACTTGTTCGACAGGACCTATGTGGGCTCGGTCATCGTCGGCGACAGCAACAAGCGCTATTACGAAGCGGCGCCGGGCCGCAACTGGCTGCTGGGCGCCAGCGCGCAGTACGTTTTTTAGTCGCGCTGTTAAGCCGCGTTTTCCACCGTGCACAGGGTCGCATGCGCATGCGGCTCGAAGCGTATGGTGACCGGCAAAAAGCGGGCGATGATATCGGCATTCGTCAGCGCATGCTGCGAGATGCCGGTGGCGGTAAACGCGCCGCCACCGGCCAGCGCCATCGGCAGCAGCAACTGGTCCGCCAGGTGTTCGCCGACGGCCGCGTCGGATTTCAAATAGCGGCGCACCTCGCCCAGCAAACGCTTGGCGACCGCTTCGGCCGTGACCGATTTCTCGCCGAAGGCCGCAAACACTTCCGTCACATGGTCGTGTTCGAGCGTGAGCAGCAATACATTGCCCGGCCCCTGCTCGCCCGGCAAGCCGCGCAGGCGCAACTGCTCGCCGCTCCAGCCCATGCCCAATGCCATGGAATCGAGCTCGCGCTGCGCCACGCCGGCCGGCACGCCGGCGACAAAACTCTCCGTGTAACCGTCCCTGCGCTCGCCACGTGCCAGCAGCTCGATCGGCTGCAGGCGTGCGCATGGTTGCACGGTAGCGCGCACCTCGCCGCCGCCGGCCGGAATGAAACCGAAGCGCAGCAGCTCGATGTCGATCCGCGCACCCATTTTTTCCATGATGCGGCCATACGCGCGCTGCAGGAAATGCACGGGCGGCGCCAGCGGATTGTGGGTGCCGCCGCTGACCTGTACCGTCGACGGCCCATCCGCATGCAGCAGCGCCGGCAACAGCGTCTGCAGCACCAGCGTCGTGCTGCCCGCGCTACCGATGGCAAAGCGATAATCGCCACCGCGTATCGGGCCAGGCACGAATTCCAGCGTGCTTGCCCCCAGGCCGACCGGTGACATGCGCGCACCGCATATCTGTGCAGCCGCCTGCACCGCCACCAGATGCTGGCGCAGCAGGCCCGGCTTGGCCCTGCCGGCGCGGATGCCCTTCAGGCGGAACGGCTGGCCCGTGATCATGGACAGGGTCAAGGCGGAGCGCAGTATCTGCCCACCTCCCTCGCCCTGCGACCCATCGATTTCGATCATATTATTTCTCTTTCTATCCCTTGACGCAGACGACCTGCTTCAATACATGCACCACATCGACCAGTTCGCGCTGGGCCAGCATCACCGCATCGATATCCTTGTACGCCATCGGAATCTCGTCGATCACATTGGCGTCCTTGCGGCACTCGACACCTTCGGTGGCGCGCACCTGGTCATCGAGATTGAAGCGGCGCTTCGCTTCGGTGCGGCTCATGGTACGCCCGGCGCCGTGGCTGCAGCTATGGAAGCTCTCGGCGTTGCCTTTTCCGCGCACGATAAAACTCTTCGCGCCCATCGAACCGGGAATGATGCCCAGCTCACCTTCGCGCGCCGACACCGCCCCCTTGCGGGTGACCAGCACATCCTTGCCGAAGTGGTGCTCCTTCTGCACATAGTTGTGGTGGCAGTTAACCGCTTCCACATGCGTCTCGAATGGTTTGTGGATCACCGTGCGCACGGCGGCGATCAAGTTCTGCATCATCACTTCGCGGTTGTTGCGCGCAAAGCGCTGGGCCCAGCCGACCGCCTCCACGTAATCATTGTAGTGCTGCGTGCCTTCAGCCAGATAGGCCAAGTCCTGGTCCGGCAGGTTGATGAAGTGGGTACGCATGTCCTCTTTGGCCAGTTCGATAAAGTGGCTGCCGATGGCGTTACCCACGCCGCGCGAGCCCGAATGCAGCATGAACCAGACAGCGCCTTGCTCGTCCAGGCACACTTCAATAAAGTGGTTGCCGCTACCCAGCGTTCCCAGGTGGCGGTAGTTATTGGTGTTTTTCAGCTTCGGCGTTTTCAGGCAGATCGCATCGAATTCATCTTTCAGCTGCAGCCAGGCCGCGTCGACCACCGACGGCGGCGTATGCCACGAACCCTCGTCGCGGCCGCGATGGCCGCGCGTTTTCGGCGACATGCCGTGCGGGATGGCGCGCTCGATGGCGCTGCGCAAAGGTCCCAGGTTATCCGGCAAATCGTTCGCACTCAAGGTGGTTTTCGCCGCCATCATGCCGCAGCCGATATCGACACCGACGGCGGCCGGAATCACCGCACCGAGGGTCGGAATCACACTGCCGATGGTCGAGCCTTTACCGAGGTGCACGTCGGGCATCACGGCAATATGCTTGTAGATGAATGGCAGGGTAGCCGTATTGCGCAGCTGCTTTTTCGCTGCTTCTTCGACCGGCACGCCACGGGTCCACATTTTGACGGGACGGCTGCCTTCGGCATGCATTACTTCGTATTCTTCGTTTTTCATATGCTCTCTCTTCTTTTTATCATCATGAGGGGCCCGACCAGGGGTGACAAGATTTCCGGCAGGTGCCAGACCGGTTTGACGCGGTTTTACGATGTAATCCTGTCTGCATTCGGGGTACAACGGGTACAGCTGAGCATGACCAGGGATGGGCAAGACGTCTTGAGATGTAGTCCTGTCCGCATTCATGCGTACTGCCTGGTGGCCATCACACCACGGCGAACTCGATGGCTTCTATCTGCCCCACCCAGTGGGCGGGGTCCAGCTGGCCGCAAGCGAACAGGGCGATCATCTTGAATACCTCGTCGGAAAAACCGCCGATATTCAGAATATCGTCGCGCTCGCAGGCCTGCGTGGTGGCATGCGGCGCAATGTCGATGCACACCAGCCGGGCCTGCGGATTGTGCCGCTTGAACTGCTGCCACTGGCGCATCGTGGCCGTCGCACCCTGCCGCTTGCCATCGACCCATGACTCATTGTCGGAGACAAAAATCACCAGGTCGGCCTGCATCTTCTTCCAGTTCATGCGGGCCAGCGGCGCGCTGCAATTGGTACCGCCGCCACCGAGCGCGGCCAGCTTGGCCGCGTTCTCCATCACGCTGTTTTCCGCATCGAGTGCGCATTCCACCACGCTTTGCTCGAACGGCAGCACCACCGTGCCCGGATTCTTGCGCAGCATGGCTGCCGCCACCAGCGCCGCCACGTCGATGCAGCGCATGATGGACGTCGCGCTGCCGCGGTAACCGCTGACCGGCGAAGACATGGAACCGGACACGTCGGCACACACCACCACCTTGCCCGCGACCTGCGGCACGTTCATCAGCGATAGCTCCAGCGCCTGTTCCAGGGCAGCGCGCACGATGGCCGGGACGCTGTCGTCGGCCGCCATGCAGGCCGACATCAGCTGGTAGGGAAACACGCGCGCCTTGCCGATGGCTAACGGATCGCGCAGTTTCCCTGCAATCAATTCGGCCATGCCGTCGATCTCGTACACGCCATGACGGCCAAAAGTATTCAAATTCATGCGCAGCATCTGCCAGCCGGCCTGGCGCGCGATCTGCGCCCACTGTTCACGCGACAAGGGCAGCGCGGTCAGCATCTGGAACGGCACCTCAGGCACCGGCAGTGATGGATCGGCCTTGTAGTCTTCGAAAGCGGCCAGCGATGGCGGCAAGTCCGCGGCCTGATATGGCTTGCCGATCAGCCAGGCAAAGAAGGCGGCGCGCCACGCTTGCTGCGGCTTCGGATGCACCATCTTTACCACGTCGGCCAGCGACGGCGTGTTGCCTACCGACGCCGCCAGCAATGCCTGTTCGGACGCGCTGTTCAGCCACGCCTGCACCAGCTTTTTCGGACGCGTTCCCAGCGACTTGCGACCCACCGCGCCCGAGCGCAGTATCTGCACGAAGTTGCGCAGCATCTTGCCATTGTCGATCACGCGGGCGAAGGCCGGCGCCAGTTGCTGCGCCCCCTGCCCGGCCAGCACGGCCACCAGCAAGGCCGGCACATCTTTCATATGGCCACGCTCGCGGCAATATACGGCCGTTTGTGCGATAAATCGTGGATCGATGGCCTTGCACAATTCCAGCACCATGGCCAGCTGCGCTTCGGCGCTGGCGTAGAACGTCGTGTTCAGGCAGCCGGTGGCCGCATATTGCGCCAGCTGGTGGCGCGGCGACAGCGCATACGCTGGCGCGCCTTCGGCATTGACGGCCAGCGCCGCTGGCAGCAGGCTGGTTTGTTTTGCGCTCTGGAATAACTGCAAGTTGGCCATGATGTGATCCTCTCTTCTACTCGTTTTATCTCGTTTGTATCCTCTCTATTGCAAGCGCTGTGCCAGCTTTTGAATTTTTCAAAAAATCTTCCTAACTTATTGATTAGATGCATGAATTTTTAACGATAGTTTTTCAGCGAAAAACTAGCAGATTCATATTTTCATGTAAGATTATCTTTTCAGATAAGTTTTTATCTTACATATGCAAGCAAAACGTACGGTCGTGATCGGCTTCCTGGGCACGCAGCTCGACAATGGCAGGGGTGCGGCACGCTGGGAAAAGTGGCGTCCCAGCGTGGCGTTGACGCAGCATGACGACAAGGTGATCGACCGCTTCGAGTTGCTGTACACCGGGTCGCAATTCGAGCACCTGGTGCGCCAGGTATCGCACGATATCGCCAGCGTGTCACCGGAAACCGAACTGGTCGCACACGACCTGCCGATCAGGGACGCCTGGGATTTTGAAGATGTGTATGCAGCGCTGTACGATTTCGCCAGTGCCTACCCGTTCGATCCAGACCAGGAAGACTACTGGATCCATATCACCACCGGCAGCCATGTGGCGCAGATCTGCATGTTTTTGATGACGGAGGCGCGCTATTTTCCCGGCCGCTTGGTGCAGACTTCGCCACCGAAACGCCAGAACGCGAACAATCCGGGCAGCTATGCCCTGATCGACCTCGACCTGTCGCGCTACGACCAGATCGCGCAGCGTTTTACGCGCGAGCAGGCGGCCGGCGTGGCCTTCCTCAAGTCCGGCATTGCCACCCGCAACGCGCAGTTCAACACCATGGTCGATGAGATCGAGCGGGTTGCCATCAAGTCGAAAGCACCGATGCTGCTGATGGGGCCGACCGGTGCCGGCAAGTCTTTCCTGGCCAGGCGCATCCATGAACTGAAAAAATCGCGCCACCAGCTCGATGGCAAATTCATCGACCTCAATTGCGCCACCTTGCATGGCGACGGCGCGGCGTCGACCTTGTTCGGCCATATCAAGGGAGCATTCACGGGCGCCGGCGCCGACCGTCCGGGCTTGCTGCGCAGTGCCCACAAGGGCTTGCTGTTCCTCGATGAAATCGGCGAACTGGGGCTGGACGAGCAGGCCATGCTGTTAAAGGCGATCGAGGAAAAACGTTTTTTTCCGGTCGGCGCCGACACGGAAGTGCAAAGCGACTTCCAGCTGATCGCCGGCACCAATCGCGATCTTGGAAAAGAGGTGGCAGCCGGGCGCTTTCGCGAAGACCTGTATGCCCGCATCAATCTGTGGACGTATGAACTGCCCGGCCTGGCAAGCCGGCCGGAAGATATCGAACCGAACCTCGAATACCTGCTGGCGCAATACAGTGACGAATCCGGCGAGCGCGTGCGCTTCAACAAGGAGGCGCGCGAACGTTTCATGCGCTTCGCCATGTCGCCATCGGCTGCCTGGCGCGGCAACTTCCGCGATCTGTCGGCGGCGGTCACGCGCATGGCCACTTTGTCGGAGGCTGGCCGCATTGGCGATAGCGTAGTCGACCAGGAGATCAAGCGCCTGAGGGTTCTATGGCAAGCGCACAGCAGCCAGACCGACCATCAAGAAGTGAATCTGGCAGCGCTGATGGGCGAGGAAGCGGCCGCGCAGCTTGATCTGTTCGATGCACTGCAGCTGCACTCGGTAATACAGGTATGCAGGCAATCGAACAGCCTGTCCGATGCTGGGCGCAAATTGTATGCCGTGTCGCGCGACGCCAAGGCCAAGCCCAACGACGCCGACCGGCTCAAGAAATTCCTGGCCCGCTTTGCGCTGAGCTGGGATGCAGTAAGCTCGTAAGCGTCTGTCCACCACCGTCTTACCTTAAACACCGCCCATCGTCATGATTGAATCTGGGGCACAAATTGATTGTGCCCACAAATTTAATTATGGACACAATAATTCAACCAGTCACAACCAGGGCGAAACGAGGCCCGTATCGCCGCCACAGCGATGAGTTCAAGCGCGCCGCCGTGGCGCGGACCGAAGTCGACGGCACATCCGTATCACTGATCGCCCGCGAGCTAAACATCAACACCAATCAGCTGTTCAGTTGGCGCAAACGTTTCGGTGGCGAGGCGCTGGCCGATGGTAACGCACCGAGTCAGTTGGTGGCAGTCACTGTGCTCGACACGCCGCCCGTAACCGCGCCGGTCGCAGGCTGCGCGCCCGGTGTCATTGTACTGAGTGTGGGCCAGGCGCAGCTGCGCCTGGAAGGCACGGTCGATACGGCCATGCTGACGCTGCTGCTGGCTAGGCTGCTGCCATGATCGGCTTGCCTACTGGGACCAAGATCTGGCTGGCTGCCGGCGTAACCGACATGCGCTCTGGCATGAACGGTTTGGCGGCGAAGGCGCAGACCGCGCTGGCTGAAGATCCGTTCAGCGGTCACGTGTTCCTGTTTCGTGGCCGGCGCGGTGACATGATCAAGGTGCTGTGGTGGAGCGGCGATGGTTTGTGCCTGCTGGCTAAGCGCCTTGAACGTGGCCGCTTCGTCTGGCCGCAGGCCGCCAGCGGCAGCGTGGCGTTGACGCAGGCGCAGCTCTCGATGCTGCTTGAGGGCATCGATTGGCGCCGGCCGGAACGCACATGGCGGCCCACATCGGCCTTGTAAACGTCACGCAGCTCGCGTAAACTCGGCGCATGCTTAGCTCAATCGACCTGCCCAACGACATCGATGCCTTGAAGGCGCTGTTGCTGGCCAGCGAGCGCCTGGTGCGCGAACGCGACGCGACCATCGCCACCCAGGGCGACGCGCTGCTGAACATGCAAGCGCAGTTGACGACACGTGCCGCCGAGATCGAGCACCTGAAGCTACAGATCGCCAAGCTGCGGCGCATGCAATTCGGCCGCAAGTCCGAGAAGCTGGACCACCAGATCGAACAGCTTGAACTCCAACTGGAAGACCTGCAGGCCGATGACGCAGAGGCTGAGCGGGAAATGCCTGCGGCGGATCCGGCACCGCGTCGGCGCGCGCCACGCAAGCCCTTGCCCGATCATCTGCCGCGCGACGAGAAAGTGTACTTGCCACCGGTCGACGCCTGTCCGGCATGCGGTGGCACCTTGAGCCCACTTGGCGAGGATGTGGCCGAACAGCTCGAGTTCACGCCGGCCAGCTTCCGCGTGATCCGCCATGTGCGACCAAAACTGGCCTGTGGCTGCTGCGACGCCATCGTGCAAGCGCCGGCACCGAGCCGGCCGATAGAGCGCGGCATCGCAGGTCCGGGCCTGCTGGCCCATGTGCTGGTGGCCAAGTTCGCCGACCACTTGCCGCTGTATCGCCAGTCCGTGATCTATGCACGCGAGGGTGTTGACCTGGACCGCGCACTGCTGGCGAGCTGGGTGGGGGCCGCTAGCGCGCTGTTGCGCCCGTTGGTCGACGCGATCCGGCAACATGTGCTCGCGGCCACCAAACTGCACGCCGATGACACGCCAGTGCCGGTGCTCGCACCAGGCAATGGCAAAACCAAAACCGGCCGGCTATGGACCTATGTTCGCGATGACCGGCCCGCTGGCGACACAGCACCGCCGGCGGTCTGGTTCGCCTACTCGGCGGACCGCAAAGGCATTCATCCGCAGACACACCTGGCCTGGTTTACCGGCGTGCTGCAGGCCGATGCCTATGCCGGGTTTAACCTTCTCTACGACAGTGATGCGATCAAGGAAGCAGCCTGCTGGGCGCATGCCCGCCGTAAATTCCACGACCTGCACGTGCTCCGGCCGTCGCCACTGACAACCGAGGCGCTACGGCGCATTGCCGAGCTCTATGTGATCGAAGCTGGGATCCGTGGCAAGCCGCCCGACGAACGCAAAGCCGTTCGGCAGGAACGCTCACGGCCACTGCTCGACGACCTCGGACGGTGGTTGCGCACCGCGCTCGACAAACTCTCGCGAAAATCGGACACGGCTGGGGCGATTCAGTACGCTCTGAATCAGTGGCCGGCGCTGCTGCGTTACTGCGACGACGGCGCCATCGAGATCGACAACTCGGCTGCCGAACGGGCGCTGCGCGGCATCGCCATCGGGCGCCGCAATTACCTGTTTGCCGGCGCCGACAGCGGGGGCGAGCGCGCAGCCGCCATTTACTCGCTGATCGGCACGGCCAAGCTGAACGGAGTCGACCCCGAAGCCTGGTTGCGCCATGTGCTGACGCATATCGCCGATCATCCCGTCAACCGCGTTGACGACTTCCTGCCTTGGAACTGCAACGTTCCTGCTGCCACGGTCTGAAAAACACGCCGCTTCCCAGCGGTGTGATGCCATCATCGGTCAAAATGACGCTGCGCTCAAGACGGCTCTGAACAGACGCTTACGTAAGCTCAGTCCAACAAGGGAATTGATCATGCCTTAGCGAGGCCGGGAAAGCTGCCGAATCACCAGACGAAAAAAAACCCCAATCATTGCTGATCGGGGTTTCTCTCTACTACGAATAACAAGCCTGACGATAACCTACTTTCACACTGGTTGCAGCACTATCATCGGCGCAAAGTTGTTTCACGGTCCTGTTCGGGATGGGAAGGGGTGGGA
>NZ_JBNYXQ010000018.1:0-20692 GCF_051380735.1 Janthinobacterium longum
AAAAGGCGAGAGTAAACCTGAATCGCGGCGAGTTTACAAGGGGCGCGTTAAGTCATTGAATGTCAACGCATTTTCGCACCGGCTAGGCGGCGGTCTAGACTTGTGTATAACGAGGTGGGTTT
Source organism: Janthinobacterium longum (assembly GCF_051380735.1). Taxonomy (NCBI): domain Bacteria; kingdom Pseudomonadati; phylum Pseudomonadota; class Betaproteobacteria; order Burkholderiales; family Oxalobacteraceae; genus Janthinobacterium; species Janthinobacterium longum. Next base: position 123 of record NZ_JBNYXQ010000018.1, read on the forward strand.
AGGGGGATGGTTCAAAAATGCGTCACCACGTGATAGGCAACTGGTTTTTGACCCTAATGAGACGGAGGTTGAATACTATCAATACTCGAACGACAACGGGCGTTTTTTCCCTGGCGGAGATGCTACCAAGCGGTCCGATGCACGGCACAGCAATATACCAGACGACTTCCCCGGTGTGTTCCCTTTAATTTCCGTTAGCCCTAAAAAAAATTCCTATGTTGAATCGATTCAAAATCCAAAAGTCGTAACAAGATATATTCCACGTGAGATATGCGAAACACCTGCACATATAGCACGATGGCGGGGATGGAGTGAGGTCCTTTTTTCTGGAGCATATGGAGAAATGCTGCAAAAGACAGAGTTCTTCATGAACAATATTATTGAAACCGGCAAAGTTCGGAAAGGCAGCATTAAGCTTCACTGGCAACTAGACCCAAAGGATCCCGAGACTGGAAAATCAATATCTTACCCCTATCCAATACATCCAGAAATAACCAAATTATTATTGCAGAATCCAAAATCATTTGGCGGATCAAAAGGTGAAGCCATAAGTCAAGGCGATTTAAAAAAGATTTCACGGTGTTGGTACCCAGTCCATGCAATGGGATACAATTTTATACAGAGCAATGCCATTTCAGCAAAAATTATTGCCGAACGAATCCGCGGATTAGTTGAAGGATATAATAAATGCGGATTCAAATGCGACGAGATAATCTTAATTACTCATAGTATGGGAGGATTGCTCGCACGCGCATTGATTCATCCGGAATATGGAAACTTAACAAATAAAAATGAAATCAATATATTAGGAATATACCATAATGTCATGCCCACTGTCGGAGCAGGAAGTGCGTACAAGCGTATGCGTTTCGGCTTTAAGGAAACGTGGGGACCAATTAACAAGATGACTGCGAAAATATTTGGCATAGACGGAAAACATGCCACTGCAATTCTAGCGAATGCTCCGGCGCCTTTGGAAATGCTTCCAGGAATGAAGTATGGACTTAACTGGCTTAAGGTTATCAACAAAGAGGGCCGGCTCCTTTACACCTGGCCAAACGAAAAAGCAGATGCACTAGAGAGCATATATCTTCAGTCAGAAAAAAAGTGGTGGAGGCTGTTAAACCCTGATTGGGTCAACCCGGCGAAATTAAGCAGTGAAAAAGGTGGAGGAATTGATAAAGTTAAAAAGAGAATAGATGATGCATTCAAATTCTCAAAATCTATCGAAAACACTTTTCACGAAGTAACTTATGCCAGCTACTGCGGATCAAAAGAGTATCCGAGTTACGGAGAAGTTGTCTTCAAGGTCATTGATGGACTGGGGGGTGGATTGTTTGATTTTTCTGATAAATTTATACCACCATCTCCTGAGACATGGACACTTGCTAGTGACGACGCACAAGGCGAACTTAAAGTAAAAGCAGGGACTCGCACTTTAACGTTAGAGCTACAAAAAGCTTCTGATCCAGGCGACGAAACTGTTCCGTTCCAACGCTCAGCGAGCCATACTACGGGAGAAATTTTTTTTCATGGTCGAGAAAAAAATACTGCATATGAGCACCAAAATAGTTATTCCCATCCGCAAGTCCTGGCCTCGATGCTTTATTCGATAATTCAAATTGCAAAAACCGCCGAATGGGAGGAATCTTGAAAAATATCTTCAGCTTACTTTTCACGACAACAATAATTTTGTTTTTGCAATCGTGTGAAAATAATTATCATAAAGAAAACGGGAAAATGGAAAAATCAAATTCAGAGAATGAAAAAATGAAAAAAATATTCAAAAACACAAAGGCTCTTTGCTTTGGTCGCTACATATTTACAGTACCGAGCGAAGCAAACCTCATAGTTGGAGACGCAGCCCTAGAAGTTATAACAGGAGGATTGAATGCAAGAACAAGAAAAATAAAAGAAGAAATAGAAAAAATCAAGTGGGCAGACGAAACGGCGGATTTTACCTATAACGACACAGGTCCAATTGAAAGCAGCTGGCAATTTCGCTATTACGAGGATGAATTGTCTAAAAAATATAAACTGCATTTCTTCAGGACGTTCGTCACAAAAGATGACTTCACCTTTATCATGGGCGACTCGATCAGAAGAGGCGAAAGTGAGTCTGCTACAGAGGCAAGACAATTTATCCGAGCTAAAGGCATTCGGATACGTCAACCGGAGGAAATACCGGAGGATCCAGGTCTTTGTGTGGAGCACGGCTTTCTGGCAGAAAGTAACTACGCGGAACAGGAAATCGACAATGTTGGATTATATCTTCCAAGTTTCCCAGACATTACTTTTTCCATCAGTTCAAACAAGGATGCATACGGCGACTATCCTCCAGCGCAGTTTGAAACAGAAATGCGCAAAGAATTATCCTTACTTAATCGCATACAGGGCGCGAAAGATATACAAGGCAGCAGCTATCCTGAACGCACGCTGCTGCGTGAAGGCAAGCGAACGGTTCAGCATTGGAAGGGCGAGGAATCATTGATCCGTCGAACCGATGGCGTACATGATTTTGAATGGGCGCTGGTCGGCAAGCCACGAGACATCGCAAATCCGTCGGTGCTGGAAGTCAAAATGTACACCAAGGTTGCCCATAACACGGTGGGAGCGGCCGAAGCTGCATCGCTTACCGACGACGAAGCCATTGCCCTGTGGGACAAATTGCTGTCCAGCCTGAAGTTCCGTGTAAAGGTACCCGGTGCACCGCCCGGTTCTTACTATTTCGATCCGGATAAGCCGACGCAGTAGCAAAAAGCCCGCTGGCGCGCGGGGCGCACTTGCGCCAGCATGGCCTTTTGCCTCATGACCAGTCATGCTCCATCTCGACCCCGCCCCGCCCCTTGATATCAACGCCCTGTGGTCAGTCAGGCCGCCATTCAACCGCATCAGGCCTGGCTCCACCGGTCCTGAAAAACGCCGCCATTGCCCGATGGCACAGCGCCACGTCGACAGACCACGCAGCGGGATAGATATCGACCTGGCCATTGGCCAGCCAATAGCTGCATTCGCCGTCTTGCTCCTCATCGCCCAGCGAGTGATAGCTGGCGTCATCCTGGCCGGACAAGTACATCAGCCAGGCGCTGGTGCCGTTGCGCAGCATGCACAGGGCGGGTCCCTGCTGCGCATCCTCTGCCATGGTCAGCCACAATTCGCATTGCGCCAGCGACTGCGCATGGGCAAGCGCTTGTTGCAAGTGCGTCAGCGAGGCGATGGCGACGGCTTCGCCGTGCAGATTCAATTCCATCATCGTCGCTGGTCTGCACTCAGGTCAGCCGTGGCCAGCGCCGTGCTCAGGTACAGCTTGCCGCTCAGTTCTTTCAGCAGGCTGCTCTGGCGCAGGCGGTCCATCACGGGGCCCTTGACTTCGGCCAGGTTCAGGCTGATACCGCGCTTGGTCAATGTACTGTTCAGTTCAATCAGTCCCAGCAGGGCTGTGCTGTCGATCTGGTTGACGGCCGACAGCACCAGCACCAGATGGCGCGCCGTCGGGTGGCCGCGCAGTTCTTCTTCGATGCGCTCGGTGACGGCGTCGACGTTGCCGAAGAACAGGCCCGCGTCTATGCGCAGTAGCAACAGGTCGGGAATGGTCTGGGCTTCGTAGCGCTCGACATTGCGGAAGTGCTCACTGTTCGGAATACGGCCCAGCACGGCGATATGCGGCCGGCTGGCGCGCCAGATCAGGTTGCCCATCGACAATAGTACGCCGATCACCACGCCCGCCTCCACCCCCAGCACCAGCACGCCGGCCGTGGTCGCCAGCAGCGCCAGCGCATCGCTGCGGTCGTAGCGCCATGCCATACGCAGGGTGTCCCAGTCGATCAGGTTGGCCACGGCAAAGATAATGGTGGCGGCCAGCACCGGCAGCGGCAGCAGCGCCAGCCAGCCGGTGGGCGCCGCCAGTGCCAGCGCCAGCAGGCCTGCCGTAATGATGCTGGCCAGCGGCGTATTGGCGCCGGCCTGGAAATTGACGGCCGAGCGCGAAATCGAGCCGGTGACGGGAAAGCCGCCGGACAAGGCGCTGGCGACGTTGGCCGCACCCAGGCCCAGCAATTCGCGGTTGGTATGCAGTTTTTCGCCGCGCTTTTGCGCCAGGGTCTGGGCGGCGGACATGCTCATCAGGAAAATGATAAAGGCGATCAACAGCGCTGGCGACAGCAGGGTGCGCCAGTGGGCGCTTGAGGTGGCCAGATTCAGGCCTGGCAAGCCGCTCGGCACATGGCCGGTCACTTGCACCCCCATGCTGCCCAGGCCGCCATAAGTCACCAGCACGATACCCGTGATTACCAGCAGCATCGGCGCCAGGCGCGCGCCCACGTCAGCGGCGCTCTTGCCAAGGCCGCAATATTGCAGCAAACGCGAAAGATAGCGTCTGGCCAGCCACAGACTAGCCAGGCTGGCCAGGCCCAGCACCAGGCTGGGGCCGTGCCAGTGTGGCCAGGTGGCGCCCAGCAAGGGCGTGACCTGGCCCCATATGATCAGGATGGAGGCGCCATTGCTGAAGCCGCTGATCACGGGGCGCGACAAAAAGTTGGCCATAAAGCCCAGGCGCAGAACGCCGCACAGCAGCAGCACGACGCCGCTGATAAAGGCCAGTTGCGCGGCCAGCACGATATACAGGGTGGAACCGGGGTCGGCCAGCGGCGCCAGGGCGGCTGCCGTCATCAGCGAGACGATCGCCATCGGCCCCACCGATTGCGTCATGCTGCTGCCGAACAAGGCGTACAACACGGGCGGCAAGATGCTGGCGTAGATGCCGACCACGGGCGGCAGGCCGGCTACCAGCGCGTAAGCCATGCCTTGCGGCACCATCATCATGGCCACCACGATACCGGCGGTAATATCCCCCGCCAACAGAGGACGCCGGTATTGCCTGAGCCAGAGCAGCATGATGCGATCCCAAAATCTGAAAACCGAAGCCTATCATGCGACGAGGCCGGCTGACAGAGGCAAAGCGCTCAATCTGGCGCGATCATCAGGCCAGCAGTTGCGCCTTGACGGCGTCGAGGATCTCGGCCGACAGTGCTTCGTCATCGACAGTACGCGCCAGCACCATGGCGCCGACCATGGCGGAAAAGGTGGCGATCGCCTGCTGGCGCCGCTGTTCGGGCGCGCCGTCCGGCAGCAGGCCGGCCAGCAGCTCGAACTGTTTTCGGGTTGCTTGTGTAAAGGCCGGCTGGGCGCCAGGGCGCATACGCGCCACGTCCGGGCCCATGGCCGCCGCCGGGCAACCGCCGCCGGGTGCGTCGCGGTGGCGCGTGGTCAGGTAGGAGTCCAGAATAGCCGGCAAGGTCTTGCCCTGCCAGCCGGCCAGCGCCTTTTTCAGCGCCAGTTCGCTCGCTTCGATCATCAAGTCTTCCTTGGAGGCAAAATGACCATAGAAACCGCCGTGGGTCAGGCCCGCGTTTTTCATCAGGTCGGCCACGCCGATGCCGTCATAGCCTTTTTCGCGGAACAACTTTGCCGCCACTTCGACGATGCGCTCGCGGTTCAGCGCCGCCTGCTCTCTGCTCACTTTCATGCCGCCTCCTGCAATAATGTCATTCATCATATATCTTTGTGGTGGATCTTTCCACTCTGTTAGCAAGCGCACCGTTTCACGCGTCACCGGCCCCGATACTGGACGCTTACTACCACGGAGGCCAGCATGAGCGATAACCTGAACCAATCGACCGGCAATCTGCAGCGCAGCATCCAGCAGGAACAGGATGCGCACGACGCCGCCCAACCCGACACCCCGGAAAGCAAGGAAGCCGTACAGACTGGTCAGCGCACCCAGCCGGGCACGCCCCTGCCCTCCCAGCACCTGGAAAAGCCTGGCATCGAAGCAGAAATGCAGCTGAAACCGCGTTTCCTGGCGCCCGATTACTGCGGCAGCGGCAAGCTGGCCGGCATGGTCGCGATCATCACCGGTGGCGACTCGGGCATCGGTCGCGCCGTCGCTGTGCTGTTTGCGCGCGAAGGCGCCGATGTCGCCATCATTTACTTGAATGAACACGAAGACGCCAATGAAACCAAGCGCTACGTGGAGGCGGAAGGCCAGAGCTGCCTGTTGATCCCCGGCGACGTGCGCGAGCAGCGTTTCTGCCAGGAAGCCGTCAGCCAGGTAATGGCCAAATTCAACCATATCGACGTGCTGGTCAATAACGCTGCCTTCCAGGAACATGCCGAATCCTTGCTCGACCTGTCCGAAGAACGCTTCGACCTGACCATGAAGACCAATGTCTATGGCTACTTCCATATGGCGAAGGCGGTGCTGCCGCACCTGAAAAAAGGTGCGTCCATTATCAACACGGGTTCGGTGACGGGCTTGAAGGGTTCGAAAAACCTGCTTGACTATTCCACCACCAAGGGGGCGATACACGCGTTCACCATGGCGCTGGCCGGCAACCTGCTGGAAAAGGGCATTCGCGTCAATGCGATTGCACCCGGTCCCGTCTGGACTCCTTTGAATCCTGCCGACAAGTCCTCCGAAGACATCACCAAATTCGGCCAGGACACCGACATGCACCGCCCGGCCCAGCCCGAGGAGTTGTCGCCCGCGTATGTATTTCTCGCCTCGCCAGCCTGCTCCAGCTATATCACCGGCATCGTGCTGCCCGTGACCGGCAGCGTGGGCGAATAGAGAGAAGACAGACCATGCCAAGAGCCTTGTGGAAAGGGGCGATCAGCTTCGGCCTCGTGCATATCCCCGTCGAGCTGATCTCGGGCAGCCGCGATCATGAACTCGACCTGTCGATGCTGGACCGGCGCGACTTTTCACCAATCGGTTTCAAGCGCTACAACAAGAAGACAGGGAAGGAAGTGGTGTGGGACGACATCATCAAGGGGTATGAATACAAGCCCGACGAATACGTGGTGCTGTCTGACGAAGACCTGAAACGTGCCAACGTGAAAGCCACGCAAACCATCGATATCCTGACGTTTGTCAAGGCCGGTGACGTGCCGCTGACCTATTACGAGCACCCGTATTATTTGCTGCCTGGCAAGGGCGGCGAGAAAGTCTATGCCCTGCTGCGCGAAACCTTGCGCAAGTCGGGCAAGATTGGCATCGCCAACGTGGTGATCCGCACGCGCCAGCACTTGTGCGCGCTGGTCTGCATCGACAAGGCCATCGTGCTCAATACCTTGCGCTTTGCCGATGAAATCCGTGAGATGGACGACCTCGACTTGCCCGGCAGCACCCTGAAGGCGGCCGGCATTTCCGACAAGGAACTGAAGATGGCACTGTCGCTGGTCGACGGCATGAGCGATGAATGGAAACCCGAGCAATACCACGACACCTATCGCGACGACGTGCTGGCGCTGGTCAAGAAAAAGATCAAGGCCAAACAGACCAAGACCATTACCGCGCCGGAACCCGATGCCGAAGAAGTAGAAAAGCCGGACAATGTGATCGATCTGGTGGCGTTGTTGCAGCAGAGTCTGGGCAAGAAGGCGCCGGCCAAGAAAGCGCCGGCGCGCAAAGCGACTGCCAAGCGCAAGGCAGCCTGAGCGGGGCACCGGCATAATTTACTGTCCGCTGGCAAAGAGCTGGGGTCAGACCCGGCGGGTCTGACCCTTGACTTTTGCTGCGTCAACAGGTATTTCAAATCCCAGCTTTTTCATCGCTGCGTCGATCCCCCTGGCGCTGCGCGCATAGCCATCCCACGGCGTATTGCCCACGTCCAGCCGGCTGTGCACATTGCTCACATTCCATTGATCCGCAGCCTTTAGCTGGTCTAGCTCTTCCCACGCCAAAGGCACCGAAATGCCGAGACCCGGTCGCGTTCGTACCGACCAGGCGGCAACCGTGGTGGCGCCACGGCCATTGCGCAGGTAGTCGATAAATATCTTGCCAACCCGGTTTGATGGCCCACTTTTGACGACAAAGCGCTTCGGGATCAGCTCTGCCATATGCGCGACGATGGCTTGCGAAAAAGCTTTTACGGTACCCCAGTCGTGCTTCGTACGAATCGGCACCACCACGTGCAGGCCTTTGCCGCCGCTGGTTTTCAAGAAAGCGGGCAAACCCAGTTCGCTCAGGAAGGCGCGCAGCAGCACGGCCGATTCCTGGATCGCCGGCCAGCCGACGCCCTTGCCAGGGTCAAGGTCAAATACCATGCGATTGGGCAGCTCGTAGTTGCTGGCCAGCGCGTTTTGGGTATGGAATTCCACCACATTCCATTGCGCGGCCGACAGCAAGCCTTGCGCGCTGGCCACTTCCAGCATCGGTGGATGATCGGGGTCCAGTTTTTTATCAAGCTGTTTGACGCCGGGCATTTTTGATACTTCCGCATGCTTCTGGAAAAACAGTTCGCCGCCCACACCTGCCGGCGCACGCACCAGCGACACCGGCCTGCCGCGCAGATGCACCAACATCAGCTTACCGACCAGCGCGTAGTAGCGCACCAGGTCGATCTTGGTGGCGCCGCTTTGCTGGTCGATCACGCGGTCAGGGTTGGTAATTTTCAGGCTGGCCGGCAGAATACTCGATGGCTTTTCGTCCGGCATGGATGGTTCCTTTTTCGCGGCCGCCGCTTGCGGCCGCTCGCGCACAATGGCAGAGGCCGGTTTGTCCGTGCGTAAGCCGTGGAATACGGCATGGCGAACAGCGCCAGCGCTGGTCCACTGGGCAAAGCTGACTTCGGCCACCAGAGTGGGCTTGACCCAGATTGCCTTGCGCACACCGCCCGCCTTGCCCGCGTACCGGCTGGTATCGACCGTCAAAGCGTCAAGCTGGCGGCGCAGATCGAGCAAGGCATCCTGATCGAAGCCGCTGCCCACATTGCCCGCATAATGCAGCTTGCCGTCCTCGTCATGGGTACCTAACAGCAAGGAACCGATGCCGCTGCGTGCACCCTGCGGCTCGGTGAAGCCGCCGATAACGAATTCCTGGCGCAGGCCGCACTTGAGCTTGATCCATTCATTCGAGCGGCGCGCCGTGTAGCGCGAACCGCGACGCTTGCCGATCACGCCTTCCAGGCCCAGTTTGCAGGCCGTGGCCAGCAGTTTTGCCGGCGCGGCGGCGAGTTCATCGCTGAAACGCACCAGCGGCGACTTCGGCAACTGATCCAGCAACTGCCCCAATAGCGCGCGGCGCGCTTCCACCGGCTGGCCGCGCAAGTCATGGCCGTCGAAATACGGCACGTCGAACAGGTAATACACGATGTCGCTGGTGGCATCCTTGTCGAAAGCCAGCTGCAGCGCGCTGAAACTCGGCTGGCCATCCTTGCCATTCACGACGATCTCGCCGTCATACCAGCCCGGCGGCAAGCCCAGCTTTTCCAGGGCCTGGTGCAGCTTGCCCAGTTTGTGCGTCCAGTCGTTGCCGTTGCGCGTGACAAGAGCGATATCCTTGCCGTCGCTGCGGGCCAGGATGCGGTAGCCATCGAACTTGAGTTCGAAGATCCAGTCTTTCGCGTCGGTCGGTGGCGCATCGACCAGGGTCGCCAGTTGCGGCGTCAAGGTCGCAGGCAAAGCGCTGGCGGGCGCCGCCGGCCGGGCCGGAGCCTTTTTGCGCTTGGGCATGTGCTTGCTTTTCACGCTGTCGGGCATTTCATCGACCACAGAATATTCCAGAGCGGGCCGCGTGTACTCATCTTTTTCCTTGATCAACAGCCACGCCGGCTGTTTCTCGCCCTTGCTTTTCATGCGCACCAGCACCCAGTTGCCGTGCATCTTGTGGCCGTGCAAGGTGAATTTCAGGTTGCCGTCCGCCAGCGCACGGCGCGCGTCAGGCGTGGCCGCCTGAGGCTCCCAGGTGCCCTTGTCCCAGATAATGACCTTGCCAGCGCCATATTGCTTTTCGGGAATCGTACCCTCGAAGCTGGAATACGAGATCGGGTGGTCTTCCACCTGTACCGCCATGCGTTTGTCGCGGCTGTCGTAGCTGGGGCCTTTCGGTACGGCCCAGCTTTTCATGGTGCCATCGAGTTCCAGGCGGAAGTCGTAATGCAAACGGCTGGCCCAGTGCTTCTGGATCACAAAGCTCAGCTGTTCGCCTTCGGCCTCGTCACCACCGGCAGGCTCGGGCGTGATGGCGAAGATGCGCTTGGCTTGATAGGTTTTCAGGGCGTCTTTCATGGCGGACCCGTGCAGTGATTGTGGCACCAGTCTAGGCTGGCCCCACGCCGGGCGCGGTACGCCAGCTAACAAAACCGGGGCAGCGGCAAACAAGGGCTTTGTAAGTGTTTGTAATCGGCTGTCAACCAAGTTGCCGCGAGCCGCGTTTTTGGCTCAGTGACAGGGGAAACACCTTCTGCACATCACCCACTTCTTGAGGAACTGCACCATGAAAAAAGTTATTGCTACCATCATCGCTGGCTTGTTCGCTACCGCAGCCTTTGCCCAGACCCCAGCCGCTCCAGCAGCAGCCAAGGCCGAAGCCAAGCACACCAAGGAAGTGACGAAAGCGGAAGCCAAGGAAACCAAGGCAGTGGCCAAGGCTGACGCCAAGGAAGCGGCAACCGCCGCCGATGCCAAGGCTGATGTTGCCAGCGCCAAAGCCGATGCCGGCGCCACCAAGGCCAAAGCCCATCACAAGGCCAATAAGGCCAAAGCCAAGGCAGCCGAAGAAAAAGCTTCCGCAATGGCTGAAGCACCTGCCGGCAAATAACAATATTGCGTTTCCTGCATGCAAAAAGACAGCTGAGGCTGTCTTTTTGCACATCCCGCATTACATTTGCCGGAACTGGCGCGCATACGCTTCGCTGACGGCCAGCGTACCGCGCCCGCCCTTGAGCCGGATCGCCATCGCCGTCCCGTCCTTGTCGATCCGCTCGACCGCATGCAGGTTGACGATGCTGCTGCGATGCACCTGCGCGAATTGAGCAGGATTGAGCTGCAGCAGCAACTCTTTCAGGCTCAGGCGTATCAGGCCTTCGCCGCCCCGGCTCACCACGCGCGTGTATTTTCCTTCGGACTGAAAATAATCGATCTCGTCCACCAGGATCAGCCGCAAGATGTTGCCGGTCGACGCCTTGATCCATTTGAGATACGCACAAGGCGCTGCAAGCACCTGCTGCAACAGCGCGGGCGACGGCGGTGCCGCTGCCGAACCGCGCGCCTGCAGGCGCCGTATCGTCTGCAGTAATCGGCCACCTGACAAGGGCTTCAACAGATAATCGATGGCGCCCGCATCAAAGGCGGCCAGCGCGTGCTGCGCATAGGCCGTCACGAACACCACCTGGCAGTGCGGCGGCAAGTGCGCAGCCACTTCCAGGCCATTCAGGCCCGGCATCTGAATATCAAGAAAAACAATCTCCGGCTGCTGGGCGTCGATCAGCGCCAAAGCGGCCACGCCATCGGCCGCCTCGCCGGCAATCTGCAGCTCGGGCCACAGCAGTTGCAACTGGTCGCGCAGTTCGGCACGGAGCAAGGGTTCGTCTTCAATTATGACTGCGCACGCCTTCATGCAAGCACCTGCTTTTCCGGCAGCGGCATGCGCAGCATGGCCGTCACGCCGCCCTGCTCGCCAGCCGTGACTTCCAGCGCGGCGGCGCCGTCATACAGCAAATCGAGCCTGGTACGGATATTCGACAAGCCCAGGCCTGCACCCTGCGCGGCGCTGCCGCCAAAACCGGCACCGTCATCATGTACGCGCAGCACCAGCTTCCCGTGCGCCAGCGCCGCTTCGATACGCACCGTGCCTGCATGCGCCCGGCCTTCCAGGCCATGCTTGCAGGCGTTTTCAACCAGCGAGATGAGCATCGCTGGCGGCATCGGCAGCGCGCGCACGGCAGCGCTGGCCTCAATGGTGAAGCGCAGGCGTTCGCCCATGCGGATGCGCATGATGGACAGATAGGCCTGCGCCAGGTCAAGCTCGCGCCCCACTGTCGACGACACGGCGCGCAGGTCCGGCAAGGCGCTGTGCAGATAATCGGTCAGGTGATCGAGCATCGTCAGCGCCGCCGCAGGTTCGGTGCGCATCAGATACTTCAGGTTGGCCAGGGTATTGAACAGGAAATGCGGTTCGACCTGCGCTTGCAGGGCAGACAGTTTTGCCTGCAACGCGGCCTTTTCCGCCGCCTGTTCGCGCACCGCGGCACCCAGCGCACGCACCCGGCGCGCCAGGCTGGCCTGCAATTGCGCGGTGACCGCCTCCACCGCGCGCAGCGCCTTTCCTTTTTGCATGACAAGAAAATCGCCGCTGACAATGCGTCGCACGCGTATCTGCACGCCCTTTTCCGGCTCCACCCACAAGCGCACCTCGGTCGCGCCAAACAGGCGAAACGGCCGGCGGCGCCCCAGGGTGATCATGCGCTTGAACGGATCGTGCGCAAACGCGGGCGGCCCGTCCACTCCCAGCGCCTGACCAGTCGCCAGGCCGGACAGCGCCTCGGCGCACAGATCAAAGCTGGTAAAAATATCGAACGGCGACGACAGCGACCGCGTCACGCGTGCCGAAATCAGTTCGTCGGTCAATACCACGCCCGCTTCACTGAAGTCACGCAGTTGCTGGCGCACCATGCCATTGACACCCAGCACAGGTAACAACAGCGCGATCAGGCTGGGCATCGCCCCCAGCCACCCCGAGCGGCCAGCATCTTGCGGAATGTGCAGCAACAGCATGATGACGCCGCCCGCCACGATCATCGTCGGCAGCAGCATGCCGCCACCAAAGCGCAGCAAGGTCTGCCACAGATAACGGCGCACCAGACGCGGATCGTGTGCAACGGGCTTTGGAAAGGGAGCGAAGGAAGCGTGCATGGCGGGGGCTGGTCATGAATCGAATGCTTATTCTAGCGCGCCACTTACGGCGACTGGCAAGGATGCGACGAGCGGTGGCAATTCGGGCATGAATACGGCGAAACCGGCAGTGTCATGCAAAGACAGGTAAAAAAACCCAGGAGCATTTGCGCGCGTGTTTGCAGCGCACCATGACGCATATTATAATTGCGAATGATTCTCACTCTTCTTTTTATTCTTATTCAAGGATTTACTTTGATGCCCGCCCGCCCTTTTCCATCCCACCGTTGCACACTGCCACTACGCCCACTGGCCCTGGCCATTTCGCTGGCGCTGGGCGCCGGCCTGGCGCATGCGGCTGACGCGCCTGACGCAGACGGCACCATGCCCACGATTACCGTGACCGGCTTTCACGAAGACGGCTACACCACGCGCAAGAGCGCATCGGCCAGCAAGCTCGATCTGTCGCTGCGCGAAACGCCGCAATCGGTGTCGGTGGTCACGCGCGCGCAGATGGATGACTTCAGGCTCGACAATGTGAACAAATTGCTGGCCCAGACCACCGGCGTGACGGTCGAAGCGGTGGAAACGGACCGCACCTATTACACGGCACGCGGCTACGACATTACCAATTTCCAGTATGACGGCGTGGGCATTCCCTTTATCTTCGGCAACGTGATGGGCGACATCGATACGGCCATCTACGACCGCGTCGACGTGGTGCGCGGCGCCAATGGCCTGATCTCCTCGACCGGCAACCCGTCAGCCACCATCAACTTCGTGCGCAAGCGTCCGGTCGATGGCCTGGCCGCTTCGGCCGCGCTGACGCTGGGTTCGTGGAATAACCGCCGCCTGGACGCAGACGTATCGACGCCCTTGTCCAGCGACGGCAAGGTCTCGGCGCGCTTCGTGGTGGCGCACCAGGAAGGCGATTCCTACCTGGACCGCTATTCCCCATCGAAAGACATCGTGTATGCGGTGGTGGAAGCAAAACTGACGAACGACAGCACGTTCACGGCCGGCCACACCTATCAGAAAACCAAGGCCAGGGGCGGCATGTGGGGCGCGCTGCCGATGTACTACAGCGATGGCACGCAGACCAATTATCCGATCTCGGCTTCCACTTCGGCCGACTGGTCGCGCTGGAACACGGAAACCAACAGCACCTTCGCCGAACTGGAACACCGCTTCAACCCCGACTGGAGCGTCAAATCCACGCTGACCTACACCAAGGCCACGTCCAACTCACGGCTGTTCTATGTGTACGGCTCGCCCGACCGTGCTACCGGCGACGGCCTGTTCAGCTACCCGTCGAAATACAACTCGTCCAATGAACAGACACTGGCCGACATTTCAGCCAAGGGAAAATTCAGCCTGGGCGGCCGCCAGCACGACCTGACATTCGGCGCCAGCTGGTCCGAATCGAAACTGCATGACGTGTCGTACTATGGGCAGGGCATCGGCACCGCGCTGCCGGGTGGCACGGCGTTTGACGGTTCCTACCCTTTGCCCACCTTCGACGCATCGACCGACGGCAGCGCCTACAGCGACAAGCGCAAGAACGCCTTTGTCGCGGCCCGCTTCAACCTGGCCGACAATACCAAGCTGCTGGCCGGCGTCAATACCGCCAGGGTCGATGGCACGGGCGAGTCGTATGGCGTGGCCAAGTCCAAGTCGCAAAGCGACACCACGCCCTATGTCGGGCTGGTATATGACATCAACCGCCATGTGTCGGCCTATGGCAGCTATGCCGAGATCTTCAATCCCCAAAGCGAAACCGACGCCAATCGCCAGACCTTGGACGCAGCGACCGGCAAAAGCATGGAGCTGGGCCTGAAGGGCGAACTGTTCGACGCCCGCCTGAACCTGTCCGGCGCCGTTTTCAAGATCCGCCAGCAGAATGTCGCCGAAGCGGCCGGCACCACTGCCGACTTCAAGACCATCTACCGGGGCGTGGACTCGGAATCGAAAGGTTACGAGCTTGAAGCATCGGGCGAACTGGCGCGCGGCTGGCAGGCCAGCGCCGGCTACGCACAACTGCGCATCGAGGGTAACGACGGCAATGACGCACGCACTTTTATTCCACGCAAGCAATTCCACCTGTCGACTACATATCTGGTGCCGGCAGTGCCGAAACTGAAGGTGGGCGCCAACCTGATCTGGCAGGATGATATCCATCTGAAGGTCAGCGATGCGGTCACCCTGCGCCAGGGTGCCTATGCGCAACTGGGCCTGATGGCCAGCTACGACCTGACGAAAAATATCAGCCTGGCGCTGAACCTGAACAATGTGACGGACAAGAAACACGTGACCAGCCTGTACTGGGACCAGTCGCTGTACGCGGCCGGCCGCAATGGCAGCGCGACCCTGAGCTGGAAATACTGATGAAGCTGCGGCCACCACTGGTCGTGCTGCACCGCTGGTTCGGCCTGGCGGTGGCGCTGTTCCTGTTCATCTCCGGGCTGACGGGCGCGCTGATCTCCTGGGATCACGAGCTTGACGCCTGGCTCAATCCGCAGTTGTTCCATGCCGCCAGCGGCACGCAAGCGGCGCATGCACGCTCGGGCCTGGAGCTGGCTGCGCAGGTCGAAGCGCAGGACCCGCGGGTGCGCGTCAACTACACGCTGACCGCGCTCGAACCTGGCCATACGGCGCTGATGTCGGTCGAAGGCAGGCTCGATCCGGCCACCGGCAAGCCCCATGATCTTGGCTACAACCAGGTGGCCGTCGATCCCGTGACCGGCACCGTGCAGGGCAAGCGCCAGTGGGGCGAGGTATCGCTGGCACGCGAGAACCTGCTGCCGTTTCTGTACAAGCTGCACTACACCATGCATATCCCCGATGGCTGGGGCATACAGTTCGGCGTCTGGCTGATGGGCATTATCGGCATCGTATGGTTCTTTGACTGTTTTATCGCGCTGTATCTGTCCTTCCCGAAGCTGCGCAGCTGGCGCAAGTCGCTGGCGTTTCGCTGGCAAGAGAAAGGCCACAAACTGAACTTCGACCTGCACCGCTCGGGCGGCGTGTGGGTCTGGCTGCTGCTGTTGATACTGGCCGTGACATCGATCTCGATGAATCTGCAAACGCAGGTGATGCGGCCACTGGTGGCAAAATTTTCTACCCTGAGTCCGAATGCATTCGACAGCCGCACGCCGCAGCCACCGGAAAAACCGGTGGAGCCGCTGCTGACCCGCGAACAGGCGGTAGCGCTGGCAAAAACCGAAGCGGAAAAACGGGGCTGGACGCTGCCGGCAGGCGGCGTGTTTTATTCGTCCGCCTACGGCCTGTATGGCGTGGGTTTTTTTGAAGCCGACAATGACCACGGCGACGGCGGCCTGGGTAACGCCTGGCTGTATTTCGATGGCCGCGACGGCAGCCCCGCCGGCGGCGTGATCCCCGGCACCGGCAGCGCCGGCGACATCTTTCTGCAGGCACAGTTTCCACTGCATTCGGGACGCATCCTCGGTCTGCCGGGACGGATCATGATTTCGGCAATGGGTTTGATGGTGGCGATGCTGAGTGCAACGGGCCTGATTATCTGGCTGCGCAAACGGCGTGCGCGCACGCTGAAAGCGATCCAGTTGTAAGTGATTGTAATGCTCGTCAACGGCAATGCTTCGGGCCGCGTTTTCTCCTCAGTGACACGGGAATCATCCCGGCACCAAGATAAACCACCACTGAGGACTGCACCATGAAAAAAGTAATCGCTACCCTGATCGCCGGCCTGTTCGCTACCGCAGCTTTTGCCCAGACTCCTGCTGCACCTGCGGCCTCAGTGCCAGCCAAAGTCGAAGCGGCCCACACCAAAGCTGTCGTCAAAGCGGACGCCAAGGAAAACGCCGCTGTCGTGAAAGCTGACGCGAAAGAAACCAAGGCAGAAATGGGCGCAAAAACCGACGTGGCAAATGCCAAGGCCGATGCTGCCACCACCAAAGCCAAGGCCCATCACAAAGCTAAAAAAACCAAGGCCAAGGCCGATGAAAAACTGGCGTCGGCCACCGCCGAAGCAGCACCGGCCAAGTAATCACCCGCACAAAAAACTATCGCTGTTACCGCATACACTTACCAAGGAACTGACATGAAAAACACTATCGCCGCCCTGATCGCCACCGTCTTCGCTACCGCCGCTTTCGCCCAGACGCCAGCTGCACCGGCCGCTGCCAAAGCCGAAGCCACCCACACCAAGGAAGTGGCCAAGGCCGATGCCAAGGAAACCAAGGCAGTAGTCAAGGCAGACGCAAAAGAAGCGGCAGTCGCCGCTGATGCAAAAGCCGATGTCGCCGGCGCCAAAGCCGATGCCAAGGTCAAGAAAGCCAAGGCCCACCACAAGGCCGCCAAAGCCAAGGCCAAAGCTGATGAAAAAGCCGTGGAAGCCACACCAGCACCAGCGACCGCACAATAATCGCTGGCGCGCAGGTCCAGGAAAGACAGCTGAGGCTGTCTTTTTTGCGTTTGAAGGACACGATTGCGCCGTTCAGTCCAACTTCTTGCGCAAGCATGCGCAAATACACGACACTGGGCGACCTGCCTTTGCCACGAAAGACCGCCATGCGCCGCTTGTCCGCCTGCCTGCTATTGATTGCCGCCGTTTATAGTCCTTGCGCTCTTGCGGCCACGCTGGAACAGGTGCTGCAGCAGCAGGATGCAGACAGCCACAGCGACCTGCGTGCGGTGGTGATACTGCGCGATGGCGAGCTGGTGGCCGAACGCTATTACAACGGCCAATCGGCCGATTCACTGCACGACATGCGCTCGGCCGGCAAAAGCGTCACTGCCCTGCTGGTGGGGGCGGCCGTGGCGCGTAGCCAGCTGGAGACGACAGGGACGGTCGGCCAGTACTGGCCGGAAGTTGCCGGCAGCCCGGCCGGCAAGGTGGTGCTGGACGATTTGCTGACGATGCGTTCGGGCCTGGCCGCGTTTGACGAGGATGCGACCTCGCCTGGCAATGAAGACAAGCTTGACGAAGCGCCTGATCCAGCGGCCTTTGTGCGCAGCATACCAAAAGTCGCTGATTCGGCCACGCTGTACCGCTACAACTCGCTGGGTGCGTATATCGCCGGGCGCGTGGTGGAAAGCGCCAGCGGCGTCGACCTGGACACGTTTGCCGGCAGCGTGCTGTTCGCGCCGCTGGGCATTACGCGCTGGCAGTGGGGCCGCGATGTGGCAGGCCATGCCAAGGGACAAGGCAATTTGTCGTTGACGCCACGCGACATGGCGACTATCGGGCAACTGGTATTGGACGATGGCGTGGCCAATGGCCGACGCGTGATCGCATCGGGCTGGCTCAAGGCGGCGCTGGCGCCGCGCGTGGCGATCGGCAAGGCGGACCGCTACGCCGATCATTATGGCTATTTCTGGTACGGCAAAACGTATGACGTTGACGGTGAAAACGTCAAGGTGTCTTTTGCGTCTGGCAATGGTGGCAACAAAATCTACGTGATTCCTGCGCGCCGCATGGTGGTGGCGGTGGCTACCAAAGCCTATGGCAAACCGTATGGCCAGCGGCGCTCGGAAGATATTCTGAAAGCACTGCTGGCCGCAGATTGAACGGGGCGTATTGGCGCTACCGCCCGTTTCGAAACGTTCAGCATCAGCGCTGGGCCAAGGCGGTATCGGGCCGGCGCGCCAGCAGGGTCGACGGCAAGCCGGCGGGAATCACCGGCAGGAATGCGCTGTCCTGCAGCGGGTTGACGATGGCCGTGAAGTTGGCCACGGCCGGCCACGAAATCAATCGTTTTGGCGTGGTCAAAGAGTTAGCTGATTCGGCCGATTTGCTGATTCACGTCCCCTTGCGTCACTCAGCGCACGTTTATCTCGGGCCGGGAATCGTAAAGCCGCCGTCGACCAGTATAGATTGGCCGGTGATAAAGCGTGCCTCGTCCGTACAAAGCCACACGGCGACGTCGGCGATATCGTCCGGCGTGCCTATTCTTCCCAGCGCAGCGCGCGCGGCCAGTGGTGGAATCACCGCGTCGCCGTGTGCCCTGAGCATGGGCGTGTCGATGACACCGGGGTTGATATTGTTGATGCGGATGCCGTGGCTGCCCACTTCCAACGCGATCGCACGGATCATTGCGTCCAATCCGGCTTTGCTGGCCGAATAGGCCGACGTTCCCGATGTGGCGGCGGTCGACAAGAACGACGAGGTGTTGACGATCGACGCCGGCGCACCGGACGCGATCATCACCCGCAGCGCGGCGCGGGTCATCAACCAGGGACCTTTCAGATTAATAGCGATCAGCTCGTCGAAACTCTCCACAGCCATATCGACAATATTGCCTCCCGTGCCCTGAATGCCGGCGTTGTTGAACAAGTTGTCCACGCGACCGAAGTTCTCCATTGCGCGCGCTATCACCATGTCGACCTCTTCGGGATGAGACATGTCGGCGGGAACGACCAGCGCCTCGCCGCCAGCCCGCCCAATGCGTTCGGCCGTCAACCGAAGCGGCGCTTCCCGGCGGCCGACCAGCACCACTTTCGCACCTGCGCGGGCGAAAGCGAGCGCTGCGGCTTCGCCAATTCCAGTGCCGGCGCCCGTTACGATCGTTACTTTATTGAGCAGACGCTCGGATTTATTTGTAATCATGGCCATATTTCTTGATGAATTAATCAGTGTGCGATTTGAAACACCACTGTACAGCGCATGGCTGTTGAATATAAGCTAGATAAAACTCATTGGAATGATGAACCATGCTCACCAATATAGCCCCCTCCACCGTGCTCGAGTTGAACGGTTTCGTGCTTGTGGCACGCGAACGAAGCTTTCGCCGCGCCTCCGCCATACTGAACGTCACCCCCTCGGCGCTCAGCCACGCCTTGCGCTCCCTGGAACAGCGTATCGGTGTGCGCTTGCTGCACCGGACAACCCGGCAGGTTGGCCTCACCGAAGCTGGACAAGTACTCTACGACCAGGTCGAGCCGGCGCTGCAGGCGATCGGCATCGCGCTCGATAGCATCAACGCGTTTCGCGACCATCCTTGCGGACAGGTACGTATCAACGTTCCCTATCTGGCCGCCGAGATGGTGCTTGCGCGGCGATTCGGCGAGTTCACCCGGACCTACCCGGACATTCGACTGGACATGGCGATAAACGATCATTTCGTCGATATTGTGAAGGAGGGATACGATGCCGGCATCCGCTTGGGCGACAGCGTAGCGAAGGAAATGGTGGCGGTGCGCGTCACACCGGACCTGCGGACGGCGATCGTCGCATCGCCGGTATACTGGGCAGCCCATCCTGCCCCACGCACGCCGAAGGACCTGCTGCGGCATCGCTGCATCAGCTTTCGCGCCGGATCAAGCGGAAGCTTGTATCCATGGGAATTCGAGAAAGATGGCAAGACCCTCACCCTGCAGCTCGGTGGTCCGCTAGTGCTCGACAACAACGACATGATGATCGCGGCAGCACTCGACGGCGTCGGAGTGGCGCCAATTGTTGAGTCCACGATCGAGAACGAACTGCGCGAAGGCAGCCTGGTCCAGGTGCTGTCCGAATGGTCGCCGTATTTCCCCGGTTTCTTCCTGTACTACCCGGGTCGACGGCAGCACTCGTCGGCGCTGCGAGCGGTGGTCGATTTCCTGCGCTTGGCCAGTAACACGGAGGAAATCCGGTAAACATCGCCGCGCCCGATCATGGCTCCCGGAAAGCGTAACATGGCAATAAAAAAAGGCTATGTCACCGAAAAAAGTGGGAACTGTCTGAACTTGCCGACGTCTAACTGAACAGAATTCTTCTTTCAGGAGGCGATCATGCACCCGGTTCAATGGCACACATTTATCGGACAGTTCTCGCAATTGTCGCAGCGCCAGCGCCTGGCCGGCATCGCACTGTTGCAGGGCAGCACCGGGCAGGATGCGGCGATTGCCTTGATCGAGCAGACGGCAATGGCACACCTGCA
>NZ_JBNYXQ010000019.1:0-8655 GCF_051380735.1 Janthinobacterium longum
GGCAAGTAAAAAGGCAGTAGAGTCCATAACTGCCCGAAAGTTAACATTATTTGCCGCTGTTTACAATCTGTCTTGAATCGAAAGGCTTAACTTAACGGCATTAGGGTCTGACCCCAGATTTACTCTGCCGTCTCGAAGCCTTCGAGCACATTGACCACATTGATGCCCAGCTCCTTGACCGCATACCCGCCTTCGAGGATGAACGCAGTCGGCAGATTCAGGTAGGCCAGGCGTTCGCCGAGACGCAGGTAGTCGCCGCTTTGCAGGGCGAAGTGCGACAGCGGGTCGCCGACATAGGTGTCCACGCCCAGCGACACCACCAGCGCGTCGGGCGCGTACATGGTGATGCGCACGCAGGCTGTTTCCAGCGTGGTGAACCACTGGGCAGTGGGGCAGCCGGCCGGCAGCGGCAGGTTGACGTTGTAGCCCAGGCCGGCGTCGGCCCCGGTCTCGTCGGCATGGCCCAGGTAGAACGGATATTCCTGGCGCGGATCGGCGTGCAGGGAGACGAACAGCACGTCGTTGCGCGCATAGAAAATGCTCTGGGTACCGTTGCCGTGGTGGTAGTCGAGGTCGAGGATGGCGACCCGGCGCGCGCCGTCGTCAAGCAGATGCTGGGCCGCCAGCGCGGCGTTGTTCAGGAAACAGTAGCCACCAAAAAAATCGGCACCCGCATGGTGGCCCGGTGGCCGCGTCAGGGCAAACGTGGCCCGTTCACCGAGGCGCAGCGCGTGGGCCGCATTGACGGCGCAGTCGGCACCGGTCTTGGCGGCGGTCCAGGTGCCGGCAGTCAGCGGCGTGCCGTTGTCCATCGAATACAGGCCCAGCCTGGCGGTGAAATTATCGGGTTCGATATCGCTGCGCAAAGTGCGCACCGGCCAGACGGACGGCACGGCGTCGCGGTTGGCGTTGTCCGGATCAAGCGCCAGCCAGTCTTGCCAGGCATGGCGCAAAAAATGCAGGTAGCGCGGCGTGTGGATGCGCTCCAGCGAGGTCAAAGGCACGCCGTGCGGCGTGACGATGCGGCCCAGGTTGCGCCGCCCCAACTCCGCCACCACCATGTCGGCCCGCTCCGGAACCTCGAAGCTGGGGACAAGTTCGCCACGGAACATTTCGTAACGGGCTCGATGCTGGCTGTGCAGTTCGTTATAGAAGGTCAGCATCGGGCGCTTTACGAAAGGTTATCGAGTCAGGTGTGGGAGCACAGGGTGCTGGCGCGGTAGGACGCGACGTAGTCGTCGAAGCTGGCCTGCGGTGCCGTTTCCATGGCGCGCTGTTCGGCCAGCGACGCTGCCGCCAGCTGGTCGAAGTAGGTGCTCTGTTCGGCCGTTGGCGGCTGCTCGCGGAAAAACGCCGCATGGCGTTCGCTTTGCTGCAGGCCGAAGGCGGCAAACGAGCCGCCGTTGGCGCGCAGTTCGCGCAGCACGCGCGCCGACGGCGTGGCGTCCGGGTCAAGCAGCTTGACAGCTTGCGCCGCCAGGCTGTCGGCGTGTTCGGTGCCGCCATGGCGAGAGTCCAGCAAGGCTGCCACCGGCGCCATGCGCGCCAGCAATTCCTGGCCCCAGGCCTGCAGGCTGATCTCTTCGCCGTCGCGCCGCAGGCTCAAGCCGGGCTTGCGGCCTTCCTTGACGGTGCGTGCGAAATTGGCGGTGTAGCAGGCGCTTTGTTCGTTTGATATCGGCGCGCTCTCATCTAACGCGCAGAACAGCAAAAATGTATCGAGGAAGCGGCCGGTCGGCAGGCTGATGCCGACCGGCTCGAACGGGTCGACATCCATGCAGCGCACTTCGATATATTGCACCCCACGCAGGCACAGCGCCTGGATCGGCCGCTCGCCGGTGCGGATCACGCGCTTGGGGCGGATGGTCGAATAGTATTCGTTCTCGATCTGCAGCACATTGGTCGACAGCTGTATCCATTCGCCGTCTTGCTTGGTGCCCAGTTCTGCGTATGGCGCATACGGTGCGTTGACGGCTTGCGTCAGCGCATTGACGTAGTCGTCGAGGCTGTTCTCCTGCGGACGCAGGCCCGACTGGGCGTCGTTCTGGTAACCCAGGTCGCTCATGCGCAGGCTGGTAGCGTACGGCAAATACAGGGTGTCGCCGGACAAGGTGTCGAGCTTGTGCGGCCGGCCGCGCAAAAAGCCGGACGCCAGCGCCGGCGAGGCGCCGAACAGATACATCAGCAGCCAGCTGTATCGGCGGAAATTGCGGATCGTCGCCAGGTAGCTTTCCGACTGCACGTCCATGGCCGACGTGCTGGCGGTGGCGCTGGTGCCGGCATCGGCCGCCAGCAACTGCCACAGGCCTTCGTCGAGCGAATAATTGTAGTGGATGCCGGCGATGCATTGCATGGCCTTGCCATAGCGCAGCGCCAGGCCACGGCGGTACACATGCTTGAGCATGCCCATGTTCGAGCTGCCGTAGTTGGCGATCTCGATATCTTGTTCGGCCGGCAATTCGCCCGGCATCGACTGGCTCCACAGCAGTTCCTTGCCCAGGCGGCTGTAGGCATGGCGGTGCACGGTATCGAGTTTGGCTAGCGTGACGGCGATGTCGGCTTCGGCCGGAGTAATGAATTCGAGCAGCGCTTCGGCGTAGTCGGTGGTGATTTCAGGATGGGTCAGCGCCGAACCGAGCGCAGCGGGATGGGGCGTGGAAGCCAGATGGCCGGCGTGGTCGACGCGCAGGGTTTCACGCTCGATGCCGCGCAATCCGCCCAGCAGCGCGCGGTTGGCATCTTCGGTCAGCAATGCCAGGCGGCGTGTCAACAGGTTGGGCAATTGGAGCTTCCTTTCTTGTACAGCAAATAAATGTGGTGCTGAGATTAACCGAAAATGCGCAATTGCGTCGGCGGTCACCCAAAAAGCGCCGCGCCGCCAGCATCCGCCCCGGCAAAGCAGGGCAGCGTGGTGGTCAGGAAGCGCTTGATATTTTAACAAACTCGATGCTCAACGGCGCGTCGCGCGGTCAAGCGGGTGGCATCAAATTGAAAATTGCTCAGCCGTGGCGGGCGCCGGAAACGCGTTCGATATCGGCCAGGTCGCGCCAGCTTTGCGTGTGGCTGAAGCCGGCTTCGACCAGCAACTGGCGCACTGCGGCGGCCTGGTCATAGCCATGCTCCATCAGCAGCCAGGCCTTGGGCGCCAGGTGGCGCGCGGCGCCGGCAATAATGGTGCGCAGTGCCGACAGGCCGTCGGCATGGTCGGTCAGGGCGCCGGGCGGCTCAAACCGCAGATCGCCTTCGCCCAGGTGGCGGTCGCCGCTGGCGATATACGGCGGATTGGAGACGATCAAATCAAACTTTTCCGTGCCCAGCGCGCCGAACCAGTCGCTGGCCATAAAGGTGATATTGACGCCGTTGGCGCTGGCGTTGCGGCGCGCCACGGCCAGCGCCGCGCTGCTCACGTCCAGCGCCGTGACGACCGCGTCGGGCCGGGTATGGGCCAGCGCGACGGCGATGGCGCCGCTGCCGGTACCCATGTCGAGCACGCGTCCGCCCGGCGGCAAGCGGTCCAGCGCCAGTTCCACCAGCACTTCGGTGTCGGGCCGCGGTATCAGCACGGCGTCGCTGACGGTAAACGGCAGGCCGAAAAATTCGCGCTGGCCGACGATATAGGCCACCGGTTCACCGCGCAAGCGGCGCTCCACCAGGCTCGACAGGCGCTGCGCCTCGTCGCCGTTCAGCACGCGCTCCGATTGCGTGATCAGGCCCACGCGCGACAGGCCCAGCGCGTGGCTGAGCAGGATGCGGTTGTCGACCGCGTCGAGCAGCGGTTGTTGTTGCAGGGCGCCGACGGTGCTGCCGGCGGGTATCAATGTTACGGTCATGGTGCTTTCAATTATTTTTTGCGGCGCAGCAAGATGAACAACAGGCCCAGCGCAAAGATGGCGAACCAGACGAAGGCCCATTGCGGGATCGACAGGCCGATAAAGGCCTCGCCCGCATTTTCGCAGGCGCCGTACGATTCAAACATGAAAGGCATGGTTTGCGCCGTGAAAATCTTGTTCAATGCTGTTTCCACCGGATCGATGCCGCAGGAGTAACCGGGATGGGCCAGCACATATAAATGCTTGCCGGCCACGCCCAGGCCGCCCAGTGCGGCCAGCAGGCCGATACCTGCGCCGATCTTCGGTGTTGTCGAGGCCGCACCGATCAGGCAGCCTGTTGCAATCGCGATAAACAGATAGCGCTGGATCACGCACAGCGGGCAGGGCGCCATGTTCATCACATGCTGCAGATACATGGCCACGCCCAGCATGACGAAACACAGGGCGGCGATAAGGAGCAAGACAGTGCGTGAATTTTTCATGGGCGAGACGGTGAGGTGAGTGGAGTGGTAGCCGTGCATTTTCGCACAGGCTTGATTTTTGCTGCTTACCTGCAACTTAAACCCGGGGTCAGACCCTCAATGCCGCTAATTCAGAGGCTTGCGCTGAGGGGCGAGGGGGTCTGACGCCAGCCTTCCGCGGCTAATCCCCCAGCGCGGCAAGGAGTTCAGCCTGATGCTCCGCCGCCAACGCATTCGTCAGCTCCGTCAAATCGCCATCCATGATGAAGTCCAGCTTGTACAAGGTCAGGTTGATGCGGTGGTCCGTCATGCGCCCCTGTGGAAAATTATAGGTGCGGATGCGCTCGCTGCGGTCGCCCGAGCCGATCAGGCTCTTGCGGGTGGCCGCTTCCTGCGATTGCTGCGCACGCAGCTGCACGTCCTTGATGCGCGCGGCCAGCACCTTCATGGCCTGCGCCTTGTTCTTGTGCTGGCTGCGGTCGTCCTGGCATTCGACCACGATACCGGTCGGCAAGTGGGTAATGCGCACGGCCGAATCGGTCTTGTTGATGTGCTGGCCACCGGCGCCCGAGGCGCGGTAGGTGTCGATGCGCAAGTCGGCCGGGTTGATATTGACGTCTTCCACTTCGTCCGCTTCCGGCATCACGGCCACGGTGCAGGCCGAGGTGTGGATGCGGCCCTGGGTTTCGGTGGCCGGCACGCGCTGCACGCGGTGGCCGCCCGACTCGAATTTCAGCTTGGAATACGCGCCATTGCCGACCAGGCGCACGATCACCTCGCGGTAGCCGCCCAGGTCGGAATCGGAGGCCGATACCAGCTCCACCTGCCAGCGGTTGCGTTCGGCAAAGCGCGTGTACATGCGCAGCAGGTCGCCGGCGAACAGGGCCGACTCGTCGCCGCCGGTGCCGGCGCGAATTTCCAGGAAAATATTGCGCTCGTCATTCGCGTCTTTCGGCAGCAGCATGGTCTGCAACTCGCGCTCGAGCTGCGTCATGGTGGTTTTTGCCGCCTCGATTTCTTCCTGGGCGAATTCCTTCATGTCCGGGTCCGCCAGCATTTCCTGCGCCGTGACGATGTCATTGCCCGCTTCCTGGTAGGAGTGGTACAGCGCCACCAGCGGGCCCAGTTCGGCATGCTCGCGCGTCATTTTGCGGTAGCTGTCCATATTCGACGTGGCGTCCTGGTGCATCAACAGTTCGTCGAGTTCAACCAGGCGGTTTGCCAGTTGATCGAGCTTGGACAACATGGATGGTTTCATAGCAATTCGGAATAAAAGTGGCGAGGAGAGCGCACCGTGGGCACGCCTGGAAAGCGGGGCCGGGAGGCGGCCGGTGGGCTGCGCTAACGGCGCGGGCGGAACAGTTTCGGCAGCAGGGTGGCCAGTTGCTTGCGCTCGTCGCCTTGCGCGCGGTGCAGCGCCTGTTGCGGGCCATGCATGAACTTGGCGGTCAGGCCTTTCGACAGTGCTTCGAGCACGGCGTCGATGTCGGCGCCCTTGGCCAGCATCTTGCGCGCGCGTTCGACTTCCATCTGGCGCAGCGTTTCGCTGCTTTCATGCAGATCCTGTATCACCGGCACCATGGCGCGGTCGTCGACCCAGCTCATGAACGACTGCACGCGCGTCTCGATGATGGCTTCGGCTTGCGCCACGGCCGCCTGGCGGCTTTCCAGGCCCGTCTGCACCACCTTGCCCAGGTCGTCGACGGTGTACAGGAACACGTCGTTCAGGCGGCCCACTTCCGTTTCGATATCGCGCGGCACTGCCAGGTCGACCATGAACATGGGCTTGTGGCGGCGTGCCTTGATGGCGCGCTCGACCAGGCCCAGGCCCAGCAGCGGCAAGGATGATGCCGTGCACGAGATGACGATGTCGAACTGGTGCAGTTTTTCGGGCAGGTCGGCCAGGCGGATCGCGCGGCCGTTGAAACGGTGGGCCAGCGCCTCGCCCCGCTCCATGGTGCGGTTGGCGATCGTGATGCTGTTCGGATTTTGCGCCGCAAAGTGGGTGGCGCACAGCTCGATCATTTCGCCGGCGCCGATAAACAGCACGTTCTGCTCGGCGATCTTGTCGAAGATGCGCTGCGACAGGCGCACGGCGGCAGCCGCCATCGACACGCTGTGGGCGCCGATCTCGGTGGTGCTGCGCACTTCCTTGGCGACCGAAAAACTGCGCTGGAACAGCTGGTGCAGATAAGTGCCCAGGCCGCCCACTTCATCGGCGGTGCGGATGGCGTCCTTGATCTGGCCCAGGATCTGCGTTTCGCCGAGCACCATCGAATCGAGCCCGGAGGCGACGCGGAAAGTGTGGCGCACGGCATCGTGCTGCGGCAGCATGTACAGGTGGGGGCGCAGCTCGCTGTAGCTGAGTTTGTGATAATCGGCCAGGAAATGGGCACCGGCGTCGAGCGGGTTCGGTACCCGGCTGGCCGCATACAGCTCGGTGCGGTTGCAGGTCGATAAGATGGCCGCTTCGTCATTGTCCCGCAAGTCGATGCGCTGGAACCAGGTGCGCGCCGCGACCACCGCCTGACCCAGATGCTCAGGCGAAAACGCCAGCTGTTCGCGGAGCGACACTGGAGCAGTGGTGTGATTGAGGCCGACGGCGAGCAGTTGCATTTCAGGGCTGGGGAATGACTTGTGCCGACATTATAGCGCTTTGTGCCCGCTGATTGAGCAGGCCCGCTGTGGCTCAGGCATTTGCCGGCTGGGCGTTCAGTTTTTCCAGGCGGTAACCATAGCTGTAGACGGGCACCAGCCGGTAGCCCTGCTCGGGTTTCAGTTGCAGCTTGTTGCGCACGCGCGAAACGTGGGTATCCATGGTGCGCGAAGGCAGGGCTGTTTCGCGTTGCCATACCGCTTCATGGATGTAGGCGCGCGACAAAGGCCGGCCCAGGTTGCGGAAGAACAGCAGCGCCAGGGCAAATTCCTTGTGCGTCACGTCCAGTGGCTCGCCATCCATCAGCAGCCGGCCGGCGCGCGTTTCAAAGGTGTAATTGCCAAATTGCAGTTGCTCGGCGGTATTTTGCGTGGGATAGGCCATGCGCAGCAGTGCCTGGGCACGCAACGCCAGTTCGCTGCGCCGCAGCGGTTTCACCAGGTAGTCGTCGGCGCCTGCCTTGATGCCGGCGACGATATCGTCCTCGCCCGCGCTGTTGGTCATAAACAACACCGGCGCCTTGGGCGCCAGTTTTTCGCGTGCACGGCGCAATACTTCGGCGCCATCGAGGTCGCTGACCTGCCAGTCGAGGATCAGCATGTCGCAACTGTCCTTGCGCAGTTGCCCGAGCATTTCCCTGGCACTCTGGAATTCGTGGCAAGCATGCCCTGCCGCAGTGAGCACCTGGCAAATCAGTTCTGCCTGGCTATGGTCGCTATCGAGTACGGCAATTCGCATATTTGGCTGAAATGTGTAACAACAAACAGACGGGCAGCGCTGCTTATCGTAATGTTAAGGAATGCTCTCATGAAATATAACAGAGATTGCAACTGTGTCCAGTGAAATCGAAAAGGCGCCCCTTTCCGCTACACTTGGGTTTGCCTTTACCGCGTGGAGAAACCGTATGCAAGACAATAGCGTCACCGATTGGAACCTGATCCCGGGCACCCTGGCCGAAATCGAACAGGCGAGCGAGCGCTGCCGTCGTCTGGTGCGTCGTCGCGCCCTGATGTCGGCCGGTGCCTCGGCCATTCCGATCCCGGGCATCGACCTGATGTCGGACGTCGGCCTGTTGTCGATGCTTATCAACGACATCAACCATGAATTCGGCCTGACGCCGGAGCAGATCGAAAAACTCAATCCGCAGTTCAAGCTGATGGCCTATCGCGTGGCGATCGGCATGGGCGGCATGCTGGTAGGAAAATTGGTGACGCGTGAGCTCCTCATCCACCTGCTCAAGCGCAGCGGCGTCAAGCTGGCCAGCAAGCAGGTGGCGCGCTTCGTGCCATTCGCCGGCCAGGCCGTGGCGGCCGCGCTCGGTTACGCCGTGTTTCGCCAGATCGGCAACCAGCACGTCAGCGCCTGCGCGGCGGTGGCGCAGGAGCTGATTACGGTACGACCGAGCTGATCGCATTATCCTGGCGTCAAGGTGTGTTTGATGGCAGTCGAAAAAGGGAGACCTTCTATTGCAGCCAGTTCCTCGCGATATAGTTCGAGACACTCATCTCGTGTTAGTCCGCCCGACTGCACCATCTGCATGAACGCCATTCCTGATGCGACATAGCCGGCGAGTACGCTTCGCCGGTTTACACCACCTCGTTATACACAAGTCCAGACCGCCGCCTAGCCGGTGCGAAAATGCGTTGACATTCAATGACTTAACGCGCCCCTTGTAAACTCGCCGCGATTCAGGTTTACTCTCGCCTTT